>JBIIRD010000003.1:0-129214 GCA_044341745.1 Prosthecobacter sp. | reverse complement strand
CGCCAGCGCTATTCTCGACAAGGTGCCCGGAGTAGATCAGCAATTTGTCACGGAAGCGATTGTAGCAACAGCGGCTAAAACACTCGATGAGCGGTGCACCTATCTGAGCAAACTAGGCGCGACGTTGAAGCAACTGAGGCAGTAAGCAAAAGTGCTTTTCTCACCAGCGGTCATCAAGCTGCGCCCAAAGTTTCACGACACGGGAATTCCCAGAAACATTGAGGACGTCTTGCCCCTTCCGAACTTGGAAGCTGGAGAGTGGGAGGCTAAAACCTTTGGGGGGCCTTTTGGTTCAAGGGTGACCACGGCTGGCCAGAACGGAAAAAGTGCACAGAAAATGCACAGGTGAAGATTTTTCAGGGGAGCAGAACCTTTGTAACTCGTTGATTCTGAGTGGCGCACCCGTCAGGATTCGAACCTGAAACCTTCTGATCCGTAGTCAGATGCTCTAATCCGTTGAGCTACGGGTGCTTTGCTTTGAACTTTTGGAGTTCGCTGCGGGACGTTGAGACTAGACGTTCATGCCGCTTTGTCAAACGCACTGTCGATTTTCTTCAACTTCTTCGAGCGTCGATCAACCTCCGTAGAAGCTGGCGATCTTTTCGTTCACGGAACGCAGGCGGCGGGCGATGGTCCTGCCGACACCGATGAGCAGCCATGCGGCGGCCCTGGGATACTCGTTGATGTAGGATTCGAGGCTCTTGGAGTCGATGCGCCAGACCTGGCTGAATTCGACGGCCGTGACGGTGGCGCTGGCGGCGGAGGGGTCGAGGAGGTTGATCTCGCCAACGGTTTCGCCGGTGCCGACACTGCCAAGCAGTACCTTGTGACCGCCACGCATGGCGGTGGCATGAAGCTTGCCGCTGATGATGAAATACAGGCTGGTCTGAACGCTGCCTTCTTCAATCAGGTGACTGCCGGGCTGAACAGGCCTGAACTCGCCATAGCCGCTGAGGATGTCACGATCCTCGTCACCAAGAGGTTCCATGATGCCGAGGGCGGGGATTTGAGGGGTGGAGAAGTCTGCGCTCATTTTTGTGGAGGTGGCAGGTTTTAGGTGACTGCCCGGCGGATGGCAAGCCTTGGAAAAGGATTTGCCGAAAAGAAACTGTCACCGAATGGACCGGGTCCGCCTAACCTTCATCCCGATGCGCCCGCTCGCTTTTCACCTGCTACTGGCTTCGTGCCTCCTGCTCCCCGTCGTCCCGCTGACCGCTGCGGAGCCTGAGTTTCCCCTGGTCGATGCGCGGGAATGCAGCCCTCGTTCCGGCCTGCCCAATTTTCTGACCAAGGTGAAAAGGCCTGGGGCCGAGCTTCGTGTCGGCTATCTGGGGGGCAGCATCACCGCCCAGCCAGGCTGGCGGGTGAAGTCGCTGGAGCACTTCCAGAAGACATGGCCTGAGGCCAGGATCAGCGAGATCAACGCGGCGATTGGCGGCACCGGCTCCGACCTGGGCGTCTGCCGGTTGAAGCAGGATGTGCTGGACCGGAAGCCGGACCTTTTGTTTGTCGAGTTTGCGGTAAACGACGGCGGGGTGGCGCCGGAGCAGATCATCCGCTGCATGGAGGGCATTGTCCGGCAGACATGGCGGGCCCTGCCTGAGTGCGACATCTGCTTCGTCTACACCATCACCGAGGCGCTGGTGCCACCGATGCTTGACGGCAGGTTTCAGCGTTCTGCGAGCGCCATGGAGAAGGTGGCCGCGCATTATGGCATCCCGTCCATCCATCTGGGCATGGAGGTGGCGCGTCTTGCCAAGGTGGGGAAGCTGGAATGGAAGGCCAAGCTGCCGGTGAATGACCAGGAAAAGAAGGCGGCGGGAGACAAGTTCATCTTCGCCCCTGACAGCGTGCATCCTCATGTCAGCACGGGCCATGAGCTTTATCTCCAGGCCATCGTGCGTTCCTGGGAGCCGATCAGCCGTGCATCGACGGGAGCCGGCCCCCATGAACTCAGGGCGGCGCTGAACCCGGACAATTACGAGCGGGCAAGGCTGGTGCCGATCAGCATCACCCGTCGCTCGCCGGGCATCCAGCCTCTGGATGTGAAGTCGGATGCCTTTGGCAGGCGCTGGGCGGAGCGTCTGCCAGATCTGCATTCGGGCTCAACCCCAGGTGAAACCATCACCTTCAAGTTCAAGGGAACCCGCTGTGCGCTCTATGACATCGTTGGTCCTGACTGCGGGCAGGTCATGGTGACCCTCGATGACAGGCCGGCGCGTGTTGTGCCGCGGTTTGACGCCTACTGCACCTATCACCGGCTTTCCACGCTGATGCTCGGCGACGGCCTGCCGGACGTGGTTCATTCGGTGAAGATCGAGATTCATCCGGAGCAGCCGGACAAGGCCGCGATCCTGGCCAGGAACAAGAACAGCATCGACAACCCGGAGCGCTTCAACGGCACGAAGTTTTTCCCCGGAGCCCTGCTGCTGGTCGGTGATGTTGTGGACTGAGCCGTTTTATTCCAAAAGCAGGCTGCGGGCGATGATTCGGTCGACGGGGTTGAAGTCGTCGGTGAACACGGTTCCGTCCGCCGGCAGCTGGATGTCTGCGACATGGCTAGCCACAAGCCGGTTCTGCCATGTTCCTTCGGCGTAGAAGCGGTCGGACAGCAGCGGCTTCCAATCCTGCCTGGAGGCCAGGATGATGATGTTTTGGGCAATCGTGCGCGGTCCCTGGACGGCAAAAACCTCGACCTTGGGGAACACGGAACGCAGGGTGGCCAGCAGTCCGGCCAGGAGTTCGGAGCGCGGCCCCTGGACGGAAGTGATGGCGTTCATGACAAAGCTGCCCTCCGGGGTCAGATGATCGGCCACGAGCTGGAAAAACTCCCGGGTCACCAGATGCGATGGAATGGAGCGAACCCCGGCATAGGCATCGCCAAAGATCAGGTCCCACTTTTTCTCCCGGTGCTCGTTGAGAAAGCGTCTTGCGTCTCCTGGGTGGGCATGCACCCGCGGGTGCTCGGCAAGCTTGAAGTATGTTTTTCCGACTTCGATCACCCGGGGGTCGATTTCAGCCACATCAACAGCCGCACCGGGGAACTCCCGGGAGACGGCCTCGGGCATGCCGAAAGCACCCGCGCCGATGAAGAGGGCGTTCTGAATTCTGGGCTGGTCCTTGAGGAGAGGAAGCCTCCAGTAATGCTGGTAATCCATCACGAGGGAGCCGTCGTCCGGGTTCATGGCACCCTCGGGGGTGGAGTCCAGGCGCAGCAGGCGCTGTTTGTGAGGGCTGACGCCGGATTCGGACACTTCGATGCGGTGATAGAACGACTCCTCGACATGCAGCACGTCCTTGCCCGGCTGTTCCCGGGCCAGAGAGCCGATGATTCCGGCCACCAGGGCGGACGCCACCAGGGCTCCGGCAGCTTTTTTCTGAAGCTTTTCGAGAAAGAAGGCTACCAGCGCCAGCAGGACGAGCAGGGTTGCGCAGCCGATGAAGATGGTGCGGACGCCGAAGTGCGAGAGCAGCACAAAGCCGGAGAGGAAAGTGCCCACGAAGCTGCCAAGGGAGCCGAGCATGGAGATGGTGCCTGCGGCGGCACCCACATGGGTGTCCTTTTGGGTAAGGCTGTAAAGGCGTACAGCCGCTGGTGAAACAGCACCGAGGAGGGCTCCTGGAATGGCGAAGAAAAAGACGGAGGCCATGATGGAACCGCCAATCAGGCCGCTGGTCAGAAAGTGTTCGCCGAAGCCCAGGTGCAGCGGAGGGATGAGGTAGGTGAGGATGGCGGAGCCTGCCAGGAGCCATGCGAGCAGGCGCAGGTGGGTGAATCGGTCCACGAGTCGGCCCCCCATGAAGCCGCCGGCACTGAAGGCCACGAGAATGACGCCGATCAACGCCGTCCATGTGTAGACGCTGTTGCCAAAGATGGGTGCCAGGAGGCGGAAGGCGCAGATTTCAATCACCATCATGGCGGCGCCGGCCAGGAAGCAGGCGGCGCCGAGGAACCAGCGGATGGAGGCTGAGGAGGGTGGGTGAGGGGGGGTGGACATGGGGTGGTGCTTCCGGGTCAGTCGTTGTAAAAGACCAGCGAGGCGATCTTCCAGCCTTCGGCGGTTTTCACGAGGGTGAAAAAGTCGGTGCCGGTGATGATCTCACGGCCCTTGGTCAGCCTCCAGCGCACTTCGGCCTGGGCGACACGGGTGTCGCCGCTGATCTTCATCTCCGAGGGCTCCTCGGTCATCGGCGAGGCGGCGCGTTCATGCCCGATTTTCTGACCGTGAAGGAAGTCCGTCAGACCCTGGGCGGCTGCGGCCCCGCCCTTTTCCACAAAGGTGATGCGAGCGGAGGGATGGAAGCAGGAGCCATAGCCTTCCATGTCCCTGGCCGACCAGGTGGAGAAATAGCGTTGCAGGAAGGTTTCGATGCCGGCTTGTTCCGGATGTGCCGCCTGGGAGCAGGCACAGAGCAGCGCGGTGGTCAGGCAGGCGATGCGCTTGAAGAAGGGGGGCATGAGTCCGTCATTCCTCCTCGATCTTTTCCTCGGGAACCCCCATGAGGCTGAGAAGCCTGTTCAAGTCTTCGACCCCGTAATAGTCAATCTCGATGCTGCCTTTCTTTTCGTGGTGCTTGATGGCCACGTTCGTGGAGAGGTGCTGCATGAGGCGCTGTTCGCAGGTCTCGATGGCCCGAAGGACGTCCTGGTCGTCGAATTTGGGCTTCGGCACCGGTGGGGTGATGATGTTGTGGGCAAGCTTTTCCGTGGCGCGAACCGTCAGGCTTTTGCGGATCACCTCGTCGGCGGCCTTTTCCTGCTGGGCGGCGTCCTTCAGCATGAGGAGCACCTTGGCATGACCGCTGGTGATCCTGCCCTGGGTCAGCAATTCCTGGACGGGTGGCGACAGGTCCAGAAGCCGGATGGCGTTGGCGACGGTGGCCCTGTTTTTGCCGACGCGCCGGGCGATGTCCTCCTGCTTCATGGCAAAATCCTCGGCGAGGCGGTGGTAGGCCCGTGCTTCCTCGATCGGATTAAGGTCTTCGCGCTGGAGGTTTTCGATGAGGGCCATCTCCAGGACATCTCGGTCCGAGGCCTGGCGGATGATGACGGGCACCTCCTTCAGGCCCAGCTGGGTGGAGGCGCGGAAGCGTCGTTCACCGGCGATCAGCTCCAGCTTGCCGGCCACCTGACGCACGATCAAGGGCTGGATGATGCCATGCTCACGGATCGACTCCATCAGCTCCGTGAGCTGTTCGGCGATAAACTCCTTACGAGGCTGCAGGGGGCTGGGGACGACCTGGTCCAAGGAGACCTTGCGGACGATGTCACCCGGGGCGGGCTGCGCCAGCGCTGGCAGCCTGGACGCTGAACCAGCCGCCGCTGCCGGGGCTGAGATGAGAGCGCCAAGACCTTTTCCGAGTGCCGATTTTGCCATAGGACGGCGAGGGTAATGAGACAAGCAGGACAAGCAAGACGGAATCCTTTGAAGGCGGCTGTTCGCTTCTTTGAGCCCTGTCCCGAGAAGCTCATGCGGGGCTCATCATCAACGATTCACGGAGGCCGTGGGCGGTATCCCAGGCGTTGAATCCCATGATTCCCCGGTTGACGCCAGACATTCAAGGTTGATTAACTGTCGGTTATTCTCCCGCGTGATGTCTGCCTTCATATTTTCCTTCATCAACGGCCTTAGGTTTGGGCAGGAGCACATCACCCCAGCAACCTGGGTGATCCTGGGCCTTCTTGGTTTGCTTTCCACGGTGAGCTGGTCCGCCCTCCTCATGAAGTGGCTGCTGCTGCGGAAAACGGAAAGGGCGAACCGCCGCTTTCTCAGGCAGTTTCATGAGAGCCCGCATCCGCTGGCGCTATATCTGACCAAGGAGCAGACGGACATGTCACCGTTGTACTTCCTCTATCACGCAGCCGCGAAGGACCTGGCCTTTCATCTGGTCGGTGAGGAGGAGCCGGGAAGGAGCTTTTCCGCCCGTCTTCAGGGGGCGGGGAGGATCTCCCCTAGCCAGATGAGCACTGTCCAGAATTCCATGGAGAGGGCGGTCGGCAGCGCCGCCCTGAAGCTGGAGGTGCGCCTTGGCTTTGTGGCCACGGTCATTTCCATCGCGCCGCTGCTGGGCGTGCTGGGAACCCTGCTGGGTCTCCTGGAGGCCTTTGCCGTGCAGGGGGGCGGCGGCGGCCCGGCCACCCTGGCGGAGAGCGTGTGCACCGCCCTGCTGAGCAGCATCGCCGCCATCGTGGTGGTGATTCCCTCCCTGGCCGGCTACAACGCCGTGGTGGGGCGGATCCGGCATCTGATCGTGCGCATGGACAACTTTGCCGCGGAACTGAGCGGAATTTTTGACAGACAGTTTGTTGATCATCGCAAGGTCGAGGAAAGCCTCCCCAGCCTTGGCAGCCTGGGCGCTCCCGCGATGCCGGTGCCCGGCACCTCCACCGGAACTTCACGCCATCCCATCGCAAGGGCATGAAGAGACTCTCCAGCCGTCATCTGCCAAGACTGGTCGCGGAGGTGCACGTGGTCCCATGGGTGGACCTGCTGCTCATGCTTGTGCTCTTGATGATGGTGTTTTCCACCGCAGGAATCCAGGGGCGTGGAGCCGCTGAGACATTTCAGGAAGGGGCAGGCCAGGCTCCCGGGCTCACCATGGAACTGCGGGTGGCCAAGGATCTGAAGCTGACCCTGGCGGGAAAGGACATCGAACACCAGGCCCTGATCGGCGAGCTGAGCCGGCAGGTGGCGGCGGCTCCAGGCCTCGGGGTGGTGGTGGCCATTCCGCCAAGCCTGAGTGCTCCTCAGCTCATTCAAGTGATGGACGCCCTGCGCAGCGCGAAGGTCCGGCACACGGCTGTTGTTGTCAGCACAAGCCCCGCCAACTGAACCTGACCATGCCCGGCAAACCGACACGAGCAGCCCTGGAGCCCCTGGCTCCAGCCCTGGTTGGAACTGGGCTGGCCTTGCTGCTGCTGGCAATGCTGGCCTGGACGCTTCTCCCGGTGCTTGCGCCTGACGACGCCGGAGGCGCTTCTCGCATCGAGGAAAAAGATCTGGTCTGGCGTAAACCTGAGGCATTCATGGAGGCTGCCCAGGAGAAGCCCAAGCCCGAAGCCCCGCCCAAGCCTGCGGCGGAGATGAAGAAAGCCCCGCCCGTTTCAGCTCCTGCGGTCGTTGTTTCGCCGAAGCCGGAGGTCTCATCCAGTCCGAAAGAGCTCGTTGCCGGGTTTTCGCCTCCGATATCCAAGACCGCCGATCCAGGTCCGGCCAAGGGCGATGGACTTGAAAACTCCATTTCAAGCGCCTCCGGCATGGATGCCATGCTGCCGCGTCGTTCAACCGGCGGGCTGGGAACACTGATCGGCGGGGGGCTGTCCACGAAGGGTGGAGGGGAGGGGCGTCGCGAGCCGGTTCAGTCTCAAGCGGTCGCGACCTACCCGGGTGAAGCGCCCCGGACTTTGCGTGAACCCGCCAAGTACATCGCCATTTCGGCGATAACCAAGGCGGCACCGCAGCCCATGGCGGCGGCTCCTCAGCCGGTGCCGAGCCTGCTCCAGATTGCCGTGCATAACGAGGCGGACAGGATTCTGGCGGCTGAAACCGGTGGAGCGGACATGGGACCTGTCGAGAAGGCGCTTCAGAGGACCATGCTTGAAGCCTGGAAGCCGCCTTCTCCAACCCTGGTGCCTGCTGATCAGCGCCGCGTTGAGGTCAGGCTGGCCGTCCTGCGTGACGGGGCGGTCAGGGATGCCATTGTTCACAAAAAGTCAGGGGCGCGGGTGCTGGATGAATCGGTCGAGCAAATGCTCCAGAAAGTCGTCAAGATTTCCGAAAGCCTGCCTGTAAAATTTCCCGGAACGCGTTATGCACTTCAGGTGAATCTCCAGATTGACTGAATTGAATGCTGCTTGCTCCGATCATCGCCCTTCTTGTCCTGCTGCCAACGGCGGCGGCAACGGCGTTGACTCTGCCTTCCTGGCTTTTTCCCGGGAAGGTGCGGAATCAGCCGGTGGCGGCGGCTGCCTTAAAGAAAGTGCAAGTCGGTGAATTCACCGGGGGCACTGGTGGCAGCAGCCAGCGCGCCGTTCTCGCTGAACTGGAGTCGGCGCATGAGTTTCAGATCACCCCGGGGCAGGCTGAGTTTTTCATTTCGGGAACTTCGATCGGTGGACGCCTCACGGGGCGGGTGGTGGACTCCTCCGGCAAAAAACTGCTGGAACGAACTTATGCGGCTCCGGGCCTGGATGAAAACGCACGCGCCTTTGCGGATGATGTCATCCTGGCCATCACCGGCAGGCCAGGGCTGGCCACCAGCCGGATTGCGTTTGTCAGCGACAAGTCCGGTGTGAGGCAGGTCTATCTTTGCGATCCTGAGGGCCGGGAAGTTTTTCAAGTCACGCATCACAATCATGGGGCTGTTTCGCCCACCTTGAATTCAGATGCTTCTGCCGTGGCCTACACGAGCTATCGAAGCGGCTTCCCCGTGGTCCAGTGGCTTGACCTGGGCCAGGGTTGGGAACGAACGGTGACCGACACCTCGGGCAGCAGTTTTGGCGCCGCCTTTTCGCCGGACGGCCAGCGTCTGGCGATGGTGATGAGCTTCCTGGGCAATCCTGAAATTTTCGTGACCGACCTGAACACAAACACCGCAGCCTGCATCAGTGACACCACGGGGGTTCCGGGCGCGCCCTCCTGGCATCCCGACGGCAGGCAGGTGATTTTTTCCGATGATCAGGGACAGGGGCCGGCGCTCTATGTGGCGGAAGTCCCGGAAACGAACCAGAGCCAGGCCAGCCTGGTCCGCTGGCGGACAGGCTACCGTTTTTCGACAGACCCGGAGTTTTCGCCGGATGGCCAGTCGGTTGCCTTTACCGCAAGGTCAGGCGGTCAGCTGGCCGTCGTGGTGAAAGGCTGGCCGAATGGTCATGCCCGTGTCATCCAGTCCGGTGGCGCCGCGCATCCCTCCTGGAGTCCGAACGGTCATTACCTCTGCTATGCCCAGCACGGGGTGCTTTACATCCATCATTTGAGCAGCGGACGGCGGCGGGCCATCCTGGAAAAGCAGGGCCGCATCAGTGAACCCCGTTGGATGAAGTGAGCATGGAACCGACAAACCCCAGCCTGCGTCTGCTTCCTGCGGCCTTGATGCCGATAGTCCTGGCATGCTGTCAGGCGCTTCCGAAAATTCCCGGCTTTTCGAAAAATGACGAACCGTCCGTGGTCTACGCCCTGGGCGGCAGGGAAGGTTTCCGCAGCCCCCTGGAGGCGGCCTTGAAACCTGCCTGTCCGGCCCTTGAATTTCCAGGGAACACCTTCAGTCTCGGTGGCGGGCATCAGAAGATCCTGAAAGGGCTGGCGGATGAATGGCAGAAGGGTCGGCCGCGGCATCTCATTGCGGGTTATACTCCTCCGGGGCTTCCCGAGGACTATGCACGCTCACTTTCCGAAAGGCGTGCCCAGGCGGTGAGGCAGTTCCTGATCGAGGCGGGTGTCGAGGCGGCCAGCCTGCAGACTGTGGGCTTTGGTTTTGACAGTTCACCCAGCTCGCCCACCTCCGGGGTGGTCGTGATCTACCGGCAGTGATTTGACCGGCCCGGCAAGGAGGTCAGCGGGCGGCCCGCTGGATCGAATGTCGGGGGCGGGCGATGCCTCCGCCGACCTTGCAGGCTGCACGGTCCATTTCGCAGCCGACACGCTGGGAGGGGCCGCAAGTCCCGCGGCATGAAGCCAGGCTGACGGAAACATGAATCAGAACCAGGGACATGAGGGCGCCTTTCGTGGCGGCAAAAGCACAATTTTTGCGACCACACTCAAGGGCACGATGCATCAGCCCATGAGGGTGTTGAACAGCAGGACCCTCACTGGATCGCCGGCATCCAGGGTCTGGCCGGGGTCAAGGCGCAGAAGGGCGCTGGCCTGGCTCAGGGCGTAAAGGGCATGGCTCTGTTGAAGCCCGGTGGTCTGAAACATGCCGTCCACCAGGCTTCCTCGGAGGTAATGCGGGCGGTCACTGTCATTTTGCAGCCTGGCTGACGCCCGCGCCATGACGGTGAAGGGGGAAACATCCACGGCACCCATCCAGCGCAGTAGCGCAGGCCTGACAAAGAGGTGGAAGGTGATGAAGGCGGAGACGGGATTGCCAGGCAGGCCAAAGATGCCAGTCGCCATGGATGAGCTGTCGTCACGCCGGGACTGGGCGAATAGGAAGGGTTTGCCCGGCTTGACCTTGATCCGCCAGATTTCGGGCTGGATGCCCAGCCTCGCCAGGGCGGGCTTGATGTGATCGTGATCGCCCACGGAGACCCCGCCGCTGAGCAGGAGGATGTCCTGGCTGGCAAGGAGATCAGCAAGAACCGCCACGGTGGCTTCCAGGCTGTCCGTGCAATGAACGGTGCTCACCTGATGAATGCCGAGGCCTGCCAGCAGGGCCTGGAGCATGGGGCCGTTGCTGTTGTAGATGCAGCCGTCTTCCAGAGGCTGGCCTGGCTGCCGCAGTTCGTCCCCCGTGCTCAGGACGGCAACCCTGGGAGCCGCATGGACCTCGATCCTTTCCAGGCCCTGCGAGGCCAGCAGACCGATGATGCCGGCGCTAATTTTCCCGCCTCGCCGCAGCATGACCTGTCCTCGGCAGAGGTCAGCCCCGGCCCGGCGGACATTCTCACCGGGCTGGACAGGCTCCCGGCAGCGGATCGCTCCTCCGACAAGCTCCACATCCTCCTGCATGATGACGGCATCTGCGCCTGCTGGCATGGGTGCTCCCGTGAAGATGCGGACGGCTTTTCCGGGCGGGCAGGTCAGGTGTAGGTTGATGCCTGCCGGTTGTTCGGCATGAACGGAAACCAGTCGCGCTGGATCGCACGACACCTCAGCCTGGATGGCATAACCATCCATCATCGAGTTGTCGAAGCCGGGCAGGGGAAGGGTCGCGGTCAGGTCCGCCGTGCTGTAGCGCCCAAGCGCATCCAGCAGGCGGGTTGCCTCAGCCGGGCCGGTCTGTACCCGGGAGAGGAGATGTTCGAGAGCTTCGGATTCGGTCAGCATGATTGGCGCAGCCTGACCGAAGCGGTTTGTCCGTGAGTGTTCAAGGATTTCCCACGGGCGGCACCAGGTCATCCAGGCCGGCGGCGGTGGGGGCTGCAGGCGGGATTGCGCCGGATGGCGGTGTCTGAGGCTGCAGGGATGGAAGCGGAGTCGAGGGGACGGCGGATGCCGGGCCTGAGTTGGAATCATTGTTGGTTGGCGGTGCCTCCGGGGCAGGCCGGGGCTGGGATGGGGCGGGCTCGGGCGGCGTTGCAGCGTGGGGAAGCAGGACAAGGTTGGCGACTGACGGAGAGCCTTCCTTGATGTCGGCCGTGAGATAGTAGCCCTTTCGTTCAGGCGAAAGAACCAGCCTGGAGCGCGTGCCGAGGGAGCTTACGGCGATCAGTTCCGTGCCTGGCTGAATGGCTGGTGGAGTGTCACACCGGATGACGACGTAGTTCTGCTCGGGATTCACCATTTCGATCATGCCGATCAAGGTGGCCTGTCCGACCGGGCCTGGTTTCTCCTCAGGCTTCCTCCTCAGCAACGAACAGCCTGCGAGCTGGACGCAGACAAGCAGGAGCAGGACGGCGAGACGATGGCTGCGAACAGTTTTCATGATGCAGGAATCCGACTCAGCGCGCCGCGGTTTTGACCTGGCGCCTGCCCAGGCAGATCAGGTTTTTTTCTCCTCGGATGAAAATCTGTCCGTCGCTGAGGGCGGGGGAGGCAAAAACTTTTTCCCCGAGTTCAGTTTCCGCGAGAATCCTGTATTCCCTGCCGGGCTTGACGGTGCGCAGGGTTCCGAAGTCATTGATGAAATACACCCGGCCTTCAGCACTGACAAGAGAGGCATGGTGCTCCTTCATGCGCTCCTCCCAGGCGATCTCGCCCGTGGCGGCGTCGAAGCAGTGGGCGATGCCTGAGTCCGAGACAATGAGGAACCAGCCATTCTCACAGAGGGGCGAGGGGACGTAGGCGACGCCCTTGTTCGTGCGCCAGGCGATGTGGGTGTCGGTGACATTGCCCGTGCCGTCTGGCCTGATGGCCAGGATGTGATGCTCTGGGAATCCGCCGCTCATCAGCAGCAGGCCTGACTTGTCATCCTGCACCAACGATGCCACGAACTGCTCGGTGGGGCCGTCGATCATCCAGATCAGCGAGCCATCGCCGGGGTCATAGCTGGTCACACACTTGGTTCCCGAGAGCACCATCTGCACCCGTCCCGACATCCGGCGGATCATCGGCACGCAGTAGCTGCGCGTGTTGTTGGGGCGTTCAATGCGCCAGAGCTGGCGGCCGTCGGTCCGAGACAGGGCGACGATGTAGCCCGGGCCGTCGTGGTCGCAGTTCACAATCACCTTGTCCTCATAGAGGATCGGACTCGAGCAGAAGCCATGCTTGCTTGCAAAGACACCAGGGCGGACCTGCCAGGCCTGCCTACCATTGAAATCATGGGCGCTGACAACAACTTCCGAGCCGTCTAGAAAGGCGGTGAATACCCGTTCGCCATCCGTGGCGGGCGTGCTTGAGGCATGGCTGTTCAGGCGGTGCTTTCCTTCAAGAGGGGATTTCAGGACGGTTTTCCTCCAGAGCATCCGGCCGTCGCCACGGTCCAGGCACAGCAGCACGCGTTCCTGCGTTTCTGCCACCGTGGCGACCGTGAAGACCTTGTCATCCCAGACAATGGGCGAGGCATGGCCGGAGCCTGGCAGTTCCACCTTCCATGCGAGGGACTTTTCAGTGGCGTCGGTCGGGAAGCCCTGGTCCAGGCTGGTGCCATCCATGCGCGGGCCTCGCCACTGGGGCCAGTTTTCCGCCAGGGCTGAGGCGGTCAGAAACATGGAAATCAGAAGTCGAATCGGAAGGCACATAAGCCCGAGACTATCGAAGCTGTGTTCCTGCTTCAATCATCAAACGCACCCCGGCGGCTGATTCCGCCGCCTCAGCCTTCCTTGTGCCTGGCAAAGATGGCCAGCGTGCGGTCGCGTTCCCTGGCATGATCCACGATGGGGAGCGGGTAGTCCGGGGCGATCGACCTGCCGTCGGAAGGCGGCTCGCAGAGACGTGCCGGCGAAACACCGCGCAGCTCGGGGAGCCACTGGCGGATGTAGCTGCCTTCGGGGTCGTAGCGTCTGGTCTGGGTCCAGGGGTTCTGGATGCGGAAATACGGGGCGGCATCGGCGCCCGTGCCCGAGCTCCACTGCCAGCCGCCGTTGTTGCTGGCGTTTTCGCCATCGATCAGATGGCGCATGAAGAAGCTCTCCCCAAGCCGCCAGTGGCAGTGGAGGTCCTTGGTCAGGAACATCGCGACGATCATCCGCACCCGGTTGTGCATGAAGCCGGTGGCAAGCAGCTCCCGGATGCCTGCATCGACGATCGGGAAGCCGGTCATGCCACGGCACCAGGTTTCAAAATGGTCATCCCTGCCAGGCCAGGAGATGCCCCGGAAGTCCGGATTGAACTCCTCGTCAAAGACCTCCGGATGAAACCAGAGGATGGCGAGGTAGAATTCACGCCAGGCAAGCTCCTTGATGTAGGTTTCGATGGAGGCTCGTTCCTGGGCCGCGCCGACCTGCTCCCTGGCGCTGATGCAGCGGGCATAAAGCTCACGGATGGAGATCAGGCCGAAGCGCAGGTCCTGTCCGAGCCGTGACGTGGTCACGCCTGCGGGAATGTCACGCTGCATGCCGTAGCGGTTCAGTCGGTGATCTGCAATGAAGGCCTTCATGCGCTCCCTGGCAGCTTTTTCACCCGGGGCTGGAAGCGTGCCCTGAGCGGGAGACAGATTCCAGTGATCCAGGCCTGGCAGCGGGTGGCTTTGCAGGGTTGCCTCCGGTGCTGCACCCAGGCTGGTTGGTCGGCCAACGGGGGCTGTCTTCGGCAGGGAAAGCCAGTTCCTCGAATAGGGCGTGTAAACCCGGTAATGCCCTCCTGCTCCGGTCTTCACCTCGTCGGGTTCATGAAGCACCCTGTCTTTGAAGCCGTGACACTCAACGCCCAGCCGCGCGCAGGCTTCGCGCAGCTTCTTTTCCATCTCACGTCCGTAGGGGTCATAGTCCCGGTTGAAGTAAACGGCTCCCGCCTGGGTCTCCTTGATCAGCCTTTCGAGCTCCTGATCGGCGCGGCCGCAGCGCAGGATGAGCCTGGAGCCGATGCTTTCGAGGTTCCTGGCCAGGGATTCCAGGCAGCCGCAGAGAAACTGCTGGCGCATGCCGCCCGTCCATCCGTGGACGGACTTCCAGTCGCTCAGCACATAGGATGCAATGACCTGGGCGCCGTCCCTTGCGGCCGCAGACAGGGCGGGATTGTCGGTCAGGCGGAGGTCGCGGCGGAACCAGTGGATGACGGTCTTGTGTCTGGGCATGTCCCGTGCATACGGCCCGGGGGCTGTTTTGGCCGATGAAAATGAAACGGCTCACCTAACAAAAAAGACAACATCTTTTGAACGGGGCTGTGCGTGAATTGAGTCTGAGTCGGCAAGGAGGTCGCCATGAAGCCCACCCATTCCACGCCGGACACAGGGACAGGGATTTCCCGTGCTGCAAACGACGCCATGGAGCATGCAGGAGGCGCGAGCGGCCCAAGGCCAGCGAGGCTTGGGCTGGTGCTGTCCGCAGGCGGCGCCCGGGGGCTGGCCCATGTGGGCGTCATCCAGGTGCTGGAGGAAAACCACATTCCCGTCACCGCCATCGCGGGAACCAGCATGGGCGCCTACGTCGGGGCTGTTTATGCCGCCGGCCTCGGGGGTGCCGATCTTGAGAACCTCGCCCGCGAAATCCCCGACCGAAAGGCGCTGCGCGCCATGCTGGACTTCGCCATCCCGCCGACGGCGGGCCTGATTCGCGGGAACCGTCTGCGCCGTCATCTGGAGCGCACGCTGCGCGGGCTCACCTTTGCGGACATGAAGCGGCCTCTCTTGGCGGTGGCGACCGACCTGGACGCGCTTCAAAGTCATGTTTTTGATTCGGGCCCAGTCGCCCCCGCCGTACATGCCAGCGCCGCGATTCCGGGCATCTGCACGCCGGTCCAGATCGACGGGCGCCGTTACACCGACGGAGGTGCCGTCGACCCGCTGCCTGTGACGCTTCTGCGCAGCCGTCATGACGTCGATGCCGTGATTGCTGTGAACGTGCTGCCGACTTATGACGACCTGGAGCGCTGCCACGACGCGGCCTTCACCACGCTGATTCGCAAGACGAGTGTCGTCTCCCGTATTCTTCGTCCCGTCAACCTGCTCGCCGACGGCAATGTGCTCGACACCTTCCGCAGGGCCCTCATGTGCGCCCAGGTGGGGCTTGTCGAAAAGGAGGCCCGCGAGGCTGATGTGCTGATTCATCCCTTCCACTGCGGCTCGTCCTGGTGCGACTTCGAGAACCACGCCCGCTACATCGAGACAGGCCGCAAGGCCGCTGAGCAGGCGCTGCCGGCCATTCGCGCCCTGCTTTCTTCAACAACCACCCCGCCCCCCACAAGCCATGAAATTCCTCCAATCAACTCCGGCCTGGGATGCATCGCCTCCTGACGTCTGGCAGGACTGGCAGCTGCACCGCCTCCGTCATTATCTGAAGGAGCGGGTGATCCCGTTCAGCGCGCATTACCGTCGGCTGTTTGCGGCGCATGACCTGCATCCTGAGGACCTTTACACCCTGGATGACTGGTCGAAGGTGCCGTTCACCACCAAGGCCCAGCTGACGGTTTCCAAGGAGCAGCAGCGTGACTTTGTGCTCATGCCCTCCCAGGAGGTGCTGCGCAAGGAGTGGGGCGTGCTTTGGAACACGGTCTTCCACGGGCCCGGCTTTGCGAGGGAGGCGCTCGAGCAGGAGTTCCGACCGGTGATGATGACCAGCACGACAGGGCGGTCGGCTGAACCCGTGCCGTTCCTGTTCACCAGGCACGACCTGCACAACCTCGACACGACGGGCCGTCGTCTCATGGAGGTGGGCGGCTCCCGCAAGGAGTGGCGGCATGTCAACACCTTCCCGTATGCCCCGCATCTGGCCTTCTGGCAGGCGCATCATGCAGGGCTTGGCTTCGGCACCTTCATGCTCAGCACGGGAGGCGGCAAGGTCATGGGCACGGAGGGCAATATAGGACTGATCGACAAGGTGCGCCCCGAGGTGATCATCGGCATGCCGACCTTTCTCTACCACCTGATGCGCGAGGCTGTCGAGGGGCGTCGGCGCTGGCCGCAGATCCGCCGAATCGTCCTGGGCGGGGAAAAGGTGGCCGAGGGCATGAGGGCCAAGCTGCTGGTGCTCGCCCAGGAGCTTGGCGCCGATGACGTTCACATCATCAGCACCTACGGCTTCACGGAGGCGAAGATGGCCCTGCCTGAATGCCCCACCCATCTGGGCGTCAGCGCCAGCGGCTTTCACATCAGTCCTGAGCTTGCCTTCTTTGAAATCGTCGATCCGCTGACCGGCGCGCCGGTGCCGGAAGGTCATGCTGGCGAGATTGTCTTCACGCCGCTGGACGCCCGCGGCACGGTGGTGCTGCGCTACCGCACCGGTGACATTGCCGAAGGCGGCATGACCTGGGCGCGCTGCCCTCACTGCGGACGCCAGACCCCGCGCCTGATCGGCCCCATCAGCCGGGTCAGCGAGGTCCGGGAGCTTCACCTCGACAAGATCAAGGGCACGCTCGTGAACTTCAACATCCTGGAGCATCTTCTGGATGACATGAAGGGCGTCGCCGCCTGGCAGGTCGAGCTGCGCAAGCATGACGACGATCCCATGGAGGTGGACGAGCTTCTGCTTCATGTCACTCCCGAGCCGGGGGTGAACACGCTGGAACTCCGTCGCAGGCTGGAGCGCCGGTTTGCGGAGGTCACCGAGGTGAAGCCTAACGAAATCCAATTTCACGACCTGGCCGGCCTGCGCGAACGCCTTGGCGTGGGAAGGCTTCTCAAGGAGGCCAAGATTCTCGACGCACGTCCCAGGGCCGACGCCCCGGTGACGGCGCCTGCCCTCACGGCCTGATGGATGAACCCTCCACCCAACACCTGGAAACGCCATGAAACCTCTCTACATCATCGCCGCCACCCGGACGCCTTTCACCAGGGCGGGGTCCGGCCTGGCGTCGCTCGACGCGGTGGAACTGGGCCGGGCGGCCGTCTCCTCGCTGCTCGCCCGCAGCGGCATTGATCCGAATGACGTGGATGAAACCATCTTCGGCTGCGTCGGCCAGCCCGCCCATGCCCAGAACATCGCCCGCGTGATCGCCCTTCGGTCAGGCCTGCCTGAGTCACGCCCGGCCATGACCGTTCACCGCAACTGCGCCTCCGGTCTCGAGGCTCTCACCACGGCCCATGCGAAAATGTCGGCGGGGCAGGGGGATGTTTTTGTCGTCGGCGGCACCGAGAGCATGAGCAACATGCCGCTTTATTTTTCACGAGGCGCGGCTGAAAAATTCGCCGGCCTGGGCAAGGCCCGCAGCTTCATGGAAAAGGCCGGGGCCGCCATGGCCTTCCGTCCTGCGGACTTCGCCCCCGTCATCGGGCTCAGGCTCGGTCTGACCGATCCTGTGGTGGAGATGAACATGGGCGAGACCGCCGAACTGCTGGCTCGGGAGTTTGGCATCAGCCGGGAGGAGCAGGATGAATTCGCTCTCAACAGTCATCGCAAGGCCGTGGCCGCCGCCGCCGACTTGCAGGCCGAAGTGTCACCGATCTACGTGATGGGTCGCGAGATTGTGCCCGTGCTGGCCGACAACGGCATGCGGCCTGATTCGAGCCTGGAAAAGCTGGGCAGGCTGAAGCCTCTGTTCGCCCGCGAGGGGGGCACCGTCACCGCCGGCAATTCAAGCCAGGTCACCGATGGAGCCGCCGCGCTTCTGGTGGCGGGTGAGGAGGCGGTGAAGCGCCATGGCTGGCAACCCCTTGGCATGCTGACGAATTATGTCTACACCGGATGCGACCCGCGCCGCATGGGCCTGGGTCCGGTGCGCGCGATCGACCTGCTGCTGCATCGCAGCGGTCATGTTCTCGATGATCTGGACGTCATCGAGATCAACGAGGCCTTTGCCGCGCAGGTGCTGGCCGTGCGGCAGTGTCTGAAAAATCCCGCCAGCGCCCGCCGTGCGGGACTTGAGCAGCCTCTCGGCGACCTCCGCGAGGACCAGCTCAACCCGCGCGGCGGTTCCATCGCCCTCGGCCACCCGGTGGGAGCCACCGGTGCGAGGCTGGTCCTGACGGCCTTGGAACAATTGCGGCAATCCGGCGGGCGCCATGCCCTTGTCAGCCTCTGCATCGGAGGCGGCCAGGGTGGAGCCGCACTTCTGGAACGTGTCTGACCAATGACTCCCCAACCGCCATGAAACACCCCCTGCTCGATTCCCTGGTCACTCATCCTGACCCCGCCCGAAGCGCGGTTCAGCTGAAACACTTCAGGTTTGAGGTGGATCCGGAAAGCCGTGCCTGGATCACCTTCGACATGGCCGGCGCCGCGGCCAATGTGTGGAATGAGGCCACGCTTCGTGAATTCAACCACTGCCTTGACCTGGTGGTGCATCACGGTGGCGTGAAGAAAGTCCTGATCCGCAGCGCCAAGGATCGCGTCTTCATTGCCGGCGCCGACCTGAAGACCCTTCGGCAGGCCACGGCTGCCAGGATGGAGTCGCTCATTGACCTTGGTCAGGCCACCTTCAATCGGCTGGCCGCGCTGCCCATGCCGAAGATTGCCCTGATTCACGGAGCCTGCCTTGGCGGCGGTCTCGAACTTGCCCTTGCCTGTGATGTGCGGCTTGCCAGCGACAGCGAGCACACGCGTCTTGGCCTGCCGGAAACGCAGATCGGCCTGATTCCTGCCTGGGGTGGTTCAACTCGTCTTCCCAGGCTGCTGGGTTTGGCCAGGGCGCTTGATCTCATCGTCACGGGGAAGGTCCTGAAACCCGACGAGGCGCGGAGGGCCGGTCTGGTTCATGCCGTGCTGCCGCGTGAGCTTATGGAAAAGAAGGGCGTCGGGGACCTGGCCGTCAAGAAACCACAAGCCAGGTTTCTGGATCGTTTGCTCGCCCCCTGGATGGCCTCACGGGCCCGGGCTGCGCTCATCCACAAAACCCGCGGTCTGTATCCCGTCCCGCTCAGGGCGTTGGAAGTCGCCACTCGCGCGCCCTTTGCCGCCATGAGCCGGGCGATGGAGATGGAAAAGCACGCGATTCTTGATCTCGCGATGACGCCTGAAACGGAGAGGCTGATCGACTTCTTCTTTCGCCGGGAGGAGGCGATGAAGAAGTCCTGGCCTGAGGGCGTCGCGATGCCCGTTCATGATGTGGCCGTGATCGGGGCCGGAGTCATGGGGGCAGGCATCGCTCATTGGACTGCCATGCGCGGCTGCCGGGTGCTGATGCAGGACATCAGCACCGAATCCCTGGCGAAGGGCCTGGGACGCGTTCACGAACTGCTTCTGGAAGGCGTGAAGCGCCGGGCTGTGTCGAGACGTGAGATGCGTGAAACCCTGGACCGCCTTGTTCCCGATCACAGCAAGGTTCCGCTTCTGCATCAGCAGATGGTCATCGAGGCCGCGACGGAGGACATGGCCTTGAAGAAGCGAATCTTCATGGACCTGGCCGCGCGCAGCAGTCCGGACACGATCCTGGCCACCAACACCTCCGCGTTGTCTGTCTCCGAGCTTGCCGCCGCCGTGCCGCATCCCGAGCGGGTGATCGGGCTGCATTTCTTCAACCCGGTGCACCGGATGCCGCTGGTGGAGGTCATCATCACGAAACATACCTCGGATGATGTTCTGGCCACGACGGTCAGCCTGGTGCAGCGGCTCGGCAAGGTGCCCGTGGTCGTGAAGGACAGTCCTGGATTCATCGTGAACCGCATCCTGGTGCCCTACCTCATGGAGGCCGTGCACCTGCATGAAACCGGCGTGCCTGCCGAGCTGATTGACGAAGCGATGCTGAGCTTTGGCATGCCGATGGGGCCGATGCGCCTGCTGGATGAGATCGGCCTGGATGTCGCCGCTCATGTCGGGAAAACGCTGGAAGCCGCATTCCCGGGGCGCTTTGTCCGTCCTGGCATGATCCAGGGGCTGATTGACGCCGGGCGGCTGGGCAGGAAATCCGGGGCGGGCTTTTACGAGCATCCGCTGCCGGATCGGCGGAAAGCCTCATGGACGGAGGCGGACAGGCATCTCATGGAGCGAGTCCGTGAGCGTCTTGGCGGACTGCTCGCTGACGAGGCCAGACGTGTCCACGAGGAGGGTGTCGCCCGGTCGGCCGAGGACATCGAGATGGCGATGACGCTGGGCACGGGCTATCCTGTGACTCGCCGACTGCTGGCAGGTGTGGCTGGATAATCCACCCCTGCCATGCAGAAAGGCGACCGCTTACATCTGGTCGAGCAGGTACTTGATCAGGTCGGTGGAGGTGACGATGCCGACCAGCTTTGTGCCATGCACCACGGGCACGGAGTGAAACTCACCGCGAGAGAGGATTTCCGCCGCGTCCTTCACCGTGGCCGAATCCGGCAGGGCGACCGGGTTTTTCTGCATCAGCTGCTCAATCGTGAAGGTGTGGTCCAGGGTCGCATCGACGGCGCGTTCATCGGCCTGGAAGGTGTCTCCAAAGCTGACACGCAGGATGTCGGACCAGCTGATGAGCCCGACCAACTGGTCGCCGCTGACGACGGGAATGTGATGGATGCCGCGTGAGGCGGCGAGCTGGCGGACCTTGGAAACCGGGTCGCCGTGGTGGACGGTGACCAGGTTGGTGCTCATGATTTTGGAGATGGGTTCGTGCTTTTTCATGGTTGTCGGGTTGCATGGGCAGCCTGGGCCGGATGGTTAGGCGCCGCTCTTCCTGGCTTGCTCTTGATTGGGCGGCCCTTGCATGCGTGCCGGCCGGAGAAAACTGCGGGCCGGGCTTGACGCCTGGACCAGGGGGGTATGCTCGCCACCCTTCGAATCCCTCCTGACATGACCGACCTCACCGCCCAGACCCAGAAAGCCGATGTTCTTCTTGAAGCCCTGCCGTACATGCAGGGGTTTCGCGGCTGCACCTTCCTCATCAAGGTGGGGGGAAGCGCGATGGAGGACCCTGTGGTGGTCGACCAGTTCCTGCGTGACGTTGTCTTCCTGGAGGCGGTCGGCATCAACCCGGTGATCGTTCATGGCGGAGGCAAGGCCATCTCCAAGGCGATGCAGGAAAGCGGCCTGGAGGCCCGGTTCGTCAACGGCATGCGTGTCACCGACGAGGAGACGATCAAGATCGTCGAGGAAACCCTGGCCCGGGTCATCAACCCCGAGATTGTCAGCAAGATCAACGCCTTTGGCGGCAAGGCCGTGGGCATTCCCGGTACGGAGGTGTTTCAAGGCCAGCGCATGAAGGCGGAGCTTGGCTGGGTCGGGGAGGTGACCGACTGCCGGCTGGGGCTGATCCAGGCCGCGGTTGCCGGAGAATTTGTTCCCGTTGTCTCCCCCGTGGCACGCGACGTGGCCACGGGCCGGACGCTCAACGTCAATGCCGACCTCGCGGCCTGCGCCCTGGCCACGCGCCTGAAGGCCACGAAGCTCATCTTCCTCAGCGACGTGCGCGGAGTCATGCGTGATCCGAAGGATGACTCGACCCTGATTCCAAGCCTGGATGAAGCAAGCATCGCCGCGCTCAAGGCCGAGGGCATCATCTCCGGTGGCATGATCCCGAAGGTGGACAGTTCGCTCGCCTCCCTGCGCGGCGGCGTCGGCAAGGTCCACCTCATCGACGGGCGGATTCCCCATGCCCTGATCCTGGAGATCTTCACCGACCGAGGCATCGGCACGGAAATTCACCTTTGATCCCGAAATGACAGGCTGCTTCAGCCAAACCAGCTTTTGAGAAAGGCCGCCGCGACCAGCAGAAGCAGGGATGCCCATGCCCAGCGTTGGATCGTCCTCGCCCGCTGCCGTCGTGCCTGCTGCTCCAAGCCTGATTCACCGACGATGGAGGACTCCGAGGCTTTGCGTTCGGCATCGTGCAGAAAGCTGAAGACGTCCATGATGGCATCCACCAGCCTGACCAGGGCTTCAAGGATGGCTGCCAAAGGGGAGATCATAGAGCTGGAAGCCGTCTCGGCCTGACATCCTGGGATGGGGCGCCGGGCGGGTCAAGAAGGCGGAATATTTCCTTTTCAGCACCCGGGAGCGCGGTTAACTGCGGCTTCCCCTTTTTCCATGAACGAACACCCCGAAACCCAGTGGCTTCCGCAATACGTGCTCGGCAACTACGGCCGTTACGACGTCTGGCCGGTGCGAGGCGAGGGAGCGCATGTGTGGGACCGGGACGGGAAAAAATACCTCGATTTTGCCGGTGGTGTGGCCGTCTGCCCGCTCGGTCATTGTCCGCCCCCGGTGGTGGAAGCGATCACCCGTCAGGCTTCCACGCTGATTCATGTTTCAAACTGGTACTGCATCGACAAGCAGGCTGAGCTGGCGCGCATCCTGGTGGAGGAATGCGTCGGCATTCCGGGCAAGTGCTTCTTCTGCAACAGCGGTGCAGAGGCGAACGAGGGGCTGATCAAGCTGGCCCGCAAGTATGGCCAGGCCACGGGCGGTCGGTACGAGATCATCACCTTCACCGGCTCCTTCCATGGCCGGACCCTCGGCGCGATGACCGCGACGGCGCAGGAGAAGATTCATGGCGGTTTTGGTCCGCTGCCGCCCGGGTTCGTCTATGTGCCGTTCAACGACCTGGAGGCCCTGAAGGCTGCGATCACGGACAGGACCGTCGCCATCCTGGTCGAGCCTGTGCAGGGGGAAAGCGGCGTGAATGCAGTGACGGCCGAGTTTCTGCGCGGAGCACAGAGCCTGTGCCGTCAGAAGGACCTTTTGCTCTTGCTCGACGAGGTGCAGGTGGGTTTTGGACGGGCGGGGGAGCTGGCGGGCTGGCGTGCGATCCTTCCAGGGGATGAGATCCAGCCTGACGGCATCAGCTGGGCCAAGGCCATCGGCAGCGGCTTCCCGCTGGGTTCATTCTGGGTCAATGACCGGCTTGAGCCGAACAAACTTTTGGGACCAGGCACGCATGGCACGACGTATGGCGGCTCCCCGCTGGCCTGTGCCGTTGGCATCGCCACACTGCGGACCATCATTGACCAGAACCTTTGTGAAAATGCCAGGATCCAGGGGGCGGCCATCGCCGAGGCCGGACGCGCCTGGAACCATCCTTTGCTCAAGGAGGTCCGTCAGCTCGGGCTGTTCATTGGCTGGGAGCTGAACGCCGATGCCTTCACGGACAGGGCGGCCGGCAAGCTGCCCTCAATCTTCCTCGCGCAGAAGCTTCTGGATGCCGGCATGATGGTGACGCCTGCGGGCCCCAACGTCGTCCGCTGGTTGTCGCCGCTGAACATCACCGAGGTGGACGTGCGTGAAGGCCTTGGAATCTTCAAGGCCGTCCTGGACGAGATCTGTGGAGGCTGAGCCGCCCGTTCCCCTGAAACCCCTGAACCGTTTTTTGACCATTCCATGAAGCACCTTCTCTCCATTGAAGAACTCACCGCCGAGGACATCGAGGGCATCCTTTCCCTGGCCGCCGCCTTGAAGAAGGACAGGAAGGCTTCGCCCCAGGTGCTCTCGGGTCAGCAGTGGGCGCTGATCTTCACCAAGTCGTCCACGCGCACCCGCGTCAGCTTTGAAGTTGGCGTGCGGGAGTTGGGCGGCCAGGTCATGTTCCTCTCCGGGGCGGACATCCAGCTTGGACGCGGCGAGCCGATCAAGGACACGGCACGGGTTATGGGGCGGATGATTCATGGCGCCGTCATCCGCACTTTTGCGCAGCAGGACGTCGTCGAGTTTGCCCAGTTCAGCGGCATTCCCACCATCAACGCGCTGACGGATGACGAGCATCCCTGCCAGATCCTGGCCGACCTGCAGACGATCAATGAGCGGTTTGGCTCCTGGAAGGGCAGGCGGGTGGCCTTCCTGGGTGATGGTGACTGCAACGTGGCGCGCTCCTGGATCTGGGCTTCGGCAAGGCTTGGTTTTGAGCTGGTGATCGGCGCTCCGAAGCAGTTTCAGCCTGCGGCTGATTTCATGGCGCGTGTGCCAGGTGGAACGGTCAGCGTGACGGATGACCCGCGTGCGGCGGTCGAAGGCATCGACGCGATCTACACGGATGTGTGGGTGAGCATGGGCAAGGAGGCGGAGGGAGCCGAGCGCATTGAAATCCTGCGTCCCTGGCAGATCGGCGCCGAACTGATGAAGCATGCCAAAAAGGATGCCATCGTCATGCACTGCCTGCCCGCCTACCGGGGCAAGGAGATCACGGAGGAGGTTCTTGAGCAGCACGCCCGGGTGATATTCGACCAGGCTGAAAACCGTCTTCACGCGCAGAAAGCCGTCATGGTGAGATGCGTGCGTGACTGAGGCTTGCCGAACTCAGGGGCTGCCGAGGTAGATCGCGCTCAGGCGGATGTTGGAGCGCCTGCCGCCTTCAAAGGCCACATGGAGACGTGTCCTGGCCGGAGGCCTGTCCTCGGATGGCCATTGCACCGGCGTTTGAAAGCCGCTTTGGTTCACGATGGCCGTGAATCCTGGCACAGGTTTTTCCAGGTGATCGAGCAGGGTGATGCGAAGCCGGGCCTCCTTGCCAAGGCCGTCAGCATTGATCCAAACCCGGGCTGAGGCGGGCGGCTCAAACGAAGCCGTGACAAGCTCGGCGTCCACCTTGGGAAGCTGATAATCGCCAGGGCCTTCATTGACGGTGTCCACAACGAGATGGCCAAAACGATCGCGCGGCAGTGTGGCGATGCCAACGCCGCCACGGGGGACCTCCCTGCCTCCCGTCGGTCTTGGATCCCATGTGCCATAGTAGATCCTGGTCTGGGCGCCGATGTTTTCAAAGCCCTGGCCCTGGAGGACTCCTCCCTGATCCCAGGCTCCTTCCTCCCCACGTTTCAAAAAGGTCCACTCATGCCTGGGTTCGCGAAAATTCAGGCCATCATTGCTCAGCACAAAACCGAGATCGACTCGGACATCCTTCCACTCCGCCGCACCGTGCCAGCGGCCGCAGACGCCTAGCAGCACGTTTCCCCGGTTCCAGACACTGATGCCTTCATGGTTTTGCTCGCCTTCACGGCTGCGTCCAGGTCCGAGGTGTTCGTGCTGGGTGTCCCTGACAAAGGCGACGCTGCTCGTCGGCGCCCAGTTTTCGAAATCGGTGCTGCGGTAGAGGCGGCTGACGCGGCCCTGATAAGGCTGGATGCCTGGCAGGGCGTTCTGTCCGCAGGCGTAGAAGAAGCCGTCCCAATGATAGAGGCCGCCACAGGGCTCAAAGTGAAAGCCCGGAATGAACAGGTCCTCTTTTCGCAGCTCCGCCTTGAGCGGCCTGACATCCCTGACGGGCTTCCAGTTCAGTCCGTCGGGGCTGACGAAGGGCAGCAGGGTGCCGAGCCGGGTCTGGTGCCGGAAGTAGACGTGGGTCGTCATTTTGTAGCGCCTGGCAGGATCGGGATCCTGGTCATCCTTGAGCACCTTGAGGTTGATGAAACCCCAGGTCCCGCCGCCCATGTTGAGCAGGTTGTTGGCCCTGCTGCCATGGAAGTCGACCAGCCCGAGTTCCGGCTTCACCCAGGTCAGCCCGTCCTGGCTTTCCGCATAGGCCGCCCTCCAGCGGGCTGAGGCGGGCCTGCTCTTTTCATCATCGTCAAAGGCCACGTACCACATCCTGTAACGCCCGTTGTCACGGATGATGGAGCCGTAAAACTGCACCCCTTTTGCATCGGGCGCTCCGGGGGCGCCGCGTTTCAGCACGGGGTTCTGCGGATGACGCTCAGGCTGCCGCATCTCCAGACGCAGGTTCTGGGTGTGCGGGATGGAAACCTGGTCGAACGCAAAGAAGGTTCGCGTTTGCGTTTCATCAAAGAGGTCCGTGGCCGGCAGAGAATGGCAGATGAGGAGGGCGGGTAACCATTTCATGGCTGGCAGGTGAGGTGGCCGGCTGGGGGCGGGGCTGTCTGATCAGCCAGACGAACAGACAGGCGTGGGGCTTTCACAGGAATGCTTGCATTTCAGCCTCCGGCATCTTGGATGGCCTGATGCGAATGAATTCCTCAGGATGGCCGGCGGTCATCGGGCGGCTGCTTGGATGTTTCCTGCTTTCCGCAGGTTCCTCCGCCTGGAGCCAGGTGCCGAAGGATGCCAGGATGAGCTGGCTGGAGAATGAGGTGATCAAGGTGGGGGTGGACCTCTCCCGTGGCGGGGCGATTGTTTATCTGGGAGAGATTGGAGGTGAAAACCTGGTGAACAACTTCGACCTCGGCCGGCAGGTGCAGCTCTCCTATTTTTCCGGCCCCGTGCCCTATGGCGTGGAGGGGAAATCGCCAGAGCCTCACTGGTCTCACATTGGGTGGAATCCCATTCAAGCAGGGGATGACTTCGGTCATGGTTCACCGGTCCTGGCGCATGAAAACGACGGCAGGATGCTGCATGCAAGCTGCCGTCCCCTGCAGTGGCCCCTGGACAACGTGCCCGGGGAATGCGTGATGGACAGCTGGCTGGAGCTTGAGGGGCGGGTGGTCAAGGCCAGGGCGCGCCTGACAAACGCACGCAGTGACAGGACGCAGTGGCCGGCGAGGCTGCAGGAGCTGCCTGCGGTGTATGCCAACGCCTGCCTGCACCGCGTGGTTAGTTATCAGGGTGGCCGGCCGTTCACGGGAGACCGGGTTTTGCAGGCACCGGCGCCGGGCGGCAAGCATCCGTGGTCCTTTTGGTTAGGCACTGAGGGGTGGGCGGCGCTTGTGGATGAAACTGACCGAGGCCTCGGGCTTGTCACACCCGGCCGTATTTTTTTCACGGGCGGCTTTGCCGGCAGGCCGGGCAACAACGACACCTTCGGGAACAGCACGGGCTACCTGGCCGGGCAGGGACAGGAGATTCTGGACCACAACATCGTGCATGAATTCCGTTATGAACTCGTGGTTGGGGGGCTGGATCAAATTCGTGCCCAAGCCGCGAAGCATCGCCGCGGGACGCCCCCGGAGTGGGTGTTTGACGCGGACCGCCAGGGCTGGTTTTACCAGAACATGAACGATCAGGGGTGGCCGGTGGAGGGCGGGCTGAAGTTGAAGCTGGACGCTGATGATCCGCAGATGATCAGCCCGCATGTGTTCTGGGAGGCGGAAAAGGCCCCGCGCCTTGTGATCGAGGCGGCCTTCAAGACAAGTCACAAGCAGGCGGTGATCTACTGGCAGAAGCTTGGCGAGACGGCTCCTGGCAAGGAGGATCATGTCATCCTGCCCATTGATGGAGACGGCCTGTGGCGCAGGTATGAAGCACGGCTTGGAGACAGCGGGTCCTACCGTGGAGCCATGGTCCGTTTAAGATTCGACCCAGTGCCCCGGGGTGAGCCGGGAGACTGGGCAGAAATCAAGTCGATCAGGCTTTCTGCGGATCCGTGAGCCTTCAGAAGGTGGCGTGAACGCGGGCAAGAGCCATGAGCATGTAGGCCGTGGTCAGCGTGCTGTCGCTCTCCATCCAGCGCCCTTCGGTATTGGCCCAGGAGCCGTCACCCTTCTGAATGCTGAGCAGCTTGCCGGCGAGGTCGGCCCGCCAGTCGATGACCTTGCCATCCTTGGTCTTGAGGAAGTCCACGTCGGCCACGGCCAGGGCTTTGGCCATGGTGTGGAAGTAGTAGAACATGCCCTGGGCGCCGAGGCCCGGGTTTTCATCCAGGGTGTAGTTCTCACTCAGCCACTGAAGCACGGCCTTCACATTGGCGTCGTCCTTGCCGAGGCCCGCGTAGACGAAGCTGAGCAGGCCTGCATAGCTGATGCTGCCGTAGCTGCGCAGGGCGGTGCGGCCGTCCGGGGTCTTGGTCTCGCCGCCGCGGGTTTCTCCCGGGCTGTAAATGAATCCTCCCCGGTCCTTGGGGTCGTTGCTGACCCAGGTGGCCTTGTTGGTTTCAGGCATGTTCTGGCAGTTCTTGATGAACTGGATGGCTGCGGAGTAGTTGAGCTGGGGCTCGTTCTTGCCGGCGTCCCCCTTGTCGGCCAGCAGGGCCTGGGCGTAATAGAGGGCTTCCAGGGCGAAGTGGGTGTTGGAGAGGTCGGCGTGAGCCGGGTTGTTAGGCTTGGGAGTGCCGTAGCCGACGCCGCCGTCGAAGGGGTTGTCCTGCCTGCCCTTTTCATCAAAGTCATTCTGCTGGCCGATGATGAATCGACGTGCGGCAAGCAGGGTGGGCTCACGCTCCTGGCTGGGGGCGAGCATGAGGGCGGTGAGGGCGAGTGAGGTGTTGTAGTTGGCCCTGGCCTTGACGTAGATGCCGCCGTCCGGCTGCACGTTCTTCATCAGGAAGGCAATGCCTTTTTCGACTTCCGAGGGCAGGGGATCCGCAGGCTTGCGCTCGGGGGCGAGCAGGATGCTGGTGATGGCCAGGGCCGTGAAGGCGACGGGTTCGGCATCCCCCCACTGGCCGGTTTCGGGGTTCTGCCTGGATTTGAGGAAGGTCAGGCCGCGGTCATAGGCGAGGCGGATTTCCTGTTTCAGGGACTCCTGGCGGGCCGGTGGGGTGGCTGCCTGGGCAAAGGTGATTGAAGGGCTGACTAGAAGCAGCGCAAGGGCGGCATGGGTTTTCATGGCTGGGCTGGCGTGATGATGACGGTAACGGGGGTGGCTTCGTCGGGGATGTTGTCGGGCAGGGAGATCCAGAGGTCGTCGCGCCAGTTGCCTTTGGCGGCGGAGTTGATGATGGCGCCACGGTCCAGCCAGGCGGCGATGATGCTTCCCTCATGCTGGGCGATGAAGCCACGCTCATCTATGTAGGAGCCGTTGAAGACCCAGGTGTCCAGATCGGGCGGTGGCTTCCGGGTGTCAACGTTCTGCACCATGAGCTTCAGGGGGGCCTTTTTCACCTGGTCGCCCGCCTGCCACTCGATGTCGATCTTCACCCGGTTGCCGCCAGGGGTCCTGGGAGGTTCTTCCTTCCAGATTTTGGGCTTTTCGTCCTCGGGCACATCCTTGAGCAGGCCTTCGGTGGCGGCCTCGTAGCTGGCCAGGAGCAGGGCCACCTGGATGGCCGTGGGCTGAATGGTGGTGGTCAGGACCGTTTCATGCGTCTTGCCGGTGTCGGTGGTGAGCAGGTACTCAATAGGCGCCTTTTTCAGACAGACCTGGGCGGGGAAGCGCAGTTCGCGGGTGGAGGCGTTGATGTGAATGCCGTCGAGGTCATACTCCGTGGGCGAGATCTTCCTGAGCTTCTGCCGGGCATCGGCAAGCTGCCTGGCTCCATCCACGGCAGGAGGAGCAGCGCCCGGGGAAGTTGCCGGTTTATCCCCAGGCTGCTGGGCGCAGAGGCCTGGCAGGCTGCAGAAGAACAGGCAGAGGACGGCGGCTGGTCGCATGAGACAGTAAAAACGCGGATGGAAGACCATCCGCGCATTTCATTCCAGGGTTTCAAGGATGCAACGGCAACTTGGTCAGTAAACGTCCGTGAAAGGTGGGTGTTGAACGATTGCTGTCCGGCCGCGCTTGCTTATCTTTCGTCGTCACTGCGCCCGAGCAGGAGAGGCAGGGCATAGTGCAGGAAGCTTGCCAGGGCGCTGAGAAAGGCTGCCACGTAGGTGAGGGCTGCGGAGTCGAGCACCTTGCTCATGGCGGTAAACTCGGCCCCCTGGGCGACGGCTCCGGTTCCGGCCAGGATGCTTTTGGCCCTGGCGGTGGCGTCGAATTCGACGGGCAGGGTGACCAGCTGGAAGAGCATGACAATGCCGAAGGCGACGGCCAGCATGGGGAAGACGATTTTCGGAGCCAGGAACCAGCCGCCAATCGCCAGGATGGGGATGAGGTTGCCGGCCATGGTGGTGATGCCGACGGCCGCCATGCGCCACTGAAGGGGGGCATAGGCCCGGGCATGCTGGATGGCGTGGCCGCATTCGTGGGCGGAGATGCCCAGGGCGGCGACGGACTGGCCGTAGTAGTTTTCCTCCGAGAGCACCAGGCGGCGGTTCGCGGGATCATAATGATCCACGAGGTGCCCGGGCGAGGCGTGAATGCTGACATCGCGGATGCCGTTGAGGTCAAGGATGCGCTGGGCGATTTCGGCCCCTGTGTAACCCGAGGAAGCGGGCACTTGTGAATAGCGCCTGTAGCTGGAGCTGACTTTCCACTGCGCGTAAAAGGCGAGCAGCATGGTTCCGAGGATGAGGAGGAGGGTCATAGGGGGATTTCAGTGGTTAGAAAATACGCGCCCGCTCTGAAAGCGGAGGCAGGAGGAATGTTGAGTGGAATTTGAGGGGTATTTTGGAAGCCTGCGTTTCTTGCGGATCAAGTTGCCTGCATTGTTTAGAGCTTGTCTCCATCGCGGATGATTTTGTAGCTTCCAACAAAAAATGAACCCAAGCATCTGTCGAGCCCTCAGCACCCTCTGCTTTCAGGCGGGAATCCTTTCCATCCTTCTTTCGATCTGGATCTGGTGGTTCCTGAACGGTGACGAGCCTGACCAGCAGGCGCATGCCGAGCGATTTGGCATTTTTGTGGGCCTCTGGGCGCCGACCCTGCTGATCCTGTCGAACCGTTTTGACCGTTACGCCGACAAGGCCAGGCCTGTTCCCGGTCTCCAGGATGAGACGCCCGGGGACAAATAGGCTCTGGTTCACAAGGCTCGGTCGAGGAAGCGATGTTCTTCCTTCAAAAGCAGTGCGGATGGAACCCTTTCAGCAATGGCAAACGCCTCACCAACCTGGCCGCTGAGATTGAGCAGGCCGGCATGAACGGCACGCTGACCGGCGTTCAGGGACTGTGGATCGGCGATGGATGAGAGGTGTTCTCTCATTTGATCCAGGTTGCCCATCCGGTAGGCGGAGAGGGCACGGCAAAGGCGTTCTTCATCCATGCCTCGTCCGCTGGTCAGGGGAAGAGCATCAAGGCGTTTTTGGATGGTCTCGATGGCATGCCCGGTCACCAGGTGAACATAGATGAATTCATGAAGATAACGTTGATTCTCCGGTCGCAGTTCGAGGAGGGTTGCGGCGGATTCCAGGAGTGCATCGACATCGCGGGAGTAGCGGGCCATCTCATGGAGCTTTTCAAGCATCGAAATGCGGCTTGCGGGCTGGTTTTCGGCCAGGTCCTTGTAGAACTTGGCTGCAGCGTCCCAGATGCCGGCCTGTTCCGCCAGGGCGGCGCAGGCGTTGGCAAGACCGGCGTTTCTGCCCCGGCCGGTTGCCTCCCAGGCCGTGAGGAGATGCTGGCGGGCGCGGGTGGTTTCTTCATCGATCTTCCAGGTGGCCCTGGCCCTCCAGAAGGCGATGTAGGCTTCCGACACCGGCATGCCTGCGGGACGCGAGAGCATCTGCTCGATCTCCTGCCAGCGGCCAAGCTGTGCGAGCGCCTGCAGGTAAGGCTCGATGATCTCCGCCGAGCGGGTGAAATAATCGCGGGGGCGCATGCCGACCAGGTGCTGTGGCATGCCCTGCTTGAGCAGCCAGAAGAGGGAGGGGGCAAGCTGCTCCACCTTGAGTTCGCGCATGCGTTCGATTTCTCCCAGCACGATATGCTCCTTCTTTTCCGGCGATGTGCGGATGAAGCTGGAGAGAACGGCCAGGCGCACGGCATCCGTCTGCGCTGGATGACGGCTGATGTGGTCCAGAAGCCGCTGGGCTTCAGAGGGCAGCAGGGCCGTGTCCCTGGCGAGATTTTCAATGGCCTGGAGAGCTGCGTCATCATCGCCTGAGGCAAGTTCCCAGAGGGTTTTCCTGGCTTGCTCCTTGATTTCATCGAAGGGTTCCTTGCGGTCCATCAGGGCGAGCCGGAGGCGGCACATGCGGTCATCCGGATCCAGTTTGAGGGCGCGGCGAAGTGTCCTGTCGGCGAGAGTCAGGTCTCCCCGGAGGCGATGTATCTCGGCCGTCACTTCGAGGGCAGGCCTGTTTTCGCGGGTTTCGGGCGAGAGCTTTGCCAGAGCGTCTTCTGCGGAGGATGTGTCCTGGAGCTGGATGTGCAGCCTGGCCATTTCGATCCGGTCGTCCTCATTGAGCTGGTTTTCATCTTCCAGAGTCCGCAGGTAGTGCAGGGTGGAGGAAGGCGGGCCGTTGGTGGTGATGAGATAATCGGCGATCAAGCGCAGAACCCGCGGATTGTCTCGCTTCCAGTGTTCCGCCTTGAGGATGGCATGCTGGGCCTCCGTCCATTCCTTTTTTTCAAGGCTGGCCTCCGCCTTTGCGGCGTGGTGTTCCGCCATGAAGTTTCTAACGCCTGTCTTGAAGGGCTCCCAGAGCCACCAGGCGGCAATGCCGAGAAGCAGGCTGCTGGTGAGCAGCCATGTCACCCACGGTTTTCCGGGGCCGCCCGGGATCTCGACGGGTGCTGGTGAAGGAGTTGAACTCATGGTGCCGACAGGTCAAGAATCACCCGGAAGCCGATGTCTGGGCTGGTTTTGTCACCGGAGGTATGGCGGCGTGCGGAGGTGAGGAGCTTTTCACGGGAGGAAATCAGCCAGGAACCACCACGGACGACGCGTTCGCCATTGCCGCCGGGCCATTCATCCGCACACCATTCGGCCACATTGCCGCCCAAGCCCTGGATGCCCAGTTCATTGGGGGTTTCCGTCGCCACGGGAGCGGTGTAGGAATAGCTGTCTGAGAAGCTTGGGATGTTGATTGCGTCGAGATTGGTGCTCATCGGCGGAGGCGGAAAGGAGCCTTCGGCAGACCAGGGGAAGTGCTGCTTGTCAGCGCCATCGCGTGCCGCCGGGGAGTCGCCGGATTCATTTTTCAAGCCGGCCATGAGGCTCCACTCCTGATCCGTGGGCAGGCGGTAGGAGGCGGTGCCCGGGATGAGGCTGCTGGAACGTTCGCGCCGGGTCAGCCAGACGCAGAAGTCCTGGGCGTCCTGCCAGGTCAGGCCGGCGGCAGGGTGACCGCCGCCGAGCAGGAAGGTGGGCTTGTCATTCCAGGAACGGTCGCTGCTTTTCAGCCAGGTTTCATAATCCTGGACGCGCACCTCGGTCCTGCCCGCGAGAAGGCGGTCATCCAAGGGGGCAAACGACATGCCGAGTGAGTTTTCAAAGGGCTTGCCGGGCACGACGGGCTTCATGCTGGCAGGGTCCGGCAGCGCCGTGCTGGTGTCTCCGGCGAGGAGTTTTTTCCGAAAGGCCTCCACCTCGGATTTTTCGACAGGACCTCCCATGACCTGGGAGCGGCGCTCGGCACGGATGCGTTCGCGGCTGGACTCTGCGTTTGCCAGCAGGGTGGCCGTGCGCTGACGATCCTCAAAGACGCAGCGGAAGCCGATCGTGGGCATCCGGAGGTCCCCCGGCACCCTGTAAACGTAGCCGGAGCGGAGGCATTCCTGTCGGAAATAGTTCCAGGCGCCCCCCCGCAGCACGCCGTCCTGCTCCGCCCGGATTTCACCATCCCAGCACCATTCCCAGGCGTTGCCCGCCAGGTCGTGCAGTCCTTCGGCGCTGGGGGCGAACTGTCCCACGGGAGACGTGAAGGGGAAGCCGTCTTCGTAGCCGGGGATTTCTCCTTCGGCAAAGTTGCCGACCTTGGGCGGGGGAGGCCAGCGCGTTCCCCAGGGGAATGTCTGCTCATCCTGCACCTGTTCGTCCACGGCCAGGTCCGGCTTGCGCGTCCTCAGCAGGCCGACGGCGGTGTCCCACTCAAGCTGGGTCGGCAGACGGTAGGCCTGGGTTGGCGTGATCTTTTTCTGGGTGCGCTCCTTGTCGGTCAGCCAGGCGCAGAATGACTTGGCGTCCTGCAGGGTGATCCCCACCACCGGATGGTCGGGGCCCTGCTTGAAGTGGGGCTTGTAGCTCCACTCATAGCGGGAGTCGGCCAGGAAGGCCTGCCACTGGGCAACCGTCGTCTCATGCCGGGCAAAGAGCGCCGCCGTGTTTGGAATGACAACAAACTTTTCGTTCAGGACCGTGCTGACGTGCTCCTTCATCTCCCCGGCTTCCTGGGCGGCAGAAGTGGTGGAGAGCAGGACGAGGCTGGAAAGGGCACGAAGGAGGCGCATGGAGGTCGTAGAACTGGCATTCAACCGGCCGGGCCCCGCATGGTCAAGACAGCAAATGTTGCTCGGGCCGCTGGCCGGCCGGTTTTCACTTGGACTGCAGCACGAGCATCAGGGCGTCCAGCCGGAGCCGGGCTGAACCAAGGGCCTCCTCAAGCTCGGTGATCTGGCTGCGCAGGGCCTCGATCTCCTCCGGGCGGACATGGTCGTTGATCTGTCGCAGGTCCTCGAGCCGGGTGATCTCCGTCTCGATGCGTGCCTTCATGGCTCCGGTGGCTTCTGCCACAAGCCTTGCCATCTCCACCTCGGCCATCTTGCGGGACGCCGTCATCATGGCCGGGAAGAGCTTCTTGCGGACCGGCGCCTTCTCCAGCAGACGTGTGGGACTGGCCTTGTCGAGCCTGGCATGAAGATAGGCGACGTCCTGGCGCAGGTCCTTGCCGGCGTGATCGACCACGACACGGATCGGGGCGGGCGCCAGGAAGCGGTCGGCATGGAGCCTGGCCGGCGCCACGCATTCGACCACAAAGTGGGTTTCCAGGACCAGGCCTTCATTGCCGGAGGCACGCCAGGCGGCGAAGCCGGAGTTGCCCTGCTCCCCGCCCAGCAGAAGGTCGAGCGCCCCGCGGACGATGGGATGGTCGATGGTCAGGAAGGAGACGTTTTCACGCGTGATGGCACGCTGGCGGTCAAAGGTGACGGTCAGGCCCTCCTCCGGCAGGGAGGGGAAGGCGTCCGTGATGAGGTCGCCGCGCTTGAGGACATAGCTGCGGTTTTCCATCTCCTCGATCTCCAGGCCGAAGTGGTCGGCAAGGCGGATGAAGAACTCCTCGAACTCATCATCAGCATCCTGGCTGCGAATGGCTGAAATGACGCCGTCGGCCTGGTCAGGCTTGCAGGAGTTCAGCTCCAGCAGGCGGTCATGCCCCTTCTCCAGTTTCTTCACCACCCTGGCGCGGAAGGCCTGGGTTTCCTTGAGGAAGGCGGCGAGGGCCTTTTCGTTGAAGCCTGCCATGAGGGTGTCGAGAGAAGCCCGGAGACCCTGGGCGATCTCGGTGGCGCCATGAAGGTTCTTTTCGAAGGCGTTCAAGCCTTCGCCATACCAGCGGGCGAGGATTTCCTCGCCGGTGCCCTTGATGTAGGGAACATGCACATGGATCGTGCTGGTCTGGCCGATGCGGTCGAGGCGGCCGATGCGCTGCTCCAGGAGCTCCGGATCCTCCGGCAGGTCAAAAAGCACGAGGTGGTGGGCGAACTGGAAGTTGCGGCCCTCGCTGCCGATCTCGGAACAAAGAAGGATGCGCGCGCCCTCCTCCTGCTCGGCGAAGAACGCGGCCTGGCGGTCGCGCTGCATGAGCGTCAGTCCTTCATGGAAGAGCGCGGCGGTGACGTTGATCTCACGCACGAGCCGCTCGTGGATTTCCTCGGCCAGCCCGCGGGTGCGGCAGATGAGAAGCACTTTTTGTTCGCCCAGGCTTTTCAGCAGGGCTGCGAGCCATTTCACCTTGACCTCGGCGGCGTCTTCGCCCGCCGCCAGCGCGGCCAGGTGCGCCTTGCGTTCCGGAAACCCGCTCAGTGCGGCGCGGGTGTTGCGGAACATCACACGGCCGGTGCCGAACTCATCCAGCAGGGCCGCGACGAGCTTCTCCCTCGAGCCTTCCTCGCCGGCTTTCAGCGCGCTGGCGAGCTCCTGCACATGCCCGGACTTCCGGGCAAAGAGCTTTTGATCCGCCGCCGTGAGGTTCCTGCCGTTCAGCAGGCGGTCCACGGCGCAGGCGACCTCCTCATAATGCCCGGTTTCCTCAAGGAACTGGGCCAGGTCGGCATAGCGGCTGGAATCGAGCAGGCGCAGCCGTGCAAAATGTCCCTCGGGACCGAGCTGCTGGGGGGTTGCCGTCAGCAGGAGCAGGCCGGGGATCTTTGCGGCCAGCGTCTCCACCAGCGAGTAGGCCGGGCTGGCCGCCTCGGGGCTCCATTCGAGGTGATGGGCCTCATCGACAATGAGGAGGTCCCACCCGGCCTGCTGCACCTGGGCGGCTCGGTTGCCGGACTTGGCGAGGAAGGAGGTGCTGCAGATGACAAGCTGGCTTTCCAGGAAGGGGTTGGCATTCTCCTCCTCGGTTTCGATCTCATCACAACGAGCCTCGTCAAAGATGGAGAAGCGCAGATTGAAACGGCGGTACAGTTCGACGAACCACTGGTGCACCAGGGCGTCGGGAACCAGGATGAGGACTCTTTCGGCACGTCCGGTGAGGTGCAGACGGTGCAGGATCAGGCCCGCCTCGATGGTCTTTCCAAGGCCCACTTCGTCGGCGAGCAGCACGCGCGGGACCAGGCGGCCGCCCACCTCGCTGGCGATGTACATCTGGTGTGGCAGCAGGTCCACGCGCCCGCCGCAGAAGCCGCGCAGGGGGCTTTGACGAATGGCGGCGCGGCGCTGCAGGGCCTCGACGCGCAGGTCAAAGGTGTCGAGGTCATCCACCTGGCCGGCCATGAGGCGGTCCTGGGGCTTGCTGAAGCTGATGGTGTCGGCGAGCTCCGCCTCGCTGATCTCGGCGGAATCGGCGCCGAGGTAGAAGATCATGCCGTTGCGCTCCTCGATCCCCTCCACCTCCACCTGCCTGCCTTCATGGGTCTTGATGGTGTCGCCCGGCTGAAACCGGACGCGGCGGAGCGGGGAGCCGGTGAGCGAATACTGACGCATTTCACCGGCGGCGGGGAAGAAGAGTTCGATGCGGCCGTACTGGGCCTTCATCACCACGCCGAGGCCGAGTTCGGGCTCGTTGTTGCTGACCCAGCGTTGTCCAGGAAGAGGTTGATCCATTGTCTTTGAAAAAGGGGGCGCGATGGTAGGGGCGCAAGTCCTGTCTGCAAGCGGGATTCAGAAGAGATCAAGGCAGGTTCAGCCGGGCGCAAATCCGGTCCTGCACTCCTTGCCCGCACGGCGGCCTGCATGGATTGTCGCTAGGCGTTTTCCGGGCTCCCTGGTGGCGGCTTCCGTGAAAATTTTACGGCCGTTGATGCGGGGTGGGAGGCTCCGTGATGAAGATTGGGAAACGGCTTGATTCCGCCATTCGTCATGCCCGGGCCTGTGAGGAGAAGACCGCGTCGTCCAGGGTGCGTTTCAAGGTGTCGAGCTGCTCCTTGTCCCTGAGCTTGTCGCCTTTGACGGACTGGATGTAGATGGCGTCGATCGCCACGCCCTTTTCCGTGCAGATGCGCGCATGGGTGACGCTGTGGCCGAGCTTGCCGATCGCCATGAAGAGGTCGTAAAGCAGGCCGAGCCTGTCCACGAGCTGAAGCTCCGCGACGGTGTGGTCGGGCGAGATGTCGTTGTTGATGAAGATGCGCTGGGGGATTTCCTCCATGACCTCGTCAAAGCCGGGGATCGCCTTGCGCACGGCGGCGATGGCGGGTGCGAAGTCGAATTTCTGCTGGATGAACGCGTCTCGCACGGCCTGCTCAACGCGCTGCCGTGCGCTCTTGTTGGTGACGGCGGCGAAGTTGGTGTTGCAGACCCTGAAGATGTCCAGGACAAGGTTGTCGCCGCGCTGATAGAGGTCGGCGCTGAGGATGTTGATGCTCTGGGCTGCGAGTGCGCCGGAGATCCTGGCCAGCAGAAGGTGGCGGTCCCAGCAGACCACGGTGAGCTCGCTGTAGCCCTGTTCGGGATGATCCTCCCAGCTCATGACGGGCATGAGGCCGGCGGCGGCGTCCTCCTGGGTCAGCTGGATGAAGAACTGGCGGAACTTGCGGATGTGTGCGGCGATGAAGGCGGGCTCGCGAAAGTTGAAGTAATTCCGCGGCATGTGCTGGAAGTGCGCGCCGATCTCCAGGCTGTAGTCCGCATCGAGCTCCTTCTCGACGGCCTTGCGCAGCTCGTCCAGCGGAACGGAGACACGCCTCATGAAGTCGGCGGGCGCGTCAAGGTAGGCGACGACGCTGTGATACAGTTGCAGGATGGATGCCTCCTTGTAACCGGACCAGCTCGCCTCGCTGGTGCCCCTGGAGTCGGCGTAGGTCATGACCAGGAGGGTGTCGAGGTACTCCTTGGTCTTCACCACGGAGGCGACCTCGCCGATGACCTGGGTGTCCTCCAGGTTGGAGGTGGTGGCCGTGCGGTACATCAGCAGGTGGTTGTCCACCAGGAAGAGCAGCAGCTTGCGGCGCTCGCCCTTGATCTGAAGCCTGCGGCTGACGGCGTCGGCAAGCACGGTGCTTTCGGCGTCATGAGCTTTGGCGTTGGCCGCCCGGCCGGCGTCATGCAGCAGCAGGGCAAGGTAGAGGATCTCGGGCTGATGAAGGTCGTGGAACAGCTTGGTGTACAACGACGGTCGTGAATGGGCGCCGGTGTCGCTGAGCTCGTCGAGGATGTCGATGGTGCGCAGGGTGTGCTCGTCGGCGGTGTAGCGGTGGAAGAACTCGTGCTGGACGAGGTTGGTCATGGCGCCGAACTCGGGCATGTAGCGCCCGAGGAAGCCGACGCGGTGCATCTGGCGCAGCACGCGTGCGACGTCACCCTTCTGGGAGAGGATGGCGAGAAAGGTTTCGCGGACGCTTTTGTTGTAGCGGTAGCTGACGTTGACGAGGCGGAAGCTGGCCTGCATGAGCTGGAAGAGCTCGGGGCTCATGCGCAGGTGGCGCTTCTGCGTGTGCAGGAAGGTGCGCATCAGCCGTTCTGGCTCGGCCTTGTAGATGTCCTTGTCCTCGGGGAACAGGCGCTCGCTGCGGATGATGAAGCCGTCGAGCTTCTCGGTGCGCTTCTGGGCGGCCTTGCGCCGTGCCATGAAGCTGAGCAGGCCGCGTTTCGTCTCCTGGCTTTCCTGCTGCGCCAGATTGAGGCTGTCCATGACCTCGCTGCTGCGTTGGAGGATGTCGCGCGTGGCGGTGTAGTAGTCGCGCATGAAGGCCTCGATCCGGCGCAGGATGCGCTTGTGGCGGTAGCCGAGGTTGGTGGCGACCTGGCCCTGGAGGCGGAGCGTCAGGACGTCGCTGGCGCGGCGTTCCGTGTAATGCATCTCGTTGCGGGTGCGAAGGATGAAGTCATAGGCGGCGGAAAGCTCGCGCCAGGCCAGGGGGGACATGTGGCCCTTCTGCACGAGGTCCTTCGGGTTGAGCGTGCGCATTTTTGCGTAGGTCATCCAGATCAGGTTCTGGTAGTCGCGCAGACCGCCGCAGCCGTTCTTGATGTTAGGCTCCTGAACACAGTGGGTGCCGCCGTTTTTGGCGTGTCGTGAAGCCAGGTCGTCCAGGCGCTGCTTCAGGAAGCCGGCCTCGCGTCCCTCCATGCACTCCATGTCAAAGCGCTGGCGGAACTCCTTGAAGGCGGTCTCGTCGCCGCAGACCAGGCGCGCCTCCATGAGGGCCGTCTTGGTCAGCATGTCCTCGTTGGCAAGCTCGATGCAGCCGCCGACGCTGCGGGTGGCGCGGCCGACCTTGAACTTCAGGTCGTAATAGAAGAGCAGGAAGTCGGCGATCAGCCGGGCGGTGTCCGGCGGCACCTGGGCGCCGTTGCCTGCGAGCATGAAGGTGAAGTCCACGTCGCTGTGCGGACTCATCAGGCGCCTGCCGTAGCCGCCATGGGCGACGACACTGACGGCGGCGGTTTTGGCGCGCGTGCCCGAAGGCAGCGCCGCCAGGCATTCGGTCCAGAGCTGGCGTGCCAGGCAGTCCATGACATCGGAACGCATTCGGCAGACCTCCGCCCCGCCGACACCGGCGCGATGCCGCTGCTTGATGCGCGTCTCCTTGAGCTTCAGGAAACGCCTGGCGAGCCTGAGCGTTTCGGCGCGGCTCCTCGGCAGGGGCTTGTCGTCGCCGAAAACCTTGAGTCGGATGGCTTCGAGGTGTTTTTGGTATTCACGTTCAGTCATGCTCGGCGCGTTGGTCTCTGATCAGAAGGTGATGAGGGAGTGAACCGGGGCGCCGCCGGGCAGCCTTTGCCTTCCATCAAGGAAGGAAAGTTCGATGAAGAAGGTGGAGCCGAGAAGTCTTGCCCCCGACTGGCTGATGAGTTCGAGCGCCGCGCCAGCGGTCCCGCCTGTTGCCAGCAGATCGTCGGCCAGCAGGACGGTATCCTCCGGGGCGAGCGCGTCCAGATGCATCTCGATGCTGTTGCTTCCGTACTCCAGGCTGTAGTCGAGTCCGCGCGTGCGCCAGGGCAGCTTGCCTTTTTTGCGCACGGGCACAAAGCCGGCCCCCAGCTTCTGGGCGATCATCGACCCGAAGATGAAGCCGCGTGCGTCAATGCCGACGACCTTGTCGATTTTCCGGCCGACGAAGGGCTCGATCATGCCGTCGATGGCGAGCTGCATCAGGCGTGCGTCGGCCAGAACGGGGGTGATGTCCTTGAAGAGAATGCCCGGCTTCGGGAAGTCAGGAACGTCACGGATGGCGGATCGGAGCTGGTCGATGGAGGCGGAAAGCATGACGCGGCAGTCTTGGAGGACTGCCGCGCCGATGCAAGGAAGGGTTGGAGGGTTTTTTGGCGCTGAGAATCAGCGGCCGAAGGAGAAAAACCAGCTGACGCCGCTGCGTGAGGAATGACTGTGGTGATGGTGGGGGCTGTGATGCCCGAAGGAGGGTGGCGGGCAGACGGGGCGCGGGCTGCAAAGGCTGCAGCCGCAGGCCTGGCGCTGGGTCACCCAGCGGCCTACCGGGTTGCCGCAACGGTCACGGCCATAGATGACATAGTTGGCATAGACCGGACGTCCGCAGGGCAGGTAGCTGACGATTCGGCTGTGGGGGCTGCAGCGGTCCCAGGCCTGGGACTCCGAGGGAGCGGCAAAACCGAGGGTGATGGCTGCTGTGGCGAGGGCGAGGATGGTTTTCATGATGTTGAACTTGGTGTTCGCGGGCATCTGACGAGCGCCGTGAAACCATATTCAGCCTCGCGAAAAAAATTATTCGGGGATTGCATCCCCCCGTTTCACCGTGATGCCCTCCCACACGGCCTCGTCGGTTTTCCGGTCATAAGTGAGCACACGGCTGGCGCTGCCCGGAGCCGGCGGAACGTCCATGGATGGCAGCCACTTCTGATGTTCGGCGATGATGGCGGCGTTGCCAGGCTGCGAGGCCACGTTGGTCCATTCGTTGGGGTCGTTGACCATGTCGTAAAGCTCTTCGCTGCCGTCGGCATAGCGGATGTAGCGCCACTTTTCGCTGCGCACGGCATGGCTGCCCTGGTTGTGGCTGGTCACGGCGGGGCGCTCGCGTCGGGTGGCGGCATCCTTGAGCTGAGGAACCAGGCTGAGCCCTTCCAGGTCATCCCGCTTTGGCAGTCCAGCGAGGTCGGTCAGAGTGGGATAGATGTCGAGCAGCTCGGCTGGCTGTCCGCAGCGCTGTCCAGGCGCGACGCCGGGTCCGGCGAAGACGAGAGGAACCTTGGTCCCGCGGTCCCAGAGCGTGTTCTTGCCTGAGATCTGCTTTTCACCGAGATGCCAGCCGTGATCCCCCCAGACCACCACGATCGTGTCGTCACGATGTCCGGATTCGTCGAGCGCGGTCAGCAGGCGGCCGACCTGGGCGTCGGTGAAGCTTGTGCAGGCGAGGTAGCTGCGCACGAGGTTGCGCCACTGATTGGACTCCTTGAGGAACTTCAGCCGGGGTTCGGGAAGCAGCCAGTGGATGTACCAGGAAAACCTGGGCGTGTCCGCGCGATCGTTCTCCAGCACCTTTGGCAGCACGCTGTCATCATCGGGGTAGAGGTCGAACCATTTCTGCGTGGCATAACAAGGAACGTGGGGAAGGAAGAAGCCTGCGGCGATGAAGAAGGGCCTGTCCTTCGGGGCTTGCCTGATCTGATCGGCGGCCCAGGTGGCGACCTGGTAGTCGCCCTTTTGCGTGTCATCGTTGTCGAGGGGCCAAACTCCCCAGTCCATGGCCGGGTTGTTGCCCATCGGGGTGTCGCCAATCAGCTTTTTCGGCGGCCTGGTGCCGACGCCGCCGAAGGGGGCGGTGATCATGAATTCAGGCTTGCCGGCAGCGTCCGCTTTGGCGGTTTTGCCAGCCTTTCCCTTTGCCCTGCCGCCTCCGCCACCGGTGCCGCCGTGGTAGATTTTGCCGGTGGCGGCGGTGAGGTAACCGTTGTTTTCAAAGTGCTGCGGCAGCGTCACTCGATCCTTCCACTTCGGCAGGGTGCGGAACCAGGGGGAGAGACCGTAGATGCCCGTGGTGGTGGGGCGCAGGCCGAGCAGAAGGCTGGTGCGCGAGGGATTGCACAAGGCCATGTTGCAGTGGGCGTTCGTGAAGGTCGTGCCGCGCGCCGCCAGCTTGTCCAGGTTGGGCGTCTTTGCCATCGGATGGCCGCCGAGGTGGCCGATCCAGTCGTTCTGGTCGTCAATCGCGATGAAAAGCACGTTTGGACGGTCTGCGGCCGTCACAGGAAAGGGGGCGGCGAAAATGGCGCACAGCAGCGCGATGATTGGCAGGTGATGGGGCGAAGGTTTCATGCGAACGCCAGCAAACGAAACGGGAGGACGAATCATTCCACATTTGCGTGCTCGTCGCGGCCAAGAACACGGACACAGCCGTCCTTGTCCGCCCGCGAAAGGATGGAGCCGGTCTCAGAATCCTGCAGAAGATGGGTTCTGAGCATGGCCAGCGCATAGCGTTCATAGGTTGCGCGCCGTGCAGGATCAGTCCGGCCGCAGGCCAGTTCGGCCATGCGGCTGGTGGGGTTCTCCGGGTCGCAGTGGGTGGAGCCCTTGATGCGCAGGGCCAGGAGGTCCGCAGCCCCTCTGCCAAACCATTGCCGCGCATTGCCTGAGCGGTTCCAGGCGCCGGGTTCGGCCAGCAGCACGAGCGCGGGTGGTTTCAGGGATTTCACCGCTTCCAGGCCCATGTCCATGAAATCCACGGGGTCGAGGCCTATCCAGCAATGCACCGTGTCGGACGCGGCGGCCGCCAGCAGCGTGGCAAATCCGCCGGCCGAATGGCCGACCAGCCCGGTCCTGCCCGTGGATTCAGTGCCGGGTCCCAGGCCTCCGGGACGGTGGAGATGCTCTGCCAGTTCGGCGACTGCCCGCGCATTGCGGGCGTGGTTGGCAAAGGAGGGCAGGCTGGGCACGGCGGCGATCATGCCGTTCTCGGCGATCCGGTGCCCCCAGCCCGACATGACGCGGCGGTGCCGGGTGAAGCCATGGGCGACAATCACGACGGGAGCCCTCCTGGCCGATGCTGGCATATACAGATCCACGGAAACCCTTTCACCTTGAAGCATGATTTGTTCGGTGCGGCGAACGACGCCCGGTGGCAACGGCAGCGGTGGAACCCGGTTCAGGTGACCGGCTCCCAGCAGCAGGCCGGTCATCAAGGGGATCAGCAGCAACAAGCGGCGCAGAAGTTTCTTCACGAAATCCTAGAGGTTCTTGTTTTTGCCCGTCCTGCCCTTTCTGCCGGTCTTCTGGGAGGGGCCTGGCATGTCCTTCGCCGCGGCCTTGAACATGGCATCAAGCTCCGCCGGCCTAGCGTTTTGATATCGGTCCAGGCAGGCCTGAAGCCTCGTCCTGGCGCCGGCCGCCTGCTCCGTCAGGGGCGGCTGCAAGGCGCTTTTTTCCAGAGGGTCCGCCCTCAGGTCAAAGAAGCTGCCGTCGCGGTAGAGCTTGTAGTTCTGGTCGAAGGCGTATTCACGAACAGTCATGTCAGGTCCCTGGCGAGGCGAATACCACGCGTAGATGGAATCTCGGGGAGTTCCTGATTCACCTCTCAGCTGAGGCAGGAAGCTGACGCCGTCCACGGAGTCCGGAAGCGTCGCGCCGGTGGCGGCGCAGAGAGTGGGGAGGACGTCGGCGCAGGAGACGAGGTCGCCGCACACCCGGCTCTGCTTGATCACGGCAGGCCAGCTGACGATGAGCGGCACATGATGTCCGTTGTTCGTGGTGCGTCCCTTGCCGCCCTGGTAATCCCCGCCCTGAAAACGACTGGTGATGCTGCTGTGCGTGCCGTTGTCACCCGTGAAGATGAGCAGGGTGTTGTCGCGAATGCCAAGCAGCTTGAGCTGATCTTCCAGCCGGCCGATCATCTTGTCCATGTAGCTCACCATGTCCGCGAAGCGGGCGGTCTTGCGGTTGATGTTTTCGCCCCTGGCCTTCGCATCCCAGTCCGGGCTGTCCGGCGTGGGCTGGAAAGGGTCATGGGTCAGGATCATCGGGTAATACAGGAAAAAAGGCGCGTCCTTGTGCCGGGTGACGAAGTCGAGCGCGAAGTCGTTGATGAGCTTCGGGCCATAGGAGCCCTCCGGATAGTCTTTCTCAACGCCGTTGAGCTCGAGGCCGGCGTTGGCATAGCGTGGCGGACGGCGTGTGTGCTGCCAGAGCAGGGCCTCCTGGAAGCCAAAGTGGAGGGGTGCGTCCGTTTCGCGGCCGAGCTGCCATTTGCCGCAGATGCCGGTCGCGTAGCCCGCCTTTTGAAGCAGGTGCCCGAACGTGGTCTCGCTGCGGAGCAGGGTGCCGAAATTCAGGTAGTTGCGCACGTTGTAGCGGCCCGTCATCAGCTGCACGCGGGTTGGCGTGCAAAGCGGCTGCGAGTGGCAGTGTTCGAAACGAACGCCTTCGGCGGCCAGCCTGTCGAGGTTCGGAGTCTGGTAGGATTCGCCGCCGTTGGAGGCGACGCATTCATAACCGAAGTCGTCGGCCATGATGAGGATCACATTGGGCGGTCCGGCCGCAAGGAGGGGCAGGGCCAGCAGGGCTGACAGCAGTGGAAAAAGTCGCATGAGGCGGGGAGGATGGAGTTGGCGGTTGCGGTGGCAGCGCGTTCTTGGACAGGCAACGTAGCCATGTCCTCCTTCTTCCCGGGATTCCGGATCAAGTCCGGCCGCTGATGTCACCACAGAATGTCCAACAGCACGGCGGCGATCATCGCCAGGCTGAGCCCGAGCCTGACCGCGAGTCCGACGCCGGTGCCAAGCAGAGTGCCCCAGGTGCTTTTCACAGCAGGTGCCATGCGCTTTTTGGCAAAGATGAGTTCAAACATCAGACCGCCGAGCAGAGGTCCGAGAACGAAGCCAAGCGGCGCAAAAAAGAGGCCGATGACTCCGCCGACAAAGACGCCCAGGATGCCCCATCGGCTGGCACCAAACCAGCGTGCGCCCATGGCTCCGGCGGCCATGTCCACGAAGTAGGAGGCCACCAGGAGAAGGGCGAGCAGGATCATGCCGGCCCAGCTCATGCCCTGGGAGGGCAGCAGCACCGTGTGCAGGATCCCGGCCAGGAAGATCAGGAAGGGGCCTGGCAGCAGGGGCAGCACCGATCCCAGCAGGCCGGTGAGCAGCAGGCAGGAGGTCAGCAGCCAGACTCCCAGCACCTGCCAGGGCAGGGCCGTGATCATCTGCGTGAACCATTCCCAGGAGTCTTGAAGCCATTCCATCATGCCGAAGACCTAACCCTCGCCAAGCGGCAGCGCCAGCCCCGGCCCATGATTTCTCCAGCAATCTGCACGGATGCCAGCTTAAAGCCCCAATAACCGTTTCAACAAAAATGGACAGACGATTCCTGCTCAACGTTTCCAGCCGGCTTGGCGTGGAAGACGGCCAAGTTCAGGATTCCGCAAGCAGCGCCTCAAGATCGAGCGGCTCCGTGGTCATGGTGATTTGACCCGCTTCATCCCGGGGCCATTGGGCGGGATCGCGGTCGATGTAGAGCTCAAGTCCGTTGCCGTCCGGATCCTGAAGGTAGAGGGCCTCGCTGACGCCGTGGTCGGCGGCGCCGTCGAGAGGGATTTGATGCTCGACCAGCCGTCGCAGGGCGTCGGCGAGTGATCTCCGGTCCGGGTAAAGGAGGGCGACATGATAAAGGCCGGTGGAACCTCGTTGAGGAGGCCTGCCGCCGCGGCTTTCCCAGGTGTTGAGGCCGATGTGATGATGATAGCCGCCGGCGGAGATGAACGCCGCGCCCGGGCCGTAGCGCTGGGTGAGCTGGAAGCCGAGCACGCCGCAGTAGAATGCCAGGGAGCGTTCCAGATCGGCCACCTTCAAATGAACGTGGCCGATGCGAACACCGGGATGAATTGGCGTGCTCATGACATCGCGGGATAATCCGTGTAGCCCCTGGGGCCAGGCGTGTAGAAGGTCGCCGGGTCGGCGTCGTTCAGGGGAGCCTTGGCGGCGAAGCGTGCGGGCAGGTCGGGATTGGCGAGGAAGGGCACGCCGAAGGCGGCCGCGTCGATCTTGCCGTCGGCAACGGCCTGCGCGGCCTCGTCGGCGCTGTAGCCCATGTTGCCGATGAGCACGCCTTTGAACTGCTCACGGGCGGGCGTGAGGACATCACCCTGCTGAGCCTGGAAGAAGTCGGCTCGCATCACATGCAGGTAGGCGATGCCCCTGGCGTCACACTGCCGGGCGATGTAGCGGGTGAGGGCGACGGGGTCGCTGTCGATCATGCTGTTGTAGCTGTTGAGCGGCGAGATGCGCAGCCCCACTCGGTCCGCGCCCCAGACGCCGATGACGGCATCGAGCACCTCGAGCATGAGCCGGGCGCGGTTTTCCAGAGGGCCGCCATAGGGGCCGCCGCGCTTGTTGGAGCCGTCGCGCAGGAATTCGTCGAGCAGGTAGCCGTTGGCCCCATGAACCTCCACGCCGTCAAAGCCGGCCTTGAGAGCGTTGTCGGCGGCCTTTTGGAATCCGGCGACGATGTCCGGGATTTCTTCATCGCGCAGTTCGCGGGGGGTGACATAGGGCTTCTTGCCTTCAGGCGTGTGGACTTCATCACCGGTGATCGGAAGCGCGCTTGGCGCCACCGGCTGGGCTCCGCCGTTGAGCAGGGGGTGGCAGGCCCGGCCGCCGTGCCAGAGCTGAAGGACGATCCTGCCGCCCTTGGCATGAACGGCGTCAGTGACGGTTTTCCAGCCCTGCACCTGGGCGTCGGAGTAGATGCCGGGCTCCCTCCAGAAGGCCGAGTTTCCCTCCATGACCATGGTGGCCTCGGCGATGATCATCCCGGCTCCGGCACGCTGGGCGTAGTATTCGGCCATGACTGGCGTGGGATTGTGATCCGCGTCTGCCCGGCAGCGCGTGAGCGGGGCCATCAGGATGCGGTTGGGAAGGCGCAGTGCACCTGCGGCGAGAGGGGAAAAGAGGGACATGAGCTGAAAGATGAAGGAGTGTTAGTTGGAGGTCAGGAAGGCTTTGACGAGGGATTTACGGCTGGCGAGCAGGACCAGGGACAGGATGCCGAGCAGGGCTGGCATTTCATAACCGCCCTTGACCAGGAAGAAGTGATACATGCCGATGTTGACGATGACCGGCCCGAGCAGGAGGATGCCGAGGTTGGTGAAGCGACCAGAGAGAAGCAGCAGGCCACCCAGGACTTCGAGCACCTTGACCACGGTCAGAAAACCGGTGCCGTAGATGGCGAACATGAAATCCTTGGCGGGACCCTCCGGCGGCGGGGGGATGGGGATGAAATGAAGCCACATGTTCAGTCCGAAGACGACAAACATGAGGCCGAGGAGGAGGCGTGCGAGGGTGGGGATGTGTTTCATGAGTTGCGGGTTTGCTTTTTGGGGTTGGCTTGATGGTTAGGCAGGAAACAATCAGGCAAGGTCGAAGAGCAGGGCTTCGGCATCTTCGGTGGCGGTGAAGGACAGCGTGCCGCCATCCTCGGTGCTCATGGCGTCGCCCGGCTCAAGCCGGGTGCCGTTCACTGATACGACGCCCTTGATGAGCTGGAACCAGACGCCGCGGCCGGCTGCAACCTCATGGGTGATGCATTTTCCCGCCGTGATCCGCACGCGGTAGATGTCGGCGTCCTGGTGGATGGTCGCGCTGCCTTCACGTCCATCGGGGGAGATGACGAGCATCTTTGGGTCGGCCTCCCTGGCAGGATCGGGGTGCCATTCGGTATAACTGGGAGTGAGACCACGCTGGCGGGGGCGTATCCAGATCTGCAGCAGGGAGGCGTCCTCGGTGCTGGACGGGTTGAACTCGCTGTGCGTGACGCCGCGTCCGGCGCTCATGAGCTGGATCTGGCCGGGCTCGAGCACGCGGCCGTTGCCCATGCTGTCCCGGTGCTGGAGGGCTCCCCGGAGAATGTAGCTGAAGATCTCCATGTCAGCGTGGGGGTGGGTGGGGAAACCGGCGCCGGGGGCGATGACATCCTGGTTGATCACCCGCAGGCTGCGGAAGCCCATGTGGGCGGGATCATAATAGTCGGCGAAGGAGAAGGTGTGGAAGCTGTCGAGCCAGCCGTGATTGGCATGACCGCGTTCCAGGGATGGGCGAAGGTTGATTTTCATGACAAATCCATTCTGCATCGGAGGCCTGCCCGCCGCCAATGCACGTCTGTTTGCCTCAGGCTGCGCACCGGGTATGCTCAAACCACTTTTTCATGGAACTCCGCCTGCTCCGCTCCTTCATCGCCGCCGCCGAGGATGGCAACATCAGCAGGGCGGCCTCGCGCCTGAACATGACCCAGCCCGCGCTCAGCCGGCAGATCAAGGCCCTGGAGGATGAGCTGGGAGTGTCCCTGCTGGAAAGGGCGGCGCACTCCTTTTCACTCACGACCGCCGGTGAGCTGCTGCTGCGCGAGGGCAGGGGGCTGGTGGAACGTGCGGAGCAGCTGGAGCAACGGGTCAGGGCCGCGGCCAAGGCGCAGACGATCCGCGTGGGCTATTCACCCTCCCTCACCGCAGGGATCCTGGCACCGGCGATCGAGGCCTTTTCTCAGATGCATCCCCGGGCGAGGGTGGAGCTGTCCGACCTCAACAGCCTGGAGTTGGTGGAGGGGCTGCAAAAAGGTGCTCTGGACGTGATTGTCACCGTGCCACCTTCCAAGGAGGTGACTGAGATCATCTGGACGCCCGTGCAGCAGCAGTCCTGGCGTGTGGCGGTGCCGCGTCAGCATGCGCTCATGTCCAAGGCGGCGCTGACACCCCAGGATTTGGACGGCCAGCGGTTGGTGATCTACAACCCGCGTGAGTACCCGGATTACTGGAGCCTGCTGACCGGTTGGTTCAAGAGCCAGGGGATCAATGCCCGCATCGCCAGCGAGTGTGACGGAATCACCAGCCTCATCAGCGCCGTGGAGGCCGGGCTGGGCGTTGCGCTGGTGGTGGAGCGAACCGCCTGCCTGATCCCTGAACGCATCCTGCTGAAAGTTCTGAACCCCCAGCCACAGCCAGTCTGCATCGCCGCAGGAATGCTGGAAAAGCAGCGCCGGGACAAGGTTCTGGCTGTCTTTGTCGAGGAACTGAAGCGGGCGGGCGAAACCATCCTGCCGCACCAGTGATGCAAGGCTCAAGACTTCAAAATTTTACCGCAGGGGCATCCTGATGATGATGGAGGGGCGGGGCGGGCAGGCGGGTGGCGCCGGGTGACAGGCCCTCCATCCGGGCATGGTGAAGCCGAACCCGTAGCCGAAAGCCTGTCCATAACCATTGCAGTAACCGTAGCCCGGCCAGCCAAAAGGAAGCTGGCGGGCGCGTTCATGGATTCGCAGGTCCTGTCCAGGGTCATGAACGGCGCCGAGCGCGGGAAGCACCGGCACGATGGAAGGGGCGAACGCAGCCTGTGACGCCTGCTGGCGGGCGAGGGCGCGTGCCTGCGCCTCCTGTCCCATGATCTGAATGCGGGCGCGTGCCGCAGCTTCGGCGAGCTCCCTGAACCTGGCCTCCTCGACCGCGGCCCGTGCCTTTCTGGACTCTTCGCGTCTTTCCGCCAGTTCCTGCTGCTCGCGCCTGTGGGCGGCGGCCTTTTCGGGATCGTAGCCCAGGCGGCTGCGCCACTCGGGGGAGAGGTCGGAGAACAGCACCCTGGCGGCCCCCGTGGCGTGTCGGAAGGAGACGCCGTCCGGATGCACGCGGACGATTTCACACCGCCGGAAGGTCCGTCCCTGCAGCGTGGTGATCTCCGGAATCGTGTCAGCCCCGGACAGCGGTGCCGGAACGGCCGATGACAGCCAGGCCGCAGCAAGAAGGGGCGCGAACAAACTTTTCATACAAGGCATGAGAGGGGGCGGCCGGGACGCCTGGTGAATCCTGCCACATTCGCCGCCTCCCTGTCGAGGCCTTTGCGGCCGGTTGTCAGGTTTTTAGTTCGGCTGCGCCGTCCTGGCCCCGGTCCTCCTGCCGCCCTGGCGTCTGGATAGGAAGTCGAAGAGGACCCTCTCCAGGGGCGTGTCGGTAGGGGTCCAGTGGTATTCGATGCCCTGCCGTTCACAGGCGGACTTCACCTTGTTCCGGTGATCCGTCAGGCGTGCAAGGTAGGCCTCCCGGGCGGAGGCGGGGTCGATGAAGCGTTCGGCGCCGGTTTCAGCATCCAGGAAGTGCGCGCCCTTCTCGAACGGAAAGTCGATCTCGGCCCTGTCCATGACCTGAAAGAGCACCACGTCGTGGCCCATCGCTCCGAGGAGGCCGAGCTGGTTTTCCAGCATGTCCAGGGGGGAGAGCAGGTCGGAGACGATGCAGATCATGCCGCGCCTGCGCAGCAGGTCGGCAAGCTGGCGCACGCTGAGGCCGAGGGAGGTGGCGCCGGGCGGGGCGGGTTTTTCCAGCTCGTGCATGAGGCGGCGGAGGTGGCCGGGGCGGTTGCGCGGGGGGATGTGCTCCTGCAGGCCCTGGCCGAAGGTGGTGACGCCGACGGCATCGCCCTGCTGCATGAGGAACATGGCGAGCGTGGCGGCGAGGGTTGCCGCGTAGCCGGCCTTGGTCATGGGGCCGCCGAAATTCATCGAGCGGCTGTGATCCACCAGGAGCTGGCAGCGCAGGTTGGTTTCATCCTCGAACTTCTTGATGAAGCAGCGGTCGCTGCGCGCCATGACCTTCCAGTCCATGTAGCGCGGATCGTCGCCCTGGACATAGGCGCGATATTCGGAGAACTCGACCGAGAAGCCGTGATAGGGACTGCGGTGCATGCCTCTCCAGAGGCCCTCCACCACGCTTTTGGCCCGCAGTTCGAGCGAACGAATGCGGGCAAGGGCGGCGAGGTCGGGGGAGGCTGGCATTTCTGAAAGTCTGGTATCGGCCTGAGGAGGATTTTTCTAGCAGGGTTTCGGCCATCAGGAGCGTGGTGTCGTGCCTTCGAGAAGCTGGTCGAGGTACCAGAGCATGCGTGGCAGATGAAAGGGGCCCTTGAACAGGCTGCCCTTGGCGGTCTGGGAGGGGCTGCCGTCCCGATGCAGCCAGCCGAACCACTCGCCATGCCCGGGATCCGGGAAGTGGCGGAAGCTCCAGTCATGAACCCGGGCGTGCATTTCGGCATACCTGGGATCATGGGTGGATTCATAGGCCAGTGCGGTGGCGATGACGGCCTCGCAGTGCGGCCACCAGAACTTCATGTCCTGCCAGTATTCGAGAACGGGATGGTGATGCAGGTCGCGGTAGTAGAAGATGCCGCCGCATTCCTCGTCCCAGCCCCGCTCCCACATGGCGTCGAGGATCTGCAGGCCCAGCTTCTGATAGCTTTTTTCGCCACGCAGGCGGGCTTCATGAAGGATGAACCAGGCGCATTCGATGGCATGGCCGGGGTTGAGCAGCCGGCCTTCGGCATGGTCAATGATGCCGCCGCAGGGGGCGACGGTCTCCATGAGGACGTTCAGGTCCGGCTTCCAGAAATGACGGCCGATTTCAAAGATAAAACGGTCGATCCATTCGGTGGCCGTGCGGCCGTTGACGACAAAATGGCCGAGGCTGGCGCGCAGTTCCTGGGCGGTGACGATGCCGATCATCAGGGGCGCCAGTCCCATCATCGGGCGCGTCTCGGTGTTGACCTTCGGGGTCATCACACCGGGTTCGAAGGAGTGCCTGAGGTAGAAGGAAAAGTCCGCCAGTGCGGCCTCGCGATACCGTTCGTCGCCGGTGGCCCGGGCGTAGGCCGCGTGGGCGATGGCGGCGAAGGCCTCGCTGTAGACATAGCGGCGCATGCGCAGGGGACGGCCGTCGCGGGTGACGGTGTAGAAGAGCTTTCCATCCGTGGCATAACCATGTTTGTCGAGGAAGGCGATGCAGGAGCCGGCGGCGTCGAGGTGGTCGCGGTTTTTATCGACCGTGTTGAACAGCGTGGCGAGCATCCATCCGGCGCGGCCCTGGAACCAGATGCTCTTGTCGGTGTCAATCACGGCGCCGTCACGGTCCAGACAGGTGAGGATGCCATCGTGCTCACGATCCAGGCCGTGCTTCAGCCAGAAGGGCATGACGTCCTCAAGCAGCGTGCGGCGGTAAAGTGACCGGATTTGTCCGCGCTTGCCGGGGGAGTCGAGGTAGGGCATGGGCCAGCATGCTTCGAGGGGTGCTGCGGATGCAAGTTTTGATTCGGTGGCGGCACCGGCTCGGCGCGGCGATCACAGCGCCGACTGCAGGATGGAGCGCAGGACAGGGAGTTCCAGGGGCACGGGGTTTCCTTTCATGCTGCTGGCCCTGGAGGCCTTGAAGGCAAGGTCATCAAGGTCCTCCAGATGGATTCCATAGCTTTCCAGTCCGGGGATTTGCAGCCTTTCCGCGAGGCCGCGCAGCACGGGCAGGGCCTCTTCAGCCCTGGCGCCAGGCCTGCCGGTCAGTAGCGCCGCCGCCGTTTGAAAACGTTCCAGTGTTTCCAGGGCGGCCGCCTGGCGCGCGGCGGAAAGATTGGCCTCCCAGACGGGCGCGAGTAGAGCCGCGCAGACAGCGCCGTGGGGGGCGGCGAACTGTCCGCCGACAGGTGCCGCGAAGCCGTGCACCGCCCCGAGCCCCGCGTTGGCAAGGGCCGTGCCGCTGAACAGGGCCGCCAGAGCCATGTCTTCACGGGCGTCCAGGTCCTGGCCATCGTTCACAACACGCTCCAGGGAGCGCATGCAACGCCGGATGCCTTCAAGGCAGAGTGCATCGGTCATGGGCTGGGCCCGGCACGAAACGAAGGCTTCCAGGCACTGGGTCAGGGCGTCCATGCCGCTGGCCGCGGTGACCTCAGGCGGACATTCCAGGGCAAGCACGGGGTCAATCAGCGCCACCCTGGGCAGCATCGAAACATGGCGCAGGCTGGCCTTCACCCCGTGTTCCGGAACGGCAAGCACGGCGTTTCGGGTGGCTTCAGCGCCCGTGCCCGCCGTGGTCGGCATGGCGAGAAAAGGCAGGGAGGGGTTGTCGAGGGCGCGAGCCAGCCCCACCACTTCGAGATAGTCAAGCGCATCCCCGGGCTGGTTTGCCAGGGCGGCCACGGCTTTTCCAGCGTCCACCGCGCTGCCTCCGCCCAGCCCCAGGATGGCATCAGCCTTGATTTCACGGGCCATTCTGGCGCCGTTGCGGGCGTCCTGAAGGGTGGGTTCCTTTTGAATGCTGAACACCGAGGCGTTGAGGCCTGAGACACGCAGCGAATCAAGAATGGGCGTGGCGCGTTCTGGGCGTGAACCGGTGACCACCAGGACGTTTCGCCCCCATTCACGGCACAGGGAGGCCGCCTGAGCGGCGGTGTGACGGCCGAAAATAATTCGGGCGGCGGTCGCGAATTCAAACTTCATGAGCACTTCGTGGACGCCAGGGAAGCTTCGTCAAGGATAGAGACGTGGGTGCCAGGTGGTGAAGGGGGACTTAAATGAACCCTGTTTTGCCTTGCAGGGAATCAGTGGGATGCTTAACCGTCAGGGTTCTTTCCATGGTTTCTCCTTTGCGCCCCCTCCTCCTCCTTTGCTGCACCCTGGGCCTTGCGGTCTTGTCCTCCGGCCAGTCCTCGACCAATGGCATTGCCGCGGTGGTAAACGGCAACGTTGTCACCCGTTCCGAGGTGAGGGATGCCGTGAATGCCCAGGAGCAGATGCTGCGGTTTCAACTCCAAAACGACCCGGGCGCCCTGCAGCGTGAAATCGTCAACCTGCGCGCAACGGCGCTGGACAGCCTGATCGATCGTGAGCTGGTGCTCACCGAGTTCAAGCGTCTGGGAGCGCAGATCAAGCCGCAGTGGGTGGAGGACGACATCAATTCGATCATCCGGGAGAGCTTCAAGGGCGACCGCGACGCCTTTGTGAAGGAACTTGCCAAGAACGGCATGACGATGAAAAAGTTCCGCGAGATGCGCGAGAAGATGATGATCGTGCAGGCCATGCGTGGCAAGATGGCGGCCCAGCAGGCGCCTGCCACGCCGAAGGAGATCACTGACTTTTACGAGAAGCACGTCGATGAATGGCGTGAGGGCGGGATGATCAAGATCAGCACCATCACCCTGCCCAAGTACAGCGGTGAGGACGGATCAACCCCCGAGGGGCAGAAGAAACTGGCCGAGGAGATTCGCCGCAAGGTTGTGAACGGGGCGGATTTTGCCACCACTGCCAAGACCTACTCCAAGGACAGCCATGCGGAGAACGGTGGCGCCTGGGACTGGATGGCCAGGGACCAGATGAAGCCTTCCATTGCCGCCGTTGCCTTTGCCCTGAAAACCGGCGGCATCAGCAGCGTGATCGAGGAGGAGGGTTCCTACATCATCATCGCCTGCGATGCCATCAAACACGGCAAGGCCAAGTCGCTAGAGGAAGTTCGGAAAGACATCGAGCGCGCGATTTCCTCGGAAAAATCCAAGGCGACCCTGGACAAGTGGATGGAAGGGCTGCGCAAGAGGTCGGTGATCAAGAAGTTTGGCTGGTAAACCACCAGGCTTGTCCTCTCATGTCCGATGTTCGCCTGGTTCTGACGACGTTTCCGGACATGGAGACAGCTCGCCGGATCGGCCGGGTGCTTGTGGAGGAGGGGCTGGCGGCATGCATGAATCTGCTGCCTGCCGTGGAGTCCATCTACCGCTGGCAGGGAAAGGTGGAGGAGGGGGCTGAGGTCCTTGGGGTTTTAAAAACCACCGCAGACGGACTTCAGGCCCTGGAGCTGCGTCTTGCCGCCCTTCATCCCTACGAGGTTCCCGAGGTGGTCGCGCTGGAGCCTGCGGCGGTCAGCGCATGTTACGCTGAGTGGCTGAAGAATTCGGTGAGACTGACCGCCTAGGAGCGGAGCGGGTTCGGTCGCAGGCTCAGGCCCGCGACTTCACCAGGGCGATGATCTTGGAATCATCATCGCCGGCCGCCCAGACATGACGCAGAAAGTCGGCGGGATGGATGTCATGTTTGGACAGGAAGGCGCGGTCGCCGCCACAACCATACATGGTGTCGGGATCCATCTCGCCGCGCAGCTTGGCCCGGGCCTTGACGATGATCCTGGGCAGCCAGGTGATGCCCTCGACCTCGGCGGTCTTTGCGGGGAGTTCGGAGGGGGCGACGACATGCGTGCTGGGCACGCCTTTCTGCACGGTCAGGAAGTAGTCGCGACGCACGGCGGTGATCAGCAGGGCGGTCGTGGCGGTCGGGTCCTGGCCGTCAGAGACACAATGATCCTCGACGAAGTCAAAAAGTTCACGCTCCTTGCAGCCGATGGCCTTGAGGTATTCAAGGTCCTCATCGGTGAACCAGGCGGCATGGTCGCGGTTGCCGTCATCGTATTCCTGAACGCAGGAGTCGAAGAGTTCGGCGAAATAGGCGTCCCAGATGTAGTGCTTGGTCATGAGAAAGAGGGGGGATGGGGAATGGGCGGGTTCCAGGAAGAATCCCGGCGGGGCGGATTCATAGCGCGGATGCTGCGGCTACCAAGGACAAAGCTGGGGGGGGTGGAAGTTTGAGCCCCGGATTTTTTCCCGGCCTGCACTGCTGACTTGTGGACAGTTTCGCCGAGGCGGCCACGTTTGATTCGCAAACCATGAAAATGACCCTCCTTCTTTTCGCCATCTTGATGTCCTCCGGCCTGCTGACCCAGGCCCAGCAGCCGGATCAGGGGCAGGGGCCGGCACAAGTTCCGCAGGAGTTGATGCAGCGTCTTTTCAACCCCGGCGCGACCGAGCAGGAACTGGTGGAGGCCACGAAGGAGGCGAACAAGGCGGGCGTGCCGCGCCAGCAGATCATTGAGGCCAAGCTGATCTGGGGGCTGCGGACACAGAACACTGCCTGGCTCGTGAAGATCCTGCCTGAGCTGGAGGTGCTTGCCGCAAACTTTGACGCCACCCAGTCAGCTGGCATCAAGTCAGCGGACGACATCCGGGCCTTCATGGAATACACCAAAGGCCTGCAGGCTCAGGAGAAGAAGGACGAGGCGGGTTTCAAGAAGCACCTGCAGGAGGCCTTCTGGCTGGCGCCGGCCCAGGCGCAGCTTTTTGCCCAGGCCATCGAGAAGGGCAGGCGTGAGGCGAAGATGGCCACGATGAAGATCGACCTGCAGCTTGTGCTGGCCATGTCCAATGGGGAAACAACGACTCTTGCGGACCTCATGGCCGGCAAGAAGGCGGTGCTGCTCGACTTCTGGGCCTCGTGGTGCGGTCCTTGCATGCAGCTCATGCCGGAGTTGAAAAAGAAGGCCGGGCATCTCATGAAGCACGGCATCGTGGTCGCCGGCATGAACAAGGATGATGAAAAGGCCGAGGCAGTCTCCGAAAAAGTGCGCAATGAGCAGGGCATCGAGTTCCCCTGGTTGATCGAGCCTGCGGACCGTCCCTTCACGAAGATGCTGGAGATTGAAAGCATCCCCCGGATGATCCTGGTCGGCCCCGATGGAAAAGTTCTCTACAACGGCCACCCGCAGGATCCGTCGCTGTGGTCGGCACTGCAGAAGATCGATCCTGAAATCAAGTCGCCCGGCGCCTGATCAGGCGTCCGGATTGATGAACATGTAGCCGGCGCTGCGGACGGTCCGGATGTGACGAGGTTGATGGGCGTCGTCACCGAGCTTTTTGCGCAGGGCGGCTATGTGGACGTCGACACTGCGGTCGAAGACTTCATACTGACGATCGCGCAGGTTTTCGATCAGGGCTTCACGAGATTTGATGCGCCCGCGCGATTTCATCAAGGCGGCAAGAATGTCAAACTCCACCGGCGTGAGAACAAGCATCTGGTCGTTCTGGGTGGCGACGCGGGCGTCCAGATTCAGGCGCACGGTGCCGACGACGAGTTCCTTGACCGGGGACTCCGCCGGCTGGCTCTGGGTAATGACGGAGCGGCGGGTGACGGCGCGCAGGCGGGCCAGGAGTTCACGCGTGGAGAAGGTCTTCGGCAGGTAATCGTCGGCGCCAATTTCGAGGCCGACGATGCGGTCAGCCTCCTCGCCGCGGGCTGTCAGCATCAGGATGGGAACGGCGGATTTGGCACGGATGCGCTTCAGCACCTCAAAGCCGTCGCAGCCGGGCAGCATGACATCGAGGATGATGGCATGCCATGGAGAGGCCAGCGCTCGTTCGGCTCCCTCGGGGCCTGAGTGGACCAGTTCCACCGCATACCCCAGAGGCGTGAGGTAGTCTCGGATCAGCCCGGCGAGCTTGCGGTCATCGTCAATGACCAGGATATGGGTGAGACCGTCTTGGAAGCCGGAAGGGTCTGGAGGCATGGAACGAAAGCTAGGGGGACGGCAAGGAGCTGGGGAGGGGATTTACCATGAATTAACAAAAATGTCCGGGTTTGCATACGAGATGTTTACAGGACAACGGTTGTTCTGAGGACCGCGGCAAAGAGCGGGTATTTCACGCCTCATCATGACCCAAGCGATACATTCAGACCTGCTTGTCGAAGCTTTCTGCCGGAAGCACTGGCGTCGGTTGCTGGCGTTTGCGGTTTGTTCTGTCGGGTCGTGGACGGAGGCTGAAGATGTGGTGCAGGAGTTGTTTTTGAGTTTGGTGAAGAATGGCAAGGTAGCCGGTCTGGCCCGACAGTCGCCGGCTGAGCAGTCTGCCTATCTGTCGCTGCGCTTGAAGGGTCAGCTTTGCAACCGCTGGCGCAATGGACGAAGAGCCCGTCGCGCGGTGATGATGGATGCATTGCCCTTGAATGAAGATCATGCCGAGGCGGCAGCAACGACGGTTTCGCCAGCCTCTGAGGCCGACCGGGCCTGGCTGGCCGTCTGCATCAAGACGGCCCTGGAGCGGCTGCGGCAGCAAACGAACCAGGCCGTTTGGGAGCAAGTCAGCTTGAGGTTGGATGGGGGGGAGGAGTGCTCCAGGCAGACCGGCGCCCAGCGCGTGGCGCTGCACCGGGCACGACAGAAACTGCGCGAATTGCTTCGCGAAGAAATGAACGGATCTTTCCAGGACTGGGATCTGCAGCCGCCGTGTCAGGATTTTTCAAAGGCGTCGGCCACGCGCAGGAGGGTGGTTTCGTCCAGGGGTTTGCCGATCAGCTGAAGCCCGACGGGAAGTTGACTTCCGCCTTCCTCGACGGTGCCGCAGGGAATGCTGATGCCCGGCAGGCCGGCCAGGTTCACCGGGATGGTGAAGACGTCCTCCAGGTAGGCTGCCAGCGGGTTGTCCTTGAGTTCGCCCAGCTTGTGGGCGGGCGTCGGGCTGGTGGGGCTGACGATGACATCCACCTGCTCGAAGGCTTTTTCAAAATCCTGACGGATCAGGGTGCGGGCGCGCTGGGCCTTCAGGTAATAGGCGTCGTAATAGCCGCTGCTAAGCACGTAGGTGCCAAGAAGGATGCGGCGCTTGACCTCGGGGCCGAAGCCCTCCTCTCGGCTCATCATGTAGTGCTCCAGGAGGTCGCCGGCATCGGCGCTGCGGTGGCCGTAGCGGACGCCGTCAAAGCGGGCCAGATTGGCGGAGGCCTCGGCCGGAGCGATGATGTAGTAGGTGCTGACGCCGACATCGGTGTGGGGCAGGCTGATCTCGACCGGGATGGCGCCCAGGCCTTCCAGCTTTTGAATGGCTGCCTGGACGGCGGCCGAGACGCCGGCGTGGATGCCGGAGATGAAATACTCCTTCGGCAGGCCGATGCGCAGGCCCTTGATGTCCCTGCCGAGAGCGCTGGTGAAGTCCGGCACCGGTACGTCGAGGGAGGTGCTGTCACGCGGATCCTTGCCGCAAAGATGGTTGAGCAGGAGGGCTGCGTCCTCAACGGTCTTGGTGATGGGCCCGATCTGGTCCAGGGAGGAGGCGAAGGCGACGAGGCCGAAGCGTGAGATGCGGCCGTAGGTGGGCTTGATGCCGACGCAGCCGCAGAGGGCGGCGGGCTGGCGGATCGAGCCCCCGGTGTCGGATCCCAGGGTTGCAATGGCGAGGTTGCCTGCCACGGCGGCCGCACTGCCGCCGCTGCTGCCGCCTGGGATGCGGTCGTGGTCATGGGGGTTTCGAGTGACTCCGAGGGCGGAGTTTTCCGTGGAGGAGCCCATGGCGAATTCATCCATGTTCATCCGGCCGAAGGGGATGGCTCCGGCGTTGCGGAGACGGGTGATGGCGCCGGCATCGTAGGGGGCGGTGTAATTTTCCGACAGCATCCGCGAGCCGCAGGTGCAGGGCTGACCGGTGACATTGATGTTGTCCTTGATGCCGATGGGGATGCCGCCCAGGGGCAGGCTGAGGTCGGCCTTCTCGGATTCCACGAGAGCTTTGTCGACATCCCAGCTCAGGTAGGCGCCGAGGTTGCCGTTCCTGGCAGCGAGGGTGCCGGCCAGGTCGGTGATGATGTCACGAGGTGAAATTTCCCGGGCGGCCAGCTGGCGGCGCAGCGTGGCGATGGTGGAGGAGGAGAGGGACATGAAGCGGGAAGGGGACGGATTGGGGGCAATGGACAGCAGTGCCGCAGTCTGAAAAAGGGGGTTACTCGATGACCTTGGGGATCTGGAACTGATCCATGGCACGACGGGGAGCGTTGGCGAGGGCCTGCTCCTGGGTGAAGCCTGGGCGCGCCACGTCCGGACGGATGACGTCAAAGACCGGCATCGCATGGGCGCTGGGCTCAGCGTCGAGGGTGTGGGTGCTAAGCTGGTCGATGTGACCGAGGATGCGGGTCAGCTGCTCCTGGTAACGGGCGGCCTCATCCTCAGAGAGGGCGAGGCGGGAGAGCTTGGCGACGTGGTGGATGTCGATCTGCGGGGAAGGCATGGCCTGCTTTTAGGCCGTCTTGGCGTGGTGGCAAGCGGAGGCTCTCACCACCATGGGGCTGAGACGTCTTTTGCCGGCCTGGCGGCCGTCCCTCTTGCATTTGCGACGGAACTCGCCAGACAAGGCCGACACCTGTGTCAGCCAGCCATCCGCCCCCCACCGACGATCATCACTTTCGTCGTGGCATGTTTTGGATGCTGGGGTCGCTGGCCGGCTTCACCGGCATGGCGTTGCTGGTGAAGCACCTGGGCAGCGATCGGGGTGTCAGTCCCTGGTGGGCGCTGTTTTTCCGCGCTTGGGTGGGGATTGTCGTGGTCGCCTTTGTCTATGGTCCGCGGAAGAACGTGAGCTTTCGCCGGGCGATGACCGGGCGCCTGCTGGTTTCGCGTGGGGTGCTGGGGGCGCTGGGAACGGCGGCTTATTACACCACTCTGCCGGTTCTCGGTGCAGGCAAGGCAACGCTCATCGGCAACACCTGGTCGATCTGGGCGGCATTGCTGGCCGTGCCGATCCTGGGGGAGTTGCTGACGTTCCGCAAGCTCATGGGCATGGTGCTGGCCATCGGCGGCATCGCCCTGATCACGGAGATGGAGCCGGGAGCCGCCGGGCATCTGGGCCTTCATGAAGGCATCGCGATTGGGGGAGCGTTGGTGGCGGCCTGCGTGGTCGTGGTCATCCGGCAGCTGACGCGGACGGAAAGCAGCGGCACGATCTTTGCCAGCCAGTGCATCTACGCAGGGCTTCTGGCGCTGCCTTTCTGCCTGCAGGCAAAGCTTCCTGGAGGACTGGATTTCGTGCTGCTCACCTTGTCGGCGATCTTGGCGGCGGGTGGCCAGCTGGGGATGACGGAAGGCTTTCGTTTTCTGCCGGTCAGTGTCGGCGGCGCCTTTCAAATGCTGCTGCCGCTGCTCATCACCGCAGGCGGCTGCCTGCTGTTCGGTGAGCGCTTCACATGGATGCAGAGTCTGGGGGCGGTGTTGATCCTGGCAGGCTGTCATGGCGTGGTTTCCTCGAATGCCCGGAAGCCGAAGTGATGGTAAATCGCACTGACTGCAAATGAAGGTGGCGGTTTTTCCCGGGCGCTGACATCATCCACCTTCATGAGCGCCCCTTTCTCTGGTCTTCAGCTTCCGAAACGCCATTCCCTGGTTTCGGAAACCGTCGTCAGCCTGCGTGAGAACATTGAGGCTGGACACTGGGTCGGCGAACTGCCGGGCGAACGTGAGCTGTGTGAGATGCTGCAGGTCAGCCGAAGGACGCTGCGTGCCGCTTTGGATGAACTGCAGCGCCAGGGTGTGCTGGAGGTTCAAGGCAGGCAGCGGCGGCGCATTCGTGAGCAGAAGGCCTCGTCAAGGCTGGCTCCTCAAAACAAGGTCATCGGCATCCTGACACCCGGTTCCTTCCTTTCGATGCCCGGGCCGATCGCGTTCATGATGGACACGGTGCGGGCCAAACTGACGGCTGCGGGCTACGAGGTCAGGCTGCATTCCGCGCCAGGCTGCTATTCGGCATCGCCAGCCCGGGTGCTGCGGCAGTTTCTGGCGGGGCATGAGGCCTCGGCATGGCTGGTGCTCAGTGCGGAGGAGCCGATGCAGCGCTGGCTGGAGTCCCAGAAGGTGCCCTGCCTCATCCTGGGATCCTCGGTTCCGGGCATTCACCTGCCGTCGATCGATGCGGATTTCCACGCCACCTGCCGTCATGCAGGAGCCCTGCTCTGGCGCAAGGGGCACCGAAGGGTGGCACTGGTGCTGCCTAACAGCCATTTCGGCGGTGACATCGCCAGCGAGGCCGGTTTGCGCGAGGCCCTGGGCCAGGTGCCGGGCGCGAGCCTGCGCATGCTCCGTCATGACGGCACGGCCTCGGGCGTCTGCCGGGTCATCGACGACAGCCTCAAGCTACCCCAGCCGCCGACCGCCTACATCGTCGGCCGCAGCGCCCATATCCTGACGGTCATGATGCATCTCATGCGCCGGGGGAGGCGGATCCCGCAGGATGTCGCGGTACTGGCCCGGGACAGCGACCCGATTCTGGAATGCACCAGTCCGCAGGTCAGCCGTTACGCCTCGGAGCCAAAGCAGTTTGCCGCACGCCTCATCACGGCGCTCAGGCAGCTGGCGGACCATGGATCGCTGACGACGCCAACGGTGCGCCTGATGCCGGCCTACATCGCCGGGGAGACCCTTTGACGGCGAATTGAGCCGGGTCAGTTGCGGTTCTTGCGCGTCTTGAGACCGTTCAGGCTGCGTTCCCGGATGCGGGAACGGAGGCGCTCGGCGGTGAGGGCCTGCTTCAAGGCGGTGTTTTCCTGGCGCAGGGCAAGGACATCGCCGGAGCTGGCTTCATCGTTGGAGGATTCTGCAGTCTGCGAACCCGTGAAGCTGTCAGCAGCCTGCCAGGCGCCATTCAGGTCGGGCAGGGGGGCGATGTCACCGTTTTCGGCAGCGGCAGAGGTGGCGCTTGACCCCGCGCCCAGGGACTCGCCGGTGTCGATGCCGAGAAGCCCCTCTAGCTGCATGAGCCTGGCCTTGGTGGATGGCAGTTCGGCGCTCATGCGGCGGGCGATGTCCAGCTCGGCCTGCAGATCGCGTTCACGTTCGCGGGACTGCCTGAGCAGGTTGTCAAAACGAGCCTCCTCGACCTTGAGCTGCTCGCTGGCCATGTGGCGGAAGAGGTCAAACTGCCGCTGCATCTCCGCACGCCAGGCGTTGGCGTCGGAGCGCACCTGCATCAACTCCTTCTGCTGGACCAGGACCTGCTTTTCGAGGGCATCCTTGTTTTTGAGCAGACGGTCCTCGATCCTGCGCAGGAGCCAGAGGCGGCCCAAGGCGGCGATGAAGAAAACCGCGATCAGGGCGGTCAGAACAATGAATGGCTGGGCTTCCGGATGAAACATGTTCACGCTGAGGAGGTAAGCAGTTCGCGGGCCTGACAGCAAGCCTGCCTGAGAACTGCTGGAAATTTTCCATCTCAGGAATGAAAACCTTCGGTAAAAATTCAAGAGGAGCAAAGCATGAGGCCGGGGGCGGCCGGGTTGCTGGATGACCTGGAATCCCGGGCATTCCTCCTTGCCGCTCCGGCCGTCCTGCCCATGCTCTTTTCTCCATGCGCGTCCTGCTCACCACCACCAGCTACCAAGACACTCCCGGCGACCACCATGCCCTGCTTGAATCCCAGGGCTTTGACATTCATCGCGAGCGCGGCCCGCTTCCTGAGAGCCGAATGCTGGAGCTGGCGGGCGAATTTGACGCCTTCCTCTGTGGCGATGACGAGATCACCAAGGCTGTTCTGGACAAGGCCATGCCGCGTCTGAAGGTCATCAGCAAATATGGCATCGGCCTGGACAAGATCGATGTCGCCGAGTGCACCGCGAGGAAGCTGCCGGTGCTCTTCACCCCGGGCGTGAACCACACCACCGTCGCCGAGCACACCTTCTGCCTCCTGCTCGCCCTGGTGCGCAACCTGGTGGACAGCGCCAATGCCGTCCGCGAAGGCCAATGGAAGCGCGTCACCGGCAACGAAATCTGGAACAAGAAGATCGGCATTGTCGGCCTGGGCCGCATCGGCCAGGAGGTGGCGAAGCGCGCGCTCGCCTTCGGCATGGAGGTGCACGGCATGGACCTTTACTGGCCCGAGGCCTTCGTCAAAGACCACCCCGTCACCCGTCACGAAACCATCGAAAGCCTCATCGCTCAGGTCGATGTGCTCAGCCTGCACGCCAATCTCAGCGAAAGCACCCGTCATCTGGTCCGTGCCGACCGCATCGCCCTGGCGAAAAAAGGGCTGCTGGTGGTCAACACCTCGCGAGCCGAGCTGGTGCACATGCCGGACATGATCGAGGCCCTCAACAGCGGTCATGTGGGTGGTTATGCCACGGACGTGCTCGACGAGGAGCCGCCGCCTGCGGACCACCCCCTGCTGAGGCATCCCCGGGCGCTGATCACGCCGCACATCGGCAGCCGGACCTACGAAAGCGTCCCCCGGCAGGCCATGCGCGCCACCTTGAACCTGGTGAACTTCCTCAAGGGCGGCGCGGATGTGATCCAGGCGAACAAGTGGTGATCCTGCCGCTGATGAAGGCGCGGGGCCGACGCGGCACTGAGTCCTTCCGGCCTAACCCCTTGACGCCAAACCCTGTTTCTCCACGCCCTTCGGCACCCCCTTTTTCATGTCCAAACATCTTCACTTCATCGGCATCTGCGGCACCGCCATGGGATCGACCGCCGTCGCCATGCGCCAGCTGGGTTACAAGATCTCCGGCTCCGATGAAAAGGTCTATCCTCCCATGTCTGACGTCCTTCGTGACGCAGGCATCATGGTCACCGAGGGGTATTCGGCCGCCAGCCTTCCACCGGATGCCGACCTGTATGTCGTTGGCAACGCCATCAGCCGCGGCAACGAGGAGCTGGAGGTCATGCTGGAGAGGCGCCTTCCCTACACGAGCATGGCGGAGATGCTCCGGCGCGAGGTGATCCAGGGCAAGCGCAGCTTTGTCGTCAGCGGCACGCATGGCAAGACGACCACGACCACGATGCTGGCCTGGATTTTCGAAAACGCCGGCCGCAAGCCTGGCTACATGATCGGCGGTGTGCCGGAGAACCTGCCCAGCGGCGCGCGCTTCAATCATGGCGACCTCTTTGTCATCGAAGGCGACGAGTACGACACCGCCTACTTCGACAAGCGCAGCAAGTTTCTCCACTACCTGCCGGAGTGCGCGATCGTGAACAACATTGAGTTTGATCACGCTGACATCTTCCGGGACCTGGACGAGATCAGGCTGACCTTCCAGCGCCTGCTCAACAGCGTGCCCCGCAACGGCCTGGTGCTGCTGAATGGTGATGACCAAAACTGCCTCTCGCTGAAAAGCTACGCCCCGGTGAAGACCGTCGGTCTCGGGGAGGGATGCAGCGAGCGCATCGTCATCACCACGGCCGAACCCGACACCACGGGCTTCACCCTCAACGGCGCAGCCTTCAGGGTGCCGATGATCGGCGAGTTCAACGTCCGCAACGCCGCCATGTGCGTCTGCGCGGCCCGACATGCCGGGCTGACGGATGATGAAATTCGCGCCGGGCTGGAGAGCTTCCGAGGCGTGCGCCGCCGTCAAACGGTGCGGGGCGAGGTCAATGGAATCACGGTGATTGACGACTTTGGCCACCATCCCACGGCCATCCGTGAAACCCTGCGCGGCTTCCGGCAGAAGTATCCCGGCCGCCGCTTGTGGGCGGTGTTTGAGCCGCGCTCCAACACCAGCCGCCGCAACGTGCTTCAGGGCGAGCTGATCGAGGCGCTCAAGCAGGCTGATGGCAGCGTGGTCGCCGCCGTTGCCAATCCTGAAAAGGTTCCTGAAGGGCAGAGGCTGGATGTGGAGGCGGTGGCGAAGGCGGTCGTCGAAGGAGGCGGTCATTGCTTCCACGAGGCCGACACCGAGGCCATCCTTGCGCGTCTCAAGGCCGAGACGAAGAGCGGTGACGTGATCATCATCTTCAGCAACGGCGGCTTTGACGGCATTCACGGCAGGCTGGTGAAGACCCTTGCCTGATCTGCGGCCTCAGGCTCCGGGCTGCGGCATGGAAACCCACTTCCGGGGCACCTCCCAGGGGGCGAGAGCGGCGCAGGCGCTGCTTTTGAAGGCCTGGGTGAGCTGGTCCTGGGGAAGCTTGAGGGTGCAGACAACATCCTGGGTGCGTTCGGGATCGCGGCTGGGCACGCCGCTGATGGTCACTTCGCGGATGCCGGTGGCTTCACGGATCCGGGCGGCAATTTCCGTGGGGCTGAGCTTGCGGCTGGCGACGTTGATGCCGTCGCCAAGGCAGTTTTGAAAATGCAGCCGCCCATCGTCTTCCGTGATCACATCCCAGGTCAGGTGCTCGCTTGATCCCAGGACATCGCCGGGCAGGACTTCATCATAGCCGAGGCCTGCCGCATCACTCCGGACCCGCAGACGTCCGTCCTGCCCCTGCCGGATGGCAAGCCCCGGCAGCAGGGTGCCGATGTCAGCGGCGGAGCAGCGGAGCGTGAACGTGGCGTCGTAGCTGATGGCTCCGCATTCACTGGTGCCGTAGAGGTTGTGCAGCTTCAAGCCGAAGGTGTCGCGCACCTGCTGTTCCAGACTCAGGGTCAGCGGCGATCCGGCGGTGACGGCGAGGGAGACATGGCTGAGGTCGAGGGCGGCGATGAGCCAGGCCTTCCACATGGCAGGCACGCCAGGAAGAAACACCTGTTGATGATAGGCGAGGGCCTCGTTCATGCCGGCGGGAAACGGCGTGGGCAGCCAGTGGGTGGGCAGGCCGTTGAACAGGGTCTGCAGCACGGTGGTTGTCAGGCCGAAGGAGTGGGCCACGCTGAGCGGAGCCAGGGCCACCTTGCAATGTTGAAGCTGAAGCGCGTGGTGGAGCCGGTCCACATCGGCGGCGATCTGAGCCAGGGTGAAGAAATGGCACCTGCGCACTCCGGAACTTCCCACCGTCTGCTTGACCAGGCACACCGGCGCTTCAGGAACGGACAGGGGCACGCGCCGCTGGCGGTCCATCTCGACGACCTGGACGGGAAGGCCGGTGAGAAAGCCGGCCAGCAGAGCCTGGGTGACTTGGACACCATTGCCCTGGGCCAGGAAAAAGGCGCCCAGGCGGGGGCATTTCTGCGGCTGCAGGCTGCTGGCGAGATGATCGAGCTCCAGAAAGGTCAGGGCACCGCCAGGATGCCAGAGGGCGGTCTGCCCGCCTTTCTGATTCAGGATGTTTTTCCAGCGATCACCAAACATTTGACACTCAAGCCTGCGCGCCCTTAAACCGAAACTGCGACAACGCAACCCTGGCGAGTCTGGCATGCGGATTCAAGCGCTGGAATCCACGGGGCGATGCCGTCCGTTTTTCCTGACACACATGTCGAATCATCCCTCCTCCCAACGCATCCTGGTCACAGGAGCGGGCATTGTGTCGCCACTGGGAGTGGGCTGGCGTGAGAATGAGGCCTCGTTTCGGGCGAACCGGATGAATTTTACGCCGGTCACCGCCTTTGACGTCAGCCAGCGGATCGCGAAAACGGCAGCCCAGGTGGAACTGCCGGAGGTGCGGCTGTTTCTGAAGGTGCCTGCAAGGCGTGATGCATTGATCGACCGCGGCACCAAGATGCTTCTGCTCGCCGTTCGCGAGGCCCTGGCGATGGCGGGGATGTCCGGACTGAAGGGTGTGGATGCCATCGTCATCGGCACCTCGGCAGGAGCGATGAGCGTCGGCCAGGACTATTTTCGCAAGGCCATCGGCAGCTCCGGGCGGGTTCCGGGTCAGCTCTCCAGGGTGGAATTTTACCAGCCGCAGAAGCAGATCGCCGCGATTGCGGCCGAGTATGACTGGCATGGGCCGATCCTTGTCGTTTCCAACGCCTGCGCCAGTGGGGCCAATGCGATCGGGGATGCGATGGCGATGATCCAGACCGGCCGTGCACGGCGAGTGCTGGCCGGTGGTTATGATGCGCTGGCCGAGCTGGTGTTTGCCGGGTTTGACACGCTGCGTGCGCTCGCGCCGGGCGGCGTGCCGCGTCCTTTCGATGCGGCGCGTGACGGCCTGGCTCTGGGCGAGGGGGCGGCGGTGGTGCTTCTGGAAAGCGAGTCCGCCGCTGCAGAGCGAAGGGCTCCTGAGCCTCTCGCCGTGGCGGCTGGATATGCCACGGCCACGGACCTGCATCACCTGACCCAGCCGGATCCCGAGGGCAAGGCCGCCATACGCACCATGCGAGGCGCCTGTGAAATGGCCGGAATCCGCCCTGAGGAGGTGGATTACATCAATTCGCATGGCACGGGCACGCCTTACAACGATGTGGCTGAAGCCAGCGCCATTCAGGTCTGGGCGGGCGAAGCAGCGTCCGGCATCGCCCTGAGCTCCACGAAGTCGGCGATGGGCCATCTGCTTGGCGGCGCCGGAGCCGTGGAGGCGGTGATCTGCCTCATGGCCATGCGTGGTCAGTGGCTGCCCGCCAGCCTGAACGTACGTGAGGTGGACCCGGCGGTGAAATCCAGCCTGGTGCGTGAATGGCGCGAGGCTCGGGTCGATGTGACCCTGACCAACAGCTTCGGCTTTGGCGGCACCAACGCGACGCTGGTGTTTCGGCCGGCCTCTGCCAACCTCGGCGGGCTGAACGCACCGGTTTCCTTAGAGGCGTTGAAAATTGCGGGAGCGGGCGCGGTGTCGCCTGCAGGCTGGGGGACTTCTGCGCTGCTCCAGGCAGTCAGGGAACGCCAGGAACTGCCGCTGGCGGAATGTCCGCGCAGCGTGGGAACCCGTGACTGGAGCTGTCCCGTGCATGTCGTGCCACCCGCCGCGCCTGACGCGCTGCCAAAATTCGCCCGCCTGCGCCGGGCTAGCGCCGTCACCAAGTTTGCCATGGCGGCGGCGTTGGAGGCGCTGGCTTCCGCCGGTTTCCCGCACGGCCAGGGTGCTGGCAGGCTGGGCATCATCCAGTGCATGTTCAACGGCTGCGTCCAGTTCAGCGGCCGGTTTTATCATGAGGTGATCGAGACGCCGGCGCTGGCCAGTCCGCTGATTTTTCCTGAGACGGTTTACAACGCCCCTGCGTCGCACATCGCGGCTTTCCTTGGGGTGGACGGTCCGGTCACCACGCTGATTGGCGAATCCAGCGTGATCATGGAAGGCGTGGCGATGGCGCGTGACTGGCTGACGCTTGGTTGGGTGGACCGCGTGCTTGTCATCGGGGCGGAGGAGGGGGACTGGGTGGGGGCTGAAGCCGTGACCTATTACCACCCTGAACTGCGTGCCTCCGAGGGCGCCGGCGCGCTGCTCCTGAGCATCCAGGATTCAGGTCCGGTTTTGGAGGGCGGTTCTGCCTGCTGTTTCCTGAGTGAGGCTGAACGTGCGGACTGCCTGAAGCGGCTTGAAGAGCAGCCGGTTTTGAACTCCGGGCTGCCGGTCGTTCACATCAGCTCCCTCTGCGGCATTCCGATCCTGGATGAGGCGGAGAAGGCCCTCCAGGCCGGCCGGGGCGCCCTGCGGGTTCTTGAACCGCGCTCGGTTCTTGGAGAAAGCATGGGCGCGGGCGGTGCGCTTCAGCTGGTCCTGGCGGCGCAGGAGGCTCGTGACGGACACGCCGTGCAGGTCCTCCTGCCAGGCAGCCTCTGCGCGGCCCATGCGGCCCTGATCCGGTCGTGATGCCCCTGAGGTTGCACTTTGGGTTTGGCTCGGCGTCACCGGCCTAGGCCATCTTCATCTTCGTGTAGGCGCTGCCTTCGTTCATGTCGATGCGCTCTGGCCTGCCCTTGTATTTGTAGACCAGCCGCGTGTGGTCGAGACCCATCAGGTGAAGGATCGTGGCGTGCAGGTCATGGACGTGCATTTTTTGATCCACGGCACGCAGTCCGAGTTCATCGGTGGCGCCGATCACCTGGCCGCCCCGGATGCCGCCGCCAGCCATCCACATGGTGAAGCCGGTCGGGTTGTGGTCACGACCGTCGCCCTTTTCGCTCATGGGCGTGCGGCCGAACTCGCCGCCCCAGATGACGAGGGTTTCGTCCAGAAGACCGCGGGCTTTGAGGTCCATGAGCAGGCCTGCCACGGGCTTGTCAGTCTCCTGGCAGTATTTCGTGTGGTTCGCCTCGATCTTGTCGTGGGCGTCCCATTTGCTGCCGGAGCCTGAATAGAGCTGCACAAAACGCACGCCGCGTTCCACCAGGCGGCGGGCGAGCAGGCAGTTGCGGCCAAAGGTGGCTGTCTTTGGGTCGTCCATGCCGTAAAGCTTGCGCGTGGCTTCGGATTCACTTTTCATGTCCACGGCTTCGGGGGCCTTGGCCTGCATTCGGAAGGCGAGTTCGTAGGCCTTGATGCGCGCGTCGAGCTGGCTGTTGTCGGCACGCTCCAGGCCATGACTGCGGTTGATCTTGTTGAGGAAGGAAAGCTTGGCGAGCTGCCGCTCCTGGCTGACGCCCTTGGGGGCCGTCAGGTTGGCGATCGGGGTGCCGTCGGGCTCGAACTCGACACCCTGGTAAACGGCGGGCATGAAGCCGCTGCCCCAGTTGCGGACACCGTTGACGACCTGGGAGTCGGTGTCCTTGATGACGACAAAGGCGGGCAGGTCCTGGTTGAGGGTGCCGAGGCCGTAGTTGACCCAGGCTCCCAGGGAGGGGCGGCCGCCGAAGATGCTGCCGGTGTTCATCGAGCACACGCCGCCGGCGTGGTTGATTCCGTCGGAAACACAGGAGCGGATGACACAAAGCTCGTCGGCCAGACGGGCGGTGTGTGGCAGCCAGTTGCTGATCCAAAGACCGCTTTCGCCATGCTGCCTCCACTCACGCTGGTCGGCGAGAAGCGGGGCGCGGCTTTCACCCATGGCGGTGATCACGGTGCCGAAGCTGGCGGGAAGCTGCTGGCCGGCGAGCTTGCGCAGCAGGGGCTTGGGATCAAAGAGGTCGATGTGGCTCGGGCCGCCCTCCATGAACAGGAAAATGACGCTTTTGGCCTTGCCCGTGCGATGGGCGAGCCTGCCGGACATCGGGCTGGCGGCGCTGCCTCCGGCATCGCCCAGGGCGGCCATGGCGGGGTCCTCACCCAGCAGTGCTGCGGCGGCCAGTGCGCCAAAGCCGCCCCCGGCACGGCGCAGGAAGTCACGGCGGTTGGTCAGAACTTCGTGATGCGGGATGTTAGGCGGCATGGTTGTGTCTGCTACATACAGGCCATGCAGGCTGAATCTTGGACAGGAAAGCGAGGCTTTCCAGGGGGGCGGGGAGCGGGCCCGGTGAATCAGACCTTCTGGCTCTTCGAGGAGGGCTTGTAGGGGGCTGTGAAAGCCGCTTCAAAGTCGTAGCCGCCTGAAAAATCCTCCAGGCTGTCGCCGTCGTTTTTGCCAAAGTAACCCGTTTCGATGAGGTTGTAGACGATGTTGCCGATGTCCTCACCACGTTCCAGGCCCCATTCATGCAGGACCGTCAGGGCCATGGGGCCGTATTCCTCCAGGGCATGCAGCCGGACGCCCTCCAGCACCTCCTGGCCGCTGACATGCTGGTCCTCCTTGCCCTCACGGAAATGCTTCACCGCCACATGCAGGGCGTCGCGCACAAACTCGTAGGCGAGAGGGTGATAGCGCGGGTCTTTGCTGACGGCCTGGGCGACGGCGAGGTGAAAAGGGAGATCTTGGGACATCCAGTGGGGGAGGGGCGGTCGGTCATTGTGGCCGGGGCAGGACGGTTTCGCAACCTTTCCTCCGGACAGACAGGCCGAACCAAGAGGATCGCAGGATTCCAGGCGTTGGCCTGGAGGGAAAAAGCCCCGCCGGCTAGGTCGGCGGGGCTTCCATGTCCTGTGAAGGAGGGGGATCGAACGTGGCTTACCAGCCGTGGGCTTCGCGCACCTTGATCATGGTGTCGAGGATGGTGTTCCAGGTGCCGGGGGTTTCGAGCACGGCGTTCGGGAACATGCAGCCGTCCCAGCAGATGTGCTGGATGCCGCGGGAGGCGGCGTCCTTGAGCCAGTAGCCGGAGCACTTGACGATGTCGAGCTTGCCGTTCGGATCGTCGGCGCGGCAATGCTTGCCGGTCTTGTCATGGCTGCCGGCGCCGTGGACGGTGCCGTCGTTCTGGGCGACGTGGAAGTCGATGGTCCACGGGCGGAGCGCGTCGGTCATCTTTTCGTAGGCGGCGTAGAACTCGGCTTCGCCATAGCCTTCCTTGAGAAGGGCGTGCTCGGGGGCGTTGTAGCCCAGGGTGTAGAGGTAGGTGTGGGCGAGGTCGGCCTGGAAGCCAAGGGCTTCAGGCATGCCGACGCCTTCGAGGACGTCGAGCATGTCACGCCAGGAGTGCATGCCGGCCCAGCAGATTTCGCCCTCGGCGGCGAGGCGCTCGCCATGATCCTTGGCGATGGCTGCAGCCTTCTTGAAGGTGTCGATGATGCGGGCGGTGTTCGCCTTCGGGTTTTCGCGCCACTTGTTCACGCCAAATTCGGCGGAGTCGATGCGGATGACGCCATACTTGCGGATGCCGGTGCTGTTGAAGACCTTGGCGATGCGGCAGGCCATCTTGACGGCGTCGAGGAACTTCGCCTGCTGGGCGTCGTCGCCCATGGCGCTGTCGCCAACGGTTCCGGGCCAGACGGGGGCCACCAGGGAGCCGACGGAGAAGCCCTTGGAGGCGATGAGGTCGGCGATGCGCCTGATCTCGTCGTCGCTGGCGTTCGGGTCGGTGTGGGGCAGGAACAGGAAGTAGTCGATGCCTTCAAACTTTTGTCCGTTGACGTTGGCGGCCGCGGTGAGGTCGAGCATGCGCTCCAGGCTGATCGGCGGTTCCTGGCCTTCGCCATCGCCCTTGCCGACGAGGCCGGGCCACATTGCATTGTGAAGTTTGGGGGAGGAGTTGCTCATGGGTCTGTAGTCTGGGTTCAGTTGGGATTTTGCTGGGGAAAGCGGCGCGATGATAGACATCTCGGTCTGGAACGCACGAAAAAAGGAGGGGAGAGAAAGGTCGTCGGAACGTGCCTGACTTATTGGGCGAACGCCTTGTCCCGGGCGTTGCCGCCGGAAATCAGGTAGGCGACGAGGTCCAGCAGCTCGTCCTGGTTGAGGGCGTTGATCAGGCCGGGGGGCATCATGCTGACCTTGCGGGTCTCCTTCTTCGCGATCTCGGACTCGTTGATGGCCATCTGGTCGTTCGGCGCGAAGGGGTTGGTCATGACAAAGACCTTGCCGTTTTCCTCGACGACGATGCGGCCGAGGATGGTGCTGCCATCCTTCTTGACGATCTCATGGCTGTCATACTGGTCGGAGATGACGCGGCTTGGGTCGATGATGTTCTCCAGGAGGTCGCGCAGGGTGTAGCGGTTGCCGGAGCCGGTGAGATCGGGGCCGATGCTGCCGCCCTCGCCGTTGAAACGATGGCAGGTGGCGCACATGACGCTCCGGTACATCGCCTCGCCGTTGGCGAAGCTGCGTCCCTTCATGCCGGCGCTGACGGCCTTGACGGCCTCATCCAGGCTCCAGGCGCGGCCCGGGCCCTTGGGGGCGACGTAGTTGGGGATGCTGACGGCCTCGGTCTTGGTGCCGAGAGCCTCGAGCTCGGCGACTTCGGCGGGGGGCACGAAGGTGGCCATGGCGTCCTTGCGGATGTTTTCAATGAAGCCCTTGAAGCTGTTGCCACCCTTCCAGGTGCGTGCGCGAGGGAACCAGGAGAAGAAGGTCTTTCTGAGCTCCGGCGTCCAGCCGGCGCTGGCGTTGCGCAGGGCGTACATGTACGAAATCTGCTGGGCGTTCGGCCTGCTGCCGGCGGCGGCGCGGGCGGCGTTGGCATAACCATCATTGCGGCTCAGCACGGTGTCGCTGGCGACCTCCTGGAAGTCATCCCGGGCGGTGGCCATGAGGGCGAGGGTCCGGGCGACGACCTTGGTGCTGTCGACAGTCGCCAGGATCTGGGCCAGCTCCCGGTTGATGGAAGGGTCTTCGGAGGGATAGCCCGCCTCCAGCTTTTCCGCGATCCTGGAGCAGACTTCGGCGTCGGGTTTGCCGAGCCGGATGAGCACGAGTTCAAGAGCGCGCAGGGCGGCCAGGGACTGGGCGGTGCTGAGCTTGTGGCCTTCGAGGCGGGCGAGCGTCCGGAGCATCTCGTTTTCAAGCTCCACGTTTTCAGGAGCAACGTTGCCGATGGGCTCCGAGGAGGTGCCTGTGGGCTTGGCGGCGGGGCGGCCTCCCGCGTAGGCTGCCTTGGCGCCGCTGACCCGGGCCAGGGCGATGATGCCTTCCACCAGGGCGACGGGGTGGGTTTCGTTCAAGGCCTTGTCCTTCCAAAGCTCCACGGGCAGACGTTCGATGGCGACGCGGGCGGCAAAACGAACATGGCGGTCGCTGTGGCTCAGGTAGGGCCAGGCGGCGGCCAGGGCCTTCTGCGGATCCACGCCGTCCTTGTGCAGCTGCTCGATGGCGGCGCGCATGCGGAACTCCTCGTCCAGAGGCAGGGCCTCGGCGGGGGCGGTGGATTCATCTCCCGCATAGGTCACGCGATAGACGCCCGACTGGCTGCGACGGCCGCCCACAGCAAAGTACATCGCGCCGTCCTGGGGATGGATGACAACATCGGTGAGGGGCAGGGGCTTGCCGAAGATGAACTCCTCCTTTTCAGCGAGGTAGCTCGCGCCCTTGGGCTGGAGGTGGACGGCCCACATGGTGCCGTAGGTCCAGTCGTTGATGAAGACAGCGCGCTGATACCGGGCCGGGAACTTCGCGCCCTTGCCGCTGACCACGCCGGTGGGGCTGCCAGGGCCGATGTCGAGCGTGGTGGGCAGGCTGTCCGGGTAGTAGTTAGGCCATTTGCCGCTGCCGCTGCGCCAGCCGTAGTCGGCGCCGCTGACGCAGTGGTTGACGCGGGTGGGGCGGTACCAGGGGCTGCCGATGTCCCATTCCATGTCGGCGTCGTAGGTGAAGAGCTCGCCGCCCAGGTCGAAGGCGATGTCGAACTCGTTGCGGAAGCCGTGGCAGAAGAGTTCCAGGCCGCTGCCGTCCGGGTTCATGCTGCAGATGTAGCCGCCGGGGGCCAGGATGCCGCGTGCGTGGCCGTTGGCATCCCAGAGGCGGGGGACGATGTGGTCCTCGTTCCAGATCATGGCGGCACGGCTCTGGGTGAGGCCTTCGGGCAGCTTTGTGTGGTTGCCGCAGTTGAAGAAGATGCGTTTGCCGTCGGGGCTGACGATCATGCTGTGCAGGCCGTGCTCTCCGCCGCCAGCCATGGTGTGCAGCTTGGTGACCTTGTCGTACTGGTCATCGTTGTTGCTGTCCTGCAGGCGGTAAAGGCCGTTGTTTTTGCCGTCCTCGTTCACCATCACATAGAGGCTGTCGAAGGCGGCCAGGAGGCCGTGGGCCTTGCCCATCTCAATCGCAAGCTTTTCGGGCTTGAGCTGCTCGGTCCTGCCGATGGCGGGAACGGCCATGCGGTAGATGCTGCCATACTGGTCGCAGGCGATGAGCCGGCCCTTGGGGTCGACCGTCAGCGCCACCCAGGAGCCTTCCTGATCCTTGGGCACGTTGTAGAGCTTCTCGACCTTGAACCCCTTGGCGACGCCCACCTCACTGGCGGCGATGGTTTCCGCAGGACCTTCGTTCTTCCTGCCGCCCGTCTTGCCGTCGAGCGCCTTTCCCCAGGGGCCTTTGCCATAGTCTTCGATCACTGCGGCGGGTTTCCAGTCTTCCTTGCCTGTGACCGTGGCCTGCCATTCGCCGCTGGTTTCCACCAGCGTCTTTTCGGTGCCGTTCGGCATCTTGACCTTCAAGCGGGCGATGAGGGCCGCAACGCCGCCCTTGTTGCGCGCTTGGACGACGATCTCATTCTTCTCGCCGCGCTTGATGACCTTGCTGATGTCCGCCTTGCTCGGTTCCTGCCAGTCGGGGTTGGTCAGCACCTTCTGGCCGTTGAGGAAGGCGTCCGCACCATTGTCGCAGGTCAGCTCCAGCGTGGCAAAGTGGGCGTTGCCCGGGAGCTCGAAGCTGTGGCGGAAGCTGACGGCGTTTTCCTTGGTGGCGCCCTTGGTCAGCCAGATCCACTGCGGGGCGGCGGGCAGGCTGGAGGCGAGCAGGAGCGATGCAAATAGGGATGTCAGGCGCATGGTGGTTGTGGAAGGGCTGGTTATACGCTGCCGGGCGGGGAAGCTAGCAGCCAATCCCCCGACTTGCCGGAAACGACATAGACTTTGCCATTGACGCCCCATGGGGGCCGCGTTCATCTGAATTTCGTGTCCGAACCCGTCCCCACCCAACGCCAGCTTCTCGATTCCACCGGGGTGAACCGTTGCCTGGATGAAATCGCCGCCGCCATCATGCAGCGCTGGCCTGAGTCGGAAAAGCTCGCCCTTGTGGGTGTCTACAACCGCGGCGTGCCCTTTGCGGAATCCCTCTCAGCCCGCCTCATCGCCGCAGGCCGGTGGGTGGAGACGGGCCGGATTGACATCACCCAGTACCGGGACGACTTGCATTCCTTCACCATGCTGCCGAGGCTTGAAGGGTCGGACATCAGCTTCGACCTGGATGACATGGTCGTGATCCTTTGCGATGAGGTGGTCTACACCGCCCGGACATCCCGCGCCGCCCTGGAGGAACTGCTGGACTTCGGCCGCCCGCGCTGCGTGCAGATCGCCGCCCTGGTGGACCGGGCCGGCCGTGAGCTGCCATTCCAGGCTGAATTTGCCGGCATCCGCGTGGATCTTCCCAAACAGGAGCGCGTGAACGTGCGTTTTACCGCCACGGACGGGCGGGATGAAGTGTTCGTCACCTCCTGGGACAACAAGCCTGCCTGATCCCCCCCCTTATGACGCCTCGAAAAGACCTCCTCGACATCGCCTCGCTCACGGATGAAGAGATTGAGTTCGTGCTGGCGAACGCCGGACCGTTCAAGGACCTGTTCAAACGCAGCGTCAAGAAGGTGCCCACTCTCAAGGGACAGTCGATGCTGACCCTGTTCTATGAGCCGAGCACCCGCACCCGTTCCTCCTTTGAGGTGGCGGCCAGCCGCCTGTCTGCGGACGTGATCCACTTCGACATCGAGTCCTCCAGCGTGGTGAAGGGAGAGTCCGTCCTGGACACCGTCGAAACTCTCGAGTCGATGCGCGTCGACTACATCGTGGTCCGCCACAAGCAGTCAGGCATTCCGAGCCTCATTGCCCGCAACACCCGCGCCAGCGTCATCAATGCCGGCGACGGCTGGCACGCCCATCCCACCCAGGCGCTGCTGGACGCCTTCACCCTGAGGGAGAAGTTCAAGGACCTGCGCGGCGCAAGAGCGGTCATCGTCGGCGATATCCAGCACTCCCGGGTCGCCCGCAGCACGAGCCTGATCTTCCGCCGCCTGGGGATGAACGTCGCCTATCTGGCCCCCGGCTCCATGATGCCCCGTGAGACGCCGGATGACATCGTGTGCTTCGGCAGCTGGGATGACGCCCTGGCCTGGAGGCCGGACGTGGTCTACCTCCTGCGGGTGCAGAGCGAGCGCATGGACGAGCCGTTTTTCCCCAGCGCCTCCGAGTATCACAAGATCTACGGCCTGACCGATGCGCGTGTCGACATCCTGGGCGAGCGCGGTCTCTGGTTGATGCACCCCGGTCCCGTCAATCGCGGCGTGGAAATCACGGACAAGGGCATGAATTACGAACGCAGCCTGATCAACCAACAGGTGGAAAACGGCATCGCCGTGCGCATGAGCGTGCTTTACTGGCTCAAGCCGGGAGCCGGACTGGAGTCGTAAACAATGACATTCCGTTCCACGTTTCCTGCCCGGACCTAATTTCCGCCGCCCCGCGTTACAGCCCCCATGCGAATTCTTCATCTCACCCCCGGCACCGGCAGCTTCCACTGCGGCAGCTGCCTTCGGGACCATGCCCTGATCCGGGCCCTGCGTTCCCGCGGCCACGACGCAATCATGGCCCCGCTTTACCTGCCGCTGGTGACAGACCGTGAGGTCAGCAATCCCGAGCTGCCCATTCGTGTGGGCGGCGTGACCCTCTATCTGCAGGAAAAGATGCCCGGGCTCCGCTATGTGCCGCGCTTCCTGCTGGGCTGGCTGAACTCGCCCGGCATCCTGCGCTTTGCCTCAAGGTTCATCGGCATGACCAGCGCCCGTGACCTCGGACGCATGACCCTCGGCGCCCTGGCCGGGGAGGCGGGCAACCAGTGGCCGGAATGGCAGCGCGCCCTGACCTGGATCAAGGAGGAGGTGAAGCCGGACGTCATCTCGCTTTCCAACAGCCTGCTGATCGGCCTCTGCCCCAAGATTGAGAGCGACCTCGGCATTCCAACGGTGGTTTCACTTCAGGGCGAGGACTCCTTTCTGGACACCCTGGTGGAGCCCTACCGGGAGCAGTGCTGGACCGCCATGCGCAGCAATGCCGCCCACGTCACGCGCTTTGTCGCGCCCAGCCAGTTTTATGCCAAGGCCATGAGTGAGCGACTAGGGGTGGCTGAGGACAGAATTGCCGTCATCCCCAACGGCCTCGATGTCACCGCCTTCGCCGCAGCCAAGCCGGATCCCAACTGGCCGGTCATCGGCTACTTCGCCCGCATGATTCATGGCAAGGGCCTGACCACCCTGGTGGACGCCTTCATCGACCTGGCTCGCCGCGGCACTCTGCCCCGGCTAAAGCTCAAGGTCGGCGGCGCCAGGACTTCCTCGGATGACAAGTACCTGGCCGGCTTGAACCGCAAGCTGGCCGAGGCCGGGCTGCTGGAACGGGTGGAGTGGCATCCCAATGTCAGCTTCAACGAGAAGGTGAAGTTCTTCCGCAACCTGACGGCCTTCTCGGTGCCCGCCACCTACGGCGAGGCCTTCGGCCTGTATGTCATCGAGGCGATGGCCAGCGGCGTCCCCGTGGTTCAGCCAAGGCATGGCGCGTTCCCCGAGCTCATCGAAAACACGGGCGGCGGCGTGCTCTGCGAGCCCGAGGATGCCAAATCCCTGGCCGACGCCCTGGAATCGGTGCTTCTTGACGGTCAGAAACGCGAGCGCCTGATCGCCTCCGGCATGACCCGGGTGCGGACCGAGTACACGGCGGCCAAGATGGCGGAGAAGTTTGAGGCCGTGCTGATGAATTCGCGCTTGGCGTGACGCGGCCTTCCGGCTCCAATGCGCGCACGATGCGCTACCAGCCCCTTCCCGCCGAACTTTTTGAATCCAACCGCCGGCGGCTTTACAGCCTCCTGCCTCCCCGATCACTGGTCATCCTGCACGCCAACGACGTGCTGCCGACCAACGCCGACGGCAGCATGGGTTTTGTACAGAACAGCGACCTCTTCCATCTGAGCGGCATCGACCAGGAGGAGACCATCCTCATGCTCTTTCCCGACGCGCCGGACACGAAGCAGCGTGAGATGCTTTTTGTTCGGGAAACCAGCGAGCTCATCGCCATCTGGGAGGGGGAGAAGCTCACGAAGGAGCAGGCCGCTGGACGTTCCGGCATCCAGCGCGTCCACTGGCTGACGGACTTCGAGGCGCAGTTCCGCATGCTCATGTGCCAGTGCGACGCCGTGTATCTCAACTCCAACGAGCATCCACGCGCCACGATCCCGACCGAGACCCGGGAGATGCGCTTCACCCGCCGCTGTCAGGCCGAGTACCCCCTGCATGACTGCCACCGTCTTGCGCCCCTGATGCATGACCTGCGCTGCATCAAACAGCCCCTGGAACTTCGGGCGCTGAGCGAGGCCATCCGCATCACCGAGGACGGTTTCCGCCGCCTCCTGAAGTTTGTGAAGCCCGGCGTGCATGAGTTCGAGATCGAGGCCGAACTGGCTCACGAGTTCATCCGCCAGAGGGCGCGCGGTTTCGCCTACACGCCCATCATCGCCACGGGCGGCAACGCCTGCGTCCTGCATTACATCACCAATCACTGCCAGTGCCAGGACGGCGATCTGCTGCTGCTCGACGTGGCGGCGAACTACGGCAACTACAATGCCGACCTCACCCGCACGATACCCGTCAACGGGCGCTTCACCCGGCGTCAGCGCCAGGTTTACGACGCCGTGCTGCGGGTCTTCAACGAGTGCCGGAAGATGCTGCGTCCGGGTGTCATCATCCGCGAGTATCAGGAGGAGGTGGGAAGGCTGATGACCTCTGAGCTGATCGGGCTTGGCCTTCTGGACCGAGACGACGTGGAGAAGCAGGATCCTGAGAAGCCGCTCTACAAGCGCTACTTCCCCCATGGCACCAGCCATCACCTGGGCATCGATGTCCATGACGTCGGTCACACCTGGAAGCCCGTGCAGCCAGGCATGGTCTTCACCATCGAGCCCGGCATCTACATCCGCGAGGAGAACCTGGGCGTCCGGCTTGAAAACAACATCCTCATCGGTCCCGACCGCAACACCGACCTCATGGCCTCGATCCCGATCGATGCGGATGAGATCGAGGCGTTGATGAACTCGAAATGAAGGACGGCCAGCCGATGTCGGCCACGTTCAGGCCTTCGGCTTCTGCCAGCGGGACAGGGCCAGGGTCAGCCAGCCGGCCATCAGCAGAAGACCTCCGAAAGGAGTGACCGGGCCGAGCCATTTCCAGCCGAAGTAGGCCAGCAGGTAGATTGAGCCGCTGAACAGCAGCATGCCGTAAAACAGCAGGTGCCAGCCACGGTTGACACCCTTGCCCGCGCTGCCCAGAAACAGGGCGAGAAGGTAGAGGAACATCGAATGGGGCAGCTGATAGCGCACGCCGGTCTCCCAGGAGTCGAGCCTGCCCGAGGCAACCAGGACATCATGCACCGAGCCATGGGCGCCCATGGCACCGAGGGCCACGGCTGCAAAGCAGGAAAGGGCGGCAAGGCGGAGAAGATCGCGGTCGGGTGACATGTGACAAAGGAGGGGTTGGGCTGTCGGAAGGGAGCCCTGGATTCAGCCGCGCACCGACCCTGGATCAAGCGTGAAGTTTATCCTTCCAAGTGCAAGGCGTCCTTTGCTAGCCTGAAGCCATGTCCGCCCCAACCTGGCATCTTATCAAGTCATCCACGAACGAGGAATACGGCCCGCTTTCCCATGATTCCCTGCTTCAACTGGCCGCCGAGGCGAAGATTTCTCCCATGGACAAGCTTTCCAACGATGGCAGGCAGACCTGGCGCCGGGCCCCGATGGTGAGGGAGTTGCAGATGGACTGGCTTATCCAGATGCCGGACCAGTATCTCTACGGGCCGACCAATGTCGCCACCATCCAGGAGTTTCTGGCATCCGGGCAGATCGACGAAAACGTCGTGATCATCGACTGCACGGACGCGGGTGAGTCACGCCTGGGCGACCTGCCGTTCTTCAAGGCCAGCCCGCATCATGTCCGCAGCGCCCACACCACCCTGGTCGGCGCCCAGTGGCCGGACCTGGAGCGCGGTGAGGCGGAGGCCCACGTGCAGCAGCGGATCCGTCTTCTGGAACGGCAGTTGATGGAGGCCCAGCATGCCCTGGACGAGGCGCTCCGGGCGCATGGCATCCTGCGCCAGCAGTTCATCGAGGCCACCGGCCGTGAGCCCGTTTGATCCAGGCCCGGCTCAAATCCAGCCGCGCAGCCGATACAGCAGCAGGCCTAACTGCTCGTGCATCCAGGCTTCAAAGTTCGTCAGCGGACCCGAGCCCGGCAGATGCAGCCAGCGGACGCTGCCGATGCGGTTGAAGCTGGAGACGTAATCACAGGGCATCGCCTGAACCTGGAGGTCTGCCTTCTCAAAGGTGGCGTGCGCACGCTTCATGTGGGAGGCGGAGGTGACCAGCAGAAGCTTCTTCCAGCCGCGTTGACGGGCGATCCCGGCCACCTTCAACGCCTCGTCGTGCGTGTCGGCGCATATGCCCAGGCTGATCACCTCCTGGGCGGGCTTCACGGCCTGCTTCAGCCAGGCCACCACGGCATCCGCCTCGGAATAGCGGCGCGTCTTGTCCCTGTAATCGCCTCCCGCGACGATCAGTGCAGGCGCCTTGCCGGCTCCCAGAAGCGCCAGCGAGGTCGTCAGACGGTCCGCGCTGCCGTTGAAACCTGCGCCCGTGGGTTCGCTCAAGGAAGGTTCGGCTCCACCGCCCAGGCAGATGATGGCGTCGGCTGAGGGGGCGTCCTCCGGCTTGATCCTGGGAAACTGATCCTCCAGACCCCGCATGAGGAAGGAGGTCGCCGGGGTGCAGGTGAAGAGCGTGAGGACAAGCCAGGAGGCACCGGGCAGCAACAGCCCCCGGGTCTGCCGCCTGAAAAGCCGCCATGCAAGCCAGGCACCCAGCAGCAGCCAGGAAAAGCCAAGGGGAGTGGCGAAGACAGCCAGTTTTTTCAGAATGAACATGAGCGGTCATCCTCCCCGGAGTTCAGGCGGTTCGTCAATGCGTGAGATGATCGATCCTGCTGGGGGTGGGGCAGGTCTGGCAAAGACTGATTGAAAAATCCCGACACTCACCTTGCCAAGGCCGTTTGCCCCGCTAGCATCCGTACTCTGATTTGTCGCACGGAAGAGTGGCTGAGTGGTTTAAGGTACCTGACTCGAAATCAGGCGTGGGGGTAACCCCACCGTGGGTTCGAATCCCACCTCTTCCGCCATTCTTCGCCGCCGTCAGGAGGCGAAGAATGCCCTCCGTAGCTCGCAGAGCGAAGGACGGGCACCACCGTTCACCGCCCGGCTTCGAATGGCACGCCCTCTGTTGGCCGAGTTTTATGTACTACGTTTATCTGATTCGAAGCCAGAGTGATCCACGGCAGGTCTACACGGGATTCACTGAGGATCTTCGGCAGCGATTGAGGGAGCACATCGCAGGCAAGTCTGTTCACACGAAAAGACATCTGCCCTGGACTCTGGAGACTTATCTTGGCTTTTCAGAACGAAACCAGGCGCTGGCTTTTGAGCGCTATCTCAAGACGGGTTCAGGAATTGCGTTTGCCAAAAAGCGACTGCGTTCAACATCCCTGTGAAGCAAGCCGCCGTCAGGAGGCGAAGAATGCCCTCCGTAGCTCGCAGAGCGAAGGACGGGCACCACCGTTCACCGCCCGGCTTCGAATGGCACGCCCTCTGTTGGCCGAGTTTTATGTACTACGTTTATCTGATTCGAAGCCAGAGTGATCCACGGCAGGTCTACACGGGATTCACTGAGGATCTTCGGCGCGATTGAGGGAGCACCCTGCAGACCCTTCCAAATGAAAGGAAAGGTCCCGTGGAATGACTTCGCTTCGAGTTCAGTTCATCGCCCCAAAAATAAACCCCGCACAGCCTTTGGCCATGCGGGGGTGTTGAAGGAGCTTGAAATCGGATCAGGGCAGGGGGCGGATCCAGATGTTGCGGAAACGCACCGGGGGCTCGTTTTTGTGGTCCTGGAGGCGGATGCGGCCTGCGGCTGGGAAGCTGCCGTTGTAGTCCGTGATGTTCTTGTGCTTCGTGGGTCCCATGATCTTGGTGTGGTTCTGCACGCAGATGCCGTTCACGAAGGTGGTGATGTAGGCGGGTTCAACCACCTTGTCGCCGTCAAGCTTCGGGGCGGTGAAGACGATGTCATAGGTCTGCCATTCGCCGGCGGGCCGGACGGCGTTCACCATCGGCGGGGTCTGACCATAGATGGCGCCGACCATGCCGTCGGCATAGGTGGGGTTGTTCCAGGTGTCGAGAATCTGGGACTCGTAGAGATCCATGAAAAAGACACCGGCGTTGCCTTTTTTCTGGGAGTTGCCCTTGGTGTTGGGCGCGCTCTTCCACTCGATGTGGAACTGGCAGCTCGCGAACTCCTGCTTGGTCCAGCAGTCGCCACCGTCCACCAGCAGTTCGCCGTTTTCGACCTTCCAGGGGCAGGGCGCCCATTCGTTGGTCGGCTTGCCCTTGGCATCCTTCTTCTTGGACTGGAAGGCGTCCGTGCTGGTGCCGTCGAAAAGCACGACGGCATCGGACGGCGCGCCGCCAGGCTTGGCGCCGGGGGCGACGGCGACCGGACGCGGACGGTCGATGTCATGCACCTTCCACTTGCTGCCCGGAATGACGGGCGTGTCGGAATAACCAATGGGCGAGGGCTTGTCGTCGGCGGCGAAGGTGCTGCTTCCGGCAAGGGCGAGGAGAATCAGGAGTCTGGAGGTCATCATGGGAGTGAGAAGCTGCAAACGAGCGGTTTTACAGGTGTTTTCAAGCATCGTTTCAACCAGGAGTCACGGAAGCCGGGGCAGCGCGATCTCGCCAGGCTCATGGAAAAAGCTCAGCCGTGCGCCCTTTTCAGAGATGTCGATGCGGGTGCAGCCGGCGGTTTCCAGGTTGATCAAGGGGATGCCAAGGGCTGCGCAGTCCTGCTTCAGGGAGTCGGGCAGCCTTTCCTCGATGAAACGTGAGTCGCTGGTGCTGATGACGGCCCGGGGCTGGGTGAGACGAAGCAGCTCATCCAGGCCCTCCCGATCGCTGCGATGCTGGCCTCGAACCAGGATGTCGCAGCGCAGTCCGGGATGTCGCTGCAGCAGTCGTGTGAAAGTGGCATGACCCGCGTCGGAGAGCATCAGAACGCGCGTCCCGTCGAGATGCAGCAGCAGGACCAGGGCGCGGTCATCTCCCTTGTCCTGAAGGTCATGAGGCATGGGATGCAGGATCTCGATGCGGGCTGACGAGCCGAGTTTGAGAACGTCGCCCGCCTGATGCCGGTGCCAGTGCAGGCTGTCCACGGGGATGAGGCTGGAAAGAGCCCGCAGGGAACTGCGCCTGCTGTCCCGTCGCCAGGGCTCCAGGACGCTGGTGTGCATGCGCGGGCCGCCTTTCTGGAAGGCCAGGGGGGCCGCGCCGGCATGGGCGCTGTCGGCGTGGGTGAGCAGGATGCCGCGCAGCTGGTTGACGCCTTCGTGACGAAGCGCGGGTTCGACGATCCTGCGCCAGGCACGTTCGTTGCCGCAGTCGATGAGCCAGTGTTCATCCCCAGCCTTCAGGTGCGTTGCGGCACCGCCGTTCGGAAGCTGCAGGACGCGGAGGCATGCCGGGGCTTGATTCTCAAGGCGCAGGTCGAGTGTGAAGGAACTGCCTGGCAGCGAGGCGAACCAGGCGGCGGAGCTCATCATGGCGGCGGCCAGGCAGGCATTGAGGACGTTGGCCCCGCATTGGAGCGTGTGGAAGCCGAAGGCCGCTGCGAGCAGGCTCAGACAGGACACGCCCAGACTGAGGCCCGAGAGCGGCACCACGATCATGTTGGCCAGCACGGCCACCGGGGCGAGTGTCCGGAAGTGGCCGAAGGTGAGGGGCAGGCTGCCGATCCAGGCGGCGGCGGAGGTGCAGGAAAGGCCTGCCGCCTGACGCCGGAACCAGCGTATCAGTATGGCGGGAAAGGTGGCCAGGCTTGGAGGCAGGAAAGGATCCAGTTCCGTCCAGCCGCGCAGCTTCTGCATGAGAGGCGTGGCGATTGCGGCGATGGCCCAGAGCACACCGAACGAAAGTTGAAATCCGGGCTGGAACAGCTGCTGGGAGTCAGCAGCCAGCAGCACCAGCGCCGCCAGCCCCAGGCTGTTTTGAAGCTCTCCGCGCCGGTTCCAGCGAATGCCCGCCAGCACGATGGCGATCATGAAGGCGGCTCGGGCGGCGGAGGGCCGCCATCCGGTGATGAAGGCATACGCGAAGACGATGAGGACGATGACGGGGATGCTGCGTGAACGTCCGACTCCCAGGCATTGCAAAACCAGCGCAGCCACGCCCGCCAGCATGACGACGTGCAGTCCGCTGACGGCGAACACATGCAGCGTGCCGCTGTTGCGGAAAGCATCCTCGATTTCCCTGCCTGCCTCACCGGAAGCGCCCAGGGCCATGGCCAGCAGCACGGAAAGCTCCTGCGGCCTGTTCTCCAGGCCCAGGGCGATTGCCTGGCTCATCCACTGCCGTGAGGACTCGGCCAGCCTTTGCAGATGAAAGCCAGGCGCCCACTTGTGTGCCTGCCTGAGCCTGGCGGCATCCGCCTGCAGCATAGCCACCCAGCCTTGTCGCAAACCATGTTCGGCCTCGTCAAACTCCCCGGGGTTCATGGCCCGGCGTGGCAGGGTCAGGCGGCCGGCCAGCTCGTAGATTCCGGGCTGCTTCAGGACAAAGCCCCGGGGCAGGAAAACCTGGACACCAGATGTCACAGGCTGCCAGCCTGCGGCCTGACTCCAGCGAACCTCCTCCACAGAACAGAGCGCACGCGTGGGATCCAGGCTGGTGCCGCTTTGAAAGGGATGCAGCCTGCCACGCAACTCCGCAAAGGTCTCCTCACCCTGATGATTCAGCAGGTGCTGGCGGACGGGGTTCTGCCGGGTCTGGCGAACCTGTCCGGCATGATGGAGCATGAAAAAAAGCGTGGTGAGCAGGCAGGCGGCGATCCGGTTGTTGTGCTTCACGGCCAGGAACACCGCCGATGCCGCCAGGGCGCAGGCCGCAAACCCGGTTGCCGGGCGGGGGTGGTCGGCCATTAGAATGCCCGCCACGGCTGCCAGGGCGAGCATCAGCAGCGGACGTTTTCGTCCGGCTTGAGCGATGCCTGAACTCAGCCGCTGCCAGCGGGAGGGAATCAGGTCAGGTGTGGCCGGTGTTTCCATCATTCGTCTTTCTGGGAGGCGGACGGGGCTTCCCCGGTCTCACTGACTTTTTCTGCCTCATCTTCGGAAGCATCCGCCCTGTCGGCCGGCTCTTCTGAGCGCAGGCGTTCTCCGGAAAGGAAGATGGAGGTGCCGATGGCGTCGGCCAGCCTGGGCAGCACGATCTTCACGAAGAACAATCCGCCGCCTGCTCCGGCAAACAGGAAGAAGATCAGCAGCAGGATGGGGTCATCGCCCACCAGCCTCCAACAACGCCAGATCACCCAGAGCAAGGCTCCGGTGGCTAGAGTCCGCAGCACCCATCGGCCTTTCATGCCTGTTTATAGCACGGCAGGACCGATTCTGGCAAGAAGCACAGCGGGCCGGATTCATGAAGCTTGCGGCACGACGGCTTTCTTCTAAAAGAACCGGCATGGCATCTGATTACTGTGACCGTTGGACCCTTGCATCCTGGTTCTCCCGCTTTGGGGCGCCTGATTACGTCGAATTCAAGGCGGCGCTGGTGCGTGATGTGGAGGCCTTGAAACCCCGCATGGCATCGCTTCGTGGCGACCTCCAGGAAGTCGCGCGGGCAGTTCTTGAAATCGAGGCGTTGGGCGATCGTCTTGGCCACCTTTCGGCCTACCTGGGCTGCCTTTCGGCGGATGATGCCAACGATGAGTCCGTGAAGGCCGATGAAGCCTGGATCTCGACGGTCGAAGCCCAATACTCGAAGCTGCTCGCCCCGCTGCGCGCCGCTCTCGCAGCCCTGAATGACGCGGACTTTGAAACTCTGCTGCTGGATGCCACGCTGAAGGATGCCGCTCATGCCGTGAAGCGCCTGCGTCATGAAGGCCGCCATCAGATGAGCGCGGAGATGGAGGCCCTGGCCGCCGATCTGAACGTCAACGGCCTGCATGCCTGGGGCCGGCTTTATGACACGCTCACGGGCCGGATGGAGTTCGAGATGACCTTCCCCGACGGCCACCGTGAAACGGTGCCGATGTCGCGCCGTCGCGCGTTGATGTCGGAACCCGACCGAAGGCTGCGCGAGTCCGCGTTTCACGACGGTCAGAAACCCTGGAACGAACATGCCGTGACCCTGGCCGCAGCCCTGAACGGCATCGCCGGCACCCGGCTGAGCCTGTATGGACGCAGGTCGCTCCCACACTTCCTCGACACGCCGCTCTTTGACGGAGGCATGAGCCGGAGGTCGCTCGACGCCATGCTGGAGGCGATCCATGCGAACATCGAGCTGCCGCGCCGGGCCCTGCGGAAGGCGGCGAAGCTCCAGGGCACGACGGCCCTGCATTTCTTTGACCTGGAGGCGCCGCAGGTCGCCGCGCCCGACGAAAAGCCCCTCACCTGGGACGAGGCCTGCCGGACGGTGGACCAGGCCTTCAGCGCAGCCTATCCAAATCTGGGGCACTATTTCCGGCGCATGCTGGAGGACCGCTGGATCGAGTCCGAGCCGCGTTCCGGCAAACGCCCGGGCGCCTTCTGCACGGGTTCGCCCCTGAGGCGCGAGGAGCGTGTTTACATGACCTTCCACCGCACGGTCCATGACATGGTCACGCTGGCACATGAAGTCGGTCATGCCTGGCATTCCTGCGTGCTGCGCCCGGCCCGGTCCCTCGCCTCGAACTACCCGATGACGCTTGCCGAGACGGCTTCGAATTTTGGCGAGATGATCCTGCTGTCCGGCCTCATGAACGATCCGGGGATCACGGCGGCGACAAAGGCCCATCTGCTCGACCAGGAGATGCTCCGGGCCCACGCCTATCTGGTCAACATCCCGATGCGCTATGAGTTCGAGAAGGCCTTTTATACCGAACGAGCCTCTGGTGAGGTGGGTGTCGCCCGGCTGTGTGAGCTGATGACGGACGCGCAGCGCAGGCTTTATGGCGACACCCTGATGGATGACGGGGCGGACCCCATGTTCTGGGCCTCGAAAATGCATTTCTTCATCAGCGGCATCAGCTTCTACAACTTTCCCTACGTCTTTGGTTATCTGCTCAGCCAGGCCCTCTTTGCCCGGTTCAAGGAGGAGGGGGCGGGATTCCTGCCGCGCTATGAGGCCTTCCTCCAGCTCACCGGCTCCGCGACCTGCGAAGAGGTGGTTCGCCGCACGCTGGGCGAAGATCTCACCAGCCCCGGCTTCTGGGCGGGGGCGCTGAGGTCGATGGAGCCGTCGCTCCTGGCGTATGAGGCCCTGGCCTGAGGAAAGAAGGCGGAGAGGCACGCGTTTGGCTGACCTGCCATGACCGTTCCCGCACTCCTGCCGACACTGATGGCTGTGCTGGCCCTGATCACGCCGGTTCTGGCCGGCGGGGCTTCCGGACAAATTGACGCCCTGCTGGCCGAGGACTGGCGCAGGAACGGGCTGACGCCGAATCCTCCGGCCGGTGACGAGACCTTTGTTCGCAGGATCCACCTCGACATCATCGGCCGGATCCCGACGCTGGAGGAGACGCAGGCCTTTCTATCCAGCACGGATGCAAACAAGCGTGCCAGCCTGATCGACGCCCTGCTCGCCAGTGACGGGTTCAACCAGCACATGTTCCATTTCTGGGCCGACCTTCTGCGCATCCAGAGCCGCGCCAACGGAGGGCAGGGGGAGATGACCTCAAAGCCCTACCTGGAGCATGTGAAGCGCCGCATTCGCGAAAACATGCCCTACGACGCCTTCGTGCGTGAGCTGCTCACCGCCCAGGGCAAGGTCTGGGACAACCCGGCGATCGGCTACTACATGCGCGACCTCGGCATGCCGCTGGACAACCTGGCCAGCACCGTCAGGGTTTTCCTCGGCACGCGCATCGAATGCGCCCAGTGCCACAACCACCCCTTTGACCAATGGACGCAGAAGCAGTTCTACCAGATGGCGGCCTTCACCTATCCCCTGGAGACCAACTTCACCGGCGTGTCCGACAAGGGCGCCCTGATGGACCTGAAGCGGGCCGCAGAACGGCAGCCCGGGCAGGCGGACCGCGCCCGGCACCTGGGGCGGGTTTTTGAAAACCTCGGCGACTTCGTGCGCTACAGCAAGGTGCAGGCCCTGCCGGAGCGGGTGCTGAGGCTGCCGCACGACTATCAATACACAGACGCGAGGCCGAAGGACGTCGTGAAGCCGGCCACACTGATGGGCGGGCAGGTGTCGGGCGGCCTGCAGGATTTTGCCCGCTGGCTGACCTCGCCGGACAATCCGCGCTTCACCAAAGTCATCGCCAACCGCCTTTGGAGGCGTGTTTTCGGGGTCGGACTGATCGAGCCGGCGGACGAGATCTTTGACAGCACGGTGGCATCGAACCCGGCGGTCATGGCATGCATCGAAAAATTGATGGTGACGCTTCGATACGATGTGAAGGCCTTCCTGCGCGTGCTTTACAAAACGCAGGCGTATCAGAATGACACGACGAAGGCGGAGCCTGTCGCCGGGGAGCCTTGGCACTTCACCGGACCCGCGCTGCGCCGCATGACGGCGGAGCAGATTTACGACAGTTTTGTCACCCTCATCCATGCCACTCCCGACCTGCCGCGCAGGCGTGGCATGGATGCCGAGATGGCGCAGAAGCTGGTCTACCGCGGCAAGCTGAGCGACGCGCTCGATCTCATGGCACCCCGGGAGGTCTTTGACGGCGCCATGAAGGCCTCAGAGGTCTATGAGAAGGTCTCCAGGCGCGCCGGGCCTTTGCGTGAGGCCTATGCCGCCGCTCAGAAGGCCAAGGACAAGCCGCTCATCGAAAGGCTGAACCTCGAAATCCGCTCCGTCGAGTTCGTGGCCCGCACAGGCATCCACGATCATGTCGTCGTGCCTGCCGTTGCCCGGCTCTATGAAAAAATGACCGGCAGGCCGGCGCCGCCGCCGATCCCAGTCCGCCTGCCTGCGGAGGACGAACTCAGGAAAACCGGTCAGAACCGCGCCTACATCGACGTGCCCGGCTATGACATCGACCACGCGATTCCACGCGAGGAACAGGCTGCGGAGGCGGCCCGTGATGCGGTTTTCCGAAGGGAGGCGGAGCGGCTGAAGGTCGCCGATGCAGAGGCTTATGTGAAGGAACGCCGGATCCATGCCCGTGACTGGCCGCGTGCGGCCGACCTGGAATCCCCGGCGCCACGCGGCCACTATCTGCGCGAGTTCGGGCAGAGCGACCGCGACCTGGTCGACAACGCGAACACCGACGCCTCGATGCCGCAGGCGCTCGTGCTGATGAACAGCGGCCTGTTTGCGGGCGTGCTTGGACCGTGCACCCAGCTCCGCCTCAGCCTTGATGCGGCTGCGTCACCGGAGGACAAGCTCCGGACGGCCTATCTAACTTTGCTCTCTCGCCAGCCGGCGGAGGTCGAGCGGCGGGCCTGGCGCAGGTCAGGGCTCGACAGCATTGAAGACCTGGTGTTCGCGCTTCTGAACACGCAGCAGTTCATCTTCATCCGCTGATCCTGAAGTCTTCGTCATGAGCCCCGGTCGTCGCTGTCTCCGCATCCTGCTTCGCTCTGCTGCAGTCATGATCCTGCCGGGCGTGCTGCTGCTCGTGGCGGGCTGGTGGTATTTTCATCCCGGGTTCACGGTCACGCCGGGCATTGTTTACACGACGCGCCAAGGCCATGACCTGACGCTGGACGTGGTCCGCCCGGAACGGCCCTCCGGCAGCGCCATCCTGGTGATGGTAAGCGGGCGCTGGAAGTCCGATCCGGGCAAGTTCCGGCCCTGGATGGCCGCCTCCTTTCTGCGCCAGGGGCACACGGTGGTGGCCGTCTCACATCTCTCGCAGCCGGAGGCCACGGTTCAGGAAATTGTCGAGGACATGCATCGGGCGGCCCGGTTTGTCAGGCACCACGCCCGGGATCACGGCATTGATCCAGGACGCCTCGGCGTCTTCGGCGGCAGCTCCGGCGGTCATCTCAGCCTGATGCTCGCCACGCGCGGCGGGCCGGGGAGTCCGGAGGCTGCCGACCCGGTGGACCGCGAAAGCAGCGCCGTTCAGGCAGTGACGGTGTTTTATCCGGTCACCGACCTCCTGAACCTGGGGCCATCCACGGAGAACCTGGGCGACAACGGTCCGCCGAAGAGCTTCCGCAGGTCCTTCGGCCCCGCAGCCTCCGATCCTGTCGAATGGCAAAAAATCGGCCGTGAGGTATCGCCCATCTTCCATGTCAGCAGCCGTCTGCCGCCCGTCAGCATCGCCCATGGAGGGGCTGACACCCTGGTGCCGCCTGAGCAGTCCCTGCGCTTTCAGCAGAAGGCCTCCGAGCATGGGCGCGAGGTTCAGGTGACCATCCGCCAGGGAGAAAAACATGGCTGGCCGACGATGCTCTGGGATGCGCACCTGTTCGCCTGCTGGCTGAAGGAGAAGCTGCGCTGAACGGCCGGCAGCATTTGCTGAAAGCCGGCGGCTCCAGGCTCCGTGTTCGGATCATGCCTTCATCCGCCGTCTCTGTTTCGCGCCGTCATTTCATCTCCGCCACCCTGGCCGGAGGGGTGGTGAGTCAGCCAGGCCTGGCTGCTGCTGCGCCCGCCGTGAATCCGGGGGCCTTCAGCGAACCCGCCCGTGACATCCCCCTCACGGCGGATGCGGATGTCATCGTCTGCGGGGCCGGTCCCGCCGGGGTGACCGCCGCCATCACCGCAGCTCGTGCCGGGGCGAAGGTGCGCCTGTTTGAATGGCGTGGCTGCCTGGGCGGCGTCTGGACGGCGGGCCTGCTCGGCTACTTCCTCGATTTCAACAAGCCGGGGTTTGCCAAGGAACTCCGCGACAAGCTCGACGCCCGCGATGCGCGCGCCAGGTCTGCCAGCACGAGCCGCTTCTGCTACGACCCCGAGGCGCTCAAGCTGCTTCTGGAGGAGCTGTGCGTGGAGGCTGGTGTGAAATTCCAATATCACACGAAGGTTTGCGCAGCCTTCAAGGAGGGCGGTCGACTCACCACCATCGTCACGGAATCCAAATCAGGCCGGCAGGCCTGGAAGGCGCCGGTGTTCATCGACACCACGGGGGATGGCGACCTGGGGTTTCAGGCCGGATGCGCCTTTGAAACGGGCATGGCCGAGGACTGTCCCTGCCAGCCGATGTCGCTCAACGCCCTGCTCGTTGTGAAGGACGCCGAGGCCCTGCGTGAGTTCATCCGCTTCGGCATGCCGAAGAAGGGTGACAACACCGACGGCGAGAAGAAGAAACGCATCAAGGACGTGCTTGTCGGCACAGGTCATTTTCCGAGTTATGCCAGTCCGACGATGTGGCATGTGCGGGACAACCTGATCTTTGCGATGATGAACCACGAATATGGCATCAAGGCCTGGGACGCCGCCGAGATCACCGCCGCCACCGTGCGGGCGCGTGCGGAGATGAACAAGATGGTCGCCAACCTGCGTCAGCTTGGCGGGCCTTGGGAGGGCATTCAAATCGTCGCCACCGCCGAGCAGATCGGCGTGCGTGACGGCCGCCGCATCAAGGGGCGCTACACCGTGCTTCAGGATGATCTTGCCAAGGGAGCCCGCCATGACGACGCCGTCACCCGCGTGAACTTCGGAATCGATGTTCATGCCCTGAGCGCCGATCACAACAAGAAGCATTCGATCATGCCCAAGCCGATTGACATGAAGCCCTACGACATTCCGCTCCGCGCCTTGATCGCGAAGGATGTGGATGGACTCATGATGGCCGGCAGGTGCATCAGCGGAGATTTCATCGCGCACTCCAGTTATCGCGTCACCGGCAACGCCGTGGCCATGGGGGAGGCGGCGGGGGTCACGGCGGCCCTTGCCGCGTTGTCGAAACGCCTGCCGCAAGACATCGCCTGGAACGAAGGCCTGGAGAAGCTGAAGGCGATGGGGCAGCGAACCTGAGGCATCCGTCTTCGTTGTGAGCAGTCTGGGCGAAATCAAGCCATGGAGGATGCGCAAGAAGGCATAGGGCCGGGGACGCGCTGAAGTTGGCTAAAGCGAAGCCTGGGCCACGTTGATGTTGCCTGGATGCCTGAGAATGCCTTGTTTTGTTGTTCATTTCACTTTGACCCCATGAAATCTGCTCTGCTCTGCCTTCTGATTCTCACCTCAGCCCTTCAGGCCTCCTCGTGGTCCTTGGATGGTGTTGATGAATCCTTGGTCGTGCGAGGCTCTGTCAAAGCGGCATCCGGTGCGGTGGGGGGCAGCCTTGTTCTTGATGGCAGCTCCCTGCTGGAGATCAAGAGCAGCGCGGGGCTCGCGAGCGGGGCTTTCACGGTGTCGCTGTGGCTCAACCCTTATGTGCTGGAAGGCGGTCAGCAGATGCTGGTGGGCAAGAATCGCTACTCGCGGAACGAACGTCAGTGGGGGCTGCTCATCGAGCCGGATGGACGCTTGAAGGCTTATCTGCAGCAGGGCGGCTGGAGCACCATCGCATGCACGGAGACGCTGAAGGCCGGTGCCTGGCATTTTGCGGCCTTGGTCGTTGATTCGGCCCGGGCAAGGCTGTTTTTGAATGGCAGACCGGTGGGCGAGGCAGGGCTGAAAACCCCTGTTTCGCCCACAAAGGCCCCGGTCACGCTGGGAGGCATCTTTGACGAGGGACGCGTTCGCCAGGGCTTTGCCGGGGCGCTGGATGATCTGCGCATTGAATCCCGGGTGGTGAGCGCAGAAGAAATCGCCTCGGCCTATCATCCTGTGACGGCCCGGCATGAGCTGCCTAAGCCAAAGACGGCTGGTTTCCCACTGTGGGATGACATGCAGAAACTCTCGGAGGCGAAGGATCTGCCGGTGCTGGAGGGCGTGGAGTTTCACGTCATCAAGAAGTGGGACAAGATCGCGGACGGCTACACCTTTCTTCACGGTGTCGGCCTTTGCTGGCACAAGGGCAGGCTCTATGCGTCCATCGGGCACAACAAGGGTGAAGAGAACACGGTCACTGAGGAGGCGCAGTATCGCGTGAGCGAGGACGGCGGCAAAACGTGGGGCGAGCTTCGGGCGATCGATGCGGGTGAGGAAAAGGACCTTGCGGTGAGCCACGGCGTGTTCCTCTCGCATGCGGGGAAGCTCTGGGCCTTTCATGGGGCGTATTACAACCACATGGAACGCATTCACACCCGTGCTTACTCGTTCGACGAGACCAGCGGGCGATGGGTAAAGCACGGCGTGGTGCTTGAGAATGGTTTCTGGGCGCTCAACCAGCCGGTGAAAATGAGTGATGGAAACTGGATCATGGCCGGCATCAGCGCGGGACCTTACTCCAACAGCGGCGTCTTTCCTGCGGCGGTCGCGATCAGTCATGGCGATGATTTCACGAAGTGGGACTTCGTCGGCATTCCTGTTCATGAAGGCATCCGGCTCTGGGGGGAGTCGTCGGTCATTGTTGAGGGGGCGAACGTTCTGAACATCGCCCGCTACGGCGGCAAACCGCTCGCCTTGATCTCGAAGAGTGCGGACTACGGACGCACCTGGACACCGATGGGCGAAAGCAACCTGCCCATGACCACCAGCAAGCCGGCGGCCGGCCTGCTCAGCAATGGCCGCCGCTATCTGGTTTGCACGAATGCGGCGAAGAACGGCGGACGACGCGCCCCGCTGACCATCGCCATCAGCGAGCCGGACAGGGAAGTTCTCAGCAAGGTCTTCGTCATCCGTCATGCCGAGCACAGCGGTCCTGGCGAGTCGGACCCGAAGGCCTCGCTGAGTTATCCCTGCGCCACAGAGCATGAGGGCAGGCTCTACGTCGGCTTCTCCAACAACGGCGGCCGCCGTGGCAACCTCAACAGCGCCGAAATGGCGGTGATTCCTCTGGACAAGCTCAAGTGAGAAACGGATGAGAACTGCATCCCTTTTTTGAATCACCGATGAACTGGCGCGTCCTGGAACCTGACTGGCATGAATCCTGAGTGGCGCGGACGGCTCGAACAGTGGGATGCGACCAAGGACCGCGGCTGGCTTCGATGGCGCGAGAAACGATTACCCTTTCAAGGCCGTAACTTTCACGGTGCTGTGCGCCTGTTGAAGCCCGGTGTCCGTGTGCGGTTTGAAGTTGGGCTCGATGAGCAGGGACGGCCCTGTGCGAAGAATGTGAGCCTGACAAGGGATTACGGGGCGGGGATGTTGGGAAGCCTGCTCCTGCTCGGACTGCTTTTGGTGCTTCCTGCTGCAGCGGTTGACCGGGCCGGTCTGGCCTTTTTGCCATGGAAAGCCGTGGCATGCGCTTATGTCGTCCTGATTTCGATCATCACCTATGCGGTTTATGACGCAGACAAGCAGCGTGCCCGGATCCAGGCCTGGCGCATTTCGGAATCGACCCTGCATCTGCTTGAAGTCATGGGAGGCTGGCCCGGCGCCTGGCTGGGGCAGCGGTTGCTGCGGCACAAGAGTGCGAAGAAAAGCTATCAGCTTGTTTTCTGGAACATCATCATGCTTCATCAGTTCCTTGCCTGGGATGCCCTGCATGATTGGCATTACGGCGGGGCGTTGTTGGCCCGCATCCGGGAGCACCGCGTTATTCAGCAATTCGAGCCTTTCCTGAGGCAACATTGACGTTTCGTCCGGCAATCGAGCCTTGGGGTGTGTTCGAGGCTCGTTGGCTGGGCTGTCAGAGTCGGACGACTGGCGGGACGCCGCGAACATGGTCCTCAATGAGAATGACTGACAGCATGGCTTGATCGAGTGTCATCTCGCCCATGATGAACAAAACAAGGTCTGCGTTGCCTGCAGTTACGCCCAACACCTGCAGGGGCGTCAGAAGATGATGCAGTTGGGTGCCCGATGCCAGCATGTCTGAGTTTAAGGCGTCAAGTTCCCGATCGGGAACTCTTTGCCTGAGCTTCTGTCTGAGCGATTGCGCCGTTGCCGCTCGGTAACATTCAAGGGAAGGCATGAAATGCAGGCCGGAATAGAGCGGCGAAACGGATTAAGACTCTGGTAATGGGCAAAGCATGATCAGAAGAAAAGCGTCCTGACATGCCGAAAGGTCTGGGTCCCATCAGTGAGCAGGAGAATGGGGCTCTGGCTGCCAGATTGGCTTGATGCCGACAGTTCTAAACACGCAGATCATCAAGAACCTTCGAGAGGGTAACTATATACTTGTCACACCTCGTTTGTGATTGACCGAGGGAAGGGGGCGGGCAGTACTGCGGGATGAGTCGATATGACACGCATAAGCATCTCGCGGCAGAGTTTAGTCTCAATGCACTGGAGCAAGTCATTCCCATGCTCAAGCCTCCCACTGTGAAAGCGGCTCGTGCATTCCGCATGAATCTACTACGAATCCACGAATCACACCAAGCCGTGCGCCGTCTTACCCGACTAGCAGCCCGGTGCCAAGGTTGGTACACTCGGGCCGTATATGAAGTAACAGGTAAATTCGTTATAACCCCTGATGAGCAAAAAACACACGTAAAGGCTATCACGAAGCGGTTTCAAAAATTACGGGATGAACAGGAAGATGGGAGCCACTGGAATCGGTATTATGAATGTCGCGCAGAAGAGGAGGCTTTGTGGGATTTAACCAAAGTCTGGAAAATGGACGTGCCTGCTGAGACTGGTTTCGCTGCGCAGCGGGAGTCTATGGTTATGGGAGTGTGGACTGCCATAGAAATCTGTTTGGGTGATCTTTGGAAGGAGGTCCAGGTCAAAAACCAGCAGGACTTCGCAAAACCCGAAGGGGCGTATTTACGCATTGTTGACGCCGCAGATTTGTCCCGCCGATATACACCCAAAAAACCATATACACCAAAGAAGCTGAAACACGCCTCTTTCGCCAGTCTTCTTGGGATTCGGGGAGCTTACTCCCTGGCCTTTAGCAAAGACTTTGCACAGTTAGATGAGGCGCTGGCTGATCTTCGCTTTGAGGCACTGGCCGCAGTACGCAACGTGCTAGTGCATTCCGCAGGTGAAAAGGACCAGAAATGGAAGGAGAATAGTGAAAACGTGCCGCAGCTCCAAGCATGGACATCATCGTCTTCTAAGCATGTCCGCGTGGATGGACCCCAGACTAACAAACTTATCGCTGATGCAATAGAGGCCACGGTATCGGTCTTGAAAGCAGTAAACGTCTGGGCTATAACTCACAAATGAACGCGACGATTGAAGATTCTTCCATGACACCCGTTCCCGAGTTGGAAAAGGAATGCTGAGTATGTCATGGTGCTTGCATTATGGATGACGGCAGGGGCCGTTCATCCCCAGAGAATTCGGCATGAAGGTGCTGCGCATGGCGACACGCAATTGCCGGATGGCATCTCCCTATTTCGCTGACTAAGCCTTCTTGTGCTCTGCGTCCCGGCGGTCAATCTCCGCCTTTTGCATAGAGATGATTTTCCTGGCGATCTGCTGTAAATTCTCAAACTGGGGCGGGCCCGTTTGGTGGTGGCGCTCATGGGGGTGGGGTCGCACACAGAAGGGGCAGCGCAAGAGGCGCATCAATAGTCGCGCGCCAAGGATTTGATGTAAGCGAGGACGATTTCGTGGTTGTCCTCAAGGCGGCCTTTAAAGAACTTGTCCCCCTCCTTTCTCAGGATCTCCCAGCACTCGGTGGCCTCTCTGTCAGTATCTATTTGCTCTGCCACAGACCACCGTCCACGCGTCGAAAGCATCCAGGCTAGCCGCTGCTCTCTGCCTTCATAATTCATCACCCGTATGGAATACACGGTTGGTATACTATTGATCGTTTTTGGCGTGACCCCAGCGTCTTGCATCATCCACACCTGCTTAACGACCCCAGACCACAGGAACGGGTTATAAAGCTCGATGGTTTTTATCTCGGTCCCCGGGATGGGCCGCAGTCCCTTCCTGTGAGCCTCCTTGACTAGCTTGCCATACCATTCTTTTTGGGGAGCGGCATCTATCCACAAGACTCCAAGAATGATGGCCACTACCCCTGCCGCTTTCGCGATGGTCCCGAAACGATTGTTGCTCATAATGACGGATGGCGAGTTGTTAAGATCAACTGCACTCCCGTCATCCGTCCCCCAGGTGGTCTGGGGGTAGTAAAGCCGCCTTAGGCCGACCACGACAGTCTTTGCCAGCCCAAGAGGAATCCAAGGCAGGTTGAATATATACTATCGTCCCCAAGGCCATTTCTGGCTTGGAGGTGTCGTTTTGCGTCCACACCTGGACGCCTAAGGTCGGAGTTACTAGTTCCGGATCAGTGTGTAGGCTGATCGTGGGGATGCTATGAAGCGGCCCTCTCGGGGTCAAGCCTCATTTTAGACTGGATTAGGCTGCTCGTACCTAGCAGGCTACTGGTCTATGAGAGTGAATCCAGGAATGAAGCCACGATGAAGCATGTGCCTTGCCCTCTTTTGCGTGACTCCGATAGCGCGGGCTAGTTCGCATAAGCTAATGCCGTTCTTGCGTTCACGATCATCTAGAAGGCAGGGAACCACTTGTCACAGCCCAAGGGCGAATATTCAAAAATCGTGCCGACTTTGGCCGAGAACTGCTTTTTGCAATCGCGACATTTCTAGACCTTGCGCGTAGTGAGGAAAGTCATGCTCTGGGAACAGCAGCGAGCACAGCAAACATCACCGCCGGTCTAGCGCAGTTCAATCATAAACGCCAGCGCCTTGTCGGTATCTGCGAAGTACTTCACGGCATCCGTGAGCGTCTCGGGGAAGGTGTCTTTATCAATCTACATGGCCCAGCTTCTTAAAGATGGCCGGGTGATCCAACTATATAGCTACCTTCGTGAGCGGGGCATGATGAAGTTCAGATTAACACACCTCGGCTAAAAACCCCGTTTTGCGTGGAGCGGGTGATGGGAATCGAACCCACGTATCAAGCTTGGGAAGCTCGTGTTCTACCATTGAACTACACCCGCATCGCGATGCGATGTCTGAGTAAGGGCTGGGTTGCCGGGTTTGTCAAACGGGCGGTGTAGGGCTCTTCCGGGCCTGGGAGCTTGTTTGAACCGTTCCTGGAGAAGGGCGCGCTGGGGAAGCTCGCGAGGATCGAATGCGGGAAGGTTCAATGCCCGGGCTTCAATGACCAGGGGATGTCCCAAGGCGAGAAGTTCAATTTCAGGTCCTCATGGTCGGCGGCAGCCTTCGTCATGGGGACCTGCGCGCTTCATGGGGCACTGGCTCACCGGTCCTTGGTCATTCCAAGATCGATCACAAGCCAGAAGGTTGGTCAGCCCTGGCGATTGTCCCGGCAGAAAGAACTTTGTTTTACTGCCGCCCGGGAGTTTCCGTGCTGGCTCCGGCGCCGAGGAGTTCCTCATCGGCGAGGTCATAGCCGACGACCTCGACCTCGCCCCGGCGGATCTTTTTCTGGGCCATGGCGACGGAGATCCAGCGGAACTCCTCGTTGTTGTCGAGCAGCACCTTGATGACCATGGTGAGGGGCACGGCCATGAACATGCCGAGGGGGCCCCAGAGCCAGCCCCAGAAGATCACGGACAGCACCACGACCAGGGCGGAGATGCCGAAGCGTCGGCCGAGCAGATGGGGCTGGACGAAGTTGTCGAGGCCGAAGTTGACCAGGCCGTAACCGATGGCGACTCCGACGGCGGTACCCGCGCCATGCTGGACCAGGGCTTCAACGATGGCGGGAATGCTGGCGGCGCTGGAGCCGACGGCGGGGATGTAGTTGAAGACGAAGGCGACGATGGCCCAGAGCAGGGGATACTGGAGGTCGAAGAACCAGCACCAGACACCTGCAAGGGCGCCGGTGAGGGCACTGATGAGAGTCTTCACGCCGAGGTACTTCTGGATGTCGGTGGCGCTGCGCAGCAGGCCGCTGAAATCCGGTCCTCCCGCCTGACGAACGGCGACGAGGCGGCGCTCCGTGCCCTGGGCCTCCATGAGGATGAACATCATGAGGATGAGCACCATGATGAAGCCGACGAGGAAGTTGGCCACGGTGCCGAAGGTGCTGCCGAGCATGGAGCCGAGGCGCGTGACCACGTCCTGCTGGGTGACGTAGCTGATGAGCTGGTTCCATTCGAAGAGTGTGTCGATCGTCGTCTTGGCCTCGGCGACGCCGTTGTCCTGGAGCCAGCCGGCAAACTCGTTCATGTAGGTCTGCAGGCCGCGGATGTAGCGAGGCAGGTCGCGGTTGAAGCTCATCAGCAGGCGTACGGCGAGGGTGATGATGCCCGCGAGCACGCCCAGGTTGACCAGCAGCGTCATGCCAAGGGCCAGGGCGGCGGGGACACGCTTGCGGATGAGCCAGCGCAGCAGAGGAAAGCTGAGAACGGCAAGGAAGAAGGCGTAGACGACCGGCACCAGGACGCCCGCCGCCGTCTTCATGCCCGCGAGCACGATGAAGAGGCAGGCCAGGGACACCAGCATCCTGGAACTGCGCTGTCCCCAGTGGATGTGCTTGTTGGTGCTTTCATGATCGGCTGACATTGATGCAACGTCCCTGACAAAGCAGGCTGGCTCAAGGAAAAACGCCTGTGTTTTGCAGGTTCATGGAAGGTGCCAGGAACCTGTCTGCCGGGGTTGCGCCGGGCGGAAGGTTTTGTATTCTCGCCACCATGTCCCGTTCCCGCCCATCCATCGCCCTTCTCTGGCTGCCCCTTGCCCTGATCTCTGCTGCGCTTGTGCTGCGCTGGTTCAAGCTGGTGTCCCCGGGCATGAACCTGCTGCCAAATTTTTCGCCCTGGATGGCGCTGGCCTTCACGGGGACGCTGGTGATGCCGAGGGCGCTGCCCTGGTGGGTCTGGCCGGTGGCGATGCTGGGTGTCAACCTGGCCGCGCTGGGAGCCGGCCCGGCCCTGGATCCTGAAAGCCTCGCGATCTACGGCATGTATGGCATCGCCTCCTTCCTGGCCTCACGTCAGCGTGGAACGCTTTCCGTGGCTGGCGCCCTGGCCGGCGTGGTTGCCTGCAGCCTGGTGTTTTATGTCGTTACCAACACGGCTGCCTGGCTGGTCGAGCCTGCCTACGTGAAAAGCTTCACCGGATGGCTCCAGGCGCAGACGTCCGGCCTGCCGCAATATCCGCCGAGCTGGACCTTTTTACGCAACTCCTTGTTCAGCGATGTCGGGTTCAGCCTCGCTCTTCTCTGCGCCTTCAACGTCGAGGCCCGGCTGCGCTCGGCCCTGCCGATGCCCTGGATGGCAAGGGCGGCGGCTTGAAAGTAAAACCGAAATCCGAAATCCGAAATCCGAAATCCGAAGCTTGCAGCTCGAAACCCAAAGATTGGTTGAGCGATGTCCGGCTGGATCGGTGAATTCGGATTTGTGAATTCGAGTTTCGAATTTCAATCTTAGGATTCCCGGATGTCGAAGCCGAACACCACGAGCCTGCCGGGAGTGCGGCCGCATGGACGCGGGGCTGCGGTGAACACAAGGCAGCGGTTTTCCGAACTCCAGGTCAGTTATGATGAAGGCGAGGAGCCGCCCAGGATGGAGACGAAGGTGTTCCGGGATCATTCGAGTTCGGTCATCTCGCGGCACAACAGCCCGGACCTGCCCTTTGGCGCCAGCCTGAATCCGTACCGGGGCTGCGAGCATGGCTGCGCTTATTGTTATGCGCGGCCGACCCACGAATGGCTGGGCTTCTCCGCCGGAGTCGATTTTGAAAGCCGGATCATGGCGAAGGAGGACGCCCCGGCGCTGCTTCGAGCCGAGCTGGCGAACGAACGTTATGTTCCCGAAAGCCTGTCGCTTAGCGGCGTCACCGACCCCTACCAGCCGTTGGAAAAGAAGCTGCGAATCACCCGCGGTTGCCTGGAGGTGCTGGCGGAGTGCCGGCATCCGGTTGTGCTGATCACCAAGAACCACCTCATCACCCGGGACATCGACCCGCTGACCGAGCTGGCGCGGTTTCAGGCCACCGCCGCGTACATTTCCATCACCAGCCTGGATTCGAACCTGGCCCGTAAGCTGGAGCCGAGGGCGTCGTCGCCGGAGATGCGGCTGCAGGCCATCCGTGAGCTGTCGGCGGGCGGTGTGCCCGTGGGGGTGTCCGTGGCACCGATCATCCCCGGGCTCAACGACAGCGAGATTCCGGCAATCATTGAAGCCGCGAAGGCGGCGGGGGCGCAGTTTGCCGGCTACACCGTGGTGCGGCTGCCGTTCAGCGTGAAGGATATCTTCGCCCTCTGGCTGGAGGAGCATTTTCCCGGCATGAAGGACAAGGTTCTGGGGCGGATCGAGGAGACGCAGGGGCCGACCTTGTCACACAAGGAGTTCGGCAGGCGCCTGAAGGGCGAGGGCGTCTGGGCCGGGCAGGTCGAGCAGATGTTCAGGGTCTCGCTCAAGCGCGCCGGGCTGCTGCACCGAAGGCCGCAGGTGAGCGCCGCGCATTTTCGCCGGCCGCAGGCGGGCGGGCAGATGGAGCTGGCGCTTTGAACGCAATTCCACGTTGCCCCGGAGACCGTGCAAACTAGCATGAAGGCATGCAGAAAATCCTTCGCTTAGCGCTCATCGCCCTGGTCACGGTCTGTCTTGTGGTGGGGATTGGCATCGGCGCCTTTTCCTGGTGGGTGATGCGCAGGATGGGGCCGGAGACCTGGGTGACGCAGATTGAGCGTCAGCTGAACTGCCGGGTGGAGATCGCGGATGCGAGCCTGAGCCTGTTTTCCAGTCCGGCAAGGCTGGTGTTCAAGGGCTTCAAGATGGCGCCGCGTGACGCCGAGGTGGCGAAGGAGCCAGGCGCCCGGACGCCGTTGAAGGAGGGGGCGGCCCCGATCCTCATCCCTGAGATCTCGCTCGCTGTGAAGCTGGAGGACCTCATGAACCGCCGGCTGTTCGTCGAGCAGCTCCGCCTGGTGTCGCCGGTGATCTCTGAATCGATCAACGAAAGCGGGCGCAGCACCCTGGAGCCGCTGTTCAAGAAGCCCGGGGCGGACGCCCCCCTGGCCTTGCCGGTGGCGGCTCCGAAGGAGACGGGAGGCGCAGCGGCGCAGAAGGCGGAGGGGGCTGGGCACGCGCAGGCCGGAGGGCTGGAGGGCTTCGCCTTTTCCGTGAGCAAGGCCGGCATTGAGGACGGCAGCCTGACCATTCAGAACGCCAGGACCACGGTGCTGGTGACCGGGCTGAACTTCAGCCTGGGCGGGATCGACATCGACATGCGCAACCTGGAGCAGCATAACAAGATGCTCGTCAACATGGACGCCGCCGTGCAGGTCGTCGGCCAGGCTCGTATCGCAGGCGCCAGGCAGCAGGCCACGCTGGCCGACCTGAGGCTGTCCGGGGAGGGGACGATCACGCCGGTGGATCCCGTCAGCCGGACACTGGTGCCGCGCACCGTGCTGAAGCTGACCCTGGCGAAGGGATCGGTCCTTGCCGGGCACATCACCATGGCCGACGCCGCAGGCAAGGAGATGAAGACCCTTCAGGATTACGGCATCGACCTCACCCCGGTCAGGGTCGGGGGTGAGCTGCAGGAGCCGGCGGTTTTGGAGGGGGTGTTTCGTGCCAACATCTTCTCCGTGCTGGCGGACACGCGCTTTGCCTTCCCGGACTACGAGGTGGTGATCGCGCGCAAATCCCATGTGAACACGGCGGCGGACAAGCATGAGATCGAGCTGCGGCTGTCCTGCGGCAAGGACCTCCAGGAACGCCTGCAGAAGGGCATCGCCGGGGCCAGGGCCGGGGAGTCCATCGCCCGCGGCCTGGTCAAGGCCCTGTCGGACGAGCGCGGAAGGATGACCTTTGACATCGAGTCGGAAGGGTCGTTGTCGAACCCGACGATCAAGCCCAAGATCGACCGCCTGCTGAAGAACCTCATGCGTGGCGAGGGGCTGGGCGACCTGCTTCAAGGTCTGCTGAAGAAGCTCTAGCAGGAGCTTGATGGGAATCCAGCCCGTGTCGATCAGGCGAAGCAAAGCGGCCATCTCGCTCCGCGAGATGAGCTGGACGCCTGGCAGTTGCAGTCATTCAGGGCCACCAGGAGCCCCGCATCGTGGCGAAAGCCTCCCGCTCACTTCGGTTTGGAGAGATTCGGCCGGAAAGCTCAGGAAGTCGTTTTTGGCGGATGAAAGGCGGGGCGGGCTCGTTTAACTGGCGATGATGTCCCTGGTGACCCTTTCCAACGTTTCCAAGTCCTACCGTGATCCTGGCAGCCAGATCAGCGTGCCGGTTCTTCACGATGTCAGCCTGACCCTTGAGGCCGGAGAGTCCGTGGCCGTTGTGGGGCCTTCGGGCTGTGGGAAGAGCACCTTGTTGAACATCATCGGCACCCTGGATGCGCCGGATTCCGGTGAATATCTCCTCGAGGGCGAGAGCGTCGCGGGCTGCACGGCCGCAAGACTGGCTGAGCTGCGCAGCCGGAAGATCGGGTTCATCTTTCAGCTCCATCACCTGATGCCGCAGTGCACGGTCCTGGAAAACGTGCTGCTGCCGACACTGGCCCTCAAGGAAGGCTCCTCGGGTGTGCGTGGACGCGCCGAGGCACTGCTCGAGCAGGTCGGGCTGAAGGACCGCCTGTCCTGGCGGCCCGCCCAGCTGTCGGGAGGGGAGAGGCAGCGGGTCGCCGTCGTCAGGGCTCTGATCAACCAGCCCAGGCTCATCCTGGCGGACGAACCGACGGGAGCGCTGGATGAAAGGAATGCCGAGGCGCTGACCAGCCTGCTTTTGGAGCTGCAGAAGACGACAGGAGTCAGCCTTGTGCTGGTCACCCATCATCCCGCCCAGGCGGCCCGGATGAGCCGGGTGCTGCGGATTCACGAAGGCCGCCTCCAGTAAAGGCGCCTGGCAGGAAGACAACGCCGGGCAGCGAGGCTCTTGCATTCCAGGAGATCGCCCCTAATCTGCACGCCCTTTTTAACCAACCCTAACAAGCAACACATCCACACAAGACCATGAGCAACCTCAAGCATGTCGCGGTCGTCGGCGCCACCGGAGCGGTGGGAGTGGAAATGCTGCGCTGCCTCGAGCAGCGCGGTTTCCCCGTCGGCCGGCTCACCCTTCTCGCCAGCGCCCGCAGCGCCGGAAAGAAGATGAAGTTCAAGGGTGAGGACGTGACCATCCAGGAGCTCACCCCGGACAGCTTCGGCGGTGTGGACATCGCCCTGTTCAGCGCCGGGGGCGGCATCTCCCGTGACTTCGCCCCGCATGCGGTGAAGGCCGGGGCCGTGGTGGTGGACAATTCCTCCTTTTTCCGCATGGACCCGAAGGTCCCGCTCGTCGTTCCGGAGATCAATGCCGAGGACGTGAAGGGGCACCAGGGCATCATTGCCAACCCAAACTGCACGACTGCCATTTCACTGATGGCCCTGCACCCGCTGCATCAGGCCTTTGGCGTGAAGCGCATCTTTGCCTCCAGCTACCAGGCCGTGTCCGGCACGGGAGCCCAGGCCATTGAGGAGCTGGCGAAGCAGTCCCGTGAGTGGGCGGCGGAAAACCGTGCCTGGGATGCCGCCAAGCTGGCCTCCGAGCCGCATGTCTATCCTCATCAGATCGCCTTCAACGCCATCCCGCACGTCGACAGCTTCCTGGATTCAGGTTACACCAAGGAGGAGATGAAGATGGAGAACGAGGGCCGCAAGATCATGCATCACCCTGATTTCCGCGCCTCGGTCACCTGCGTCCGCATCCCGGTCTTCCGCGCCCACAGCATCGCCATCAGCGCCGAATTTGAGAAGCCTGTGGATCTTGCGAAGGCACGCGAGGTGCTCTCGAAGGCGCCAGGCCTGGACGTGATCGATGATCCGGCCAACAAAAAGTATCCTCTGGCCCTCGACATCGCCGGGCGTGACAACTGCGCGGTCGGACGTCTCCGTCTGGACTGTGCGCTGGACAACGGCCTGTCCTTCTGGGTGGTGGGTGACCAGCTCCTCAAGGGGGCGGCGCTGAACGCGGTGCAGATCGCCGAGTGTCTGGTCTGACCGGTCTTTGGTGGTGTTGTTGGAATCCGGGTCACCGTCGGTCGACGGGCCCGGATTCTTCTTTGGTTCCCTGAATTCAGCCGGCCTGGGGCAGTTCCCGGGCATCTTTGTACTGGCAACGGCCGGTGCGTGCCAGTTCATCGCAGCGTGCCTCGATGCGCATGGATTTCATCTGCGGCTGGAAACCAAGCCGACGGGTGATGCAGTCGTGCAGCAGGGCGGCGTTGTCGTCCTCAAACTCCACCACGCGGTCGCAGTCGAGGCAGATCAGGTGATTGTGCTGCGGCTTGTCGAGGAAGTTCGGGTCGTAGTAAGTCTGGTCGCGGCCGAAGTCGACCTCCCTCAGCAGGCCGCATTCCACCAGGAGCTGCAGGGTGCGGTAGATTGTGGCGCGGGAGATGGTGCGGTCCAGCTTGCGGGCTTTTTCCAGCAGGTCGTCGGCATTAAAATGATCATCCGTGGCAAAGGCGGCCTCGACGATGACCTCCCGCTGCTTGGTGCGACGAAGGCCGGACGCGGAAAGATGCGTCTCCAGCCTTTCTTTGATTCGGGGGTCCATGTTGAGACGAGGCTAGGCAAATTGAGAATGAAGGCAAGGCAGGATGTGACAAAGGCAAAAGATGAGCCTTGATCTCAACTGCGGCGGGCTCCGCCAAAGTAATGTCCAAGCGCTTCGATCATGCCTTCGCTGGCAGGACGGGTGGCGACGAAGCCACCATGACGCAGGACATGGGCCTTCACGGGCGGCAGGCCGTTGCCAGGGGTGGCGATCATGCGGGCGTGCTGCGGATCGAGCATGGACAGGTCGTTGTGGTTGTCACCGGCGGCGAAGCAGCGGGCGGCGTCAAGACCGAGCAGGCGCGCGAGTTCGCTAAGGGCGGTGCCCTTGCTGTAACCGCTGTGGGAGAACCTCAGGTAGACACCGTTTCGATGGTAGCCGATGTCCGGAAACTGGCGCGAATGGGTGTCGATGAAGCTGCAGATGATGTCGAGCTCCTCATCGGTGCTGCCGACGATGCCGAGTTCGCCGTAGTCACCCTGAAGGAACTGCGCCCGGGTCTGGGTTTCGACCATCTGGCGGATGGCGAGCAGTGAGGCTTCATGGTCGCGGACAAAGCGCTCATGGGCCTTGCGTGCCTGCTTGTTCCAGGCACCAAAGTCGGTCCACTTGCTGAAGAGACCCGGTTTGTAGATGTCGCACTCCTGGGCGATGATGTAATCGGGCTGCATGAAGATGCCATGCTGGGCCAGGCCCTGGACGGTCTGGGAAAGGCTGCGGCCCGTGTTGATGACCCAGGCGGCGCCCTGGGCGCGAAGCTGCTGGATCATCTGGCCGAGAGAAGGGTGGAAGACCGGGTCGCCTTCGGGGTTGATCAAGGTGCCGTCAAAGTCAAAGCAAAGGATGAAGTTGGGCTTGGGTGCGGCCATCGGGACTTTGTTTTAGCAGGCGGAAAGCCTAAGGGGGGCAACAGGAAAAGAAGAGGTGCAAATGAAAAAGCTCAGGCCTGATGAGCGAGGAGCCTCCAAAGGGCAAGCCCCCCAAGGGTCAGGGCATGGATGGCCGTGGCCCAGCGTCCACCATCGCGTCGTCTGGCCCGGTGCAGCAGGCCCTCGGTGCCACAGACAAGGCTGATGGAGACCGGGATGACCAGGGCGTGCAGATGGCGGATGGAGAGCACCTGGGCATCCCAGAGGGCGATGAGTGCACAGAGGGAGGTGGCAAGCACGACAAAGGTCATCGTGGTGCCGGTTTCGGGGTGAAGGCGCTGACCGGCATGGCCAGGCCTGGCCGTGGTGGTTCGGAGCATGAGGGCCAGCCCCAGCATGCCGACGGACAGGATGGAGAACTGTTGAAGCACCGTGTGCATGTCCTGCAGGATGATTTTCCCTCCCAGGAACAGGCGCTCACGGACATGATTCAGCGTCAGCTCAGGCAGGATCCCTGCCAGGGAAGGTTGGTCCAGGGCTGGTGAGCGCGCCAGGCTTGCGGAATCGGGGTGGGCTTCAATCCATTGCTGCGCGGCTGCGGCATCGCTCAGCCACCGAACATGATCGGCGTGACTGAAAAAGGCGTCGCCGAAGCGTTCATGAGCCGCCTGGAGCCGGGGGCCGGTGATGAAGAAGAAGGCGCCGGCCATCATGAGCAGACCAAGCCAGTGATTGCGCCAGACCCACTGGGAGATGCCGGTGGTGGTAGAAAAATGCGTCGCGGCCCAGCCCCAGAGGGCGCGGAGCGTGCTGATGAGGACAAAGCAGCCGACAATGGTGAAGACGAGTCGGTCTTCGAAAAGCCAGGCCACGGCGGCGCTGATGCCGATCATGGCATAGGTCCAGAGTGAATTCCGGCGCAGAGCCTGAATGCAGGCAAGCCAGAGAAGCAGCAGGGCGATGTGAAAGAAAACCTCGCCGGTGAAGAATGGAATCACCGGCCGGAAGCCGTCCAGGGCGGCCACCACCAGCAGCCAGAGGGCCGAGGCAAGGCTGAAGGTCCGGGAGCACACCAGGCCAAGCAGGATGAGAAAGCCCAGTGTGAAGCCCAGACGGAACATGCCTGTGCCGAGAAGGGTGGCTCCAACATCCATGCCATTTCCCACCCAGGCGGCCAGCCAGGGCCAGAGAGGTTGCACCAGCCCGTCTGAGCGATGGGGAACCATCTTGTGAAGCGGTTCCGAAAAACTCAGGCTGAAATCAGGCTTCAAATCCTGGGCCGTCAGCGTCATCAACTCAAGATTTTCGACCTCTGCCTTGGTCATCTGCAGCGGCGTGTGTTTCCGGATGTCCTCGACAGAGCTGGAAAACAGCAGCCACAGGGTCATTGCCAGCCCGCAAAGCAAGGCGGTCTGGCGAAGCCAGAAACGTAGCTGGGGGTGCGTCGTAAGGGCGGCCATGTCAGACGATGATCCTACCAGATAAGCCACTCGGGAGGATCCTGGCAAGCATCGCGGGGATGGGCATGTTTTTTTCGCGCGGATTTCCGGCAGGGGGCCGAGTCATTCAGGCAGGTCCGGCCGCAGGATCAGGGAGGCGATTCCCCGCCTGGATGCGTGGCCGGGCCGGATGGCGGCGGCGGCTCCCCCGGTCCTTTCTGGTCGTGCAGCCTTGCTCGGGTGATCTGCGCGCGGCGCACATCACGCTCCTCCGGGCTCAGTTCGATGCCGGCCCGCATTTGCAGATGGGCTGGCTGGATTTCCAGGAGCAGCAGGTCGAGAAGTCCGCGGTCGCAGTCCGGGATGAGGTCGAGGTCGGCGCCCAGGCGGAGCAGGGAGAGCAGGTTCAGCGCCTCCTTGGAGGTCAGCACATGGGAATAGCGAAGGATGGCGAAGGCCCTGCCGACCTGGTCGTGCAGCATCGTGGCATTGTCCTCAAGCAGCTTGTGGCGGGCGTTGATCTCATTGTTCACCACCCTTTCGATCACTTTTTCGATGGCTGCGATGATATCCTCCTCCCGTTCACCCAGGGTGTGCTGGTTGGAGATCTGGAACAGGTTGCCAAGGGCCTCGGTGCCTTCTCCATAAAGGCCGCGCACGGCCAGGCCGATCTTGCCGATGGCCTTGATGACGGGGTTGATCTGCTCCGTGAGGGCGAGGGCGGGCAGGTGCATCATGACCGAGGCGCGCATGCCCGTGCCGACGTTGGTGGGGCAGGCGGTGAGGTAGCCGAGCTCACGGTCAAAGGCATAGGGAAGCCGGGCCTCGAGCTCGCTGTCCACATGATCCACGAGCTGCCAGGCGCTGCGCAGGTTAAGCCCCGGGCGGATGCCCTGGATGCGGAAATGATCCTCCTCATTGATCATGATCGACAGGTTCTGGCGAGCGTCGATGACGACCGCGCAGCCGGCGGCGCGAGCGGCATGCTCCCGGCTGACCAGGTGGCGCTCGACCAGGACCTGCTTCTTGATCTTGCTGATGGTGGCGTAGTCCTCGCTGTAGTGCTCGGCCATCTCAGGCAGGCCTTCGACCACGGGGCGGGCCAGGTTGAGCAGTTCCAGACGCTGATGTTCCTGGCTGTAGCCGGGGAAGGGGAACCCCCGAAGGTTGCGGGCGAGTCGAACCCGCGAGGTCATGACGACATCCGAATGCGGTCCGCTGCCCTGCATCCAGTCTGCCGGATGGTTGATGAGGGTCTTGAAGTTCATGGTTGCGATCACGTGGAAGGGGGTGGGGGCGGGGAGCCGGAGGCTTCATTAAGCCGGTCGATCTCCTTCTTGAGGGCGGCGGCATCCTCGTAGCGCTCTTCGCGTACAGCGTTTTCAAGCTGTTCACGCAGCTGTACAACCGTGGGTTTGGCCGGAAGCTGGGGTTGTGGGGCAGGGGGGGGCTGTGCGGGGGGCTCACTGCTCGCCGGAGGGGGGGGGCGCTTCACCGGCGGCGGGATGTCCGGAATCAGGGAGGTGCGTGCCGGGACCTTGCCTTTGTGGGTGGTTCCCTTGTGCATGGCGCGAAGCAGGTTGTCGAGGCCTTCGCGGAAGGTGTTGTAGCATTCCGGGCAGCCCATTCGGCCGATCTTCTTGAGCTGGGAGGCTGTGAAACCGCAGGCTTCGCAGGCTGGCTCGGGGGCGGTGTGAGAAGACGGAGGGTGGGAGCTCAGGAAGGCTTCCGCCAGGCCGAACCCGGCTTCGTCAGTCACTCCCTTGGCCTTGGAGCAGGCGTCACACAGGTTCACCGTTGTCATCTGCCCATTGATGATCTGGGTGAGGAATACGGTGGCTTCATTTTCACAGACGTCGCACTTCATGGAAGGCATACGCTTACGGTGGGGCAAGGGAGGCGTCAACGGGTCGCGAAGCCTGTGATTTCCCCTTCATATCGTTGCTTGAAGGGGGCTGATACCGTCGCCATCATGCGGGATGCCCTCAGAAGGACCCATTTTCCGCTTTCAGGAACAGCATTTCATCAACCGCGAGCTGAGCTGGCTGGCCTTCAACGAACGTGTGCTCGACGAGGCCGCACGTGCGGACCTGCCCGTGCTGGAGAGGGTGAAATTCCTGGCCATCACGGCCTCGAACATGGACGAGTTCTTCATGGTGCGCGTGGGGGCGCTTCAGTTTCTCCGGGAGCAGGGGCGCCGTGCCAAGGACGGCAGCGGGCTGACTCCCAGCCAGCAGTGGGACGCGATCCATGAGCGAGCCTCGGCCTTTGTCGCCCGTCAACATGAGCTTCTCTCGCAGACCCTCCTGCCACTGCTGGCGGAGAAGGGGATCCGGCGGCTGCGTCCTGCCGAGCTGTCACCGGCCCAGCGCACCTATCTGGAGGATCACTTTACGGAGCATGTGTTTCCGGTGCTTTCCCCCATCGCCATCGAGGAGGGCGTCGTCCCTTCCATCCCGGCCCTGCGGCTGAACCTGCTCTGCACCGTGGCCTCGCAGTCGGCGGAGGGCGAGGCCACCCAGCGCCTGGTGCTTGTCGGAGTTCCAGGGAACCTGTCCCGACATGTGGCGCTGCCTGATGCCGAGGGCGCGCGCCATGCCTATGTCAACCTGGAGGACGTGATGCGCATGTTCCTGCACCACTGCTTCCCGTCGGAAAACATCACCGCCACGGCCTGCTTCCGGATCAGCCGGAACTCGGACATCGCCGCTGATGACGAGAATGTCAGCGACCTTGTCAGCGAGATGGAAGGCATCCTGGACAAACGCCTGCAAAGCCCGGCGATCCGCATCGAGATCGAGGAAGGCGCGCGGCGGGAGCTTGTTTCCGCCATCCGCACCATGGGGGATGCCGCCAAGGCGCAGGTCTTCACCATCCCCGGCGAGCTCGACCTGACCTCCTGCTTCGCCATCGCCAACCTGCCCGGGTTTGACGACTTGAAGATCGACGTGTGGCAAAGTCAGACACCGCCGCAGATCGAGCCCGGTGACAGCATGTTTGACGTGATCAAGCGCGGTGACCTGCTGCTGCATCATCCCTATGAAAGCTTTGAGCCCGTGGTGAAGCTGATCGAGGAGGCGGCGTTGGATCCCAATGTCATCGCCATCAAGCAGATCCTGTATCGAACGGCGAAGAACAGCCGCATCGTCGCGGCCCTGATCAAGGCCGCGGAGGCGGGCAAGCAGGTGACGGTGCTGGTCGAGCTCAAGGCCCGCTTTGACGAGGCCAGAAACCTGGACCGTGCCAACGAACTTCTGAACGCCGGCGCCCAGATCATCTACGGCGTGCGCGGCCTGAAGACCCATGCCAAGGTCTGCCTCATCATGCGACGCGAGGCCGGCCATCTGGTGCGCTACATGCATTTCGGCACGGGCAACTACAACGAGGCGACGGCGCGGCTCTACACCGACATCAGCTATCTGACCTGCCGGGCCGACTATGGCAGCGACGCCAGCGCCTTCTTCAACACGGTCACCGGCCGCTCACGGTTCGTTCACTTCCAGAGGCTGAGCATGGCGCCCTTCGGCCTGCGCGAGCGTCTGCTGTCCATGATTCGCAGTGAAACCGAGCGCGCCAGGCAGGGTGAGACCGCCGAGATGCTGCTGAAAATGAACTCCCTGGAGGACCGGGAGATGATCGAGGCGCTCTACGAGGCCTCGCAGGCCGGGGTGAAGATCCGCCTGAACATCCGCGGCATCTGCTGCCTGCGGCCCGGGGTGAAGGGCCTGAGTGAGAACATCACGGTCATCAGCATCATCGACCGCTACCTGGAGCATGCCCGCATCTACGTCTTCAGGCAGGGCGGCCGCTCCGTCGTCTTCATTTCCAGCGCGGACTTCATGAACCGCAATCTTTCCAAACGTGTCGAACTGCTGGTGCCTGTGGAGGATCGTGAGGCCAAGAAACGGCTGGTTCACATCCTGGAGACCCACTTTGCCGACACGGCCCGCGGCCGCACCCTGCGCAGCGACGGCACCTGGCATCTGCCGCAGGTCGCCCTCAAGAAGGCGAAGCGATCCCAGCAGGTCTTTGCCAGGGAGGCAGCCCGCCGCAGCAGGCAGCGCAACCAGTCGCCGGACGTCCTGGTTCCCCATGTGCCGAAGGCGTGATGGGGAGACCATCACGCCTTCATTGAGCGGGAAAGAGAAGGTCAGAAAACCTCCGCGCGGAGAGGTTTCGCGACTTACTTGAAGAACAATGGGATCACCAGGATGGCGAGCACGTTGACCACCTTGATCATGGGGTTCACGGCAGGGCCGGAGGTGTCCTTGTAGGGGTCGCCGACAGTGTCACCCGTGACGGCGGCGGCATGGGCGAAGCTGCCTTTGCCACCGTGGTTGCCCTCTTCGATATACTTCTTGGCGTTGTCCCAGGCGCCGCCGGCGCTGGTCATGGCAATGCCGACAAACAGACCGGTCACAATCGTGCCGATGAGCAGGCCGCCGAGGGCTTCCCTGCCCAGGAAGGCGACGCCGATCACGAAGACGATGGGCAGCAGGGCGGGAACGATCATCTGCTGAAGGGCGGCCTTGGTGACGATGTCCACGCACTGGCCGTATTCGGGTTTGTCAGTGCCGGTGAGAATGCCGGGTTTGAGGCCGATCTGGCGGCGCACTTCAAGGACCACCGCGCCTGCTGCGCTGCCGACGGCGTCCATTCCAAAGGCGGTGAACAGGTAGGGCAGTAGTCCGCCGATGAACATGCCGATGATGACCTTGGGGTTCATGAGGTCGAAGACCACCTCCTTGAGGCCCAGGAAGGCCTTCAGTTCTTCAACATAGCTGCCGAAGAGCACCATGGCGGCGAGTCCGGCGGAGGCGATGGCGTAGCCTTTGGTGACGGCCTTCATGGTGTTGCCGACGGCATCGAGTTCGTCCGTGATCCTGCGGACGTCCTCAGGAAGGCCGGACATCACGGCGACGCCTCCCGCATTGTCAGTGATGGGGCCGAAGGCGTCGAGGGAGACGATGATGCCGCTGAGGCTGAGCATGGAAACGACGGCGATGGCGATTCCGTAGAGGCCGGCGAGATCCCAGCAGCCCCAGATGGAGGCGGCGATGCAGAGGACCGGGAGCAGGGTGGCATGGTGGCCGACGCTGATGCCGGCGATGATGTTGGTGGCGTGGCCGGTTTCCGAGGCCTTGGCAATGCGGCGGACCGGGTGATGGGCGGTGCTGGTGAAATAGTTGGTGATCCAGACCACGGCGAAGGTCAGCGCCAGCCCGATCAGGGCGCAGTAGAAAAGGGCGGAGGGAGTGACGGTGACGCCGGCCATGTTGATCGGCGCGGGGAAGATGGCACCGGTGGCCCACTTGAAGAGAATGGCGGCGACGATGCCGGAGACGGCGACGCCCCCCACCAGGGCGGGGGTGGCCTTCTGCTTCACAAAGTTCACCCAGCCGATGCCGAGCAGGGAGGCGATGATGGCCAGGCCGCAGAGGACAAAGGGATAAACCAGCACTGCGTGATTGCCTTCAGGCGCGGTGAGGTGGCCGACCAGCACGCCGCCGATGAGGCTTACGGCATAGGTCTCAAAGACATCCGCAGCCATGCCGGCGCAGTCGCCGACGTTGTCACCGACATTGTCGGCGATGGTCGCCGGGTTGCGGGGGTCGTCTTCATTGAGGTTCTGCTCGATCTTGCCAACCAGGTCGGCGCCGACGTCAGCGGCCTTCGTGTAGATGCCGCCGCCGAGACGGGCGAAGACAGAGATGAGCGAGCTGCCAAGCGCCAGGCCGATGAGGGAGTCGATCGCAGACTTCACACCGGACATTTTTTCCACGACCAGGAAGAAGACTCCCACGGAGAGCAGGCCGAGGGCCACGACGAGCAGCCCCGTGACGGCGCCACCGTTGAAGGCAATTTTGAGGGCCGGGTGGGCGCCGTCCCGGGCGGCCCAGGCGGTGCGCACGTTGGCACGGACAGCGACGGTCATGCCGATGTAACCGGCGACCAGCGAGCAGACCGCACCGATGATGAAGCCGGCGCTCGCCACGCCGCCGCGGACGAAATACACGGCCACGAAGATGACTGCGGCGATGAGGCTGATGGCGCGGATCTGCCGGTTCAGATATGCCTTGGCACCTTGCTGGATAGCGCCTCCGATCTCCGCCATCTTCTCATTTCCCGGGGAGGCTTTGAGGATCTGGCGGATGAGGAGCAGAGCAAAGCCCAGACCCACGACGGCGAGGACGAGTGACGCAGGGATGCCTTGGGTGAGGAGGAATGACATGGGCAGTGGCGGGAGCGGTGGTTGGGTTGGGAAAAAGGCGGCGGATTCTAGCGGGTCGTCCTGCTCTGGCAACAGCCTTTTCCAACGGCTTCATCTAAGTTCCTAGCCTTTTAGTATTGGATGTCAGCCCATTTAGGGGGGCGTGAGATGAAAAATTGGGTCGCCCGCCCCGGCATTCGTGAAATCTTCACTGGCCCCGCCGTCCTGTTCATGGGAATTTATCAATATGCAGTCACGCCTCGTTTTGTTGTTTCCGGTTCTTGTGATCCTGGCCGCCTGTGCCCGAGTGCCCTCGGCGCAGGTGGTGGCCGAGCAAAAGGCCTTTGAACCGGTGCAACGGGTGCTGGAAAAAGGCTGTGTGCACTGCCACGGGGACAACCGACTGTCTTCGATGCCCTCGATTGAAAGCTCAACGGCCCTGGCCCGGCTTGTGGGAACTGGGAAATGGATCGTTCCTGGTCGGCCTGACATGAGCCGCTTCTACCAGGTGGTCGTCTTTCCCGACGAGGTTCCAGGCGCAATGCCGCCGACAGGTCATGCGATTTCCCGCAAGGACGCCGCCATTCTGAAGCAATGGATCCAGGATGGGGCGAAGTTGCCTGCTGGTCCGCGGATCCGCTTTACCCCCCTCGGGCAGATGCCGAGGTCGATGTGAATCCTCACTTCAACTGAACCTTCACCCGCTCTTCCTGGGTGGGCGTGGCCGGACTGGGGGCCTCGGCGGGAACCTGGAGCAGGGTGATGATGTTGAAGGCAAGGACGTAGATCAAGGCCGCTCCGACAGCGCCGCCGATGGCGACAAGCCTGCGCTGGCCGGGGTTGTCCGTGGAGATCATGGTGTAGATGCGCAGGCAGATCAGCGCCCACAAGGCCGTCAGCGCAGGCGGAACATAGGGCAGGGCGGAAAGGTACGGCTCCATGCCGCCACCCTAGCCATGATGTCCATGAGTCGTCACTTCGTTTTTCTGACCGACCTTCATGAACTCCCGTCGGTCTCCCGAGTGCTGATTCAGCGGTTCATGACTCTTCAAGCTGACGTTCAGCCCAGGTCAGGATGCGTCCGACTTTCTCGGCGTCCTGGGCAGCCTTGGCTTCTTCAAAGGCCTGCTTGGCCTTGAGAAACTGGCGGATCAGGGGAAGGGAAATGAGCTCTTGGGCCTTTTCCTCAACCCGGCTGTAACGCTGTCGAAGTTCCTCCAGATCGGTATTTCCAGGTTCGAGCCGGGTGAAGTCGGGCACTTCATCCTGCTCTGGCTCCTCCGCACGGCTTTCACTGGCAAGTTTGTCCAGGGCGGCATCAGCATCGGTCCAGGCACCGGACTTGATCAGGCCTTCGATTTCCCTTCCACGTGCACTCATGGCCAGGGTGGGCTTGATGCCGAGGGATTCGACGGCGGCGCGCAGCTTCTCGGCCTTCTGATGCACGCGGTTCTGGATGCCGTTGTTTTTTGCAAGCCTGCCCGGGGCAAGTTCGAGGGCTTTTTTCTGCTGGCCGGGGCTCAGAACATCACGCAGTTCGATGAGCGTACGAAGCTGCAGGTGCTTGACGGGCTCCTCGGCGGCGAGAAGGCGGCTTAGGGCCTGGGCGGCCTGTTCAGCATTGGTTTTGCCGTCCTTGAGAAGGCCGTTCAGCTCCTGCTGCCGTTCGCGGACGGTGCTCTCCATGGGGGCGGCCTTTTCCCTGGCTGCATTCAGGATCGACTGCATGGATGCCTCCTGCTCGCTGTTCAGGCCGAGTTCGGACTTCACGGCGGAGATCATCTCCGGGGTGATCAGGCCTTTTTGCAGCCATGCTTCCGGCCCGGCATGGGCGAGCAGGGTGGTGGTAAGTGTCAGCAGGAGGGTCTTCATGGCAGTTGGATCGTGAGATGAGGAGGGAGCAGGGTGTCGCTGGGCAGGGACGGGGTTTCAAAGGCAAGGCTGGTGAACAAAGGCGCGCCCTGGGGCGTGAACAGTTCCGGCAGTTCGGCGCCCAGGTCGGCAACGGCGCGTTTGGGGCTGCCGGGCCAGCCAAGGCAAAAAAGAAGGGTCAGACAGAAGAGAGCCAGAGCCCAGCGGAGAGAGGGACGGGTTTCCTCGGCGGTGGGGGAGACCTGTTGAAGATGAGTCAGATGCCTCCAGGCTGGTGCGACGGCCCGGTCCTGTTCACGCAGCCGGGCAAAGGCTTCCCTGAGGTCGTTGTCATTCGGGGCGTTCATCTCAGTTTGCAGGTAAAGGGGGTTGCAGGAGTGTGCGCAGCCGGGCCTTGCCACGTTCGTAATGCTGTCGAGCCGAACCCGGGCTGATTTTCATCACTGCCGCTGCTTCGTTGACCGTCAGATCCTGATAGAAAACCAGGTGCAGAACTTCGGCCTGGCGTGCGGGCAGGCAGGCCAGGGCCTGCTTGAGTTCCTGAACCCGTTCGCTTGCCTCCATCTGACGGGCGGGGCAGGGCGGGGATGCTTGGGGGTGCCCGGTGACCTGGGCCAGCAGGCGGCCGAGAAGGGATTCCCGATAACGCAGGCGACGGTGCTCCTCCAGGGCCGTCAGCCGGATGACACCGAACCACCAGGTTTTGAAGCTGGAGCCACCTGAGAAAACCACCCGTCTGGCGACCACTTTGAGATAGGCGATTTGCAGCACATCCTCGGCCCGTGAGGGGTTGCCGCCGCAGCAGTGCACCGCCCAGCCGAATGAGTCTGTGTGCAGTGCTTCGAGTTGCTGGGCCGTTTCGTGCTCCATTCATTTCCTCCTTGGGTGACGCGAAACCGGGCCGGATATGACAGGGGGCTCCTTTTTTATGTCCGGCTCCTTTTTCAGCTCAGGGCACCGACGCATTGACGGGCGGGCTGGTGCGAGCGGTCTCCCAGACGGCCACTTCCTGTGGCGGTGTGAGACTCGGATCGGAGGCCAGCAGTTTTTTCCAGCACTCCAGGGCGGGCGCGGCCACATAGGAGACGAAGTCCGGATCATCTTTGGAACTGGGTTCGGCCATGGTTTGCCGCCAGGCCTCCTGATGGTGTGCCAGCGCGTCGGCATGACGGCCCTGACGACGTCGAATGGCCGCCATGGAGTGAAGGTCATAGATCCGGTCCTTGTAGCTTGCGTTGCGCTGGGTGTGGCTCTGGTAGCTGCTGCGATAGGCGGCGTGCGCCTCCTCCAGACGGCCTGCCGCCTCGAGCCTTTCCGCCAGAAGCATGTGCGCCCTGGTGATGCGCTGTCCGTTGCCGTCATCAAAGGCGAGGGCAAGCGCATCGCGCGCGACGGACACGGACTCGGCGTGTTTGCCGGCGTGGCCAAGGGCGGAGGCCAGATGGCGCAGGCTGTCGGCGGCTTCCGCCCGGCGCAGGGTTGCATCTTCGCCCTCATCCGGCTGTCGAGCGAGGAGCAGCGCCTCCCTGGCGTGGGCGACCGCCTCTTCATGTAGTCCAGCCCTGGATGCATAAGTCACCAGGGTGCCATACTCCCGAAAAAGCCGCTTCCGGTCACCCGACCTGACCTTGTCAACGAGCTCACGCTGAAGCTCGGTCGCCCGGCCATTCTGGCCCGCCTGGCTGTAGGAGGCCGCGACGCGGCGGAGGAAGTCCTTCTCATAGACGTCCAGGATGCCGTTTTTCTCAAGCAGGGTCCGGGTTTCCTCATGTTGTTTCAATGCATCTGAATGCCTGCCAGCCAGATGCAACGCCTCCGTCCTGGTGAGAAGGATGGCAAAGTGACGCTCGGGCAGCAGGCGGTGTTTTGAGGCGGCTGCCGCAGCCTCGTCGGCCGAAGCCAGGGCGAGGGGGATGTTGCGCAGTTTCACCCAGACATGGGTCAGCAGGTTCTGCACATCAAACCATTCCAGGCTGCCGTGGTCGCCACGCGCCTCGATCCGTTCCTTCATCTCGGCCAGCCTTTTGGCCGCCACCGTCCGATCACCATGGTTTATCATGGCGAAAAGATGGCCGACGGCGGCGTCGTGAGCCTCCTGGCTGTCCTCCCCGTGCCGGGCTGCGATGAGCCTGGCCAGACGTTCGAGCGATGGGATGCTGAGCTTCCTTTCGCTCATGCTTTCAAAAAGGTGGCTTATCTGTTTCTGGAGACTGATCTGCAGGTCCGGATCGCTGATTTCATCAAGCTTCTTCTGGCTGGCACTAAGCCCCTCCCTCAGGGCTTCAGGGTTGCGGCCGCGATTGACCTCCGTGGCCACGTCATCCAGGAGCGAGGTCAGGAATGCCGCCGTCTGACGGCTTCGGGAGGCCTCCTGCTCGGCGCTGGCGCGCGCCATGTCCGCCGCACGGGCCTGCCAGAGGGCCACGGCAAGACCGCTGAACAGGGCCGCCACGCTGATGCAGGCCGCCAGGGCCAGCGCCCGATGCCGCCTCACCCAGCAGGATGTCAGGTAGGTGACGCTGGGCGGACGTGCGGCCACGGGTGAATGTTCCAGGAACCTGCGGATGTCGGCGGCCAGTTGTGCCGCCGTTGAATAACGCCGCTCCCGCTCTTTTTCCAGGGCGCACAAGGTGATCCAGTCGAGGTCCTTGGGCAGCCTGTCCGTCGCGCTGTCCCCGGCCTTTCTCCTGACGCTCAAGGACGGGCGTGCCGGCCTTTCCTCCTTCAATACCCGTCTCATCTCCTCCATGCTCCTTGACGTCAGTTCCGCGATGTCAAAGGGCTGCCGGCCTGTCAGGAGCTCATACAGCACCATGCCGAGAGCATAGATGTCGCTGCGCGTGTCCACATCCGGTGTGCCGTCGAGCTGTTCGGGTGACATGTAAAGCGGCGTGCCCAAAAACATGTCCTGGCGGGTCAGCAGGGTGGCGTCCTCCTCGTTCAGGCCTGGGTCGACCATCTTGGAGATGCCGAAGTCAATCACCTTGGGAAGAGCCCTGCCATTCGTTTCACTGACCAGGATGTTTCCCGGTTTCAGGTCCCGGTGGATCACCCCCCTCTGATGAGCGTGTTGAACCGCGTCACATACCTGATGGAACAGCTCCAGCTTCTCCTTGATGGAAAGTCCGTGCCTTTCACAGTAGCAGGTGATGGGTTCTCCGGAAACCAGCTCCATCGCAAAGCAGGGCCTGCCGTCCGAGGTCGTCGATGCATTGAACAGGGTGGCGATGTTGGGGTGGTTCATGCCCGCCAGGGCCTGCCTTTCACGCTGGAACCGTGAGATGACATGACGTGAATCCATGCCCGCTTTCAGGACCTTGAGCGCGACTTCCTGCCTGACGGGGGATGTTGTTGCCGCCCTCCAGACAACGCCAAATCCGCCCTCTCCAAGCCTTTCCACCAGGGTGTAGGCGCCGATCTGATCCCCTGGCATGTCCTGCCAGTCGTCCTCCGCCAGCATCTGTTCGAAGATGTTCTTCTCAAGGCCGATGATCTTGCCTGCGGCTTTCATGTCAGGTCAGTCTGATTTTCCCATGAAGCTTGTTGAAGTGTGAATGTCAACCATCACCCGTGTCCAGCGATGGCAAAGCTGAAACAACGCTCGGGCGGCGTCCGGCTTTGTCGTGAAATTGCCTCAGCCTGCCCAGCACCTGCATTTCTCGGACGAGCCAATCCCATGATTATGACCGCCACGGCGGGCCTGCCGCCTGTTGCTTACGCCTTATGCCTTACGCCTTTTCATCCTGGCTCTATGATCGGCCTGCGCCTCGCTTTCATCGATTCCATGCTGGTGTCTCGTTCACCATTCCTCGTCGCAGTTTGCAGGCCGCGCCTTGCCTGTTGAAGGAAAATTTCGGCCTTGGCCGAATCATCAGCACCGTGGCAGGATGCGTGGAGGAATCCTCATGAGCACTGCCGACGCCCCCCATGAAATCCTCAGCTCGCGCCTCCTGAAAGCATCCCATGAAATACGCACCCCACATCGCCTCACTCCTTCTTGGCGGGCTCTTCATCATGTCGGCCTCCTTCGTACTTCTCGGCATGGCGCCAACGCCGGAGCTTCCAAACAACACTCCCATCGCCTCGTTCATGGCGGCCTTTGGCCCCACCGGCTACTTGACCTTCGTGAAGGTGCTGGAGCTGCTCGGCGGCCTGCTTGTCCTGCTGCCACGCACGCGCAATGTCGGCCTCCTCATTCTGGGCCCCATCATCGTCAACATCCTCGCTTTCCATCAGTTTGTGGCCGGAGACGGCATCCTCCAGCCGATGCTTCTGGGCATCAGCCTGCTTTCCTTTTACCTGATGTGGGTGGAGCGCGGCAGGTGGAAGGCGCTCATTTCATGAGGCTTGCCGTGGCATCGCGGATGGTTCAGCCAATGAGCAGCAGCCTGGGCTGTCCGGGCACGGGGTGCGGGGCACGGTGAATGCAGGGTGGCACGCGGCTGTCCGGGTGAAGCGTGGCGATTCTCCAGAGAACCCAGGTGCCGAACGACCAGGGTTCTGCGCCGGGCCGGGGCAGGTAGTGCAGGTCGTGGAAGTGATCGTTCAGCCATTCCTCAAAGGCCTCGTCGTCCGCCTCTCCGAACTCCTGGAGCAGCAGGGATCTCGCCGCAGGATCATCGATGCGCCGAACGGCCATGTTGTTGGGAAGCCCTTCCGAGGAGGCTCCGTGGTAGGTGCAGAGCCAGGTGTCCGCCTCGGCCGTGGCGCTGTCGACATGGAAGGAGCAGACATCCGTCCGAAGCGCTCCCGGCCGCACTTCGTGGGTATAACCATGGATGCCGTCAAGTATCACCTCGACACCGTGTTCGCGGAGCCTGCTGACATCCGCCAGCATGGTGTCGACGGCCTGTCTGCCCGCCGGGCTCAGGTCCAGTGAACGAAGGCGGTCTTCATCAAGCGTGCTGATTCCAGGAGGCAGGTCGAGGGCCCGGGTGACTTCGGCAAAATCACCCTCCAGCTCACGCGGCCAGCCAAGCGCGTTCACGCCGTCCGCAAAGGGCGTGCTGATGAGTTCGGCAAAACTGGTGACGAGCCGGTGCAGGGCGGGAGATGGCGAAGATGGTTTGGATGGCGCCTCAATCCACAAAGCGGCCGCGCAGGTGCCGGAGATGATGCCTGGCGTCGGTGGCCGAGCCCGTGGCCGTTTTCATGACCTCGCCCGGCAGGAGGGCGCCGCCTTGCGCATGGACCTTTTCACGAAGCCAGGTCAGCAGCGGCGCATAATCAGCCCTGTCGATGGCGGAGGCGATGCGGCGCTGTTTGCGGGCCGAGGCGAAGAGCTGGGCGGCGTTGAGGTTGCCAAGCGTGTAGGTGGCGAAGTAGCCGAGCCCGCCCATGCTCCAATGAATGTCCTGGAGGCAGCCTCGGGCTGCGTCAGGCGGTGTCATGCCGAACAACTCCTTGAACAGGGCGTTCCAGGCCTCGGGCACGTCCTTCACGGACAGGGTACCGGAGATCATCCGCCGTTCGATTTCAAACCGCAGCAGGATGTGCAGGTCGTAGGTGGCCTCGTCCGCCTCGACGCGGATGAAGGAGTATTCGGAGCGATGCACGGCCTTCAGGAAGTCATCCAGGCTGATGCGTCGCAGGTGAGGGAAGATCTCGGCGGCGCGCGGCAGCCACTTTTCCCAGAACGGACGCGACCTGCCGACATGGTTTTCCCAGAGACGGCTCTGCGACTCGTGAATGCCCAGCGAGCAGGCGCGGCCTGAAGGCAGCCCGAAGTCGTTCTCCGGCAGACCCTGCTCATAAAGTCCGTGCCCGGCCTCGTGCAGCACGCCGAACAGGGATGAGGTGAAGTCACGTTCGTCGTAGCGGGTGGTGAGCCGCACATCGCGGGGGCCCAGCGTGGTGCAGAACGGATGGGCCGTGGTGTCGATCCGTCCGGCCTCGAAATCGAAGCCGATGCTGGCGGCGATCTCGGCGTTGAGCAGCTGCTGCTTCACGATGGGATAGCTGCCACGAAGCAGGTTGGGCCGGATGCTCCGGCCGCGTTCGACGGCCCTGCGGGCGATCTCCGCGAGGTCGGGCTTCAGCTTGGCAAACAGGGCCGCAACCTCACGCGTGCGGGTGCCTCTTTCATAGCCATGAAGAAGGGCGTCATAAGGCTCCTCCGCATAGCCCCAGAGGTCCGCCTTGCGCCGGGCGATGCCGAGCAGCTTCTCCAGATGCGGTGCGAACAGGCTGAAGTCGGAAGTCCTGCGGGCCTCGACCCAGGCATGCTTGGCGTGGGCGGTGATTTCGCTCTCCTCCACGACGAGACGGTTGGGAATCCTGGCGTTGCGATCGTAATCCTCGGCCAGGATCCGCACGTTCGCCGCCTGGACCGGCTGGCGGAGGCGCGCGGCCTGGGCCTGATGGATGAGCTTCTGCATCATGCGGCCCGTGGCCAGGGCGTGGGCTCGTCCGCTCAGCCAGGACATCTGCCTGGCGCGAAACGGCAGCGCCTTTGCGGGCATGAAGGTTTCCTGGTCCCAGGACAGGATCGATTCGGTGGAGGCAAGGAGGGCGACTTCGCGGACGTGATCGCAGAGCTGGTCGTAGGCGGAGGCTGGCATGAGCCGCTCATGATTGAAAGCCCGCCGCGTCACGCAAGCCGCCATTTGTCAGGTTTCCTCATCCCATCCGATCAATTCAAGGATGCCGAAGGAGCCGGGAACATGGAAGTCGGCGCGCTCCGTGCCGGGGTTCACCCAGGGCATCCAGCTGCGGCGCAGGCCGCCGTCCGGCTGGATGGCGAAGTCGGCACGATAAAGGCCGGCATAGAATTGGTTCGCGCCCGGCTTGAGGACGCCCAGATCGCGCAGGGCGCTCCACGGCAGGCTGCCGGTGATTTCGAAGCAATCCTGGCCGGTCACGGCCCGCGCTTCCAGCCCGGGACACTGCCAGCCCCAGTCCATCTCCCGGTAATGCCGGGCGCGATAGGTGAGCGCCTCGCCGCCCGGGGCGATCTCCAGGCAGTAGTAGGGCTTCAGGTCCAGGTCCGGGGACAGGAAGATCTCGACCCGGTCCGACTCCAGCACACGCTCCTTCAACGTGGGGCCGGCTCCTTGCACCGGGGTGGAGTCCAGGGCGGCGAAGGCAAAGTGCAGATGGCTCCGGCTCCAAAGCGCCCGGAATTCCGTGCGCGGAGCCGGGCGGTCCTCCCAGGGCAGGCTGAAGTCGGTGAGCGGCCTGGCGTTCGCCCAGTCGGCGACGGTGGGGGGGGAGGTCAGGCAGGGCAGGACTTGGTAGCACTTCATGTTGGGCATTCCTCCACCGACGGGATTGACAGTCAATCCCATTACCCTCACTATCGCGCCGGTTCCCCCCCTCCTCATCATGAGCATCCTTGACCGTCTTGAACGCGTCTTCTTCTGGCTCGCCGGAGCCAGCTCCGACAACCTCGACGCCTGCCCGGCCTGGGAGCGCCGAAAATACGTGGCCTTCGGCGCCACAGTGCTGGTTCCATCGACCTTCGCCATCATCGCCTGCGCCTACGCGCTGTCGACCTTGACGGACAACTGGCTGGTCATCACGCCCGTGTCGCTGGTCTGGGCCTTCATCATCCTGACGGTGGATCGCGCCCTGCTCGCGACCTACCGCGCCTATCAGAACATCTTCCGCAAGGCCTCGCAATTCGCCCTGCGCATGGTGGTTGCCGCGCTCATGGGCGTCACCATCTCCCATCCGCTGACGCTGCTGCTGTTCAAGGACACCATCGTCTCGGTCATCGAGAAGGACCGCGAGGCGGAGATCGAGCAGGCGCGCAAGGACGGGGTGACGCAGAAGGCGGTGGTGGAGGCCCGTGTGAAGACGCTTGAGACCGAGATCGCCAAGCAGCGTGACTCCTGGAACGCCAGCTTCAGCGCCAAGTTCCTGGATGAAAACGGCAAGCCCGTGGAGAAGCCGCTGACCGAGGATGAGAAGAAGGCGAAGGCGGAGCGTGAGGCGAAGATCGCCGAGGCCACCGGCCCTGGAAAACTGAGGCTTGAGGCGCTGGACAAGGAAATGGCCAAGCTGAGCACGGACTACCAGAAAATTGCCGCCGAACTCAACCAGTGGCAGACGGAGTTCGAACGCGAGGTCAACGGCCAGCGCAGCGGCATCATCGGCCTCGGCCCGCGTGCCAAAAGCATCCAGGAGGACCAGCTGACCTGGCGCCGGGCCGAGTCCGCCCGCCTGAGCGGTCTGCTCGACACGCTGACGAAAAACCGGGTCGCCCTGATCGCGGAAATCAAGGCCGCCGAGGACGCGGTGAACGCCGCCCTGGACGCCCAGGCCGCCGAGCTTGCCGCCAAGGCCAAGGCCGAGCAGGATCGCATTGAACTTCTGCGTCGTCAGGTTCAGCAGCAGCAGGCCGATCAGTTTGTCGGCCAGCAGAACGCCATCCGTGAAACGCTGAAGTCCCAGATCGACGCGCAGCTTGTTCAGCTCAAGGGGCTCAATGAGGAGATCACCCGGCTGGCGGCTGACGAGGAGGCGCGCATCACCAAGATTCGCAATGAGCCTCGCCGCGACATCCTGACCCAGACGCTGGCCCTGCACGACCTTTTCGAACAAGGGGCCGACGGCGGCCGCTTCGCCCTCATCGCCTATGTCGTTCTGTCCCTGCTGTTCATGCTGGTGGACACCATTCCGCTGGTCGTGAAATTCTTCTCCAAGCCCGGGCCCTACGACTGCCTGCTGGATTGTGAGGAGGTGAAGTTCTCGCGCGAGCGCCTGGCCTTCCTGAAGGGTTTTGACCGCTACATGAAGCAGCTGATCGACAGCCCGTTCCTGCACATCACGCAGAACAGGCCGCTGGAGCGTGCGCTGATCGAGGGCGTGGACCGCAGCCGTGCGGCCAAGGCCTTTCTGGAGCACCTGATGGAGCTGGAACAGACCTTCCAGGAGAAGATGCGCCTGGAGCGCGAACGCCTGGAGTCCCAGGGCGTCGCCGCCAAGGCCGAGATGCTGGAGGAGATGGCCGCGCGTTTCTACGCCGACCTGCGCGAGCGCATGGAGTCCTTCTTCCGCGACGACGGACGCCGCACGCCGGTCACGGCGCGTGCCTGATTCCAGGCCGGGCCGGCCCTTGCCTAACCAACAATCGTCTTTGGCACCCGTCCATGGACGTCGGTGAGGCGGTAGTCACGTCCGGCGTAGCGGTAGGTCAGGCGCTCGTGGTCGATGCCCAGCAGGTGCAGCAGGGTGGCGTGGATGTCATGCACGTGCATCTTGTCCACGGCGGCCTTGAAGCCAAAGTCATCGCTCTGCCCGTAGGCCTGGCCGCCCTGCGCGCCGCCTCCGGCGAAGAACATGCAGAAGCCGTGCGGGTTGTGGTCGCGGCCGTTGCCGTTTTCACTCACCGGGGTCCGTCCAAACTCGCCGCCCCAGACAATGAGGGTGTCGTCCAGCATGCCGCGCTGTTTCAGGTCGGAGATCAGCGCGGCGATGGGCCGGTCGATGTCGGCGGCAAGCCTGCGGGTCGAGGCATCATGGTTGGAATGCGTGTCCCAGGGCTGGCCGTTGCCGTAATAAACCTGCACGAAACGCACGCCGCGCTCGACCAGGCGCCTGGCCATGAGGCAGCCGTTGGAAAAGTGGCTCTTGCCGTACATTTCGCGCACCTTCTCCGGCTCCAGGTTCACATCGAAGGCGTCCGTGGCGGCGGACTGCATGCGGTATGCCGTCTCCATCGCCTGGATGCGGCCTGCCAGGGCGACGTCCGTTCCGCCCCGCTGGCTGAGATGAGCCGTGTTCAGCTCCTGAAGAAGATCGAGCTGGCGGCGCTGGTCGGTCCTGTTCAGCCGTCCATTGCTCAGCCATGGAATCATCTGCCGGGGATCGAGCTGCGAATGATTGATGTAGATGCCCTGGTGCTGGGCGGGCAGGAAGGCGCTGCTCCAGAGGATGGAGAAGCGCACCGGCCTGCCGGGGCAGAGAACCACGTAGGAAGGCAGGTTGGCGTTTTCATTGCCGAGGCCGTAACTAAGCCAGGCCCCCATGCTCGGCACGCGCTCGGTCATGGTGCCGTTGTTCATCAGCAGCAGGGCCGGGCCATGATTCGGGTTGTCGGTGTGGCAGGAGCGCAGCACGCACAGATCGTCGGCGTGACGCGCGAGGTTCGGGAGCAGTTCGCTGATCTCGAGTCCGCTCTGCCCATGTTTGGAATAGGCATAAGGCGAGGCGAGCAGACCGCCGGTCGGGCGTTCGGTGCGCAGGTCGGCGCCATCGGGACGCTGGCCGTTGAAGCGCGTCAGAACGGGCTTGGGGTCAAAAAAGTCCGGGCCGAAAGGGCCGCCGTTCATGAACAGGTGGATGACGCGCTTGGCCCTCGGCTGAAAGTGCGTCGGCACTCCACCCGCCGCCTGAAGGGCTGAGGCAAGGCCCAGGGCACCCATGCCGCCGCCCATGCGGCTGAGCATCTCACGTCGGGAAAACGGGTTCGGGGAGGAGGACATCGGCATCCGGAGCATCTACGCAGGCAGGGGCGGCAGCCTTGCGGAGAAGCCGGACATCGTTTCCGGTCAGGCCTGCTTCGGCCGGATCAACAGCACGACCAGGATGGAGAGCAGGGCGATGCCGGCAAAGGCACCGAAGATGTAGTCGATGGGAACACCGCGGTCACGCAGCGCGCCATAACCCTTGTCGCCCAGGCCGCCGAAGGTCATGCTGACCAGGTTCATCAGGCCGTATCCCGTGGCGCGCACCTCCGGACGGGTGATCTGGCTGAGGATGGGCATGTTGTTGCAGTCAAAGAAGCCCCAGCCGAGCCCGAAGACCGCCAGGGCCACCACGGCCATGGTGATGGAGGCGGCATGGCCCACGCCAAACAGGGCGGGCAGAAACAACACCATGCCCAGGGCGCTGGCCAGGATCCGGCCGCGCTGGGAGCGGTGCATGAGCCGGTCCGCCAGCCAGCCGCCGATCAGAGCGCCGAGCAGGGAGGCGATCTGCACGGTGAACACGGCGATCATGCCGGCCCTGCCTTGCTCCAGGTTGAACTGGTCGCGCAGGATTTTCGGGCCCCAGTCACGGATGACCCACCCGGCGATGGCGGGCAGGGTGAAGTAGGCGACCAGCAGCAGGAAGTTTTTGTTGGTCAGCAGCTCCCGCAGGCCGGCGGCCGGGGAGGCCACAGGGACGGCGTCGGGCCGGTTGGGCGGGTTTTTCAAGGCGGCCAGCAGGGGCAGGGCATAGAGCACGCCCATCATGCCGCAGGTGCTGAACATCCACTGCCAGCCATACCCTGGAGCATCGGCGACGTAGCCCGCCAGGCCGCCCAGCATCTGCCCGGCGTAGATGCCCGTCTGATGCACGCCAACGGCAAGCGAACGCGTGCCGCCGACGTGAAAGTCGGCGATCAAGGCCAGGGCGGCGGGGATGTAAAAGGCTTCGCTGATGCCCATGGCGGCGCGGGCCCAGACGAGCTGGTCCATGGTCGTGACATGGCTGGTCAGCAAAGTGACCAGCGACCAGGCCAGCAGGCTGAAGCCAATGACGCGCCTGCGGCTGAAGCGGTCAGCGATGAAGCCGCCGATGGGGCTGAGGAAGGCGTAGGTCCATTTGAAGGCGGCCAGCACATTGCCCCAGGCCTCCTCGTTGGTGATGGTCGGGATGTCCTCGACCATGGACTTCTGCATCGTGGCCAGCATCTGCCGGTCCAGGTAATTGAGCAGCGCCACCGGGAAGAGCAGGGCCACGGCCATCCAGGCGGCCCGTGAGGCGGAGGTGTGGGCAGGGGCGGAAAGAGCGCTCATGAGTGTGGTTGGGAGCGCGGGTTTAATCACGGCGGGCCTTTCGCGCAAAGCCTAAAAGGATGCGGATGCTTGACCTGTGGATGGCGGTCCATGTCTGAGGACCACGTTCGAGCACCGATGTTATTCACCCAATAGTTGGAAAGCGCATTCACTTCACCCGGAAATCGGCTTGATTTGGTGTTCGGTCCTGTTGACGAATGCATCGAGACAAGCCGGTGGCTCGGGGGGCATAGCTGGAGGTGACCCGAGGCTTGGCGAGCGAGGATCGTTTGGGGAAATCTTTCTACCCCCCATCTTTCTGCCCGCACATTGAGCTGTCTGGGATGCATGGGGGCCACCATGCCTGCCGGATTGAAGAGGCTAAACTACCTGGCCGTTTTTTGCGAACCGTCACCTGAGAGGCTGTGGTCGAGGGTGCCCTTTGACAGGAGGCAAGAATGGAGAGTGGCAGAAAAAATGGGGGGCAGAAAAATTTCAGAGGATGAGGATTGCCTGGGAAAATCTTTCTGCCCCCAATTTTTTAGCCAGCATATCGGACTGTCTGAAATGCGTCGGCGCACTCCATGCCCGCCGGATTGAAGCAGCTAAACTTGCTGGCAGTTTTTTACGAACCGTCACCTGGGCGGCTGTTGTCAAGGGTGCCCTTTGACAGGAGGCAAGAATGGAGAGTGGCAGAAAAATGGGGGCAGAAAAATTTCAGAGGATGAGGACCGCCTGGGAAAATCTTTCTGCCTGCACATCGGGCTTTCTGAAATGCGTTGGCGCACCGCCATGCCTGCTCGACGGGATGCAGGGGCGTCCAGGTGTCTTGAGTTCAATGCCTGTGCTCAACCCACAGGCAGTCGTCGGAGCTTGCGCATCGAGTGCAGGCCCCCCGTCGCCTCGGCGATTCTGCGCGCGCCGTCCTTGCGCTTCGGGCCGAACTTCTCCCGGTTCTCCTCGAACACCCCTTCCACAAACTCCCGGCTCCCCAGCACCAGCCCGTCGCTGAAATACCTCACCCGCAGGCGCACCAACTCCCCGCAGCCCAGCTTGCCGCCCGCCTTCAGCACCTCCCTCGCCGCCTCCGCGCTCACTCCGCGCCGAACCACGTTTGCGTTCTGCGCATCCCTCACCTCCACGCCACTGCTGAACAACAGGCAGCGGT
>JBIIRD010000034.1:0-53991 GCA_044341745.1 Prosthecobacter sp. | reverse complement strand
TGCCGAGCCGGCGCCCATTCGTTTCAGCCAGATCAAGGAGGTGACAACAGAAGCCCATCTTGATTTCCGCGGCAGCAACCGCTACACCCTCCACTGTCGTGACGAACAGGGCAAGATGCGCAAGGTGATGGTGGTGGTGTCTCTGTTCAAAGACTCGGACGGCAGTCTTGAAGAGGCCTTTGATCGCTACTTCAGCCGCTACAAGCAGGCTCAGGCCCGCAACGCAGCCATGAGCACAGAGCACAAGCAGGGTCGCGGGTGACATGGCGAACGTCAGCAGGATCGGGAACTGATGAATGACAAAAATGAAAAGGCGCAAAACACCCCATCCATTCACAAGGCGCATGGCGTGGTGCTGACACAGATGCAGCAAGCGGCAGCAGGTCAGCTTCATGCCACCAGCACAACATGCCTGGCGGCATGATCCTCCTGCCAAAATCGACCAACGGAGCAAGCCTGCCAAGCAGACCTTTCCAAACCCGTCCGCCAATTTCAATCCTGACCAGGCTTCTGCGACAAGGCCTTCTCCACGCGCTGCTGGGTCCTCCGGGCGAGCCATCGGATGATGAGGAGACTGCTCTGCTGAAACAGCATGAAGAAGGCGACGCCTGAAAGCAGCGTCGGCCAGTTGTCAGGCCGTTTGTGCGTGGCGGCGGGTTCAGCATCGGTCCAGGCGGCCATTGCGGCACAGGCGGCCACCACCACCAGGGCTGCGGCGGCATGACTGAACCAAAAGGCCTTTTCAGCGAAGATCTCCGCCCGGTTCAAGAACACATACAGCGGCAGCCATACAAGGGCCAGGCACCCCAGGAACACCCATCCTGCCAGGGTTCCGCCGGTCTGCCTTCCAGCCCAGAGAAATGCCGACGCCAGCATGACATAGCTGAGCAGCAGCCAGGCCAAGGCGGGAAAACGGGCGGTTCCTGTCATCTTCCCACGCTATGAAATTTCATGGAAAAAGGTCAAGCCGGCGCCTGGGTTACCCACCCCTCTTCCTTGCGCATCACCAGCCCCTCCTTGTCATTTCGGCCAGCAGCGCTAAGAGTCGCCCCCCGTCCGCCGTCCCCTTGGACGCCATGCTCTCCGACCCTTTCCTTCACATGACCCCTGACGCCCCGATTCCCACCGAACACACTGAAGAAATCAACGCCCGCATCCTGGCGGTGAGCGAAGACCGTGTGAAAGGCTTTCACCAGCATCCCTTCCAGTTCATCGCCGAGGAAAGCGGGCTGCCCTTCGACACCGTGGTGGAGCGCATCCGCGCCATGCTGAAGGCAGGCGTGATCCGCCGCGTCCGCCAGACCCTGCTGGCCAACAAGCTGGCCGAAGGCGCCCTGGTGGCCTGGAAAGTGCCCGCCGACAAGCTCGAGGCCGCCTTTGAATTCCTGTTCAAGCAGGACCCTTTCAGCGGTCATGTCGTGCTGCGCAGCACCGACCGGGAGGTCAGCGGCAGCGACTTCCGTCTCTGGACCACCCTCAAGGTGCCCCAGGACCGGAACATCAACGAACATTGCGACGTCCTGAAGCGGCTGATCGGCGCCGAGGATTACTACACCATGCAGGCCCACGGCATCTTCGCCCTCGGCGTCGGCCATGTGCGGCGCAAGTCCATGGAGCCCGGTGAAAAGGCCGATGAGCCCGCCCAGATGATGACCACGAACATCGCCGACCTCGACGAGGAGGAGTGGAATGTCCTGCTGCATCTCAAGGGCGACCTCAGCAGCGATGAAATCGGCCCTGAACCCTGGCTCGGCCGCGCCCGTGATGCCGGCGTCAGCCTGGAAAAGTTCTGTGAAGTCGCCAAGCGCCTGGATCAAAAGGGCGTCATCGGCCGCTTCTCCACCTTCCTGGAGCACGTCAAGCCCAGCGCCTCAGGCGTCCGTGTCACCCGATTCAACGCCCTCTTCCACTGGAAGGTGCCCAAGGGCATGGAGGAACGTGCCGGCGGGGAGGTCGGCCGCCATCCCATCATGACCCACTGCTACTGGCGTGAGGGCGGTGAACGTTTCGCCAACGTCAACATCATGGGCGTCATCCACGGCACCGACAAGGAGACCGTGCTGGCCCACAAGGCCGCCATTGACAAGCATCTGGCCGACCTGGGCATCCCTCTGGAATACACCAACGTCTTCTGGGGCGGCCGCAGCGAAATCAAACCGAGCGAGATCAGCCCGATCGTTTACAAGGAGCTGCACGCCAAGTGGAAGGACCTTCCTGGCCCGGTCATCTAAGAACGGGACTTCATCCTCTGCCCTGCCTGCACCTTGCGGGCAGGGAAACGAAACCTCAGAGCTTCAAGGCGTCCGAGGCGTTGATGGCCCTGGCCAGCCCATCCCAGCCGCCGGGACGCTGGAGCTGGAACATGTGCAGATAAAGCGCCACCTGTTTGGCCGGGAAGGCCGCCAGAAGCGCCTGGACACCAGCCGCAGCCTTGTCCTCCGCGATCTCCTCCGGAAGATTTTCCACCTGGCCCTTGTCATCGTGCTCAACGCCCAGGACATCCAGGAACGTGATCAGCATCTGGCTCTGGGACTTGAGCAGCCAGATCTGGATGAGCTGTTCGACCACCGGACCGTTGGTCTTGAGGCGAAGCTGGGACTCCAGCCATTCCTGCTGCTGGGCGCGGGACTTTTCGAGCACAAACTGCGGACGGAGCTTCCGGGCGCCTGCGAGAGACTGGACCATCGCCCGGTAGGCGGGGCGTTCATCCGTCTGAATGTATCCAAGGATCTGGGAACGAAGTTCCGGTCCGACGGCATCGAAAAGTTGTTGGGCGGTCATGGTGGGTTGGCTGAAAGCAGGAAATCAGGGGTGTTGTGCTAGCATCTGCCCATTCCCCAGGCAACCGCTTTCCCTCCAGGCAGCCCACCCCTCCTTCCAGGATACAGGCTTGCGTGGGGGGGCAAAGTAGGCTTTGAAGTCCCACCGCCAGCACCCCCACCCATGGAAGCCCTCGAAACCGCACGCCTCTGCGCCAAATATGCCGATGACAAAAAAGCCGAAGACATCGTGCTGCTTGACCTGCGCGGCCTGTCCCCGGTGACGGATTTCTTTGTCATCGTCTCCGCCACTTCCTCGCCCCAGCTGCGTGCCGTGCGCGACGAAATCGTCGAGCAGATGCGCGAGGAGCACGGGCTGAAACCCCTCTTCGTGGACGGTTCCTATGAGAGCCAGTGGCTGATCATCAACTTCCCCAACGTCCTCGTGCACATCCAGTCACCGGAAAAGCGCGAATACTACGCCCTCCAGGAACTGTGGGGGGATGCGCCAGAATTGCCCTGGCATGAGGAGAAGCCGGTGGTGAAAAAGAGCCCCGCCAAAAAAACTGCGGTCAAGAAAGCCACGGTGAAAAAAGCGGCAACCAAGAAGACCCCACCCAAAAAAGCCGCCAAAAAGGCCGCTCCCCGCAGGAAAGCGTGAGCTCTCGCAAGATCGGCATAGTGGAATCCATTATGCACCCATTGCGGTCGTTCATCATGAATTGCGCCGTGGTCGCCACGAATAGAGCAATCCACGCACAGCGCCTAGCATCCGTGTGTCAACCCAAGAACCACACACGCCATGCAAACCACACTCTCCAAGCACAACGGCCAGCAGCGCTTCATTGAAACCCTGGCCGAAAGCGACCTTTTCCGCGGCTATCAGTCCGCCTTCCACACCCTGACCGGACTGCCCCTCAGCCTGCGTGCCCAGGAAGATGAGGAGTTCGTGGAGGAAGTCGTCACCCGCAAAGGTGTGGCAGGCGTCGTCAACACCCTGGTGCCCGTCCGCGTCGGCAAGACCCCGGTCGCCCTCCTTGAAACCGGCGGAGTGCGTCTCGAAGCCGCCACGGCCGAATCCTTCGCCCCCCTGGCCTCCTCCCTGCTCGACGACGACCGCAGCGCCGCTGAAATCCACGCCGCCCGCGTCCACTTCGACCAAACCCCGGTCATGGCCCCGGAGCGCTATCAGGCCGCCATCGCCATCCTCCGCTCCTTCTCCGTCCAGCTCGGCGAGTGCGCCCATCGGATGCTCTTCGCCCAGACCTCCCACGAGCCCCAGGCGGTCAAGAATGCCAAGATTTACATCCATGCCCACCTGGCCGAGCCCATGACCCTCGAACAGGTCGCCAAGGCGGTGAACGTCAGCCCCTTCCACTTCTGCAAGATCTTCAAGCGCGCCACCGGCCTCACCTTCACCGACTTTGTGAACCGCGCCCGTGTCGAGAAGGCCAAGCGCATGCTGATGAAGCCCGACGCCCGCATCACTGAAGTGGCCTACGATGTCGGCTTCCAGTCGCTGTCCCACTTCAACCGCAGCTTCCGCCGCATCGCCAGCGAATCGCCCACTGAATACCGCGGCCGCATGAAGGATGAGCGCGGCAGCGCCTTGGCCGCCTGATCCTCCCCCTGGACTCCAGACGTATGGACAAGCCGGGCCTTCGAAAGGCCCGGCTTTTTTTTGTCCTGGACACCAGCGAACAGCCAGCCTGGCAGAGTGTCGGACCAGGTGCGCCAGCGGGCGGATGAAGATGGGGCGCACAGGGCGCCGTCTTCCGCCCCCCGATCACTCCCAGAGGTGGGCGACGTGGTGGGCAAGGCGAAGCTTTCCTGCGATGGCAGGCGAAATGATGTAGGGATAGAGAAAGGGCGACCCGAAGCTGCGGGTGACCTCGTTGAGCATGGTGGCAAGGCAGATCCAGCGCTGGAGCCAGGCGTGAAAGCTGACATCCGCCTCCCGGCTGCTGGCGAGGTCCTGCCGCAGGGTGCAGGATTCGAGAGGCAGGATGACAAGGGGCAGGTCAAGGCTTCCACCGCGAATGCCAAGGTTTTGACATGTCTCGAAGCTGTCAAAAATCTGCAGGTAATGAGCCCAGGTCTCCGCCCAGTCCTCCCACGGATGGGAGGAGGCGTAGGCGGAGATGTAGTTTTGCTGCCAGCCTTGCGGAGCACCGTGACGATAGTGACGCTGAAGAGCGGAGGCGTAGTCGATGGTGTGGTCGCCAAAGACTTCGAAGTAGGCCTGGCGGAGCGGATGGTTCCAGTCCAGCCGGGGAAAGACCCGCTCCCAGATGTGATGACCGCTTTCATGACGGAAATGCCCCAGCAGCGTGCGGCTGGCCTCGCCCAGCAGCTGACGGTTGATCTGACGCCAGGTGTCATCGGCCTCCTCCAGGCTGAGGGTGATGACCCCGCGGAGATAGCCGGTGGTCAGGGCAGGGTCGCGGCTGGTGCTGACAATGTCATAGGCGAGGCCGTCCTGGGGATTTTCAGCGAGGGTGGGAAGAGGGATGCGCAGGCTGAGAAGGGATCGGAGATGGCGGCGCTTGGCGGCTTCCGTGATGCTCCAATGACCGAGGTTTGGCGGGTGCCCGAGGTCCGGAATCGTGCGGTTGAGACGGCAGGAGGCGCAGAGTTCGGCAGACGAGGAGGCGGGAAGAAGCCAGTTGCACACACCATAAACGACGCCGTTCCCGCAAAGCCGCCACCCCTGGGAGACCGGACGCATGATGTCAGCGACGGCGTCGTAACCGACGTTCAGGCCGCATCGCAGGCAGGTGACGCTGTCGAAGAAGAGCAGGTTGCCGCAGGAGCAGTGGAACTGTTTCATGCTAGGCCGGCGGGTGCTGGCCGGGGTCCTTCTCCAGGAGGGCGTCTAGAAGACCCGGCAGGTTGATGGAAACAAAGGCGCTGGCCTTGTCGCTCATGGCGTAGGGCAGGATGAGCCGGCCGCCATGCACAAGGGCACCACAGCTGTAAATAACGTTAGGAACATAGCCTTCACGTTCAACGCCCTCGGGACAGAGAAGAGGCTGGCGGAGGCGGCCGATGACCCGGGTGGGGTCATCAAGGTCAAGGAGGACGGCGCCGATGCAATAACGACGCATGGGGCCGACACCATGGGTGATGACGAGCCAGCCCGCATCCGTTTCGATGGGGGAGCCGCAGTTGCCGATCTTGACGGACTCCCAGGCCTCGGCCGGGCGGAGGATCAGGTGGGGATCACTCCAGTAATGGGGATTCTCCGAGAACATGACAAAGAGGTTTTCGTCATCCTGACGGGAAAGCATGGCGTAACGCCCCTGAATGCGGCGGGGAAAGACAGCCATGCCCTTGTTCTGAACCGCGCTGCCGTTCAAAGTCAGAACACGAAAGTGAATGAAGTCCTGGGTCTCGATGAACTGGGGCAGGATGGCGCGTCCGCTGTAGGCGGTGTAGGTGGCATAATAAACAATACTTCCGTCATCCTCGACGAAGCGCACGAAGCGGGCGTCCTCGATGCCGTTGCTCTCGTTGTCCGAGACAGGGAAGAGAATGCGCTCACTCAGGGCCAGCCTGTCCGAGAAACGCAGTTCATAGTTGGAGTCCGCAAGCCACTGGATGCATTCGAGCGTGCGCCGTGTCTCATGAGTGTGCGGAAGGCTTTCCCTGCGGACCCTGGCCAGGCTGGCGGAAAGATCCGCACGAATGAACTCAGAGCCCAGGGCGTCCATGACAGCGGAGGCACAGGCGTTGTCGAAGCCCATTTCATGCAGTTTGATGACGAACCGCTTCTTCCGGTAGCTGGGGTTGGGAAGGACCTCCGGAAGGCTGACAAAGCGAGAGACGGGCGTGAGGTGGATCTCCCCGTCCGCAGCAATCACTCCCTCACGAAACTCAATGGAGGAAATGTGGCCTTCACCCGTGGCGCGAAGGCTGATGATGAAGCGCAGGCATCCAGGAGGGATGCCGGACTGATCCGGGTGGGGGACGATGGAGGGATTGAAAAGGGCGGCCGCCTCCAGGGAGTATTCGCCGGAAAAAAGCGCCCCGATCAGCAGCTGGCGGGAACGCGACAGCGGACGCTGGGTGAACACCTCATGCTGCACCTTGAGAAAGTGGCTGAACAGGACTGGCTCAATGTTGAGATGGCGGCTGTCGAAGTCGGCATGAACGGCGGCGAGTTCGGCCTCCACCTCCTGTTCTGTGAGCGCCAGAGCACGGCCGATGATGGTGGAGAGCCGACGGGAGCTGGAGGGGATGAAGGGCCGGATGATGACCCGGGCGCTGTCCGGCTGAAGAAGAATCGGGTGTCGATGGAGTGCGGGGCGGTTCATGCGCCTGTTGGGTTCGGGTGCTTGGCCAGGGTCATTTCAGCAAGTGCTATGAGGTAGGCGAGGGTGGATTCAGCCCCCTGGTTTTCATTCAGGCGGTCTGCATGCAGGCCGTCGGAGCATCCACCGGTGATGGGGTCATGAAGGGCAAGGGCGAGGTCGTTGCGGCCCAGAAACCATTCAAAGGCCCGGTGCGCCTCATGGAACCAGAAGGGGTCCCCGGTGCAACGGCAGGCACAGATGCAGGCGGAGATCATGGCCTGGGCTTCAACTGGCTGTTGATCGAAGTGGGCATGCAGGCCGTCACGGATGCAAAAGCCATTGCTGCCGATCGGTCGGAACGAGCCGTTGGGGGTTTTTTGAATGGAGACAAGCCAGCGCAGCGACCTCAGGCCGATCTCCCTGGCCTCGGCCTGAACACTGGCGCTGCCGCAAAGGAGCAGAGCCTGGCACAAACGTGCATTTTCATAGGTGGCACCGGCCTCGAACCAGGGCCAGTCAGGCGAAGCGCAATCATTCCAAAGATGAACGAGATCCGAGGAGAGCACCTGCTGGGCGGCCAGGGCGGCCTTGCTTTCAGGATGGGCTCCAAGATAGGCCTGAATGCCAAGGAGCGTGAAGGCCCAAGCCCTGGGGGAGGTGAAGGAGGCTGCAGCGGAAAGCCCTCCCTCGAAAAGCCGGGCGCAAAGGCTCCTCTGGCCGGGCGGCACAGCATGGGCCGCGCCGGTGCCAAGCGCCCAGAGCGCACGGCCATGACTGTCCTCACTGCCCTCAGACTCGGTCCACCTCCGGTCAAAGCTCATGAAGTTTCGGAAGCGACCGGCATCCGGGTTCCATGACGCCGCGAGGAATGCCAGGTAGGTGGTTGACAGCGCCTCCAGGCTGATGCCGGGAAAGTCGGCCCCCAGGTCCGAGTAAAGACAGCAGAGGATAAAGGCACGGGCATTGTCATCCGTGCAGTAACCGTGCTGAAAGTCAGGCACGGTATGAAGGGCATGCTGGAAGATCCCGGTGCTGTCCGTCATGCGGCTGAGGTGATCCAGCCTGGGCTGCGGGAGCTGCAGCTTCCTGCCCGCCGTCCAGCCCGCATAAACCGTGCGCGCGGGCATGCGATGCTCGGCACACGCGCGCTGAAAGCAGTCCAGGTAGGAGCCTGCAACTCTCGGCCAGATCATTTCACGCCCCGTCTGCCAGGCTGAGATCTGAGTGCGCTCCAGCAGTGCCGGGCGGCCCAGGTACTCTAGCACGGCCTGTGAGATGGCTGAAGGCGATGAAAAGGGAACTAGGATGCCGCGTCCTTCGGCCAGAAGCTCCTGGGCATGCAGATAAGGGGTGGAGACGACGGCCCGTCCGGCGCCAAAGACCTGCGCCAGCGTGCCAGACGTGACCTGTTCCGCATTGAGATAAGGCGTGATGTAAATGTCTGTCGCGGCAATGAATTCACGAAGGTCCTCCGGAGAGACGTAACGATTGTCAAAAATCACATGATCCTTCACCCCATGCTCCTCGACCAGCCATTCCAGGCTGAGCCGGTAGCGCTCCCCCTCACGGGCCAGGAGATTGGGATGGGTGGCCCCAAGGACGATGTAAACCACTTCCGGATGGCGTTCGATGATCCTTGGCAGAGCCTTGATCACATGCTCAATGCCCTTGCCGGGGCCCAGCAGGCCGAAGGTCAGCAGGACACGGCGGCCGCCGACGCCAAACTGTTCCTTGGAGGACGCAGTGTCGGAGAAAGGCACATCAGGAATCCCATGCGGGATCACCTCGATCTGCCGGGCAGGCACCCCGTAGACGTCACGCAGGACATCGGCACCCTTGCGCGCCATGACCACCAGCCGCTCACTGCTCCGGATGATCTCCTGCATGACCGTCTGCTGGGCGGGTCCGGGAGCGCTGAGGACGGTGTGCAATGTCGTGACGACCGGCATCCTGACCTCCTTCAGAAGTGTCAGAAGATGACTGCCAGCCGCGCCTCCATAGATGCCAAATTCGTGCTGCACGCTCAGCACCGAGGCATTGGAAAAATTGAGGTAGTCGGCGGCGCGGCGATAGGAGTCGATGTCCTTTTCCTGAAGCTCAAGCCTGACCCGTGACGGGTAGTCATAGCCCTCGGGCCGGTCATTGACCGCCGCCACAAAACAATCGAGTCTGGGAGCCTCGGAGCTCACGGCTTCACAAAGGTCATGGGTGAAGCTCGCAATTCCACACCGACGGGGAGCATAGTCACCGAGGAAAGCCACCCGAGTGAGTGCGTGCGGACCCTTCACCAACTGGAACTCCAGTAAAGCTGCATGACCACAAGTCATGCCCTGCCGGAATAAAGCAACCGCTCATTTGATGAAGCCCCGCCTATGAGGCTTCGCCACAAAGCCATGCTGATGACAACTCAAGCCTCCCGACTCATGAAGGCAGCACAGCGCACCACGGTCTCAGCCAGCACCCAGCCAGGAATGCAGACCAGGCCTTGCAAGCCCGGGCCGCAAACACGGCTGCATGCCCCGGGCAACGAACCACCCACCCTCAAGAAAGGCCCGGCTTTTTCGTAACGTAATTGGCCTGCCCCCAATCCCCCCATGACGCCCCGCCACGTCTTCACCACCCTTGCCTCCCTGTCCCTCACCTCCACCGCCCTGCTCGCCCAGGACGCGGAAAAGGTCACCTATGAGGACCACATCAAGCCCCTGCTGGAGAACAAGTGCTTCTCGTGCCACAACCCGGACAAGAAGAAGGGCGACCTCGACCTGACCAGCTTCGGAGCCGTCATGGCGGGCGGCGGCGGCGGCACGGTCGTCGATGCCGGCAATCCGGACGGCTCCCGCCTCTGGACCACCTGCGCCAAGAAGGAGGAGCCCTTCATGCCGCCGGAAGGCTCCCCTCTCAATGCCAAGGAGCTCGAAATCCTCGCCAAATGGGTCACGGGCGGCCTGCTTGAAACCAGGAGCAGCATCGCCAAGAAATCCAGCAAGCCCAAGGTGGACATGGCCGTCGCCGTCACCAGCGGCAAGCCCGAAGGCCCGATCGCCAAGCCGGAGCATGTGCTTGTCGAGCCCGTCATCGTGACGCCGCGCACCACGGCCGTCACCGCCATGGCCGCCAGCCCCTGGACCTCCCTTGTGGCCGTCGCCGCCCCGAAGCAGATCCTGGTTTATGACACCGACACCCGCCAGCTCGCGGGCATCTTCCCCTACACGGAAGGTTATGCGCGCACCCTGCAGTTCAGCCGCAACGGCAGCCTGCTCGTCATGGGTGGCGGACGCGGGGGCAAACTCGGCCATGCCGTCGTCTGGGACGTCAAGACCGGCAAACGCATGATCGAGGTCGGCAAGGAGTTCGACCAGGCCATGGCCGCCGACATCAGCCCCGACCACAAGATGATCGCCATCGGCTGCACCTCCAAGAAGGTGAAGTGCTACGACAGCAGCACCGGCGAGGAGCTGTACACCATCTCCAAGCACACCGAGTGGGTGCTCGGCACCAAGTTCAGCCCTGACGGCGTGCTGCTGGCCACTGCAGACCGCAACGGCAACGTCATGGTCTGGGAGGCCAGCAACGGCGGTGAATTTTACATCCTCGGCCAGCACAAGGCCGCCTGCAACGACCTCGCCTGGCGCGCCGACTCCAACCTGCTCGCCTCCTGCTCCAAGGACGGCACCATCTCCGTCTGGGAGATGAACGAGGGCAAGCAGGTCAAGAACTGGGCCGCCCATGGCGGCGGCGTCCAGTCCGTCTCCTTCACGCCCGAAGGCCTGATCGTCTCCTGCGGCGACGACGGCCTCGTCCGCCTCTGGGACGTCAACGGCAACAAGAAGGCCGAGGCGGCAAGCCAGGGCGACATCGTCGCCAAGGTCGTCGCCCTGCACGACGGCAAAACCTGCGTCAGCTCCAACTGGCGCGGTGAGATCAAGGTGCTGACGCTACAGGAAAAGATGACCGAGATCGGCCAGCTCACCAGCAACCCTCCCCTGATCGCCCAGCGCATCGTCGAGGCGGAAAAGCGCGCCACCGAGCTCGTCGCCAAGCTCCCCGCACTCCAGGACGCCGCGAAGAAGGCCGAGGCCGACGCGAAGCAGCGTGATGAAAATCTCGCCAAGGCCCGCGCCGAGGTCGCCGAAAACGAGCGTCGTTCCAAGGCCTACCCGGGCGAGATTGCCAACGATGAAAAGGCCCTCACCGCCGCCAAGCAAGCCCTGGAGAAAGCCCTGGCGGATCACAAGGCGCGCGTGGCCGCCATCAAGGCTCATGCCGACAAGGCCGCCAGGCTGGCCCAGCTTGACAAAGAATTCGCCGCAGCCAATGCCGAAGCCCCGAAGATCGCCGCCGCTGACAAGGGCGTCGCCGAAGCCGGAGCCGCCCTGCAGGCCGCGAAGAAAGAGCTTGCCGCCAAGGCCGGTGACGCCGCCCTCACCGGCAAGGTGACCGAGCTGGAAGGAAAACTGAACGCCGCCAGGGCTGAGCAGCAGAAGCTGGCCACCGCGAAAGCCAGGATTGAGCAGACCACCGCCGCCGTGAACAAGGCCAAGGCGGAGCTTGGCACCGCCCCCGCCCCGGTCGCCGATCTCGACAAGCTGATCGCTGAGACCACCGCCAGGGTGAAGTCCCTGGGCGAAGGCATCGCCGCCAAAAAAGCCGAGCTGGCCAAGCTGCCCGCCCTGGTCAAGGCCGGCCCTGACCGCATCAAGAAAGCCGAGTCCGACGTCGCCACCGGCAGGGCCAACCTCGCCTCCGCGCAGCTTGCCGCCAAGCTGGCCGGTGATGAGATCAACATCCTGCAGAAGCTGCCGACCGTCCTGCGCGCCGCCCAGTTCAACGTCGGCGTGCTCGCCGAGAAGGAAAACCTGGCCAAGCTGGAAGGCAGCGTCAATGACTACACCGCCGCCAAAAAGGAGAACGAGGAGGCCAAGGTGGCCAACGTCGCCAAGATCGAAGCCTCGAAGAAGGCGCTTGCCGAGGCCGTCAACCTGCTGCCGCAGAACGAGGCCACGCTGAACAAGCTCAAGGCCGAGCTGGGTGGGATCGAGGAGGCCATCAAGCCCACCAAGGCAGCCGACAGCACCGCCGCAGCAAAGCTGGACGAGGCGAAGAAGGCCCTCGCCGCCCGCGAAGCCGAAGTCGCCGCCCTCGCCAAGGTCCGCGATGACGGCATCGCCGCCGCGAAGAAGTCCGCTGATGACATCGCCAAGGCCGTCGATGCCCTGAAGAAGAAGCTCGGTGAAGTCACCGCCAAGCTGAAAGGCCCCGAGGAAAAGGTGAAGAGCAGGCAGGCCGATGTCACCGCCCAGGAAGGCAAGCTCGCCGCCGCCAAAAAAGCCATCGCCGATCTCACCCCCGTGCTGCCTGCCCAGGAGAAGGCCGTGAAGGATGCCGAAGCCGCCCTCGCCAGGGCGAAAGCCAATGTCGAAGCTTCTGAAAAGGCCGTGAATGAAGTCCAGCGCGCCACCGCCGACGCAGGCCGCAGCATGAACCCCGCACGGCAGGAAGTCGCCAAAACGGAGAAGGCCCTCAACGACGCCAAGGCTCAGAACAAGCCCGCGCCTGATCTGGAGAAGGCTCTGGCGGACGCCCGTGCCAAGCTTGCCGAAGTGGAAAAAGTTGCGGCTGAATCCGCCATGAAGCTTGGCGGCGTGCAGTCCGATCTCGACGCCCGGCGCAGCGCCCGAGCCGAGGCCGACAAGGCCCTCGTCGCCTCCAGGCAGGCCCTGGCCAAGTCAAAGAACGACCTCAGCAACGCCGACAAGGCCGCCAAACAGCTCGAGACCGCCCTCATGAAGTCCAGGGCCGAGCTGGAGGCCGCCAACAAGGCCGCCGCCCCGACCCGGGGCCAGCATGAGAGCATCAGCAAGGAGATCGCCGCGCAGGAAAAGGCACGGGCCGACAAGCTGGCCATCCCCGCCGCCCTCGAGGCCGAGTTTGCCGCCAAGGCAAAGCCGCTGAACGAGCAGGTCGCCGCCCTCAAGGCAGCCCTGCCGCCGGTGGAAAAAGCCTTTGCCGACGCCCGCGCCAAGCTGGAGGCCGAGGTGAAGATTGCCGAGGCCAAGAAGGCCGAGGTCGCCAAGGCCACCGAAGCGCTTGAAGCCACCAAGGCGAAAAAAGCCGGGGCCGAGGCCGCCATCGCCGCGGCGGAAAAAGACCAGCCCGTGCGCGACAAGAACCTGGCCGAGATCAATGCCGAGCTCACCAAGCTGCAGCCCCAGCTTGAACCTCTGCGGGCCAAGGTGAAGCAGCTGGAGTCGCAGTATTTCACCATGCTGCCGAAGTGAGGTTTGCCCTTCAGGCATGACGGCGGATAATCCCGCCCATGCCTGAGATCCACCTCCTGCCGACAGCGCTCAGCCTGACGGCGCTTGTCCTGGGCCTGCTGGCCATGCTGCACCTGCTGGTGCATCAGAAGGATCATCGTTCCGCCGGATTCTGGGCCGCATTGATCATGCTTTCACCCCTGATCGGACCTGGGCTTTACGCCCTGCTGGGCATCAACTTCATCCGCCGCAAAGGCCGCCTCTACCGCGGCGGCATCGGCCCGGCCTATCGTGATCCGCCGCCCCAGTGCCCCCTGTTTGTGCAAAGCGATCCTGTGCTGGCCGAACGTGACTGCGGACTCGCCGTGACCCTGGACCGCATCTCCAGGTTCAACTTCACCCCTGGCAACGAAGTCACGCCTCTTCTCAACGGCGAGCAGGCCATGCCCGCCATGCTTGAAGCCATCCGTGGCGCCAGGCAAAGCATCGCGCTGTCCAGCTACATCTTTGAAGCCGAGGGCATCGGCGCCGACTTTGTCTCCGCCCTGGCCGAGGCCCAGCGCCGGGGTGTCCAGGTGCGGGTCATCGTCGATGACGCGGGAACCCGCTACTCCTGGCCGCCCGTCACACGTGTGCTCGCCGCCCTGGGCGTGCCGGTTCGGCGCTTCATGCCGAACCGCTTCATCCTGCGCCTGATGACCCTGAACCTGCGCAACCACAAGAAGCTGATGATCGTCGATGGCGTGACCGGCTTCACAGGCGGCATGAACATCCGCGAGGGCAACATGCTGACGCGCAACCCGGGCCACCCCGTGCAGGACATTCATTTCCGCCTTCAAGGCCCCGTCGTGGCCCAGCTCCAGCGCGCCTTTGCCGAGGACTGGAGCTTCTGCGCAGGCGAAAGCCTCGAAGGCCCGGCCTGGTTTCCAGAGATCCCGCCCGCAGGGAGCATGCATGCCCTGGGAGTCGTCGACGGTCCGGACGAGGATTTCGAAGTCATGCCCACCGCACTTTTTGCCGCCTTAAACGCGGCCCGTCAGCGTGTCTGCCTGCTGACCCCTTATTTCCTGCCCACCTCCATCCTCATCGCCGCCCTCAAGCTCTGTTCGACCCGAGGTGTCGAGGTCATCATCGTCACCCCGGCACGCAACAACATCCCCTTTGTCTCATGGGCGGCCCAGACCGTTTATCCCGAACTCCTGCATGCCGGCTGCCGCATCCTTGAATCCCCCCCGCCCTTCGACCACTCCAAGATTCTGCTCATCGACGACAGCTGGTCCTTCATCGGTTCGACCAACTGGGATCCGCGCAGCCTTCGGCTGAACTTTGAATTCAATGTCGCCTGCCATTCCCAGGATCTGAACCAACGGCTGTTTGAAATCTTCAGTCGGAAGCAGAGGGAAAGCACCGAGGTCAGCGAGGCGGCCCTGGAGGGGCTGCCGCTGCCTGAGCGGCTGCGCAATGGATTCGCGCGGCTCTTCATTCCCGTCCTCTAGCCGGAGTCCGGCGGGTCAGCCAAGCTGCTTCCAGTGGATGTCCCCCGCCTGTTCACCGTGGCGGTTGATGCTGATTTCCGCCAGCCAGGCGTCAAAGCCCAGCATGAAAGCCCGTGCGCAGACGCTGTCATGCTCGCTCTGTCCCAGTGTCGGCGCCTGGACGGACTCGAGGTGGGACAGCACATGCACCAGCATGTTGTTGTCAGTGCTGCGGGCCTCCAGGTCGCGGGTGCCATGGCGCTGGGTGTTGTGGTAGCAGCGGTAGCCCTGCCCGGTGAGCCAGCGCTCCACGTGGCGTTCTCCGTATTCGGCAATCTCTGCGGGTGTCAGCATGGCGATGATCGTGGGTGAGAGGTTGAACTTCAGCCTGACCATCCGCCGGGGGTGAGCGGAGTACGAAGAGCCTACCAAAACGTGCTGCTGCATGGCAATCCCGGAATTTACCACGCGGCATTTTTCGAATTTTCCAGCACAGGACAGGCAGGGTTTGAAACGTCGGAAATTCAGCTTCACCCAAGGCCGCGCCCCGTTACTGTGCAGGCCATGTCACCCCGCCAGCCACTGCTGCTCGTACTCTCCTGCCTGACTTTCGCCACCACCCTCCCTGCTCAGACCGGCGAGGATGTCCGTCCCGCCCTTGAACTGGCCTACGCACGCTGGCGTTCTGCCGTGGAGGCCCGGGATGCCAAGGACTGGGCCTCGTCCATCACCATGCACCGCCAGGTCATCACCCGGAACATGGTCATCAGCCAGGGGCTTGCCTTTCCCAAGTCCGTCTTCGACACCATGCTGGCCCCGGCGGAAACCCGCGGCCTGCGCCTCCTGGAAGCCCAGGCGGTGGGTGACACCGGCCACCTGCTCTATTTTGGCAAGGTGAACATGGGAGACGCACCGGATGTCATCCCCGAGAACCTGCTCATGCTGAAATTCTTCCGCGAAAACGGCGCCTGGAAGTTCGACAGCAGCAAGCTCATCCAGCTTTCCAGCCAGCCGGAACGGCGGGCAAAGCTGCTCGCGGGTGAACCGCCCGACTTCCTCGACCTGCCGGAATTCACGCCTCCAGGAAAAGCCCCGGCCCCTCCTCCCCTGGCACCGGTGCCGGATCACATCACCGGCTGCACCCTGCAGTCCATCGGCTACGAAACCACCCTGCTCGTGAACGGCCAGGAGCACTTTGTGAACGACAGCATCATCCGGTTTTTCATCACCGGAGGCCTGCGCAACGGCGGCAACAGCATCCAGCTGAAGGTGAGGAAGCTCGACGTGCCCAAGGAGGTCGAGCCCGTGCTTGCCGTGGACATGTTCACCCGGCCCGAATCCAAGGACGAGAAGGGCACCCGCGTTTTCCATTATGAATACAAGGGAGCCCAGGCTCCTTCGGCGGACAAGACCGCCTGGACGCTTTCCATGCCAGCGGCCCAGGAGCTGAACATCATCGACCAGTGAGCTTCGGACAGACCGGCGAAGTCATGCTTTCACTCTCCACCTGCTGGAACAGCCAGCGACATCAGGATGGCCGGGAAGTGGCCCGCGAGGCCCGCGAACTCGGCTTTGAACGGATCGAGATCAGCCACGGCACCAAGATCACCCTGCTGCCGGGTCTGCTCGATGCGGTGGAGGCCGGCGAGATCAAGGTCTCCAGCCTGCACAACTTCTGCCCGCCGCCCGTTGAAGTCACGATGGACGCCCCGGATGTGTTCGAGTTCACCTCCGCCAGACCCTCGGAACGTGAGCGTGCCATCCATCTCACCCGCAAGACCCTGGAGATGGCAAACCGCTTTGGCGCGGACCGCGTGGTGCTGCACATGGGCAGCGTCCGCATGAAGTCACACACCGCACGCCTCGAGGCGCTGACCAAGGCGGGCGGGCTTTATTCCAGGGCGTTCACGGAAACCAAGCTGAGGCTGGTGACCGAACGCGAAAAGGCCCGGGACAAATATCTGCCCTGGGTGCGCGCCGCCCTCGATGCCATCCTCCCGGAATGCGAAAAGCAGGGCGTGAAGGTGGGCATCGAAACCCGCAGCCATTACGAACAAATCCCCAGCCAGCGGGAGATGGCGCTGCTGCTCCAGGAGTATCAGGACTGTCCGTGGATCGGCGCCTGGCATGACTTCGGACACGTTCAGCGCCAGGCCAACCTGGCCCTGCTCGACCACGAAATCTACCTGCGCGAAACCGCCCCCAGGCTGCTCGGCTGTCATGTTCACGACGTGGAGTGGCCCGCACGTGACCACCGCGTGCCCCTGAGCACCGGCGGCGTGGATTTCGCCCGCCTGCTGCCTCTGGTGCCTGCCGACGTGCCGCTGGTGTGGGAGCTCTCACCCCGCTCTCGCAGGGAAGACATCCTGAGCACCCTGGCGGAGTTTCGGAAGCTTCTGACCAACCGGCCTCAGCTCTAAACTCACGCCATCTTCCGCGCCACCTGCTTGGCGAAATACGTCAGGATCATGTCCGCTCCCGCACGGCGGATGCCGAGCAGCGACTCCATCACGACCTTCTCCTCATCCAGCCAGCCCGAGGCCGCCGCCGCCTTGATCATCAGATACTCCCCGCTGACCTGGTATGCTGCGATCGGCAGGGTCGTCACCTCGCGAATCCGGGCAATGATGTCCAGGTAGGGGCCCGCAGGCTTCACCATCAGGATGTCCGCACCTTCGGCCTCGTCCAGCGCCGCCTCGCGCAGCGCCTCGCGGACATTGGCCGGATCCATCTGGTAGGTCTTCTTGTCACCGGCCTTCGGGGCCGAGTCCAGCGCGCCGCGGAAGGGGCCGTAATAGGCGCTCGCATACTTCGCCGTGTAACTCATGATTGAAACTTGGTTAAACCCGGCCTCGTCCAGCGCTGAGCGCAGCGCGGCCACACGACCGTCCATCATGTCGCTCGGCGCCACGATGTCCGCCCCGGCGCGTGCGTGGCAGACCGCCTGACGGCAGAGCACCTCCACGGTTTCATCGTTCAGGATGCGTCCGTCATCGGCGACCAGTCCATCATGACCGTCACTGTTGTAGGGATCCAGCGCCACGTCGGTGATGACCGTCAGGCCCGGGTGGGCGGCCTTCAGCGCACGAATGGCCCGGGGCACCAGCCCGCCGTCATGATGGCACTCCTCGGCGCCGCGGGTCTTCAGCTCATCCGGAATGCGCGGGAACAGCACCACCGCAGGCACGCCCAGCGCATGGGCCTCACCCGCCTCCTTCACCAGATCCTCCACGCACCAGCGCCGGCAGCCCGGCATCGCGTCGATCGGCGTGTTCTCATGTCCCTCCTGGAGAAACATTGGATAGATCAGATGACCGGGCGTCAGGTCGGTCTCGCGCACCAGATCACGAATGGAGGCCGACTGACGGTTGCGACGAGGACGGATGGGAAGATTCATGAATGGTAAAAATGGGGCGGAAGAAAACGGCAGGACCCAGCCTCATCCAACACGATGTCGCTGGGCGGCCACGATGATCTCGGCGCCGGCGCCCTGCAGCAGCTCGGTCCAGAGCTTTTCACGGCCGGCCAGCTTCTCCGGCGACCAGCGGTTGCCGATGCTTGTGGCATCCAGCAGCACGAGCAGGTCCACCGGTTGCTTGCAGGAGCCAAGCACCCGGCTGACATCCATGACCAGCCTGCGCTGCACCTCCGGCTCCGGCGTGGTGGCGAGGTTGAAGACAAGGACCACCCGGCCGTGCGCGGGCTTCCATCGGGACACAAAGTCATCCTCATCCCCAAGATGGATGCTGATGAACTCAGGCTGGGTCATCTGGCCAAAGCGCTCACGCACACCTCTCGCCCAAACCTCCCGGTGGGTCGCCGTCGCCTCCGTGCCGTGAACCAGCACCGTGATGACTTCCTGGCCGCCCTCCACCGCCTTCAGAGTCCGGATCAAATAACCCTGCCAGCCCAGCGAACGCATCCGGCGGGCCAGCACGCCATGGGCGCGCCATACGGTCAGCCCGGCCAGCAGCACACGGGGCAGAATCACCAGCAGCAGAAGCGTGCCGGCGTAGAGATGAATCCAGGGCAGTGCAAACGAGGGCTTCTGCGCCACGCCTCCGGTCCGGTGCATCGAAGGGACCTCGTCCAGCGGAACCGGAAGCTTGAGGACCGCCTGTGCCGGAAGGAAGATGCCGCCGAAGAACTTCTGGGCCTGCGTCTCATTCAGCAGCGTGCTTTCCCAGACCGCCTTGTATTCCTTCGACCAGCCCCGCGCATAGAGCCCGACGATGCTGCCCAGCGCGAGGAGGGCGGCCGCGATGTGGAGCCAGGCACGAAACCGCCGCTGCCAGCGTTCGAGCGCAGGAGCCTGGGCGAGCTGGGCAAACCGCTGGTCCACCGTCATGCCGGTCGGAGGATCCGCTTCGTAGCCATTGCGGTCCGGCAGGGGGGGGGTCAGGCGCAGGGCCAGCCACTGCAGCCAAGGGTTCCGCCCGGCAGGCTGCAGCTCCATGAACAACGACAGGATGACAATTAGCGTGTTCCAGGCCAGCACGCCCGCCAGGGGCAGCGCCAGCAGGTTGAACTCAGCCTCCTGGCCCAGCCCCGCCAGCCAGTAGCCCAGCACGGCAGCCCCCAGCCATCCGGCCAGGATCCACGAGCGCCGCCCGACCACGGTGTTCAGCCTGTCAATCACACGCACCAGTGAACCGTTGCAGCCAACGACCTCCTGCTCCAGCCAGCGGGCGCGGCGAAGCAGAAAGGTGACTTCACGCACGTTCAGCAAATCCCCCTTCACCTCCTCGGACTCCAACCCGGCCCGCGTGCGTGCCGTCGCCTCGCGGCGGCGGTCCTCGTGAAGGAGGGCGCCGTCCGCGTCCCCCTCCTCGATGGCGCGCCAGCGCAGGATGCTCTGCCAGTCATTCCAGTCCATGCAGGTCAGCCATGTTTGAGACGGATGTCCTTGATGCCGGAGTTCTTCAGACAGGCCTGAAGGCGCTTCAGGATGCGCACACGCTCCATCGAAAGCGCATGATGCACCGTGGGCTGGAGCACCCGGACGGTCAGCACGCCCCGCTGGATGGCGTCCGGCCTGGAGTGGTTGAACAGAAAATCACCCACGATCTCACGCCAGGCGGCGAGCACTTCCTCCAGCCTCATCCGGTCGCCCAGCCCGGCCTGAACCACCACCTTGCCGACAAGATCCGCCACGCTCTGGGCGGGCAGGTTCATCAGCGGTCCCTCGTCCGCTCCGCGCCATGCGGAAATGAGCGCATGACGAAGGCGCTGCCGGGAGGTGGGATGTCGTCGGTCGGACATGGCCGCCATGATGACCGCTGCCGGAGTGAAATGCGAGGGCGAATTGCAGTCCTCACACGCATGAATCAGTCCTCGCTGACCCGGCCCCGGTTCTTCTTCACCTCACCCCGGCTCCTTTTCTGGCTCAAAATGCGCTTTTTCAGTCCGCGCGGACGAGGGCGGTTCTGGCGACGCACCTTTTCCCGCTCCTGCTGGACCTCCATCCGGGCGTTGCGCAGAGCCGTCTCCAGACGGTCACAGAGATCCACCCGCGCCCAATGCCGGTTCATCACCTGCGAACGCTCCTTCTGACAGCGCACCTCCAGTCCGGTCGGCACATGCCGCAGCACCACCGTCGAGGAGGTCTTGTTGATCTTCTGCCCGCCCGGGCCGCTGCCACGCACAAACTCCTCCTCCAGGTCATCCTCCCGGATGCCCAGTCGGGTCATGCGTTTTGCGATCGCTTCATGGTCAGGCAGCGCCATGGACCAACCTGCCCCAGACACGGCCGGCCAGGTAGCAAAAAAAACTCCACCTTCCCGCATTCTCAACGTGGCATGCTCCCGGGAAGCGGTCATCATGCCCGGCCTCCGATGATCCCGTCCCCGGACGAAACCCTCACGACCGCCCGCTCCGCCGCCACGGCCTTCCTGCCTGACCAGGAAATCACCCGGCTTCTCCCCTGGGGCAGCGGCCACATCCATCACACCTTCAAGGTGCAGACGAACCAGGATTGCTTCCTGCTCCAGCGCCTCAACGAACATGTCTTCCCCGATCTGGACGCGGTCATGGAAAACCTGGAGCGCATCTCGGCCCATCTCGCCTCCCGGCTTTCCCATCAGGCTGATGGCGAACGCCGCCGCCTGCGCCTGCTGACCACGCCCTCTGAAGCCTGCCTGCATCGCGACCCCGGAGGCAACGCCTGGCGCATGCTCCATTTCATCCCGGACACCGTCAGCTTCGACACCGCTCCTGATCTCGGGCACATTGAAGCCGCCGCACGAGCCTTTGGCGAATTTCAGCGCCAGCTCGATGACCTGCCCGGCCCGGCCTTGAGGGAAACCATCCCCGCTTTCCACGACACCAGGCGGCGTTTCGACCGCTTCGAACAGGTCCTCACCAACGACCCCGTGAACAGGCGTCAAAACTGCGCCGACGAAGCCCACAGCCTGCAGTCCCTGCGCCATCTCGCCACCGCCCTGCAGGATCTCAAGCTCCCGCTTCGCACCGTCCACAACGACACCAAGCTCAACAACCTCCTGTTCGACCAGCGGAGCCAGGCCCCCCTCTGCGTCATCGACTGGGACACCGTCATGCCGGGCCATGTCGCCCACGACTTTGGCGACATGGTGCGCACCATGGCCTCGGAGGCTGCCGAGGACGAGCCCGACCTGTCCCGGGTCAAACTGCGCCCTGACCGTCTGGCCGCCCTTCAATCCGGCTACCTATCCGCCACCCGGGGCTGGCTTGCCCCGGCTGAAATCGAATCCCTGAGGCTGGGCGCGGAAACCATCCTCTACGAGCAGGCCCTGCGTTTCCTGACTGACCACCTGGAAGGCGACTGCTACTACCCGGTGTCGCTGCCCGGCCACAACCTCCTCCGCACCAGGGTGCAGCTCAACCTGCTCCACCAGCTCCGCCTGCTTCCAGCTCCCTGATTGCTTCCTTCTTTGTCCCGACGACAATCCGCCCCTTCCTCCATGACCTGGCTTTACCGCATCCTTCATCTTTTCTTCGGCGGACTTTTTCTCTATGCCGGAGCCATGAAGGCCCTGGAGCCGATGGCCTTTCTCGATGACGTCCGCAGCTTCGCCCTGCTGCCCGACCCCTACGCCGCGATGCTGGCAATGTTCCTTCCCTGGCTGGAAATCCTCGCCGGACTGGCCGTCATCACCGGTCTGGGCAGGCGCGGAGGCCTGCTCCTCCTCAATGCCAGCCTGCTGATTTTCCTCGCCGCCATCGCCATCGCCTGGTTCCAGGGCACCGACATCCGCTGCGGCTGCTTCGGCGGCGGCACCGAGGCTTCCGCGAGCAACTACCTCGAGCTCATCATCCGCGACTTCACCCTGCTGGCCTGCGGCCTCTGGGTCTTCCTTCAACCCCTGGAAAAAACAAACCGTGCACGCTGAACCCAGGTATCACTTCGCATCCGACAACACCTCCGGCATCTGCCCCGAGGCCTGGCAGGCCCTGGAGGAGGCGAACGCAGGCTACCAGCCCAGCTACGGCGCCGACACCATCACCGCCCGGGCCTGTGAACGCTTCCGGGAGTTCTTCGAAACCGACTGCGAGGTGTTCTTCGTCTTCAACGGCACCGCCGCCAACTCCCTCGCCCTGGCCTCCCTCTGCCAGAGCTATCACAGCGTCATCTGCAGCGATCTCTCCCATGTGGAGACCGACGAATGCGGCGCCCCGGAATTCTTCTCCAACGGCAGCAAGCTGCTCACAGCTAAATCCCAGCTCGGCAAGCTCGACCCGGCGGATGTCGAACGGCTCATCACCCACCGCACCGACCTGCATTATCCACGCCCCAAGGCGCTCAGCCTCAGCCAGAGCACCGAGCTCGGCACCGTCTACCGCCCTGGTGAAATCGCCGGGCTCTGCGAGCTGGCCAGGAAACACGGCCTGCATGTGCACATGGACGGAGCCAGGTTTTTCAACGCCCTCGCCGGCGGAACCGCCACGCCGGCGGAGATCACCTGGCGCGCCGGCGTGGACGTCCTTTGCTGCGGCGGCACCAAGCTCGGCATGGCCGTGACCGAGGCCGTCGTCTTCTTCGACAAAGCCCTCGCCCGTGACTTTGAATACCGCTGCAAGCAGGCGGGCCAGCTGTGCTCCAAGATGCGCTTCATCTCCGCCCAGTGGCTGCGCATTCTCAGCGACACCGTCTGGCAGGCCCATGCAACGCGCGCCAACGCCCTGGCCAGACAGCTGGCGGACAACCTGGGGAAAATTCCGGGCGTTCAGATCCTATATCCCGTCGATGCCAACGCCGTCTTCGCCCGCCTTCCCGACAAGCTCAAGTCCGGCCTGAAATCACGCGGCTGGCAGTTCTACAGCTTCATCGGCGGCGGCTCCCGCCTGATGTGCTCCTGGGCCACCACCCAGGCCGATGTCAACGCCTTCTGCGCCGACGCCCGCCTGGAAATGTGAGATCCGCTTCGGGTTTCGAATCCCGAACTTGGAGCCCCGGATTTAAAGCGGGGCAGGCTTGGCTCCATTGGCGCCGAAAACCAGCACGCGGTGCTCATCGCAGATCTCCAGGCCGTATTCGAGCCCCAGCTCGAAGATCAGTTTTTTCAGCTCGCGCATCGTCGCAAAGGAGTCCGGGTAGACATAGATCGTCAGATAACGCCCGCCCCGCACCAGCCTGGGAAGAAACTCGCGCAGCCTCTGCGCATCCCGCACCGGCATCATGCCCATCCCCGCCAGCGGAACCGCCGTGGAATTCCCATCCGCCGACCTGGCGTGAGTGACCCCGGGGGCCGGCCTGCCCTCCGCGTCATAGAGCGGAAAAACCTGCCCATGACGCACGATCACCGGCACTGGCAGCTTCGCAGACTGCCGCTCGCGCGGAAAGCGCAGCTTCTCCACCTTGAGATCCTTCACGCTCTCCAGCTCCAGCTGCAGGTCGGCCAGCTGCTTCTTCAGCGCCTCATGCCTCTGACGCGCAGCCTCGGCCTCCTTGTTCACGACTCCAAGCTTCTGCTCAGCCTCCTGCACCTCGCTGCGCAGGCGCGCAATCTCGGTGCTTGCATCGCGCATGAGCTGCTCGGCCTTCTTCGCCGCCAGTTCATCCTGCTCGGCAATCTTCTGCCGCTTCTCCTCCGCCGTGCGCTTGAGGGCCTGCAGCTCCTGCATCAGAAGCTTCAGCGAAGGATCGTCCTCGCGCTGCAGCTCCGCGCGCCGCTTCTGAAGTCCGTCCAGCTCGGCACGCGCCTGCTCGATCCGCTTTTCCAGCACGATGCCCGACTCCTCGTCGGAGGCCTCCGCCACCGGAGCGGTCTCAGGCTGCGGCCGGCTCAGCATCGCCAGCAAACAGGCGATGAGAATGATGCCCCCGAAAACATTGCAAAGCGTGTCGAGCAGCAGCTCCAGGCTGTCCTGGCCGCCCGCATGAAGCCTCCGTCTCATGGCCGCCCTCCTTTCACCGAGGCCTCGTTGCTGAACTCGACCTCCGTCTCCTCCGGGATGACGTCATAGCCCATTTCATAACCCTCGGCGCGCACCAGCCGTTTCAGGGTCTCGAAATGCAGCGCCCCCGACGGCTTGAAATAGAGCACGACATAATGCGTGGCCGGCTTTGTCTGACGAAGGTAGGCGGACAGCTCCTTCACCGACCCCGTGACTGCTGGCGCACCATCCGCACGCTGAAGCCGGATGAGCGAGCCCTGCACCAGAACCAGCACAGGCTGCTTCCGGGTGCCATCCCTCTCAGGAATCAACGTGACCACGTTGCGGCGCTGCCTTGCCCGCTGCAGGGAGCTCTGTTCATCAACCCGCTTGTTCTCCAGGTCGGGGATGTCCTTCAGCAGCCCGGAGGAAAGCATCTCACCCTTCCGGATGGAGGCGTTCACCGCTTCCAGGCGCGTCAGCAGCTTCTTCTTCTCCGCCCGCAGCACGGCATCCCTGCCCGTGGCGTCCGCATTCTGGTTCAAACCGGGAAGCGGTCGTGCATCCAGCTCGGCGATGCTGGTCTTCATCTGGCCGATCATCCGGCGCACCGTCGTCACATCGAGCCCCGGCTGCCGCTCCCAGTCGGCCACCTGCTGCTTCAGCGACAGGATCTGCGCCTGCATCGACTTCAGCTCCTCCTGCCGCCTGGCCAGGGGCTGGCCTCCGGCACCCTCCGCCAGCTTTTCATCCAGGTTCAACGCCAGGAAAAGCGCCAGCGCGATCAGGAAGCCGGAGGTGCCGGTGATGATGTCCTGAAAGGCGAAAAAGCTGATCCCGCCCGCCTGTCTTCCAAATCGTGGACGCATGAGCGGTTCAGGCTGGGGTGAAGGGTTTCATGGGCGCACGGTCCTGATCATTGCCAGTTCACAACCGCTCCTCAAGGCCGGCCGTTGAGCCTCAGCCTGCCCGCCACGTTCTTGTGGCAGATGTCGTTGCAGGCGTCGAGAAACTCCGACTCCCGGCTCTGCAGCCAGCTCAGCAGCAGCTGCAGGATCAAGGCGCAGACCAGCGCCACCAGCGTGGTTTCAAAGGCGGTGGCAAGCCCGCCGGTGACGTTCTGCAGCGAGGCGCGCAGGGCCGTCATGTCGGCGCCCGCCGCCAGCGTGGTCGCAAAGGCGCCGATGGCCTGGCTGAGCCCCTGCACCGTGCCGATGAAGCCCAGCACCGGAATCGCCCACAGGAAACCCTGGGTCATCGAGTAGCTGGACGCGATCTGCGCCTCGTCATTCTCCGCCTGGATCTTCAGGATCGCCGCCACGTCGGCCGTGTGGCCGATGTTGTGCAGGTTGGCCAGCGCCAGGTCGATGCGGTTCAGCAGAATGAAATGACTCGGGTCGTCAACGATCGCGCTCATGCGTTCACGCACCGCCCGGGCCGTGGCCGGCGTCAGCTCGAAATCCGGCTGCTGCGGCATGACCGGCAGCCTCTCCGCACGTTTCTGCAGCTCCAGCTTGCGCCATTTGATGAAGAGCATCGCCAGCGCCCAGAAGAACAGCAGCATCGTCGGATACGGGCAGGGTCCGCGGCGGGTGAACATGTCGTTCAGCCACTGCGGCACGCCGGGCAGGCAAAGCACGGCATAGAAGGCCGCGGTCAACACCAGCCCGGCCAGAAAGGCCAGGAGCTTGTTGGGAGAGGTGAAGCGCCCGCCGGAAAAGCCGATGCGGCGCTCCGGGTCCATGCGCGTCCAGCTCAGCATGAGCATCGGTGAGGAGGAGAAGGGGTTGGATTCCATGCTAGTTCAAAAAGAGTTCAAACATCCCCGATGGGGAAGACACGCTGGAAGAGCGCAGGAGCGAGGATCGCAGTCACCAGCGCAAAGACAAGAAGCGCATAACCCATGATCACGGCGCCCAGGGCCAGCCCGCGGCCCTCAAGCAGCGGGTTGCGGCGGATCCGCCGCAGCGCCAGGTGCCCAAGCACGATGCCGGGCAGCCAGCAGACCAGGTTCAGGTAGGGCACGAAGCCCGCACAGGCCACGACAAAGGCGGCGACGGCCAGCCAGCAGGTCGGCGCATCCTCCAATGGCATCCGCGAGCCTTCCAGAGATGCCTCAGGCGCCCCGTGCATCGAGGCCTGCTTGACGAAAACCGGCGGCGGCCTGCCAAAGGGGTCGGGCTTGGAGGCGAGTCCAGGATGCCGTTGTCCCGCCACCTTCAACGTCTCAGGCTTCGTCTCCTCCTGGCGTCTCCGGCTTTCCCCCAGGCTCGCGGCACGGCGTTCCAGTTCAATGGCGTCCACCGCCTCCAGATGATCACGCAGCAGCAGCCACCGGCCTTCAACATGAACCTGGTACAACGAATGCACCTCACCGCTGACGAGGGCTTCACGAATCCGTGAAAGCGTCCACGGCCCCACGGCTCGGCCCCGCCACTGAAGCTGATGAAGGGTCTCGCTCATGGATTCAAAAAGGGATCCTCATCCTGGGTGGGAGCTGTCCGGCCCTGCTCCGGACCTGACAAGGATGCACGGTAGTTCCGCATCAGCTCCTGGCGGTCCAGCGGCAGAAACAGCAGCGGTGTCAGGCCCGGCACTCCCTCGGGCACCGCATCCTCGGAGGCCTTCAAAAGCCTGGGGCCGGCCTTGAGCGGCAGCCAGAATTCAGCGGCGTTTCGCCCCGCCTGGCTCACCCTCAGCCTCCGGTCCGTGTCGACAAAGCCGCCCAGCCTGACCCCGGCGGCGTTCACACGCATCACCAGCAGGCGCCTGGCCTGGGCTTCCTTCTCGTACTGCCGGCCCAGCCGGGCTGAAAAGAACTCGTCCAGCACGCCGCCCAGCTTCTCCCGCACCTTCGGCAGCATCCAGTCATCCCCCCTCAGCGGATAGTCTCCGACCCGGCGGTGCAGCTCCGCAAGGTCGGCGCGAAGCGTCGGCGTCAGATGCAGCCCCCAGGCAAAGGGACGGTCACGCGTGAGTCGCTCCAGCTCCAGCATGACATAGGCCTTGGCGACGGAGGGTGCGCCGCCGTCCTCCATCAGCCGGTCCAGGATCCCCAGCAGGCTGCGCTCAAACCGCTCGCCATTCGCATCCGTCATCCGGTCCAGCTGCAGATTCTTGATCAGGTTGCCCGTGGCGCTCGGCTTTGAACTGACCACGCTCTGCCCCTGCGGGCTGCCGCCGTTGATGACCAGCCTCTTGAACTCCAGCGGCACAAAGGCCGCCCCCGTGTCCTGCGGATGCGGATCAAAGGCCCTGCCGCTCCAGCGCTGCTGCGTGTCCGCCACCCGCGACTCCACCAGCGGCCCCAGGCTCCAGACGCTGCGCCTGCCGCGGCCGGTGGAATGATCGACCACCACGTTCTCCCACACGCTGTTGAGCCCGGGGTCGTCACGCAGCGCCAGCAGCGTCTTCAGGTCACCCTCCTGCGGCGTTTCCGGATGCATGGCCTGGCCGCCGACATCCTCGATGCAGGCCTTCCACATCGGCAGGTCGCCGCCGGCCATCAGCGAGGCCAGCAGCTGCTCCTCGGACGGCAGGCTGTCGAGCACCGACGCCGCAGAGGCCGCCTCGGCAAATGGAATGTCCTGCCAGCGGGCGAGCACGGCTCGATATTCCGTCACACTCGTGGCGGACGCCGCCGCCTCCCTCAGCTCATTGAAGCGCTCCACATCCGCCTTGAATGACTCCACCCTCTGCCTCGCCGCCCTGATCTGGGCCTCAAGGTCGGCGGGAAGCCGCAGCTCCTCGGCCTCGGGCCGGGTCAGGGGCTCAAGCCCGGCCAGCCAGCCCTCCAATCTAACCAACGATGCAACCACCTGGGCGACCGGCCTTTCATGGCTCAGCTCCTCCCTCAGCGCCGGGTTGATCCGCCCGAGCTTCTCCCGGGTTTCGGCCGTGCGTGCCTCCCCCAGCGCCGCCATCTTCAGCCCGCTCCTCGTCTTCAAGGCGGCGATCCTCTGGCCGGCGGGTGTCGCAAGGTCCGCCGGAAGCTGCGCAACCAGCGCCCTGGCATCCTCCAGACGCCGGAGCATCTCCGCAGGCTTGAGCCCGTCGAACTCGGACTCAAGCGCCTTCAAGGCCGCATCCAGCCGGGCCAGCAGGCCGCGTCCCTGCCCTGTCCACGCATCGGTCTCCTCAACCTTGGTCCGCAGGTACGGCCAGCGCAGGAGCAGCGGCTGCTCCGTGCGCAGGGTGGCCGCCAGCCTGGCCGCAGGCTCGGCAAGCTGACGGGCGCGGTAGCTTGCAAGCTCAAGCGCATAGGCCCTGGCCTGCCATCCATGCCAGGCAACCACCGCCAGCGCGGCCAGGAATGTGGCAAGCAAGGCCGCCGAGGCCAGGGATCTCATGCGCCGGCCGCGCTGAACGTGCTCGAGGTTCACGCGAATCTTCAGGCCGCCCTGGCGCAGCCTCCCCAGGACATCCTCCGGCACCGGCAGCCCGAAGGCCTCAAGGTCCCGCCAGCGCCTGACAAACGATTCGTCCAGCGCGGCCGACTCGGCGAGCGACCGGGCCGTGCCTGTCAGAAGCCGGGTCTCCGCCTCCTGGATGAACGCCGCAAAGCCGCTCAGCGCACGTTCAAACCTCCGCCGGAGCTCGGCCGCCGCACGCTTCTGCGCACAGTTCGCGCCGATGGATTCAAAGCCCGCCTTCAGGCTGCCGGTCAGTTCAATGCCATGGGCCTCGGCCAGCTCCCTGACCTGGTCACAGGCCTGCGCCGCCGCCTCCCATTCACCCGCCTGCTCATGCTCCTCCGCCTTTCCGAGCAGCTCCGGAATCTTCCCACCGGCCTGGCGCCGCCGCAGCGACCTGCGGATGCCCTCGGCCCGGACAAGCTCCGGCAGGGCAGCACGCCGCGCCTCGGGTACGACCGCGATGATCCTTTCGGCAAGCCCCGCAATGCGCTCCTCGTCATCCGTCTTCAACGCCGCACACAGCTCATCCGCCAGCTCCTGCCACTGCCTGTTCTCCAGGCGCTGAAGCTCCGAACGTGCATTTTCATCCGCAGGATTGAGCTTCAGGATGGTGCGGATGATGCGCAGCGCCCTGTCATTCTCACGCGACAGCACGGCCGCCCGGAAATCCTTGTATAGCGGATGATTGGCCGTGACACCCTGGGCATACAGCCTTTCCAGCGCCAGCACGGTCTTCGCATCCAGGCGCGGCGCCAGGGCCAGCTGGTGCGCCTGGCAGAAGTCAAACCACGCCTTTTCACCGCCAAAGCTCAGCACCCCGGCAAGCTCCAGCAGCGGCGGCTCCTCCTCCGACGCCTGAAGGGCCTGGTAGTCACTGCCCTTGTCCAGCATCGCCGCGATGCGTTCAAGGCGTGTCTCGCAGTCCTGGCAGAGCCGCGCATAGGCCGCCGCAGCCTGCTCCACCGCTTCGGACACAACACCGGTCTGAAGGCTGGAACGCAGGATGTCGATGATGTCGGTGGGGGGCTTCATGGGGGGGCTTCAATTCTTACTTCGCACAGCCTGCGCAAACCCGCGAACAGCGAGTAGACGCCCTTGGGAACTCCGAGGAACTGCGGTGAATCCGGCACGAGGCGCTTTCTGTCCTCCTCCAGCTGCAGCAGGCGCTGCTGACGGATGGCGAGTGATTCATCCAGACGGCGGGACTGCTCCTCCTTCATCACCCTGCCAAGGTTGCTCGCGGCCAGTTCAGCGCGCCGCTGCTCGTCAAAACGAATGCCCTGGCGCAGCGTCTCCTGCTCCTGGTCAACCGAGGCAAGCCGGGCCCGCGCCGCGCTGTCCGAGGTGGATGGAAGGTCCGCCTCCACCAGAAAACGACGGCCGTCGTTCTTCAGCCGGTAACGCCTCGCGGGATCATCCACCTGCTGCAGCCGCAGCGGCGGGCTGCCGACAATCACCAGGCTGCCCAGCCAGCGCGTGGCCGAGGCATCCAGAAACGTGGAAGTCTTCTGGACTTCGCTCGCGAAGGTGAAGGCCGGCGACGACGGCCAGGCGTCCACAAGCTCGGCCGCCTTCGGCAGCACGATGACTTCAAACAGAACCCGCGCGCCGTCCGCAGAACGCCCGATGATGCGTGACGCCACCGTCGCATCCGGCAGCCTGACCAGGCGGCGCTGGCGAAACTCCAGCGTCTGCTGGTCATTGAAGCTTTTGCGGTATACCCCCGCCGCCCCCAGCTGGCGCAGGAGGGTGAGGCCGGACTCCGCTTCGCGAACGGAGCCGGTGAACACCTGCATGTCCGGCTCCAGCGGCAGCGTGGGAAGCTGCTCCAGCGCCTGGGACAGCGGCAGAAGGGAGTTCTCGATGACTATGAAACGCGGATGCGCTGACCCCGGGCCGTCGGCGGGCACTGCGGGCGCGGCAGGGGTGGCCGCAGGCGTTTCAGAAACCTTTGGCCCCACCACCGTCATCGGCGCCTTCTCCACGCCCGCCGACTGAAGCTGGCGACGGATCTGTTCACGCAGCCAGGCGGGCATGTCCGCAAGCATGGACGCCTCACCCAAGGCCTGCCGGTCTGCGGCGGTCAGCAGCTCCACAGGCTTGACGGCAAGCTCCCAGCGCGACGTCCAGGCCAGCTCGGGCGAGTCAGGCGTGCGGGTCAGCCTGAGCAGCTCAAGCCACTGCCCCGGCCTGCCCTGGCCGGGGGCGGAAGCGCCGGACAGATGGCCGACCACCCGGGCGTGAATCTCCGTCTGCAGCACATCAGGCATCTCAGGCACTCCCTGGACGGCCTGCGTGACCCTGGCCCAGTCGTCCTTCAAACGGCTGATGGCGACCAGCGCCGCCGCCTGAACGGCATTCGGATCCTCGCCTGACCACTGCGGATCCCGCACACCCTGCTGCACCCGCTGCTGCCAGGCACGGAAATGCGTCACCAGGTCCACAAAGTCATTCTGGGTGCGCTCAGGCATCCGGACCTCCTGCGGACGCAGAGGCTCACGGATGGCGGCAAGGATCTGACCGAGGGTTTCCCGATGCGCCTCGACCAGCGACGGATCCGCCTGCGACTTGAGCCAGTTCCGCGTGTCCGGAAGGTTCAACCGGTGCTTCTGCCAGAGCTCGTCAATGCTCCTGGCCAGGTCAATCGCGCTCTCGGCGCCCGTGCGCCTCACGGAAAGCAGGCCCGGCAGCCTGGGGAACAGCAGGAAGGACGCCGTGCCAACCGCAGCCAGCAGCACCGCCGCCAGCACATAGGGCCAGGGCGACCTCGGGGCGCGCGGCGCAGGTTCCGCAAACAACGACGGCAGCGGCACGGCGGCACGGGACTCGTCCAGCCTGACCGCAGGCGACGGCGGTGCCACGCGCGCCGGCACGGCAGCCGACGGCGCCAGCCTGGCCTCGGCCGCCCGAGGAACGGGCAGCGAGCCCGGCATCGTGAGATCAAAGCTGGTTCGCGAAGCCGACTCCACCTGCGGCCTCAGCGGCGAGTCGTGGGCGAGGGCGATCCAGCGGATGTCCGCCAGATCGTCCGCCGGCTCGACATGCGTGGTGAAGGTCACCAGCCATGCGGGCAGTTCCGCCAGGGTTCCCAGGGATTCGCTGAACAGATCCAGCGCCCCCTCCTCGCCCGGCAGCAGCAGCAGGCAGCGCTGCGACTGCGCAGGCAGCAGGGCATGGGCGGCGTTGCGGGTGAGCCTCTCCCACGCGCCCGTTGCGCGCATCGGCCGGAAGGAGGTCAGCGACACCTCCTCTTCAGGCTCGAAAAAACGCGGGGCCTCGTTCCAGGAGCTGCGCCAGCCCATCTGCCGGAGAATGTCGGCGGGCGTCAGGCCCGCCTCGGCCGCCGCACGGGCCTCCCGGGCGTCGGCGATCAGATGATGCGCAAGGTGGCTCGTCCTTCCCGTGTAGTCCGATCCGGCGTCGCGGATGCAGCTGAAGACATGATGGCTCGACACCCCGGCGTGAAGGATGCGGTGACTGAGCACGACACGGCGCGGGTTCTGCCCCGCCGAGCGCCCGAACTGCGAGACCCGCTCCACCGCCGCCACCAGCAGCCCCCCCACGGCCCGGTGCCTCGCCACCGTGCCAAAGCCCGTCCGGCCCGCCTCAAGCAGGCGGGGGGCGGAGGTGTAGACGAGCTGCAGGGCCATGGATGAAAATTGTTACGCTTTTGATTCGGCTGGGGAACGCCTGCCTCCGCCGGCTCACCGCACGCTGACCACCTCCGGCGCGAGCTGGGAGAGCACCCACAGGCTCGGCACCTCGACCTGCCTCGGCTGGATGCTCTGCGGGTCCGGCCCGATGCGGACATGCCCCTCGCCGTCCGTGAACTGAACCGGCGAACATCCCAGCGGGCTGATGGCGAAGTAGGCCACGTTCGAGGAGATGGCCTCGGCGTTGGCGACGATGGCCGGGCAGAGCTCCAGCAACAGCCCCCGGATCCGCGCGGAGTTCAGGCGCACGTTTTCAAGAAGCAGCGCCCCCTTCTCGACACAGGGCAGCAGCGCGGCCTCACCCAGCAGATGCTCCCAGGTGTCGCTCTTGCCCACCATCACCGCAAACGGCGTGTCGATCGTCTGCCTGGAATCCAGGCCGAGCACGTTCTTGATGCGCACCTCGGTCTCAGCCAGGATGACGTCCTGCTGGTCAAGGCGGCGGCTTTGAATCTGCGGATCGCGGATGCCCTTCAGCCGCGCACGAAACTCCGTGTTATGCAGCGGGTCGAACAGGAAGAAGATGCCCGAGGCCACGGCGATGTGCTGCGCTCCCGGCGAGTCGGCGCTGTTGCGCGTCGGTTCAAAATGCTCGCCCGCGTTGTCATAGAAAACGAGCGCGAAGTCGGTGTCATGCGCCCGGCTGCGCGTGACCTTGAAGACAAAGGGCTTGGGCAGGCGCACCTTCCGCCCCTGGCGCGGCAGGGTCTCATAGAGCATCCCCTCCAGCTCCGTCTTCGCCAGGAAGGCGTCCTCCGGCGTCGATGCGGAGAAAAGCTGGGTGCGCATCTGCGTCAGGATGACGTTCTCCGAAGGGTCGGCGTCCCGGAAGGTCACGCCAAAATTCTGATAAAGGCTCGTCTGCAGCGTGCGCGTCAGCACGCTGAGGTAGTAGCTCTTGCCGGAGGAGGGTGCGCCAACGATCGAGAAGATGTGATGCGGCGTGTCCATGAACCCGGGCGGCAGCTTGCGGCGGCAGTGCGGACAGGCCAGGTCGGGCGCGGCCAGCCCCATGGCGTCGAGCGCCTGGCCGCGGTCGTTGAACCTTGTGGCATGAAAGCGCTGCATCGCGTCCTCCCCCAGCAGCGGGTCGCCGCGCAGGCTCGCATGCACGGCGATGTTCATCGCGTCTCCCCGGTCAAACTTGAACCAGCACACCGGACAGGTGAACTCGCCATACTCCGTGTTGACGGGCTCCGCATGCACCGGCCGGACCATCTCCTCGGCGGATGCTGAAACCCTCGGCTCGGGGAAGAGGTGCCGGACATCCTTCACAAAAAAGCCCACGTCCTGCAGCCCGGCGGGCATGATGATGTTGTCCTCCGACTGCTCCGCCGTCTGCTGCCGGACATGCTCCCCCATCTGCTCATGATCAAACGGGCCGTACCACTGCCGGGCCGCCGCCTCATAAAAATGCCAGGACAGGTCCTGCCCGGCGGCGGCCCAGGCCGCCTCGTCCAGCAGGGACTTGAAGGCCAGCGCCTCGCCGGCGGCGATCAGCGTGTGCTCCTCGCCGGGATTCATGATGAACTGCGTGCCCGGCGCGCCGTCAACCAGGGAGGAGGCGCCGGCGTCGGCATGAACCGTCACCTCAAAGAAGTCCCCGCGCTGCTGCACCGTGGCCAGCAATGGCGGCGATGATGCCCCGGTGCGCAGGTCCGCAGCCGCGTTGCTCCCCAGGATGAAGGGCATTGATGCCGCAATCATGCGCTCCCCCGTGGCACAATTCAGGATGCCGACCCGGGGTGTGAACGATCGAGGACGAAAACTTGGCATGGCTTGGGGGGATTATCGGTGATCTGGCGGGCTTTGTCTCAAATTCGACCGGCTGAGACGAGTGCAATTTGGACCGCCCCTGCGGATTGTCTGGAGGGAATGTGTTAAGGACATGTAAATCCATCCAGGCAAGGCCTTCGGCGAATGCTTGATAAGTGGCGGAAACCCGGCGCGTTCACCCCGCCCCGCATGAACCGATTCCACGCCACCGCCCTGCTGCTGCTCCTGCCCCTCCTCGCCCTGCACGGCGCCGAAATCAGCGCCAAAAAACCTAACATTCTTTTCATCCTCACCGATGACCAGGGCTATGGCGACCTCTCCGCGCACGGCAACCCCGTCCTGAAGACGCCGAACCTCGACCGCCTGCGCGCCGAAAGCCTGCGCTTCACGGACTTCATGGTCAGCCCCACCTGCGCTCCGACCCGCAGCGCCATCCAGACCGGCCGCCATGAGTTCCGCAACGGCATCACCCACACCATCCTCGAACGCGAGCGCATGGACCCGAAGGCCGTCACCATCGCCCAGGTCCTCAAGTCGGCGGGCTATGTGAACGGCATCTTCGGCAAATGGCACCTCGGCGATGAAAAGGAATACCGCCCGGCCAGCCGCGGCTTTGACGAACAGTTCATCCACGGCGGCGGCGGCATCGGCCAGAGCTACCCCGGCAGCTGCGGCGACGCCCCCGGGAACCAGTACTTCAACCCGGCCATCCTCCACAACGACCGCTTCGTGAAGACCCAGGGCTACTGCACGGACGTGTTCTTTGCCCAGGCCGCCCGCTGGATCGAGTCCGTGAAGGGAACACAGCCCTTCTACTGCCACATCGCCACCAACGCGCCCCACGGCCCCTACATCGCCAGGCCCGAGGACCGAAAACTCTACGAAGGCAGGGGCCTCGGCGAGGCCGCCGAAAACTTCTTCGGCATGATCCATAACATCGATCAAAACGTCGGCAGGCTGCTGGCAAAACTTGATGAATGGGGCATCGCCCAAAACACCCTCGTCGTCTTCATGAACGACAACGGCGGCACCGCCGGCGTGAAGGTCTTCAACGCCGGCATGCGCGGCGCCAAGGGCTCGCCATGGTTCGGCGGCACCCGCGCCATGTCCTTCTGGCGCTGGCCGGGCACGCTGACGCCGGGAGACTGCCCCGCCCTGACGGCTCACATCGACATCTTCCGCACCTGGGCCGCGCTCGCCGGGGCGAAGCTCAGCCCCGAGGCGCAGCAGCAGGCCGAGGGGCGCAGCCTCGTCCCCCTGCTTGAAAACCCCGGCGCCGCCTGGGATGAACGCACCCTCTTCACCCACGTCGGCCGCTGGAGGAAAGGCACGGACCACCAGCTCGCCAAAGCCGACAACGCCAGCATCCGCACCCCGCGCTATCATCTGGTCAATGAGGCCACGAAGAACAGGAAAGGCGCGGTCCGGCGCTCAGGCTGGCAGCTCTTTGACCTCAAGGCCGATCCGGCGGAAAAGCAGGACGTCGCCAGGGAGCATCCCGAGGTCGTGAAGACCCTGCTCGCAAGCTACGACGCCTGGTGGACCTCCCTCGCCGGCCAGATCGACCTCAACGAGAAGGCCATGGGCCCGCAGCTCAACCCTTTCGCCGAGGAGTACTGGGCCCAGTTTGGCGGCGGCCCCACCGACGAGGACCGCAGGCGCATGAACCCAAAGGCGGCCTTTGGCTTTGAAGTGAAGCGTGAGTCGAAGTAAGGCTGAGCGCCGATGCCCGCCCGCCTGTTCACCGCCCTGACTTTCTGTCTGATCCTTGGTTCGGCGGTCCATGCCCACCAGGTGCCGAACATGACGGTCGAGGCCGCCTTCGCCGCAGACGGCGGCTTTGAAATCAAGGTCAACCTCGACCCACGCGTCTTCCTTTCCGACAACCCCGCCTCCCTGCCGCCGGTTCCGGCCTCCTGGTACCTGGACCAGACGGAGGACCAGCGTCGCGAAAACTTCCAACAGGCGACTTCCCACGTCGGCAGGATGCTGAAGTTTCAGCTGGGCAGGGACGCCCTGAAGGAGCCCGCCATCAACTGGCAGGCCATGGATGGCGCCACCAGCCTTGCCGTCACGGCTGACACGGCTGAAACACACCTGCTCGGCACGCTTCGAGGCGTCGTGCCCGAGGGCGCGGACAGCTTCACGCTGGAATACGCGCGTGACGGCCAGGTCAGCCTGATCCTGCTGACCACCACCCCGGGCATGACCGAGCCGAAGGTGCAGGTCCTGTTCGCCGGAGAAGCCAGCCGGCCCGTGGCCGTCCCCGCAGGCAGGCCCGCGCCGGAGCCGGAGACGCAGGCTCAGCGCTCCCACGGCCCGGCGGCGCTGGCGCTGGTCGTGCTGCTGGCCGTCATCGCCGGCGCCGGTTTCCGCAAGCTCAGGGCCAGGCGGTAGCGCCGGGACCAGAGGATCATCGCGGCCGTGCTCATCGCCAGGCAGAAGTGCGGCATCTCGATCCTCCCCTGCCCCGCAGGCGTGAAGGCCAGGATCGCAAACAGCAGGTAGCCGGCGCGTCCGCCGGTCATCACGCTGCGCAGCACCATCGCCCCCAGCGTTCCGGCAAACAGCACCAGGCCGGGAATCCCCATCTCCAGCCAGATCGACACATATTCGTTGTGCGGCACCCAGCGCGACCCCGACATGCCGGTGCCATGGCCGAACAAAGGTTTCTGCAACACGGCCTCCCAGCCGTCCGCCAGGTCCTTCGCGCGCTCGGGCGACTTCAGCTTGTCAAAGTCCAGGTTCAGGATCGCCTCCAGGCGGCCCGAGGTGTTCTTGTCCTTGGTGATGCCCTTCTCCGTCTGGCTTTGCAGGATGGCGACGCCTGCTCCCGCCAGCGGAACGGCGATCGCGGCGCACACCAGCAGGAATCCCAGGTTCCGCCTGGCGTTCAACAGCACGTAGGCCGCGGACATCAGCGTCAGGACCACAAAGCCGCTGCGGCCGTAGGTCAGCGCCACCCCGACGTAGGAAAGGGCGATCAGCATCATGTTCACCCGGAAGCTCGGCACCAGCGCAAAGCAGATGCCGAGCATCTCGCAAAGCAGCACCGGGGGAAAGTTCGGATGGCTGTTGAACCCGGCATAGCGCCCCGGAATGCTGGAAAATTTCGCCAGCCCCAGCATCTCGGCCATCTCGGAACCCACGGTCAGCAGGATCGCCAGCACCGCCGCCCAGCGCACGGCCCGCAGCCCCGGGTCCGTGGCCAGCACCGCCAGCATTGCAAACAGCACCAGCAGCATGCGCATCAGGTCCATGCCCGTCTGCCCGGCAAAGGTGACCGTGGCCCTTTGCAGGACGACGGCGTCAAACACCCGCACCACCGGCAGCAGCAGCACCAGCAGCGCCGCCGGCGCCAGTCGCGGCCGGTTCAGCAGGGACAGGCCGATGCTGGCCATCACCCCCGCCAGCGTGAACAAAATGGGTTTCAAGGGTGACAGCCCGGCGTTGTAGCTGCCGATCACCGCGTCGGATGCCATGAGCCCGAACACGGTCCCGCAGAACCAGACGATCATCCGGTTCAGTCGGGGCTGGGGCTGGGGCATGCCGGCGGCGACATTCATCACCGCCAACCATCCCCTGCAATCCGCCGGCTGCCAACCGGCAACTTGTCAGGCCGCCGCCTTTGCCAGCGCCTGGTCCAGGTCGGCCAGGATGTCGTCGATGTGCTCGATGCCGATGCTCAGGCGCACCAGGTCGGGCGTGATGCCGCCGGCGGCCTGCGCGGCCTCGTCAAGCTGGCTGTGCGTGGTGCTGGCGCTGTGGATGGCCAGCGACTTCGCGTCGCCCACGTTGGCAAGGTGGCTGAAGAGCTTGAGGTTGTTGATGAACTTCTTGCCGGCCTCCATGCCGCCCTTGATCCCGAAGACCACCATGCTGCCGCCCTTGCCGCGCAGATACTTTTGGTTCGCTGCCTCCTGCGGGTCGCCCGGCAGGCCGGGGAAGCGCACCCAGCCCACGCCGGCATGCTTCTGCAGGTGCCTGGCGACGGCCAGGGCGTTCTCACAATGGCGCTCCATGCGCAGCGGCAGGGTTTCGATGCCCTGCAGCAGGAACCAGGAGTTGTCCGGCGCGATGCAGGCGCCAAGGTTGCGCAGCGGCACCGTCCGCATCCTCAGGATGTAGGCCAGCGGCGCCAGGGGCGCGGGAAGATCCAGGCCCCAGCGCAGCCCGTGGTAGCTGTTGTCCGGCGTGGTGAAGAGCGCATGACGTCCGCCCGCCCAGTTGAACCGGCCGCTGTCCACCACGATGCCGCCGATGCCAGCTCCGTGTCCCCCGAACCACTTCGTCAGCGAATGAACGACGATGTCCGCGCCATGCTCGATCGGCTTCGTCAGGTAGGGCGTGCTGAAGGTGCTGTCCACGATGAACGGCAGCCCGTTGTCATGCGCGACACGCGCGATGGCCTCCAGGTCCGCGATCTCCAGGGCGGGGTTTGAAACGGTCTCGCAGAAGACCGCGCGCGTCTTGTCGTCGATCGCGCGGCGGAAGTTCTCGGGATCATTGCTGTCCACGAACTTCACCGTGATGCCCAGCGCCGGCAGGATGTCATTGAACTGCGTGTAGGTGCCGCCGTAGAGGTTGCGGGCGGAGACGATGTTGTCCCCGGCCTGGGCCAGGTTGATGATCGCATAGAAAACCGCGCTGGTGCCGCTGGCCAGGGCCAGGCCCGCCATTTCATGAGCCCCCTCCAGCAGGGCCACGCGCTTCTCCAGCACGTCGGTCGTCGGATTCATCAGACGCGTGTAGATGTTGCCCAGTTCCTTCAGCGCAAACAGGTTCGCCGCATGCTCGGTGTCGCGGAACACATAACTGGCGGTCCGGTAAACCGGCACGGCGCGTGAAAGGGTGGTCGGATCAGGCTGCTGGCCGCCGTGAAGGCAGAGGGTCTCAAGTTTCATGACTGAAAGGAAGGTGGTTGGGATGAGCTGCAGAGCCTAGGGAGTCCTCGCACGAAGGGCAACGCCGATCTTGCAGGGATTTGGGCGGGGCAGGCTTCAGCCCGCCAGCCTGCACTTGCCTTTGAGAACCAATTCCCGGAAACTTCCGCCGATGAAGCGCCTCCTGCCGTTCCTGATCGCCGCCCTCTCCGCCCACGCCATCGACCCGCCGTCCTCGGTCCAGAAGTTCCAGCAGCTCGACTCGCCGGTGCCGCCGCCGACGCCCCAGCGCCTGGCCTCCGGCGCGCCCGGCGCGGCCTACTGGCAGAACCGCGCCGACTATGACATCCAGGTGGAGCTGGACGACGTCAAGCGCAGCCTCTCGGCGGAGGCCCGGGTGACCTACCACAACACCTCCCCCGACGCCCTGGAGCACCTGTGGGTCCAGCTCGACCAGAACTACCTCTCCCACAACGCAGACTCCCGAGCCGTGCCTAACAGCAAGCGTGGCGTCGATCCCTCCAGGATCAGCTACTCGGCCCTCGACCGCCTGCTGGCCTATGAGGAGTACGACGGCGAGATGAAGATCAGCCGCCTCACCGACGCCTCCGGCGCCCCCCTGCCGCACAGCATCGTCAAGACCATGCTGCGCATCGACCTGGCGCAGCCCCTGGCCCCGGGCGCCGACTTCACCTTCAGCATCGCCTGGAGCTATCCCGTCAACGACTGCGAGCGCATCAGCGCCCGCACCGGCTACGAGCTCTTCAAGGAGGACGGCAACTGCATCTACACCATCGCCCAGTGGTTCCCACGGATGTGCGCCTACACGGACTACGCCGGCTGGATCAACAAGCAGTTCCTCGGCACCGGCGAGTTCACGCTCGAGTTCGGAAACTACAAGGTCAGCCTGACCGTGCCCGACGACCACCAGGTCGCCGCCACAGGCGCCCTCACCAACGCCGAGCAGGTGCTCTCCCCCGTCCAGCGCGAGAGGCTGAAAAAGGCGCAGTCGGAGTTCCGCAAGCCCGTCTTCATCGTCACTCCCGAGGAGGCGAAGGCGGCCGAGAAGAACAAGCCGAAAGGCAAGAAAACCTGGGTCTTCCAGGCCGACAACGTGCGCGACTTCGCCTTCGCCTCCTCCCGCAAGTTCATCTGGGACGCCATGGCGGTCGAAGGCCACACGCACCCGCCCGCGCCGAAACGTCCGGGCGGAGCCGCGGACCGCATGGCCCGTGCGCCCGTGATGGCGATGTCCATGTATCCCAAGGAGGGCATGCCGCTCTGGGACAAATACTCCTCCCACGCCATCGCCCACACCATCCAGACCTACTCACGCTTCACCTTCGACTACCCCTACCCCGTCGCCTGGTCCGTCAACGGCCCGGTTGGCGGCATGGAATACCCCATGATCAGCTTCAACGGACCGCGCCCGGAAAAGGACGGCACTTATCCCGAGCGAACCAAATACGCGCTCATCGGCGTCATCATCCATGAGGTCGGCCACAACTGGTTCCCCATGATCGTCAACAGCGACGAACGCCAGTGGACCTGGATGGACGAGGGCCTGAACTCCTTTGTCGAATACCTCGCCGAGGAGGAATGGGAGAACGACTGGAAGCATCGCCGCAACGAACGCGGCATGGTGGACTACATGCGGACCCGCGACCGCGTGCCGGTGATGACCAACAGCGAGTCCATCGCCGACCTCGGCCCCAACGCCTATGGCCAGCCGACCGTCGCCCTCAACATCCTGCGCGAGCACATCCTCGGCCGGGAATCCTTCGACCACGCCTTCAAGACCTACGCACGCCGCTGGATGTTCAGGCGCCCCACGCCCTCCGACTTCTTCCGCACCCTGGAGGACGCCAGCGGCGTGGACCTCGACTGGTTCTGGCGCGGCTGGTTCTTCAGCACCGACCATGTTGACGTCTCCATCGACGAGGTGAAATGGCTCCAACTCGACTCGCGCGACCCCTCCGTCGAAAAGCCGAAAAAGAAGAAGGAGGAAGACGAGCTTCCCAAGACGCTCACCCGCGAACGCAACTACGAGCTCTCCAAGCGCGTGGACCGCTACCCGGAGCTGAAGGATTTCTACGACACCTTCGACGAGACCACCGTTCTGCCGAGCGAGAAGAAGAAGTTTGAATCCCTCGTCAAGGAGCTGAAGGAGGAGGAGATCGATCCGAAGCTGCTGCAGACGCGGCACAACTTTTACGCCATCGAGATGAGCAACAACGGCGGCCTGGTGACACCCGTCATTCTCAAGCTCGACTACACCGACGGCTCCAGCGAGGAGATGAAACTTCCTGCGGAAGTCTGGCGCTTCAGCCCAGGAAAGACCACCAAGCTGCTGTTCACCCCAAAGGAGCTGAAGGCCGTCACCTTTGACCCGCGCCAGGAGCTCACCGACACCGACGTGGAAAACAACTTCTGGCCACGCCGCCCCGTGAAGAGCCGGTTCCAGCTCTACAAGGATGAAAAGGCCGCCAACCCGATGCGCGAGCTGACCAAGCCGGACAAGGACTCCAGCAAGGACGATGCGAAAAAGTAGCCTCATCCTCCTGCTCTCCATCGCCGGCATGGCGCCGGCCCATGAGCTTCACAGCTCCACCGGCGAGGCGGAGTTCAAGGCGGACCCGCCCAGGATCGAGGTCAGCCTGACCTTGTTTGCCGATGATCTTGAGCTTGCGCTCATTCGGCACTCGGAGCGCCTCCTGCGCTTTGGAACGACACCTGCCGCCGAGCTCGACCAAGCCCTCAAGACCTACCTCGCCGAACACTTCATCGTCCGCAGCGCAGGCGACTTCAGGGCGCCCATCAAGTGGCTTGGCCATGAAGCCTCGACCGCGAGCCGGAATGCCCCCGCCCCGGAGGCCACCCTCCACTTTGAAATCCTGATTCCGGATGCGTCCAGCCCATGCAGCCTGCGCCATGACCTTCTGGCCGAACTGTTCAAGGACCAGGAGCATCTGCTGCGTGTGAAGGGCGGGGCATCCTCATCCACGCTTCGCTTCAGCCCTGGAAACTACGAGCTCAACCTGCGCAAAGAACACAAAGAATGACAACACTCATCTGAGCCATCTGCGTCATCTGCGGATCAAGGGTCATTCATCCTTCTGCCGACCTCCTCGCAGAGCCCGACAAAGGTGCGCTCCGGAAGGTTCAGCGCCCGCCCTTTCAGGCTCGAGGTCACCCAGCGGCGCTTGAGCTTGCCCCTCGGCATCGGCACGGGCACCAGCTGCCCAGCCTCAATCTCCTGCCGGGCGATCCAGCGCGCCGCGATCGCCACGCCGATGCCCAGCTTGGCCAGCTCCTTGGTCGCCTCCGAGCTGCCAAGCTCGATGAAATGGCTCAGACGCACGCCCTGCTTGATGAAGAACTCCTGGATGAGCATGAAGTTCAGGCTGTTGCGCGTCGCGACAATGTAGGTCTCGTCACCCGCATCCTTCGGCCTGGGCGGCTTGGTGGCCCATCGGTGCAGGGGTGACACCAGGAACTCCAGCTCGTCATCAAAGATGGGATGGCAGTCGAGCCGTGAAATGTCGTTCGGGCGCAGGCTCACCGCCAGGTCGATGTCCCCCTTCATCAGCCGTTCGATCGTGTCCGGCGTCTCCCCGCACACCACCTTGATCTCATACAGCGGGAAGCTCTCCTTGAACTCGCGGAACACCGTCGGCAGGATGAACTGGGCGGCGGCCGTCGTGCAGCCGATGCGCAGCTTGCCGCGCGGCGCCTGGTCCAGGGTGCCCAGTGTCGCCCGCGCCTGGCTCATCAGCTGCAGGATCTGCTCGGCGTTCGGCAGCAGCTCACGCCCGGCATGGGTGAGGTGGACGCTCTTGCCCTGCCGGTGAAAAAGCTGGCAGCCCAGGTCCGTCTCCAACGCCTTGATCGCATGGCTGATGGCGCTCTGGGTCAGATGCAGCTCACGCCCGGCCTGGGTGAAGCTGCCGCTGCGGGCGAGACTGACAAAGGCGCGGAGCTGACGTGTGTCCAGGGCGTGCTGCATGCCGACTCATGGATGAATCTGATTCATGGGGCCAGTGAAAAAGTTGCTGGTTCATTGATATGAGATTTTCCGCCGATGGCATCACGGATGCTTTTCAGGAGGAGCGTCATGCCCAAGTCCGCCACATCCTCCAAAACCACCCCGCGAGGCTCCGTCCAGCCTGTCCGCATCGGCTTCAAGCCGCTGACCGACTGCGCCCCGCTCCTCGTGGCCCGGGAGCTTGAGCTGTTCAGCAGCCATGGCGCCCAGGTCGTTTTAAGTTGTGAAGTCGGATGGGCCACCATCCGGGAGAAGCTGCTCTACGGCCAGCTTGACGCCGCCCACGCCATCGCCGGGCTGGCCCTCGCCATGCGCCTCGGTCTGAGCAGCCCCCCCTGCCGGGTGGTGGCCCCGTTCGTCTTCAACCTGCACGGCAACGCCATCACCCTCAGCCGCGACCTTTGGAACTGCGGAGTTCGTGATGCATCGACGCTCAAGAAGCTCATCCGCAGCTCACCCGCACGGCGCTTCACCTTCAGCACGGTCTCCAAATATTCCTCCCATTACTTCCTCCTCCGCCAGTGGCTCGCCTCCGGCGGCATCGACGTGGACCGCGAGGTGCGCATCGTCGTGCTCCCCCCGACCCAGATCGTCGGCAACCTCAAGGCCGGCCTCATTGACGGCGGCTGCGTCGGCGAACCCTACAACAGCGCCGCCGTTGCCTCCGGCCTCGGCTGGATCGCGGCCACCAGCGAACAGCTTGCGCCCAGTCACCCGGAGAAGGTCCTGCTCACAAAGGAGGACTTCGTGCACAAGCATCCGGCGCAGATCAACGGCGTCATCGCCGCGCTGCGTGAAGCCTGCGCGTTTTGCGACGCCCAGGAAAACCGCCCGGAAGTCGCACGCATCCTGATGCGCAGCGGCTTCTTCCACAACAGCACCGAGGAAATCCTGAAACGCTCGCTCTGCGGGCCCCTTGACCTCGGCACGGGCAGAAGCGCGGACGCCTCCAGCTTTCACATCTTCAGACGGCGTGACGCCAACGAACCCACGGGCGAACGCGGCCGCTGGCTGCTCGATCAATTCACCGTCCATGGACTCATCACCCCCGCCGAACGCGCCGAGGCCGCACGGGCCCTGGCCGACTGCTGGACAGCCAGCCTCATCCCTCTTCCCCAAACAGCCGCCGCCAAGCCCACCCGCAAACCCCACAAACGCCAGGAAACGACTCACGCATGAAACCCATGACATCCCCAGCGCCCGTCACCCGCCGCTCCGTCCTCCAACGTTCGGCCGCCGCAGGCCTCAGCACGCTCTTCGCAGGCCTTCCCCAGGGCTGGACAGGCTCCGCCTTTGCCGACGATTCGCCGGAATCCCCGGATGTGAAGCTCGGCATCATCGCCCTCACCGACTGCTCCAGCATCGTCGTCGCCCATGAAAAGGGCCTCTTCAAAAAACACGGCATCAACTCCACCGTCAGCAAGGGCGCCAGCTGGGCCGCCATCCGCGACTCGCTTTCCAACGGCGACATCCAGGCCACCCACATGCTCATCGGCATGCCCATCGCCTCCACCATGGGCCTCGGCGGCGCCCCCAAGAAGCCGATGATTGTGCCGTGGCTGATCAACCGCAACGGCCAGGCCATCACCCTCTCCAACACCTTCAAGGGCAAGGTCACGGACGATCCCAAGGCGCTGAAGCCCTTCGTGGAAGAGGCCAAGGCCAAAGGCGCCCCACTCACCTTCGCCATGACCTTCCCGCCCGGCACCCACGCCATGTGGATGCGTTATTACCTCGCCGCTGGCGGCATCAACCCCGGTGACGCCGCAGGCGCGGGCGCCGATGTCTCGCTGATCACCGTCCCGCCCCCGCAGATGGTGGCGAACATGAAGGTCGGCAAAATGGACGGCTTCTGCGTCGGCGAGCCCTGGAATGCCAAAACCATCGCCGAGGACATCGGCTTCACCTCGATCACCACCCAGGCCATCTGGAAGGATCACCCGGAAAAGGTCTGCGCCTTCACCGAGGAGTTTGCCGAAAAGAACCCGAAGACCGTCAAGGCGGTGCTCAAGGCGCTGCACGAGGCCAGCCTCTGGCTCGACAAGATGGAGAACCGCGAGGAGCAGGCGAACATCGTCAGCGCCGCGACCTACATCAACTGCCCGCCCGAAACCATCCTCGGACGCCTCCAGGGCAAGTACCTCATGGGTGACGGACGCAAGTTCAAGGACCCGAACTACATGACCTTCAGCGACCGCAACTGCAACTACCCCCAGGCCAAATACGCCCAATGGTGGCTCACCCAGCTCCGCCGCTGGGGCTTTGTCGAGGGTGCGCCCGATTATGAAGGCGTCGCGAAGCAGGTCATGCGCTCCGACATCTACGAGGAGGCCATGAAGGAGATCGGCTACGCCCACGGCGGTGCCGACACCAGCTCCGAAACCCTCTTCGACGGAGTCACCTTCGATCCCAAGGGCGACCTTGAAGCCTATGCCGCCTCCTTCGCGGTGAAGACGATCAAAGGCTGAAGCCTTCACTTATGACTTACGATTTGCAATTTATGATTTCCCAAGCCGCTCCGCAAGGAGCGGTGCGGGAGGTCAGCGTGAAACGGCAAATCATAAGTCATCAATCATAAGTCATCAATTGCCGCGCCATGCATCCCCTCATTCAGAAATACAAGCTCGACTCCATCTTCCTGCCGTTCCTGGCGATCCTCATCACCTGCCTCTTTTGGTACGCCATCGCGGGCAAGTCCGTGATCACGGAAAAGACCGATGACTTTGGCGACAAGATCAAGGTCACCAAACGTGAGGGCCTCTCCGCCGACCTGCCGACCCCGGCTGAAACCTGGACGGCAAGCAAGCCCTACATCATGGATCCCCTCGCCAAGCGCGGCGAGCTCGACCAGGGCATCCTGCGCTTCACCTGGATGTCCCTCGTCCTCGTCGCCCAGGGGTACTTCATCGCCCTGGTTATCGGCACCCCGATCGGCTTCCTGCTCGGCCTTTCCAAGCCCTTCACCAAGGCCTTCGATCCCATCATCCAGGTGCTCCGGCCCGTCTCACCGCTCGCCTGGCTGCCGCTCGGCATGATCCTTTTCAGCGGCGTCAAGATCGTCAACGGCGACGGTCGCACCACCTTCGGGGCCTCCGATGCCGCCGCCCTCTTCACCATCGCCATCTGCGCCATGTGGCCCACGGTGATGAACACCGCCGTCGGTGTGCGCGCCGTGCCCGTGGACTACCTGAACGTGGCACGGGTGCTCCGGCTGTCCCGCTGGAAGACGCTCTGGAAGGTGCTCGTGCCCGCCACCCTGCCCTACATGTTCACCGGCTTCCGCCTCAGCCTCGGCATCGCCTGGCTCGTCATCGTCGCCGTCGAGATGCTCACCGGCCGCCCCGGAGTCGGCGGCTTCCTCTGGCAGCAGTACAACGCCAACAGCTACGCCCACATCATCCTCTGCATCCTCACCATCGGCGTTGTCGGCTACGTCCTCGACCGCCTCATGAGCCTTGTGGAGGGACGGTTCAAAACGGCCTAAGCCTCATTTATGACTGATGATTTACGACTTATGATTTCTGGCCGTGCGGCGCTTGGCCGTCACTCGCGTGGCGTTGAAGATTTTCGTGAGTTCTTCGGCTTCCTGATGAAGTGCTTTCAGTCGCTTGGAAGGCAGCAATTTGGCTTTCTCAGCCAGTTCGATCCAAAACCCGCTCTCATCGGCTTCTTCGAGCACAATCGTGATCTTGTTGATGAAGTCCGCATCGGACCTGGCCCTCAAAGCAGCGCGATAATTCGCCGCCACCGAGGTTCCACTTCTCGCGATCTGATTTCCGACCGTTTTGCCGGCAGTCGTCTTCGGCAGCGCATCCACCATCATCAGGACTCGCACCGCAAAGTCCATGGTCCGCTCTTTCAGCTCTTGGTTCGTCATAGGCCAGCCATTTCAAATCATCAGTCATAAATCGTAAATCATCAATCTTCCATCCCGCATGCCTCTCATCGAGATCAGAAACGCCTCCAAAGGCTATGGACACGACGGCTCGCGCACCGAGGTCCTGAAGGACGTCAGCCTCAGCGTCGAGGAGGGCGAGTTTGTCGTCATCGTTGGTTATTCCGGCTCCGGCAAGTCCACGCTCATCAACCTGCTCTCGGGCCTTGTGAAGCCGGACTCCGGGCAGGCGCTCATCGAGGGCCGCGCCATCACCGGCCCCGGCCCGGACCGCGGCCTGGTCTTCCAGAACTACTCGCTGCTGCCCTGGCTGACCGTCGAGGAGAACATCGCCCTCGCCGTGGACGAGGTCTTCAAGGACTGGACCGCCCAACAACGACAGGCGCATGTCGCCAAACACATCGCGATGGTGAAGCTCAGCCACGCCGCCCACAAGCTGCCCAGGGAGCTTTCCGGCGGCATGCGCCAGCGCGTCTCCGTCGCACGCACGCTCGCCATGAATCCCCGGGTGCTTCTAATGGATGAACCGCTCAGCGCCCTCGACGCCCTCACCCGCGCCACGCTTCAGGACGAGATCAGCGAAATCTGGCAGAGCAACAAGACCACCGTCATCTGGATCACCAACGACCCCGATGAGGCCATCCTGGTGGCCGACAAGGTCATCCCGCTGCTGCCCACCGCCCCGGCCACCCTGGGCGAACCCATCCTGGTCAACCTCGAACGCCCGCGCGACCGAAGGACCATCAACCACGACCCGGCCTTCAAGAAGCTGCGCAGCCAGCTCATCAACACCCTGCTCGATGCCAAGGGGCGCTCCCGGTCAAAGACCAGCCTCAAGCTCAGCCTTCCAGACATTCTTCCCGAGGACCTGACCCAGGTGAACAGCATCGAATTCCTCACCCGCCGCGGCCCGAAGCGCCGTCATGAATCCAAGAACGAAGAAGTGGAGGTGGCGGCATGAGCATCAGAAACCCCAAGATGCTCGAGCTAGACCGGCTCTGGAAGACCTACGACACCCCCAAGGGTCCCTCCACCATCGTCAAGGACTTCAGCCTGAAGCTCAAGGAAGGCGAGTTCGCCACGCTCATCGGCCATTCGGGCTGTGGCAAAAGCACCGTGCTCATGATGGTCGCCGGCCTCAGCGATCTCTCGAAGGGCAACATGATCCTTGCCGGCAAGGAGGCCGTCGGCCCCGGCCCCGACCGTGGCATCGTCTTCCAGTCTCCCTGCCTGCTCCCCTGGATGACCGCCTTTGAAAACGTCATGCTCGGCGTCAACCAGGTCTACTTCACCGCCAGCAAGGAGGAACGCCGCCAGATGGCCGAATACTACCTGAGCATCGTCGGCCTCGCCGATGCGATGCACAAGAGCCCCGGCGAACTCTCCCAGGGCATGCGCCAGCGCGTCGGCATCGCCCGGGCCTTCGCCCTCCAGCCCAAGATGCTCCTGCTCGACGAGCCCTTCGGCATGCTTGACTCCCTCACCCGCTACGAACTGCAGGACGTCCTCCTCGAGCTCTGGCGCCGCAACCGCATCACCACTCTCATGGTCACCCACGACGTGGACGAGGCCGTCTACCTCTCCGACCGCGTCATCATGATGACCGACGGCCCCGAGGCCGAGGTGGGCGACATCCTCAGCATCCCCTTTGAACGCCCCCGCAGCCGCAAGGAGATCATGGAGGATCCCCGCTACTACGATCTGCGCGAGCACCTGATCACCTTCCTCAACGACCGCTCCCACATCCGCCCCAGCCGCGAGCCGAAGTTCCAGCCAAGCCCTGACATGGCCGCCGAACTCGCCTCCCATGGCATGATTGCCGCGGCTTGAGGCCGGGCGGGTGATCCGGCTTCACCTAACTGCGCGGCCGCTTGCCAGCCTGCGTGCATACGACGCCTCATCCGATGCCGCGATCTCCGGGAGCTCAGCCCGCAGGCACTGGCGAATGTCTCCCACAAATCCAGCCTCAGTAGCCACGCGCAAACTGGATGTCGAGCGTCTGCAGATAGGTGTGCAGGCCGGCGTCCTGCACGGGCAGGACGATGGCGTCCTCATCGCTTTCGTTGTGATGGGAGTGCCACCAGCCGGGCGGCGTCACGAAGGCTCCGCCGGCCACCCAGTTGGCGCGGACCGGGTTGATGATGTTGCCATCGCTGTCGAGATCGCGGCCGATCATGGTGTAAACACCCTCCGTGGCCTTGACGGCGAAATCCAGGGCGATCGAGTTGTGCCTGTGGGCCTTCTGCCGGCTCCTCGCGGGCAGCAGATTGTAAAGCGACCACATCGAATGCGTCAGTGTCTTGGTCTGAGGGCAGTCGGGGTTCGCCAGCAGGATGCCGTTGCGGTTCTTGTCCTTGCCCTCGTTTTCCTTCCGCACCTTTTCCAGCTCGCCCGTGAGCAGCTCACGTGAGAAATAGAGGGGCCGGAACCTGGCTGCGGCGGGCCTGGCCCCCAGGAAATCCATCAGCGCCTGGTCGTTCACCCAATAAAAGGCGCTGTCTTCATCCGCCCGATGCCGGATTTCACCCGTCAACGGCAGCGCAAACAGATCGCCCGTTTTCCAATTCAGCCTGCTGCCGTCGATCACGCTGAAACCCGCGCCGCGAATGACATAAAAGACCTGGCTGCTGGCATGGCAGGAGGTGTCAAGCTGCTCTCCCGCGGCAATGTGAATGAAGTTCGCCAAAAGGCTGGGACCTGTGACCGGGTAGCTGGTTTCAAGCTTCTTCGACAGCTCCAAAGGGATGATCTTGCTTTCGTCGATGTGATGCAGCGCCGGCGGAAACACATCGATCTCGATCCTGGGCATCCGCGGGTTCGCCGCGCTGCCATACTCGTAAAACAAGCCGTGCTTCTCCCATTCGGAGTTGCAGGCCGGGGCGGTGGGTGAGTCAGGCGCATTCATGGGGTCGAAGGAATGTACAGGGGAGATTAGTCATTGTTGTGGCGGCAAGGGAAGGCCTTTTGTCGGTCGAGACCCGGTCGGCCGCCCATCACCGCCTCACGAAAGGCCGCCATGTGCCGCGCCATGCCTCTCATGAGAGGCATCATGGCTCGTCATGGCCTGATGACACTTCACTCATGAGCATTATTCATCCTGACCACGCAAAGGATTCAAGCTGCTTCTTCCACGACTGAAAGGCGTTGGCACGGTCATGGCTCATCCAAAAGGCGCTGAACCCACCGGTCCAGCACCCCTCCCTGCAAGCCGCCGCAGCAGCCAAAGCCCACAACGACAACAACACCACCGAGATGAAAATCACCACACTGCTACTGCTCGCATCGGCGTCCACCGCCGTCGCTGGAACTCCGGCCCCCGCACCGGCCCCAGCGCCGCTTCCCCCTCCCGGCTACGCTCCCATCACGCTCCTCGACGGCAGGCTCACCGTCGATGTGCAGGAAAAAATGCGCTTCGAGGGAAGGGAGAACAACTTCGACTTCAACAACGCCATCAACGGCCCCCAGGACGCCACCTGGCTGCTCAACCGCTTCCGCCTCGGCCTCGGCCTGCAGATGACCGACTGGCTGAAGATCTACGTCCAGGGCCAGGACGTCCGTGAGTTCGGCGGCAGCAGGCCCAACATCCCCGGCGTCCTCGCCGCCGAGGGCGACGATTACTTCGACATCCTCAAGGCCTATGTGCAGCTCGGTGACATCAAGAAGGGCTTCAGCGCCACCATCGGCCGCCAGTTCCTCAGCTATGGAGACCAGCGCCTCGTCGGCCCCCTTGAGTGGCTCAACCAGGCCCGCACCTTCGACGCCGTGAAGCTTCGTTATGCATCGTCCAAGTGGCAGCTCGACCTGTTCACCTCCAGCCCCGTGGTGTTCAACCCCACGCAGTTCAACAAAAGCCAGTACTTCGACACGGATGAACCCTCGCAGACCTTGTTCAGCGGCGCCTATCTCGCCACGCAGTTCATTCCCTTCAACCTGACGACCGACCTCTACATCTTCAACAAAAGGGACCAGGGCAACGCCGACTTCGGCCCCGTCTTGAACAACGGTCACACGGACTTCTGGACCCTCGGCACGCTCTGGAAGGGTGATCCGAAGAAACTCGGAGGCTTCGACTACGAAATGGAAATGGCCGCCCAGTTTGGCGAGGTTTCAGGCCGTGACCTCAGCGCCTTCGCCGGCCACTGGGGCGTCGGCTACAACTGGCTCAACCATCCCTGGAAGCCGCGCGTCGGCGTCCAGTACAACTGGAGCCCGGGTGATGGCGACGCCACCGACGGCGACCTCAACACCTTCCAGAACCTGTATCCGACCAACCATCTGTTCTACGGCTACATGGACACCACCGGCTGGATCAACATGCACAACCCGCAGCTGAACATCAGCTTCCAGCCCGGCAAGAAGCTGAAGGTGATGATCGACTACCACCTCTACTGGAACGACGACAACGCCGACGCCTGGCGTCGCGTCAACGGTGTCACCGCCGTGGCCCGCAACGCCGCCGCGGCCAAGGGCGCCAGCACCTTCCGCGGCCAGGAGATCGACCTCACCGCCGTCTACAAGTTCAACCCGCACGTCGCCCTTCAGGCCGGCTACAGCTACTTCCTGCCCGGAGATTACCTCACGGAAACACAGACCGCCACACGCGGGGATGACAGCGCCCACTTCGCCTACGTGCAGCTGCAAATCGACTTCTGACCCTGTCTCCCCGCATCTCTCAAGCCGCTCTGACAGATGAAAATCGTCCCTCTGATTCCTGACAACGCCCCCTTCTCCGCCGAACAACGCGCCTGGCTCAACGGCTTCCTCGCCGGAGTCCTGAACCGCGGTGCACCACCCGGCGCATTCTCGGAGACAGAATCAAGACGCCCCCTCCTCATCGCCTTCGGCAGTCAGAGCGGCAACGCGGAAAGTTTGGCCAAGCGGCTGGCCAGGGAAGCAGCGGGTCGGGGCTTTGCGGCGCGTGCCGCAGGCCTCGATTCGCTGCAACCCGCCGACTTCATCAAGGACCGCAACGTGCTGCTCATCACCTCCACCTGGGGCGAAGGTGACATGCCTGACAACGCCGCCTCCTTCTGGAACACCCTCAACCAGAACGGCAGCAGCCCCAGGTTCGACGGCGTGCAATACTCCGTCCTCGCGCTCGGCGACAAAAACTACGCCGACACCTTCTGCCTCGCCGGGAAGAAGCTCGACCAGCGCCTCGCCGAACTCGGCGCCACCCGCATCGTGGAGCGGGTGGATTGCGACGTCGATTTCGATGATCTCGCGAAGGAGTGGTCGAGGAATGCCTTCACCCTTTTGGGAGCTTCAAAACCGTCTGACACGCCGGAAGTGTCAGACTCATCCGACACAGCCTGGTCCAAAAAGAATCCTTTCCAGGCCCGCTTGATCGCCAATGAGGCCCTCAACGCCCCTGGCAGCGCCAAGGACACCCATCACATCGCCTTCTCACTCCAGGGCAGCGGCCTGACTTATGAAGCCGGGGACGCCCTGGGAGTCTTCGTCCAAAACTGCCCGGAAGTCGTCGATGCCGTGCTCTCCACACACGGGTTCGACCCCGCCTTCATCGTGGGTTCAAAGACGCTTCGCGAAACCCTCCTCACCGACTGCGAGATCCGCCATCTTCTGGGCAGGCCGCCCGAACCCGGCCTGGACGTTGAAGCCTTCCTCAAAGGCCTGCGCAAACTGCAGCCGCGCCTTTACTCCATCGCCTCCAGCATCAAGGCCCATCCGGACGAGGTGCATCTCTGCGTCGGCGCGGTCCGCTACACCGCCGACGGCATCGCGCACAAGGGGGTCGCCAGCACCTTCCTGGCCGACCGCCTGCAGCCCGGCGAAACCACCGGCATCTACTTCCATGCCGCCGCTCATTTCCGCCTGCCCGAGGATCTGAGCAAACCGGTCATCATGGTCGGCCCCGGCACCGGCATCGCCCCCTTCCGGGCCTTTCTTGAAGAACGCGAAGTCACGCGTGCCACAGGCAAGAACTGGCTGTTCTTTGGCGACCAGAAGCGCGCCACCGACTTCCTCTACCACGACCAGATCACCGGCTGGCTCAAGACCGGGCTGCTCACCCGCCTCGACACCGCCTTCAGCCGTGACCAGGAGGAGAAAATCTACGTCCAGACCCGCATGCTGCAGGCCGCCAGCGAGCTCTGGCAGTGGCTTCAGCAAGGCGCCCACTTCTACGTCTGCGGCGACGCCAAGCGCATGGCAAAGGATGTCGATGAAGCCCTGCACCAGATCATCCAGTCCCAGGGCGGCAGGACACCGGAGGAAGCCGCGCAGTATGTCGCCGAGATGAAGAAGACCCGGCGGTATGCACGGGACGTGTATTGAGAATGACCAAGGACCAAGCCTGCCAATGACCAGGGAATTTCCAACCTCCATCGCCCAAGGCACGAAGCGCAGCACAACACCTCTCGGCGCCCGCATTGGCTCATTCGTCACTTGGGTCCTTCCTTGGTCATTGGTCCCTGCTCATTGGGCATTCCGCCATGAGGGCCTCGCTTGTTCAGAGGCGGCATCATGTGCCCCTGGTCATTGGGCATCCCTCAAATGTCTCTCATTTCTTCCGCCAGATAGCCGCAAAAATCAGCAACAGCTCATTCGCCTCTTTCCACAGGGAAACAGCTGCGGTTCTTTTGTCCGGACAGGCTTTCACGATCATTCTCATCCAGTGCCTCGACTCCTTGGCCTCCTTTTTGCAGGTGCCAATTTTGTTCATGAATTCCTTTCTCGAAACCGCCTCATCCGCTTCCGCATAGTTGGCTCCGACACTTGTTCCACTCCGCACAAGTTGGCTGATGAGAGGCTTGGTCACGCTGTCTTCTTTCACCGAGCGGCAGAACTCGATCACCTGCTCGCCAAATTTGGCAGTTCGCTCCTCAAGGTCAAAAACCTCCTTCACGCCACCCTCTTCGGCGGCCTTTGCATGTTCACTGGGCTTCATGTCGCCCAAGTGAGAAATGCATTTCCTGAAATGGTTCAATGGCTCCACCCAGCATTTTCCACCGGAACGTTTCCAGGCGACCAGGCATGGGACTCTGAGCCATTGGCCACATGGGTCCTTCCTTGGTCATTGGCCCATGCTCATTGGGCATTCCACTTCCGCCCTGACAATGACCAAGGACCAAGCCTGCCAATGACCAGGGATTTTCCAACCA
>JBIIRD010000033.1:0-54404 GCA_044341745.1 Prosthecobacter sp. | reverse complement strand
TATAAGGAAAGTCGTGCCCGAAGACGCCAACATCGTCCGCGAAGACCTCTTTGACTCCGCCTTTCTTGATCGGCTGCGGACACTGGCGGTGAGGCTGCGGAAGCGGAGGGTGCTGAGCCGGCGCGGCGCGCAATCAACGCCAGCCACAGGTTTTTCAAGGGAGTTCAAGGACTACCGTCACTACACGCCGAGGGAGGATTACCGGGCGATCGACTGGCGGCTTTATGCACGTCTCGACAAGCTTTTTGTCAGGCTTTATGAGGAGACGCAGGAGCTCAACCTGCATCTGCTGATCGACACCAGTGGTTCGATGGCCCAGCCCTACGGGGACAAGCGCAGGCAGGCCCTGCGGTTTGCCGTGGCCCTTGCCTATCTTGGGCTGGCGGCGCAGCAGAGGGTCAGCCTTTATTCTCTGAGCGACACCGTTCGTCAGGAACTCCCACCGGTTCGCGGACAGGGCAGCATTGAGAAGATCATCCAGACCGTGACGAGGCTGAAATTCAGCGGTCTGACCGATCTGCAGCGAGGGTTTGCCGACTTTCATCCGACGCGACAGCGTTACGGAGTGATCTTTGTCATCTCGGACTTCTTCGGGCGAGATGTCGGCTCGGCGGCTGAGTCGGTGAAGCGTGCCGCCGTCTGGCCCGGGGAATGTCATTTTTTGCAGATCCTGCATCCGGAGGAGCGTTCACCCGTGCTGGAGGGGGAGGTGGAACTGGATGAGGTGGAGACGGGGGAGCGCCGGCGTTTCTGGCTGACGCGCCGCGATGTTCAGCGTTACACCGACGCCTTCGATGCCTTTTGTGACGAGCTTTCCCGCGAATGCGCGGCGCACCAGATCGACTTCATGCAATGTGGAGCCGAGGAGCCGTTTGAGCAGCGTTTCCTGGATCTGCTGAACCGCGGCACGGCGCTGGCGGGGGCTTAGGATCAGGCCTTTTCCAGAAAAAGGGTGAACTCGTGGCGGTTGTAGGTCAGGTGTGTCTGGGCAAGCAGGCGCAGGCCTGCGGAGGCGGCGCTTTTGATTGTGCGCCGGAGGATGGCACAGGGCGTGTCGACGTCCTCGACCTTGGGCAGCTTCAGGGTGAAGACGACCAGGCCGCCTTTTTTCAACCAGTGGGACAGACGGGTGATTTCAGCGATCGACTCCTCCGGCGGGCCGTTCATGTCAGAAAGAAGCGCATCGTATTTGTCACGGGGAGCTGGCTGGAAATCCACCGCATTCATGTGGACAAAACGCAGGCCCTTGCGGCCGTCCAGACGCTTGTCGAGAGGGGCCTTGTCGATCGCCGTGACGTACTGGTTGCGGGCGAGCAGTTCGGAGGTCATGCCGCCCGGGCAGGCACCCAGTTCCAGCCAATGGCCGCCGGCCGGCAGTGGTGGGCGGTGCAACTGCAGGTAATGCAGTGCTTCTGCGATCTTGGCCCCGGCACGGCTGATGGTGTCCGGAGAGTCCTGGTCGATGTACTTGCTGCCTCCGGGGTAGAAGCCGTTGGACAGGCGGGGACTTTGCATGCCGCAGAAGAGACCTTCCTTGCCCACCAGGCAGAACAGGGTTTCGAACCCCGGGTTCTGTTCTTCGACGCTGGAGGCAGGCAATCCCGGGAACACCTGAAGCAGCCGGCCCCGCAGATTGGACGCCAGGCTTCGGTAGTAACGATCAGGGGAGGTGGGGTTGAGCAGACCGACGAAGATGCCCTGTGGGCGTCGTTCCTTGAATTTTTTAACCAGCGTCTGGGCGGCCTTCTCGATGAAACCCTCCATCTTTTGAGGGTTGCAGGGCCAGGAGTGGTCCAGCGGCAGCTTCCAGCGCAGGAATCTGGCGGCATCACTTTCGAGCAGCAGCTCGGGTCTGGCCGTTTTGATCGAATAATAATCGACCCCCAGTCGGGTGCTGGTGGGGCTGCCGAGCCTGCGGAGGAGTTCTGGAGCAATGCCTTCGAAGACCTTGGGGACACGCACCAGCCAGGGGTGAAGCGAGGAGCTGTTCGAGGGGGAAGAATCGGGCTGGGAGGTCATTCGGAGAAGCCGTGCATTCAGGTTTTCTGACGAGGAGTCAAGCGAGCGGAGTTGAGTTCATAGGCCGGGTGGGTGGAAGCCTAGGTCGAGGGTAATCCGAATGTCTTTTTGGGTTGGTTGGATTCTTCATAATTTTTCTACGTTCTATTTAATTCAATACAGCATTTTGCCCACATCCGCCTTTGGCATTCGGGGGACAGTTTGTTAAAAACACAGCTGTCATGAAACACGCACGTTGGATTCTCTCTGCCGCAGGCTTGATCTTTCTGAGCGCCTGTCAGCTGCCGACAGAGTGGCTGCCGACCGCTTTTGTGCGCCAGGAGGTCATCCGCAAACCTTTGCTGGTCCAGCCGGCGGATTCCTCCAACAGCCCCCTTTACGTCTGGCACGGCAGCGGTCAGCCCGGTCCGGTGCGTGTCACCATCGATCTGAGCCAGCAGAAGGCCTATGTGTTCCGCAACAGCGAGAATGTCGGCTGGACCTATGTGGCGACCGGACGGAGTGGTTTTGCGACCCCGACAGGCACCTTTCGGATTTCGGAAAAGATCGTGGACAAGAGGTCGAACAAGTATGGAATCATTGTCGATGCCAATGGCGACGTGGTGAACGGCAACGCCACGGCGGGCGTGCATCGGGTTCCGCCTGGTGGTCGATTCATCGGGGCGAAAATGCCCTACTGGATGAGGCTGACCGGCAACGGTGTGGGCATGCATGCCGGAGCGATTCCGCATCCAGGTTCGCCGGCCTCGCATGGCTGCATCCGCATGCCATACGACATGGTGTCCAAGATCTATTCCATCGCCCCGGCGGGAACGCCGGTGACGATTGTTCCGTGAGGTTCACGTCTTGAGCTTCGTGACCGACTGGCTGCAGCAGCACACGCTTTTTACGGCGGATCCGCAGATCTTCCTGCTGGCGGCGATCGCGGCCGTCTGCATCGGGTTGTCGAAGGCCGGGCTGTCAGGCACATCGACGCTGAACGTGGTGCTGATGGCGCAGGCCTTCGGGGCCAAGCCCTCGGTGGGGCTTGTGCTGCCGCTGCTGATCGTGGCGGATGTCATGGGGTATTACATCAACCGGCATGGCGGCTCCTGGCGGAGGATCTGGCCGATGGTGCCCCCGGCTGTCACGGGAGTCGTCATCGGCTGGTTTCTGCTTGGTCACATCGACAACAGCGCGGCGCGTACGGTCATTGGCTGGTTGATCGTGGGACTGCTTGGATTTCATCTGCTGCTGAATGCGCGTCGTCAGGACTTCCTGGCCCTGACCGAGCACAAGGCCTTTTCCTGGAGCATGGGGCTTTGCGCCGGGCTGGTCACCATGCTGGCCAATGCCGCCGGGCCGGTGATGACCGTCTATCTGCTGTCCCAGCACATGGAGAAGAAGGATCACCTGGGCGTGTTCTCGCGGTTCTTCCTGTTCATCAACGTGTTCAAGGTGCCGTTTTCGGCCGACCTGGGGATTATTCATGGGCGGTCGCTGGCGACCAATCTGGTCATGCTGCCGTTTGTGGTTCTCGGGATCCTGGTGGGCTGGCAGGTGCTGAAGCGCATTCCGCAGAAGCCCTTTGAGTGGACCTTGTTCGTGCTGACCTTGTTTGCCGCCTTCTGGTTGATCGCGGCCTGAGATCGGGCTGAGGGGTGTTCAAAGCCGGTTGTTCCGGGGGGCTGCATGGGGTGGATGCGCGCTTGGCGGAGCTCCTGGATGGCTTTTCTTGAATTCGGCGGCATTCCAGGCGAAGGGGCGTTTTCACACTCACCATGGCCACGCTCAAAGTTCGCAAACTGAAGTCCTTTCCCGCTGAAATTTCCGTCCCAGGAGACAAGAGCATCAGTCATCGCGCGGCGATGTTTGCCGGCATGGCCGACGGGCGGACGGTGATTGAGGGCTTTCTGCCCAGCGAGGACTGTCTTTGCACGTTGAAAGCCATGGAGGCCATGGGGGCGCAGGTGGAGCCTTTGGAGGAGCTCGAAGGAGTTGGGCTGGTGAAGATGGCGGTGACCGGGCATGGCCCCCGGCTCAAGGCGCCCGCAGGACCGATTGACTGCGGCAACTCGGGCACCACGATCCGTCTGCTCTCGGGCATCCTGGCCGGCCAGGATTTCACGACGGAGATGTTTGGTGATGCCTCGCTTTCGAAACGGCCGATGAAGCGTGTGGCGGATCCGCTGGCGCTCATGGGGGCCAGGGTCGAGGGGCAGGGGGATAAGATCTGCGCGCCCCTGAAGATCACCGGAGGCCCGCTCCAGCCGGTGACCTACACCCTGCCGATGGCCAGTGCGCAGGTGAAGAGCGCGGTGCTGCTGGCGGGCCTCTTTGCCCCGGGAAAAACCACGGTGATTGAGCCGGTTGCCACCCGCAATCACACCGAGCGGATCATGAGCCATTTCGGCGTGAAGTGGCTGCGCGAGGGCAATGCCATTTCGGTGTATGGCGGTCAGACGCCGCGAGCCACGGACATTGTGGTGCCGGGCGACATCTCGAGCGCCGCCTTCTGGATGGTGGCCGCCGCCGCCAGTCCGGGCCAGCAGATCACCCTGAAGAATGTCGGGCTGAACCCCACGCGCACCGGCGTCATCAACGTGCTGCTGCGCATGGGGGCGCAGATCACCAGCTTTGAAACCGACAGCCGCGGCGAGCCCCGTGGCAACGTCACCATCACCGGCGGTGAATTGAACGCCACGGTGATTGGCGGGGCGGAGATCCCGAACGTCATCGACGAACTGCCGATTCTGGCGGTGGCGGGAGCTCTGGCCCGGGGCAACACGCTCATCAAGGATGCGCGGGAACTGAGGGTGAAGGAGACGGACCGCATTGCCGCCGTCGCGGAAAACCTGCGGCGCATGGGCGTGACCGTGACCGAGTTTGATGACGGCATGGAGATCGTCGGCGGCGCCAGGCTGCATGGCGCCGAGATCACGACGTATCACGATCACCGCATCGCCATGGCCTTTGCCATCGCGGGATTGTTTGCCGAGGGGGAAACGGTGATCGAAGGCAGCGAGTGCATCAACACCAGCTACCCGGGCTTTGAGCATGACCTGGCGATGTTTTTCAGGAGTGAATCCGGTGAGTCGCCCATTCCCGTCCTGACCCGGGTGCCTCGTCCCGTCGCCAAGTGAGTGAAGTCCGGCCCAGGTTGTGCGTACTTTCACACCATGCCTCCGCCGCCAACACCTCCGGACACCCAGCACGACATCGACATCGCGAAGGTCAGCCAGCGCGCCCAGGACATCGAGGACAAGCTGCCGAAACTGAAGCGCTGGGTCGAGCAGGCCCGGCTGATCCTGGAGCTGGTGAAGGATTACTGGGCGGGGCGTTATCGTGAGGTGCCATACTGGGCCATCAGCGCCGGGGCGCTGGCCCTGCTTTACGTGCTGAACCCGGCGGATGTGATCCCTGACGTGATCATCGGCGTGGGCTACCTGGACGACGCCACGGTGGTCGCCTTCTGCCTGAAGCTGATTGAGCGCGAACTGGAGCGCTACAAGCAGTGGAAGGCGGCGAATGCAGCGGGTGCGCAGTCCGGCAAGGTGGTGGACGTCTAGGTCAGCATGTCCCGGCCGACCCCGTAGGAATCGCGATCCAGGCTGTTTTTCAGGGCGGCATGGCGGGCGGCGATGCGTTCGCGGGTCAGCTTGCCGAAGTAACGCATCATGCGGACCAGCTTGTCCACCTCTGACGTGGTCATGGCGGCGTCGGTGATCTTCGACTCGGCAAAACCGAGGGCGCAGGACCAGACGAAGAGCTCGGCTCCGATATCGACGAGATGACCCAGGAGAACCTGGCGTCGCTCGAGCGCGGGTCCGTTCAGGACCATCTGGTGGAAGAGCGTCCGGGCCAGCCTGCGCGACTCGCGGGAGACCGCATTGAGGTCGTCGCGAAGGGCGGGGTGCAGTTTGTCAGCGGCCTCACCGGCGCCGCCGGGCAGCCATTTGCGAGGATACCACCGGGCGTAAACCCACCCTGCCCTGAGGGCGGCGCTGGCGCGTTTTTTCCAGGGCAGGCTGCTGTTGATGACCTCGGCGCCGATTTTCAGGTGCGGGTCCAGGGCCTCGCGGGCGATGAACAGGCGCATGATCTCGCTGCTGCCCTCAAAGATCGTGTTGATGCGGCAGTCGCGCATCAGGCGCTCCACCGGTTCGGGCTCCTCGCCGCGCGCCTTGAGGGAGTCGGCGGTTTCATAGCCGCGTCCACCGCGGATCTGCATGGTGTCGTTGACGATCTCCCAGGCCCGTTCGCTGCCCCAGAGCTTGGCAATGGCGGCTTCGAGGCGCACATCGGCATGCTTGTCCTTGTCCACCAGGGAGGAGACGTAGCGGACCACGGCCTCCATGGCGAAGGCGTCGGCTTTCATCCGGGCCAGCTTGTCGGCGATGGCGGCGTGCCTGCCGATCGGCTGGCCCCACTGCACGCGGCGTGCAGCCCAGCGGCGCGAGATGCCGACGCAGCGTCTGGCCAGGCCGGCGCAGGCGGCGGGAAGGGTGATGCGGCCCGTGTTGAGGGTGGTCAGGGCGACCTTCAGGCCCTTGCCTTCACCCCCGAGGATGTTGGCGCGGGGAACCCGGACGTTTTCAAAGCGGACGACGCCGTTGTAGAGGGCTCGCAGGCCCATGAATCGGCAGCGGCAGAGGATTTCCACCCCTGGCCACGAAGATTCGACAATGAACGCCGTGGTGGCGTGCGGTCGCTCCGGGGTGGGCGTTTTGGCCATGACGACCATCAAGCCGGCTTTCAGGCTGTTGGTGCACCAGACTTTTTCCCCGTTGAGGATGAAATGATCCTCGCCATCCGGCACGGCCAGGGTGGTCATCTTGGCTGGATCGCTGCCAACATCGGTTTCGGTGAGGGCGAAGGCGCTGATTTCGCCCTTGGCGCAGCGGGGCAGGTAGCGGGCCTTTTGTTCTTCCGTGCCGAAGAGGATCAGCGGCTGAGGCACCCCGATGGACTGATGGGCGGAGAGCAGGGCGGCCAGGTTGCCGCATTCCCCACCGAGCAGCATGGCGGCCCTGGAGTAGTTTGTCTGGGAGAGGCCGAGGCCGCCATATTTCATGGGGATCTTGATCCCGAATGCCCCGATGGCGGCCAGTTCCTGAAGCAGGCTGTCGGGAATTTCACCCGTCCTGTCAATGGCATCCGGGTCCGCATGAGTGTCGAGGACGCTGCGGAGCCTATTCAGGAAGGCATCGCCTTGATCCCTGTCTTCTTCGCTCTGAGGCGAGAAGGGGATGTGGCGGGAGAAGTCGGGATCACCAAAAAAGAGGCTGGCGGCGAGGCCGGAGTTCTGGCGTTCATCCCGTGCCGCCTCGGCCATTTCCAGGGCGGCTTTTTGACCGGCTGACATTTTCGAAGTGTCGATCAGCGTCACCGGCTTTTCAGCGAAGGTGTTCGTGCTCATGGTCTTGCAGGGTTGTTACCTGTTTGACCGGACATGGTGGCCCTGGGTTCATCCGATTTGAAATAAATTCACCCTTTTCCGGCATTGGAGGCATTTTCAGGCGGGGCGACTCAACGTTTGATCAATCGGCTTTTCCCGCTAAGCATCCTCTCCCTTCCTCATGGCACTCGCAAAGATCACCCAAGTTTCCGGCACCGCCGTCCACGTTCCTGGTTCTGACATCGACACCGACCGCATCATTCCGGCGCGCTTCATGAAGTGCGTCACCTTTGATGGACTGGGTGAGTTCGCCTTCTACGACGTGCGTTTTGACAAGGATGGCAAGCCGACCGGGCATCCCCTGGACAATCCTCGATTCAAGGGGGCCTCGATCCTGCTGTCAGGCTCCAACTTTGGCTGTGGCAGCTCCCGTGAGCATGCCCCGCAGGCGCTTTACCGTTTTGGTTTCCGTGCCGTCATCGCCCAGAGCTTTGCGGAGATTTTCTTCGGCAACTGCACCACGCTTGGCATTCCCTGCGTCTGCGCCAGTGCCGAGGACATCGCCCGCCTGGCGGCGGCCGTGGAGGCTGATCCGACCCTGAGCGTGACGGTTGATGTGGCCGCTCGCAAGGTGGTGTACGGCAGCGACAGCTTTTCGGTGACCCTGCCTGACACCGCTCATGACGCCCTGGTCTCCGGCAAGTGGGACCCGATCGGTGAGCTGCTGGAGGCCAAGGACGCCATCCACGCCCGCATGACCGCCCTCGGTTTTGCCTCAGCCGCCTGAACCTGAACGATTTTCTTTTCACCACCATGAGCCTCGTGCCAGATCAGCTTCGCTACCGGGACAGTCACGAATGGGTTGATCCCAGCCATGCGGTGTCGCCGGTGGGCATCACGGATCATGCCCAGGCGGAGCTGACGGACGTCGTTTTCGTCGAGCTGCCGAAGCTCGGGGCCGTGAAGGCCGGGCAGCAGGTGTGTGTGATCGAGTCCGTGAAGGCGGCGAGCGACATCTACACTCCCGTCAGCGGAGAGATCGTTGAGGTGAACGATGAGCTGACCTCCAATCCGGGCCTGATCAACACGGATCCCTACGGCGCGGGCTGGATCTTCAAAATCAAGGCGTCCGACGCCGGAGAGCTGGCTGCCTTGAAGGATGCGGCGGCCTATTCGGCGATGATCGGTTAGACCTTGGGCGGTTCTCAAGACGGCCTGAGGGATTTCAGGCGGCCCGGTGGAGGCATCCGCTTGTCCCTGAGCTTGCCGATGGGTTTTGCCCTCCTTCGGGTCAGGCCGACTGAAGCCTCCGCCAGCGTGCCCGGTGGATATCGCGCCCCATGGCGAGCCAGTGGGCTTCAAAATCCGTGGTTGGATAAAAGAACTCGTCCGTCGGCCAGTCCAGGCGCTCGAATTCAGGACGATTTCCCAGGCTGGTCAGTGCGTCCTCAAAATACACGGCGTCGTCGGTCTTGAGCAGGAATTCGCCTCCGGGTTTCAAGACCCGTGTCAGGCCGTTGAGGAACTCCTCCTGGTTCACGAGGCGGCGCGCGGCGTGTTTTTTCTTCGGCCAGGGATCCGGGCAGAGGAGGTGCAGGCGGGAAACGGAGGCCGTGGGAAGAAGCCAGCCGGTGCTGTAGCCGCTTTCCAGGCGGAGGATTTTCGCATTTTGAAGGCCTGCCTGGGCGATCTTGCGCAAGGTTTTTTCCACACGACCCAGCATTCGCTCCAGGCCAAGGAAATCCCGCTCCGGGTGCTGTTGGGCCATTTGCAGGAAAAAGCTGCCGTCGCCTGAGCCGAGTTCCACCTCCAGCGGGCGGGTGGGATCGGGGAAGATCTCCTCGTGGCGCAGCTCGCGGAAGTAGTCGGGCGGGATAAACAGGGACATGGAGGGCGTGACTTCCTTGAAACAGGATTGGCAACAATCCAGGATGAATTGCGGGGCTGGACTTGAAATCGTGCTGCAAAAACCGTGACAATGGCGGTCCTGGTTCGTATTTCTCAAACCCTGTCATGAACCGCCGCACTTTCCTCACCACCGCCACCACGGCCGCCGCCGCCACCCTGGCCACCTCGACAAGCCACGCCGCCCTTGCCGCCATCGGCATGGAGCAGGCTCCGCTGCCCTACGCCCCGGAAGCTTTGGAACCGCACATTGATGCCATGACCATGGGCATCCACCATGGCAAGCATCACACCGCCTACATCACGAAGCTGGGAGACGCCCTCAAGGCCTCCAACATCACGGCCGGCAACGTCATTGACCTCATCAGCGACCTTTCCAAGGTGCCTGCGGACCAGAAGATGGCGATTCGCAACAATGGTGGAGGGCATGTGAACCACACCTGGTTCTGGAAATGGATGGCACCCGCGGGCAGCGGTCCGAAGGGGCCGGAGGGCAAGCTTGGCGAGGCCATCCAGGGCACCTTCGGAAGCATTGAGGACTTCAAGAAGCTTTTTGCTGAGGCTGGCACCAAGCGTTTCGGCTCCGGCTGGGCCTGGCTGATTGTCACCGCAGACGGCAAGCTGAAGGTCACCTCGACACCGAACCAGGACAACCCTCTGATGGCGGGAATCGTCGAAGCGGCTGACCTCGGCACGCCCATCCTCGGCCTCGATGTCTGGGAGCATGCCTACTATCTCAAGTATCAGAACAAGCGTCCCGACTACATCACCGCCTGGTGGAATGTGGTGAACTGGGATGAGGTGGCACGGGGCTATGCGGCCGCCAAGGCTTGAGACACTGGCTTTGAAGAGCTGGGGGGCAGGGCCAGAAACTTCATTCTGCCCGCCCCATTCATGGTCCCCTCCCGTCTTTGATCTGCCATGCCTGCGCTCATCGAGGTCAAGCTCACCGAGCTGGCCCAGTTGTTCAACTCGATGGACCCGTCGCCGTTTCATGAGAGGGACCTCGATCATGACGCCGAGGAGTTCATCGTGAGCTGGGCGCAGGAGCATCCGCGTGATGATGACCTGCACCTGGTGGTGTACCTGGCCAAGGCGCCGGCCGATGGTCTGGACCCGCAGCCGCTGGTTCAGGAATCGGTGCGTCATTATTTTGCCTACCGGGCTGAAATGCTCTGGAGGGAGTTTCGGCAGCTGATGAAGGAGGGGCGGTTCAGCCTGATTGTGGGCCTGGTCTTCATGGCCGTCTGCCAGACCACCGCGATCACACTGAGCCGGGGCGATTATCCCGGACAGCCCGTCGTGCGTGAGGGGCTCACCATTATTGGTTGGGTGGCCATGTGGCGCCCCCTGGAGATCTACCTCTACCGCTGGTGGCCGCTGCTGGCGAAGCGCCGATTGTTCAACCGCCTGGCACGCATGGCGGTTGATGTGAAAACATCTCCCTGAGCCTTCGTATCTTCAGCCCATTCCAGCCATGAAAACTCTCCTGACATCCCTCCTGCTCCTGGTCACCTCCGCCGCCATGGCCGCCGACAACGCCAGGCATGTCGATGCCGAGGGCGCGGCCAAACTGATCGCCGAAGGCAAGGTGATCGTGGTCGATGTCCGCACTCGTGAGGAGTTTACTGAAGGGCACCTGAAGGGGGCGCAGAACCTGGACATCCTGGAGCCTGATTTTGAGGCCAGGCTGGGCAAGCTCGACAAGACCAAGCCTGTTCTGGTGCATTGCCAGGCGGGTGGGCGCAGCACGCGGTCGCTGCCTGTGTTTGAAAAGCTGGGCTTCAAGGAGGTCTACCATCTCGACGGCGGCTACGGCGGCTGGGTGGAGTCCGGCAAGCCGGTGGTGAAGCCCTGAGGTGCCGTTCATCCCCAGCGGGCGGGCTGTCCGGTGCTTTCCAGCACGGCGTGCCAGAGTTCGCTGTTGGGGTCAACCTTGCGCCTGCCGCAGGTCACCTTCTGAAGAGGCAGATGAATGAAGGCGCCGTGCCAGCGGCCCACGAGCATGTCCGTCTTGCCCGCCATCGCGGCGTGGACGGCGGCCTGGGCGAGGCGTGAACAATACACATTGTCCTGGGCGTTCGCAGGCACGCTGCGGACGATGTAGCTGGGGTCGATGTACTTCAGGTTCACCTCCATGCGGCGGGATTTGAAGAAGGCGTTGACCTGGTCCTTGAGGAAGAGGCCGATGTCTCCGTATCGTTTGTTGCCGCTGGCATCGGTGCCGCCGTCGGTCGGCAGAAGATCCTGACCGGCTCCTTCGGCGACCACGATCACGGCCTGGCCCCGCTTGGCGAGGCGGTAGCGCAGGGATTCAAGCAGGCCTCCGGTGCCTTCGAGGGTAAAGGGAACCTCGGGGATCAGAACATAGTCCACGTTGCTTCCAGCCAGGGCGGCGAAGCAGGCGATGAAGCCGCTGTCACGGCCCATGAGCTTGAGCAAGCCCACGCCATTGACGGCGCCACAAGCCTCCGTGTAGGCACACTTCACGGCGTTGACGGCCTCGGCGAAGGCGGTTTCAAAGCCGAAGCATTTGTCGAGGTACATGATGTCATTGTCGATGGTCTTTGGGATGCCCACGACGGCCTTCTTCAGGCCGCGCCTGGAGATTTCGGCCACCAGGGCCGAGGCACCGCGCAGGGTGCCGTCACCTCCGATGACGAAGAGGATGTCGATGTTCATGTCCTCAAGCGTGTCCACCATGTCTGCAACCGGCTGCTGCCCCCGGGAACTGCCCAGGATGGTGCCGCCGAAGGTGTGAATCTGGGACACGGACTCGGGCCGGAGGATCAAAGGGGTGTGGCCGTAGCGCTGAACCAGGCCCTCGTAGCCATAACGAAAACCGTAGACGCGGGTGATGCCATACTGGCGGTGGCATTGGTTGACGATGCCGCGGATGATGTCATTCAGTCCAGGGCAGAGACCGCCGCAGGTGACGATGCCGACGGTCGTTTTGGCGGGATCGAAGAACAGGTTTTCGCGTGGACCCGCCTCCTCGAAGGTCATGGCCTCGTCGGGAGAGTGCAGGCCCTTGAGCGAGTTGGCATAGAGGATGCGGTCTTCGCTGTCCGACTTGAAGGGGGCCTCGACGGCGCCGATTTGGTGAATGGGGGAGGCAAAGGTGCCCTGACCCAGGCTGGCGATCTCAACGGTTTGCATTGGACAACAAGCATCAGCAGAAGCGGTGCCAGTCGTGGAGGAAGCCAAGGCATTTCGAGTCATTAATCCACATTTGGAACAACAAAGATTGAGATTGCCCGGCGGCATGAAGTTTGCGGATTGTGATGCGAACCCATCTTTCCATGACCTCAATCATTCGTTTGCACATGCACGGTTGGATCTTTCTGATGTTAGCCCTGCTGCCAGCCTTGGTGACCGGAGCTGCACCTGAAGAGGATCTGACGCTGGTGGCAGTGCCTGAGCTGCCTCCGCCGGATGTCCCGGAGGATAGCTTTCCCGGGGTCGCGCTGGTTCGTTTGTCCATGGACAGGGAGTTTGATTCACCCGTCATGCTGGCGACGGTGCCCGGGGGTGAGGGCGAGCAGGTGGTGGCGCAGCAGCGTGGCGAGTTTTGTGCGGTGAACTTGAACGAGGGCAGCTGGCGGCCATTTCTGGACCTGCGGGAGCGGATGAAGGGCATCCTGCTTTTTGAAGAGGGGGTGCATGGGATTGCGTTTCACCCCGAGTTTTCCAGGAACCGGTTGTTTTACCTGAGCTACACGCAGAACGAGCCGAGGCGGACGGTGATCAGCGAGATGCGTGCGACGGAGGGGGGCTCACCCACGGCGGTTCCTGAAACCGAACGCATCCTTCTGGAGGTGCCGCAGCCGCTGGCGGACCACTGGGGCGGGCATCTTGTCTTTGGACCGGATGGCATGCTTTATCTGGCGATGGGGGACGGCGGCCTGCGTGATGATCCCTACTCGCTGGCGGCAAATCCCTGGGTGCTGCATGGCAAGATCCTGCGGATCGACGTCAACAAGCGCGATGGGGCGCTGCCGTATGGCATCCCGGCGGACAATCCGTTTGCCAGTGAGCAGACGACCCGGAAGGAGATTTATGCCCTGGGTCTGCGCAATCCCTGGGGGTTGAGTTTTGATTCCAGGACCGGGCGGCTTTGGTGTGCGGATGTGGGGCAGGACTTGTGGGAGGAGGTCAACCTGATCAAGCCGGGGGCCAACTACGGCTGGAGTCATGTGGAGGGACGGAAGAAAACCGCCTTTCATCCCCGGCCATTTCTTTCCGGCACAGCCTTTGTGGAGCCGGTGCATGCTTATTCAAGGCTTCGTGGAGAGGGCATCTGCATCGTCGGCGGCATGATTTATCGCGGAGACAAGTTGGTGGATCTCCAGGGGAGCTACCTGTTCGCCGACTGGGGTTACGGGCATGTCTGGGCCCTGGAGATGGATGACGGTCAGCATGCCCGGCGTCGTCTGGTGCTGCATCGGGGGCCGGCAGAGCACAAGTTCAATCCCACCCTGGTCGTGGCCGATGCGGACGGGGAGCCTGTCGTGCTGTCCCAGGACGGAGCGATGTATCGTCTGGAAACCCGTGCTGAGGACTGATGTCTTGGGGGCAAACCTAAACCTGCAGATTTCGCAAAGCCGGTGCCGCTTGCACCGTAATCAAAATGCCATGACCAGCCGCCGTCGTTTTCTCACCCAGTCCGCCGCCGCCTCCGCCGGCGTTTTTTATATCGCCAAAACTTCCTGGGCACAAAAGAGCCCGGGGGACACGATCAACATGGCGGTCATCGGGTTTGGTGGACGGGGCAGTTCCCACATCAGCGGTTACAAGGGATTGAAAAACGAAGGCGTGAAGGTGGCGGCCCTGTGTGATGTGGACAGCGGCGTGCTCGGCAAGCATGTGCAGGCCTTCGACAAGGAAGGTCAGAAGGTGCTCGCGTATGCCGACATGCGGCGGCTTTTTGACAACAAGGACATCGACGCCGTCAGCATCGCCACGCCGAATCACTGGCATGCGCTGGCCTCGATCTGGGCGATGCAGGCCGGCAAGGATGTGTATGTGGAGAAGCCTGTCTCCCACTGCGTCTGGGAGGGACGTCAGATGGTGAATGCGGCCCGCAAGTATTCGAAGATTGTGCAGACGGGAACGCAGGCGCGTTCGAGCCGCAAGGGAATCGGGGCGGCGGTGGAGTGGGTCAGGCAGGGAAACCTGGGCGGGATCCGTCTTGCACGCGGGCTGTGCTACAAGCGTCGGAGCAGCATCGGCAAGGCCGGGGGCGAACAGAAGGTGCCGGACACCCTTGAGTATGATCTCTGGTGCGGGCCGGGTCCGAAGGGGGCGCTGACACGCAAGAGGCTGCATTATGACTGGCACTGGATCTGGGCCTATGGAAACGGCGACCTGGGGAACCAGGGCATCCACCAGATGGACATCGCGCGCTGGTTTCTCGGGGAGATGCAGCTGGCGCCGAGTGTCTGGAGCATTGGCGGGCGCCTGGGCTATGACGATGACGGCGAGACGGCGAACACGCAGGTCATCTACCATGGTTACGAAAAGGCGCCGCTGATCTTTGAGGTGCGCGGCCTGCCTGAGAGCAAGGACAGCAAGAACATGGACAAGTACAAGGGGGCCGGGGTTGGTGTCATCGTCGAGTGCGAGGGCGGCACCGTTGTGGTGTCGAGCTATTCCAGCGCCACGGCCTATGACAAGGAGGGCAAGGAGGTCAGAAAATTCGAAGGCAGCGAGGACCACTTCAAGAACTTCATCAACGCCTGCAGGAGCCGCCGAGTGGACGATCTCCATGCGGACATCCTGGAGGGGCATCTTTCCAGCGCCCTCTGCCACACGGGCAACATCAGTCATCGTCTCGGTCAAAAGGAGTCACCTGAAGCGATCCTGGAGAAGATCAAGGCCGACGGCTTTGCCGCCGAGACCTTCGAGCGCATGAAGGAGCATCTGGCCAGGAACGAGGTTGATGTCAGCAAGGACAGGCTGACGCTGGGACCGGTGCTCAAGATGAACGCGGTCACGGAGCGTTTTCTCGAAAACGACGCGGCCAATGCGATGCTGAAGGACAAGTATCGCGAACCCTACGTCGTGCCGGAGATCACCTGAAAAAAGGGGGCGGGCATCCGCTGAAGCGGGCGCCCACCCCCGGTGGGTGACGCCGCATCAGGCGGCGGCGTCAGCTTCGCCACCGGCGGCGGATTTGCGCTGACCGGCTTCACGATCAAGCACCAGGAGGCTGGCCGGATCGTTGCCGGCCAGTTTGAGGCGGTCGAGCATGTCGCGGACGGATTTCTCCTCCTCCATCTGTTCATTGAGGAACCACAGAAGCAGGTTTTTGGAGGCGTGATCCTTGACCTGCTCGGCGACCTCAAAGAGGTCGTTGATCTGCTGGGTGACCTTCTGCTCCTGTTTCAGGCTGTGCTCGAAGACGTCGATGGGGTTTTTGAAGTCGGCCTTGGGCTTGGCGATTGGCTGCAGCACCACGGCTGCGTCACGGTCAACGACATACTGGTAGAATTTCAGGGCGTGCATGGTCTCCTCACGGCTCTGGTTGAACATCCAGGTGGCAAAGCCCGTGTAGGGGGTTTGTTCAAACCAGGCCGCCATCGCGAGGTAGATGTAGCTGGAGGACATTTCATTGTTGATCTGCTCGTTGAGCAGCTTGGCGAGCTTGGAGTTCAGGGTCATGAGTTTGGAGTGTGGTTGAGGTTACGAGTGGCGGGGTGTCAAGGTTCAGCCAATCAGATGGGCCTGGGAAAAGTCGCCGACACTGAGCTCGGCCTGCGCCTTGTCGCCCGGCGAGAGCAGGAGGGTGGGCTCGTGCTGGGTGCGGAAGGCGATGACCTTCCTGCCATTGGGAAGAGTTGCGTGCCAGGAGCGGGGACAGTGTGGCTCGTGGATGATGACTTCGGTGATGACGGTGACGGGAATCATGGTTCGCGGGCGGCCTTGCGGATGGTGGGCGCGGGTTCGGCGCCGGGAGTGTCCCAGCGGAGCTGGGAGTTTCCGAAATGATCGCGGGTGATGAACAGATCCACGGCGCGCTGCAGGACAGTGTCGTGGACCCGGGGCGGGTCAGGCATTTTGGAGGCGCCTGCGGCATGGTTGGCCGAGCTGCGGCGGATGTATTCCTCGAGCTCGGGGTTTTTTCGTGCCACCAGGGCGGCCTCGTTGTAACGAGGACGTGGTTGCTCGATCAGCGTTTGCAGCAGGGGCGGGCGGTTTTCCTGGGGGAAAAGCCGGCGTTTTGACTCGAGGGGCAGGTCGATGGGAAAGTCGGGCTTGATCCCCTGGCCGAAGAGCGAGGTTTCATCATCGAGAAGCATCTCGGCGCGGGCGTAGCGGATCTCCCAGAAGTTGTCGAGGGGGCGTGTTTCGTAGAGGACGGTGGCTCCCCGGGTCTTGCTGCCAATGACCAGGGCCTGGCGGCGCTTTTGCAGCACAGCGGCCACGGTTTCGCCCAGGTTGGAGGTGTCGGCGTCCACGAGCACCAGGATGGGGTGCTTCCAGGCGGCCTGGCTATGGCTGATGAAGAGCTGGGCGTCATCCCGGCCGACCTGCTTGAGCTTGAACAGCAGTTCGCCGTTGGGCATGAAGGGTTCCAGCATGGCGGCGGCGGTTTCGAAGTCGCCGGGCATGGCCGGGCTGCGCAGGTCGAGGATGAGGCTGCGGAGTCCTGCGTCGGCCAGTTCACGCACCTTGGTCTGGAAGGATGAGGCTTCCTCGGCGGCAAAGGACTGGGGCCTGAGGTAGCCGATGCCACCCGGAAGCTTTTCGGAGAGCACTCCCCTGGCAACGACAGGCGCCTGGGAGTCCTGCTTGTGAACCAGGCTTGCACCCAGGTCGAGACGTTGAAGCAGGCCGGTGAGGGCGGCGCGGTTGAGTTCCTCAAAATTGAGCTCCTTCGACCGGATGTATTCGCTGCGCAGAATCTGGAAGGCGTTCTGAACCGCTGCCTGGGAGATGTATGGTGCCGGGGCCTGCTGTGTCTGATCGGGAGCTGCCAGGACCGACGACAGGGCGAGGCAGGGGAGAAGTCTCGTCAGTCTCATGGGGTCTGGTTCAGATGATTGAGAGCATGAACGATGCCCGCCCCATGCGTCCAGGCGAAATGTTGGGAGATCGCCGCGCTGACAAAGATCTTGGCCTGCCGAACGGCTTCCACCAGGGGTAGGCCGCTGCCAAGGCCGGTGGCGATGGCGGCCGAGTAGGTGCAGCCGGTGCCGTGCGTTTGCACGCCAGGCGTCCTGGCAGCCTCCAGCCAGGTCACTCCATCCGAGGTGCACAGCACGTCATCCGCCCTGTCATCCTTGAGGTGGCCGCCCTTGACCAGCACGCTGGTGCCAAACCTTTGCGCCAGGTCACAGGCGCAGCGCTGCATGGTCTCACGGCTTTCGACCTCTGCCCCCCAGAGGACACGGGCCTCGTCCATGTTGGGGGTGATCAGCGTGGCGAGCGGCAGCAGGGTGTTTTTGACCGCCAGAACAGCTTCGTCCTCAAGCAGCCTGCCACCGCTGGTGGCCACCATGACGGGGTCGACCACGAGGGGGATGCCCTTGCCGTGGTGGCTCCAGGCATCGACCACCGCCTGCACCTGGGCGGCGGCGCCCAGCATGCCCGTTTTGGCGGCGCGAACGGGGAAGGCTTCAAGCAGCAGGCGGATTTCATCGGCGATGAATTCAGCGTCGAGCAGGCGGATCATGGAGACCTTGCCGGGAGTTTCTGAAACGACGCTGGTCAGGGCGGTCAGGGCATAGCCGCCAAGGGCGGAGACGGCCTTCAAGTCGGCCTGGATGCCAGCTCCGGCGGAGCAGTCGGAACCGGCGATGCTTAGGATGGGGGGAAGCGAGGTGGCCACGGGAATGTCATGGCATGAGGCTAGCAGGACGGCCAGCGGGAATCGTGGGGAAGTCAGCCGTCGGTGGGTGCAGCGGCCCTGCTGCGGCAGGCCGAACAAATTTCGTCACCGGCATCATTCACGCGGAAGTCCAGGCCGGGGTCGTCCACCTCGGTTTTGCCGCAGCGTGCGCACTGATGGAAAAAGGCGGCGGCCAAGGCGGTGCTGGTGTCAAAGCGGGCTCTTCGTTCAGCCACCCTGGCCATCTGGAGGCGCTCGGCAACAAAGCCGGGACCGAAGGTGATCAGGAGGTTAAGATGGGCGAACAGCAGCGGCCAGAAGGTGGAAGGCGCCCCAAGGATGGTCAGAATGCTGAAGACCACGTCCAGCCAGGCGATCCATTTGATCTTCACCGGCAGGATGAAGAAGAGCAGGATCTCCTCGTTCGGGTAGATGATGGCGAAGGCGAGGAGCAGGCTTTGGAAGAGGAAGAGGCCTGTGGCGGCATAACCAAAAAGCAGGGAGCCAACGGCCACGGCCAGGGTGCCGCCGACAAAGTAAAGGTTGAGCCTGAAAGGCCCCCAGGCCTCCTCCAGGCCGCGGCCCAGCCACATGAGGAACATGGCCCCGATGAGCGCCCAGAGAGGGCTGAGGGTGCCGGGGATGAAGAGATAGGTGAAGAGCCGCCAGACCTGTCCCTGAAGCAGCCTGGGACCATCCAGCGTCAGAAAGTCGAGATAGGCGGCACGGCCCTCTTCACCCAGCAGGAGGAAGATGACAAAGGTCATCAGCTGAAGGCCGGCGATGAACTGGACGAGACCTGGGATCGCAAAGCGTCCGAAACGGGATTCGAGCTGGTCGAGGAGGCGCATGAAACAGGCAGTCTGTGCCGCCGTCCGGGCCGGGGCGCAAGCGCTGACATGCATGAGGAAAGTCGGATGACTTGTCCTGGGATGAGGTATGGTTTCCATCAGCATGGCCGAGCCGTTTTTCACTGTCTACACCCCGACCTACAACCGGGCGCACACTTTGCGGCGCTGTTATGACAGCCTGAAGTCGCAGACCTGCCGTGATTATGAGTGGCTGATCGTCGATGACGGTTCCGAGGACGGAACAGCGGCGCTGGTGGCCGGATGGCAGGCGGAGGGGCTGCTGCCGATCCGCTATGAGGCCAGGCCGCACGGCGGGGCGCATCGGGTGCACAACCACTGCCTTGCCGTGGCGAAGGGCAGGATGGTGATCAAGCTCGACTCCGACGATGGCTGCGTGCCGCAGGCGCTGGAGCGGCTGAAGCTTCACTGGGAAGGCATTCCAGAGGCGGAAAGGGACGGGTTTTCAGGGGTCACCGCGCTCTGCCAGGACCAGGAGGGAAGGCGGGTGGGCAGTGAGTTTCCTGGCAATCCCCTCGACTGCACGGCGGCGGAGCTGGACTACCTGCATCGGGTTCACGGGGAAAAGTGGGGGTTTCTGCGGCTGGATGTGCTCCGGCAGTTCCCGTTTCCCGAGGACTGTTCGGGAAACTTCATTCCGGAGTCCTATGTCTGGTCGCAGGTTTCCCAACGCTGGAAGACGCGGCATGTGAACGAGCAGTTGCGCATCTACTGGATGGATGCGCCGTCGCTGGTGCATGGCCGCCCGGATCCCGCTCGCAATGCCGACGGACATCGGCGGATGTTCGGCATGGTGCTGAACCTGGAGGCGAAATATGTGCGTGTGGCACCGCTGCGGCTGCTGCGGGTGGCGGTGCAGTTCGCCCGCTTCAGTTTACATCATGGACGCGGTCTGCGGGCGCAGGCGGCGGAACTCCACGGATGGTTGCCGCGCCTGCTCTGGCTGGCCGGAGTGCTGCCGGGGGTGGCGCTTTACGCACGTGACCGCCTTCGTGCCAGGGCTGGCTGAGGACAACGTCTCAGGCGACGCCCATGACCTGCTTGAGGTAGCGGATGCTTTCCCGGGCGATGTGCTGGGCGCCGGGTCGGTAATCGAAAACCTCCACGGACAGGAAGCCCTCATACTTCACCTCGCGCAGGGCGGCGATGATGGGCTCAAACTTCACCTCGCCCATGCCGGGGCCGAGCAGGTTGGGATCGTTGGCGTGGAAGTGGACAAACCAGTCCCTGCTGTCGCGGATGATGTCCGGGATGGGCTTGGATTCGTCGCTCATGGCCTTCACGTCGAGGTGCAGCTTGCAGCTCGGATGATCGACCATCTGGCAGAGGCGGATGGTTTCCTCGGCGGTGTTGAGGAAGTTGGTCTCCTTGCGGCCGAGGGGTTCCATGGCGATGACGACGCCGTATTTGCCGCATTCCTCGGCAACCTCGCGGACGCTGTCGGCGGCGCGTTTGAACGCGTCCTCATATTCCCATTCGGGCAGGGTGTTGCGGGCTTTGGGGCTGCCCCAGACCATGATGCGTCCGCCGGTCATGGCGCAAACCCGGGCGAGGTGGCGACCGAAACGGGCGGTTTCCTTGCGCTGGAGGGCGTCGGGGGTGGTGATGTGAAACCAGGCTGGCTTGGTGAGCAGCCAGTGCAGGCCGAGGATTTCCAGGCCGAAGGATGAGGCGATGTGGCTGAGACGGAGGGCGTCGGCCTCATTGATCTGACGGGGGTCCTCCTTGAGGGTGAAGGGGGCAAGCTCGAGGGCGTGATAGCCGGCGGCCGCGGCGTCCTCGCAGACTTTTTCAAAGGGCCAGTCGGAGGGGTAGGTTTCGTTGCAGATCGCGAATCGCATAGGGAGGGAACGAAGGCTGGCGAGAGGCGGCCCGGGAGTCAACCGGTGAATCCTGCGGGGTTCAGGATGACGTACCCTTCTCGCGAACCAGGATGTGCGGCATGAGGGTGCGGATGAATTCCTTCATGTCCTCCAGGGCCTGGATTTCGGCGAAGGGATCCTCAAAGCCCGAGGCATCCGTCTTCAGGGGGGCGAAGAAGGTCAGCAGGGACCAGCGGTGGTTGAGGTTTCTGACGAGGGCATCGAAGTAGGTGCGCCAGATGTGCTCCTCGTAACCGGCGCAGGAGGTGCCGTCGGAGCCAAGGTACCAGAACAGGTTCAACGCCTTCAGCCGCACCCGCCGGCCGCTGGCGTCCTCGACATCTCGATACATGGTCATGAGGCTGGCCGTGGGGGTGAAGCCGTTGCCGAGGTCGAGGGTGACAAAGTTTTTGTTCGCGACCATCCAGCCCTGGGCGGGCAGGCAGTCGTCCGGTGAGTGGAGCGAGCGTTTTTCAGCGCCGCTGAGGACGATGGTGGAAAGGATGGCGCGGTCGCTCCGCGTGTAGAGGCGACGTTCGATGCGTACGTCCTCGGCGAGGATAGACTTCTCCCTGGCGGTCATGGGCTGGTCCACGCTGGCATAGCCTGCGAGAAGGCCGGGCATTTCAGGGTTCACTCCAGCGGGCCCCACATGGTAGGCGGCGTCGGAAATGGAGCAGAGAAAGAGGCCGCCGCCAAGGATGAGGATTGTGGTGCCGAGCTGGCCCCAGGCCTGGGCGGCGGAGAGTGGGGATGGGGGCCGGGAGGACTGTGCGGGCGGTGGCGGGCGGCGGTCCAGGGTTTTCTCCATCCAGGTGCACAGACCGAACATGCCGGCGAGGGCGACACCGAAGACCATGAATCCGGCCAGGCTGTGGTAAAAGCTCATCTCCTGGTGGCCGCCGATGTTGCGGCCGATGGCGAAGTCGGAACCGAACCACACGCAGCCGATGGCGAGAATGATCATGCGCACCATGTTGCCCAGCATGGCCAGGGGGATGGCGCTGGCGACGAGGATGCCCCTGGCCCGCCAGGTTTTCAGCGAGAGCCAGCCGTAGAGGGCGCTGAGCATGAGCAGGGAAAAGAGCGAGCGTATGCCGCTGCAGGGCTCCTCGACATCGAGCTGGAAGAGCTCGCCCTGGGACAGGCCGCGGAGTTCATCGGCTGCCGAGTGCAGGCCGGTGCCTTCACGGGTGACCGCCACACCGATGATGTTCAGGACAATGGCGGAGAGCCGGGCGGTGAGCATGCGCAGCGGCAGGGCCAGCAGGGATTCCAGCGGCAGCATGGGCCAGGTGAAGACCAGGAAGGCCCATGGAAAGAACAGTCGTCGGAGCCATTCGCGTCCACCCAGCTGCAGGATCAGGCCAAGCGTCAGGAGTTGTCCTGAGAGGTATCCCGGATAGGCGGTGTCCACCTTGTAGCCAAACCAGTAGAACCACATGCCTGCCACCAGCAGCGGCGCGCCAAGCCAGGAGCCGCGGGTCGGCAGCGAGACAAGCTGGCGTTTCATCCGCTGAACCAGCCAGGCGACAATGAAGGGGGTGACCAGGCAGAACCACCATTCCGAGTCCTGGCGGGCCTTGCGGATGATGCCTCCCAGGATGCTGCTGCGTTCCGCAAAGTCCCAGTGCTGGTAGGGGAAGACTGCGAGGAGAATCAGCAGCAGGAGGGCGGAGGTGCCGACGGCGGTCCAGCGGAAAGAGGCTCCCGGGGCAGGGGAAGTGGGCTGGACAATGGCGGCTGAACTCATGGCGGGCGCAGGATCTTAGAGGCCCTGCGCGGAGGCGACAAGACATCCTCTGGTGGATTTTGCCGGTCTCCTGCGTTCCTGTCCCCGGCCATTCACTTCCATGAGAAAAAGCAAATCCCCCAAAAGCCCGCCTCAGGTTTCCGATCAGTTGCCTGATCTGGAGGCAGGCGCACCCTCCGCCGATGTGGTCGAGTTGGCTCTGAATTTTGAGGAAACAAGGGATGTGTCGGCGGAAGTCACGCCTCTGAGCGAGATCTGCGTTCAACCCCAGTCGGTGGAGATGGTCAATGAGGAGGCGCCGCCGCCTGTTGAATCAGATGATGAGGCGGAGTCCGGACACCCTCTCAAGACAGCGGCCGGTGCTGGGGCTGATCCTGTGCGGCGGATGACGACCCAGGTGAAGCAGTTCCTTGAGCGGCAGGTTCATGGCAAGGCGCTGGTGGCGGCGGCCGCGGCGGGCCTGGTGGCGATGATCTGGCTTTATCAGCAGATACCCGGGCCCCCGGCTCCGCCCGACAAGACCGTCGAGCTGGCCCTGCTGGCAGGTTTGAAGGAAGCCAGGGCTCAGGGGATGGAGCAGCAAAACAATCTCAAGAACCTGACCGGAAAGGTGGAGGTGCTCAGCCAGGAGTTGAAGCAGGAGCGCGAACACACGCAGGCCCGCTTTCAGGAGGTGAGCAGCAGGCTGGCGGAGGTGATCCGTCAGAAGCTGGCGGCCCCGGCTCCTCCTGCGCCGGCCGTTGCCTCGTCTCAGCCGGTCTCGACTCCAGAAGGTGTCGTGCAGCCGACGGAGGCGTTGGCCGAACTGCTTCTGCTCAAGGAAAGGAACCGGCTCACCGACTATGCTGACAAGGCCATCGCCACGGGTGGCCGTGACGCGCTGCAGGCCGTGGTGGAGGCGATGTTTGACCCGGAAAAGCAGAAGCTGCATCATGCCGCGCAGGCGGAATTTCGCCGCGTTCAGGCCTTTTACGAGATCAGCGCGAGCATTGACCCGGCCTACAAGCTGCCGCTGCTGGAGCTGTTCAAGGACGGTTCCGTGAAGAGCGAGGCCGAAATCAAGCCTGTGCAGCTCATGGCGTTGATGAAGGATGCCAGGCAGCCCTGGGAGGTTCGTCTGCGCTGCGCCTACCTGCTGCGTGAAAGCACGGACAAGGAAGTCAACGCGGCCCTGCTTCAGGCCTTGAAGGAGGATGCTTCGCTGGACGTGGCAAAGCAGGCGCAGACGAGCCTGGAAAGGCGGCTGGGCAAGCGGTTCCGGCTTTTTGACATCCCGGCCGTGGAGGCCTGGATGCTGGCGCATCCGCAGAACTGATCCTTCGCCGCCTTGAAAACCGGACAGCCCTTTCTTAGATGGACTTTCCCATCCCGCACTTCCCATGTCCCCAGCCTCCAAGCATTTCCTCCTCGACCTTCTTTCCACGCCCAGTCCGACGGGCTTTGAATTCCGCGGTCAGCGCAAATGGGCCGCCTATGCCCGCAAGTTTGCCAGCAAGGTGGAGAGCGATGCCTACGGCACGGCCTGGGCGACGCTGGAGGGATCCGGCAAAAAGCCGCGGCGGGTCATGCTCGAGGCGCATGCGGATGAGATCGGATACATGGTGAAGTACATCTCCAAGGACGGCTGCATCAGCGTGGACCGTGTCGGCGGGAGCGATGCCGCCACGGCTCGTGGCCGCCGGGTGGACATTCTGGGCGACAAGGGGACGGTGCGCGGTGTCATCGGCAACATCGCCATCCACATCCGTGAGAACCGCGATGACGAGAAGGCGCCCAAGGTCCACGAACTGTGGATCGACATTGGAGCGGGCAGTGCGGAGGAGGTCGCCAGGGCCGGCATCCGCGTCGGGCATCCGGCGGTTTACTCGGACACGGTCGAGGAGTTGGGAGAGCATCGTTTGTTTGGCCGCGCCATCGACAACCGGATCGGAGGCTTCATCATCGCCGAGGTGATGGCGCGCCTTTCAAGGGCGAGGAAGCGCCCGTCATCGACGGTCATCGCGGTCAATGCCGTGCAGGAGGAGATCGGCGGCAACGGCGCCAAGATGGCGGCCCACCGGCTGATGCCGGATGTGGCCATCGTCCTGGACGTCACCCATGCCACGGACACGCCCGGTGTGGACGTGAAGAAGCATGGCGAGGTGAGGCTTGGCGGCGGGCCCAGCCTGACCCATGGCGGCGCGAACCACCCCGAGGTCGTCGGCAGGCTGATCGAGGTGGCGGAGAGGCGGAAGATCCCGCTTCAGCACGAATCCTCCTCACGCTTCACCGGCACGGACACGGATGTGATTTTCACGCAGCAGCACGGCATTCCGAGCGCGCTGGTCTCCCTGCCTCTTCGTTATATGCACAGCGTCGTGGAGATGGCGGACCTGCGGGACGTCGAGCAAGTCATCGGACTGCTGGCGGCCTTTGTGGAAAGCGTCACCGACAAGGATGAGTTTAAAGTCCGGATATAAACCCGGGCTTGCAGGGGCTGGGCTTGCTTATGAACCCGGCGCCGTGGCAGAACAGGGGATCAGCCTGTGTTCCGAGTGAGGTGGCGGCGCTTTTCAAGTGCCGGATGAAGAGCTGCCGACATCCGCACGCAGTCCCGCCGCCTCCACCTGATAAACGATGCCATTCGGAAGATCACCGGAAGCCCAGTCGAGCGTGGTGGTGGTGATGATCTTCTGCGTGCCCTGGGGTAGCAGGCGCAGCAGGGCGCGGCGGCGCTGGGCGTCGAGCTCGCCAAAGATGTCATCCAGCAGCAGCAGCGGCGCCCGGCCAGTGGCTTCTTCAAGAACCCGGGCCTGGGCGGCCTTCATGGCCAGCGCCACGCTGCGCTGCTGGCCCTCGGATGCGTAGGTGGAGGCGTCCAGGCTGTTGAGTGTGATCTGAAGGTCGTCGCGATGCGGGCCTGCGGCCGTCTGTCGGGTGCGGCATTCTTCGTCACGGCGTGCCGCCAGTTCCTCGGTGAGGCTGTCCGCCTCAAAGCCAGGCAGGTAGAGGAGTTCCGCCTTCTCGGCACCGGTGCTGAGGTCGTGATGCACGGCGTTGACGTGCGGCTGCATGGCGGTGGCAAGCTCCTGCCTGCGACGGCGGAGCACCTGGGCGAACTCGTTCATCACCTGGGCAAAGGCGTCTGCCTGGCGCCAGGCGATCACGGCGTCGCGTTTCAGCACATGATTGCGGCCGCGCAGGGCGCGCTCGTAGCCGCGCAGGGCGTGGAGGTAATCGGGAAAAAGCTGGCTGGCGGCGAAGTCGAGGTGGCGTCGGCGGTGTTCTCCGGCGCCGCGAAGGAGGTTCATGTCCCGGTGATCCATCCACACCACCAGGCCGCTGCCGGTCAGGTAATCAGCCGAGCGGCTGCAAACGGCGCCATCGAGGGCGAGGCGGCGGCTGCTGCTGGACTGGGCGCAGCGCAGGCGGCGGCCGTCCTGGGTGCCTTCGACCAGAAAGTTGCCGGCACCGAGGCGGATGAGCTCGGAGCGGTTGCCCGTGCGCGGTGACTGGAGACGCAGCAGAACGCAGGCGGCTTCCATGAGCGAGGTCTTGCCCTGGGCGTTGCGACCGATGAGCAGGGTGGTCTCCTCATGCAGGGCGACGCGGCATTCCTTGAAGCAGCGGAAGTCCCTGAGCAGAAGGTCGTTCAGCATTGAGGTGGTCCAGGCTCAGAGCTCGATCTTCAACCTGGGCGGGGGCTGGAGCTTGATCGCGGGCTTTTCGGCAGGAGACGGGTCGCCGCCTTCTTCCGGGCCGACTGGGACCGCACGGCGGATTGGTGAGCCGTCGTCGTTGACCGGGCGGGCGCGCAGGACGGGGCGTTCGGAATTGTAGGGATCAGCGCCGATGATGATCGGACCCTGAATGTGAACGGGTTCGATGTGGGCAAAGCGATGAAGGTCGGCGGGCAGGATGGTTTCTCCGACCTGGCTCATGCCCTGGTGGAACGCGACGATGTCGGCGGAGAGGCCTTCACCCGTGTGGAGATTGCAACTGGCGCTGAAGCTGGTGCCCGGCCGCAGGTATTCGAAGTAGGTGTTGCGGACGGATTTCGAGGTGCCGTCGGGGGCCTTGATCTTCTCGTAGCAGAAGTCGGTCGCACGCAGGCCGCTGGCCCGGCAGATCTCGACCTTTTCGGCGGACTCGGGCGGGTTGAAATCCTGGGCGGTATGGCCCTTGGTGGAGGCGTTGATGATGTCCGTCCAGACGGGCAGGGCGAGCTTGTTGGAGAAGGCTTCGGGAAAGATGGTCTTCTGCTTGTCAAAGCCGACCCAGACGCCGCATGTCACGGCGGAGGTGTAGCCCATGAACCACAGGTCCTTGAATTCATGGTGGGTGCCGGTTTTGCCGGCGGCAGGGAATTCGCCCAGGCCATAGTCCTTGGAAACCGCGCCCGTGCCGCGGTGGAGGGCTTCATCCAGGCTGGTGTGGGTCTGCCAGGCGGCGATTTCATCCATGGCGCGCACAGGTTGAAGGCTGTCCTCATCCAGTTGGAAGACAGTCTTGTCATTGGCGTCCGTGATTCGCTGGATGAGGTGAAGCCGGGTTGGGCGGGTGCCGCCGTTGGCGAAGCAGGAGTAGGCCAGGCACAATTCATCAAGCTTGGCCTCGCTGGCCCCCAGGCAGGAGGCCGGGGCGTCGCGCAGAGGGGAGGCAATGCCTGCGCTCTTGACGAAGCTCTTGAACTCAGGACGCAGGTGGCCCCGGTCGAGGGCGACTTGTTCTCCAAGCCGGACGGTGGCGGAGTTGTGGGAGTTCACCAGGGCCTCCCGGGCGCTGATCTGCTGACGTGACCATTTGGGGTTGGAGACCTCCATGCCATACTCACCGAGGATGCCCGTGAAGCCGCCGATCATGACGCGGTCATTGCCGAGGGGTTCGTCGGCGAGCTGGCTTATGGGGAAGAAGTTGGCGCGTGTGAAGGCGTAGGCGTAGATGAAGGGGATGAAAGCGGTGCCGACCGGCCGCACGCTGTCCATGGCCCGGTTGTACTGGCTGTCCACAAAATCGCGTCCGCCGACCATGGCGAGGACGGAGCCGTCCTTGTTGTCAATCACGAGGGCGGCGCCCTGAAGGTATTCCGGCTTCGGTCTCGGAGGCGGTGTGGCATTTCCCTTGCTGGCGAGGGCCTGGCTGCGCCAGTCTTTGTAGATGGCGCGAAACTGCTCATAGGTCTGATGCTCGTAACCCGGGCGTTTTTCAATTTCCGCGAGGCGGTTTTTCACGGACTGCTCCGCCTTTTTTTGCAGTTCCTGGTCAATGCTGGTGTAAATCTTGAAGCCGCCGACGGAGGCGCGTTCCTCACCAAGCAGGGCGGCTACCTCCTCCCGGACGGCTTCAAAGGCGTAGCTGAGACGCGCATCGGTGCTCTGGGGGGCGGTGACGACGGGCTTCAGCTGCGCCAGGGCAGCCTGTTCGCGCTTGAGGTGTTTCTCAGCGACCATGCGGTCGAGGACGTAGTCGCGTTCCTTCTTGGCACGTTCGGGATGCTTGATGGGCTCGATGTTGTTGGGGCTCTTGATCAGCCCGGCGATGGTGGCGGCCTCCTCCAGGGTGAGGTCCTTGGCGTCCTTGCCAAAGTAACCGAGGGCGGCCGCCTGGATGCCGAAGAAGTTTTTGCCGAAGAAGATTCGGTTGAGGTAGAGCTCCAGGATCTCGGATTTGGAATACTGCTTTTCAATCCGCTGGGCGACGAAGGCCTCCATGAGCTTGCGCTTGTAGCTGCGCTCCATGAGGCCGTAGGTCTGGCGGGCGAGCTGCTGGGTGATGGTGCTGGCGCCCTGGGTCACCTCGCCCGCCTTGAGGTTGAGGTAAACGGCTCGGATGAGGCCGATGTAGTCAACGCCGTTGTGCTGGAAGAAGCGACTGTCTTCCTGGGCGGTCAGGGCGTCGATGAAATGCTGGGGGATGTCCTTGATGGAAACCGGGGTGCGGTTGAGGACGAAGATGCGGGAGAGTTCATCGCCGTTCCGGTCATAAATGATGCTGGCGGCCTCCAGCTTCTTGACCTCGTTGAGGTCATAGACCTGGGCTTTTTCCCACAGCGGGGTCACGATGATGGCGTAGCCGCCAAGAACGGCCAGGACCATGAGAAGGAAGAGCGCCAGCAGGGCGCTGAACCAGGCGCGACGATAGAAAGGTGGCCTGCGCCTGGTGGGGCCGCGCCAGTTGGATGAAGATGAGCTGATGCCGTCGTCGATGCCGAACATGAACAGGAAGAGTGGTGGCCTGGCTGAAAAAGGAGGCTAAGTCTAGCGGTTCTGACCGGTATCGCCACTGACTTCTTCAGCCTTGTGACTGTCATTCACCAGATCCTGCTTCAGCGACTGAGCCTTGTTCCGCGGCTGAGCTTTGCCTCGGTCATGGAACTGGCGCTCTACGATTCTGAGCACGGCTACTACGGCCCCGGGCCTCGTCGTATCGGCAGGGAGGGGGATTTTTATACAGCGGTCAGCGTCGGCCCGCTCTATGGGCGGCTGCTGGCAGGCCTGGCGGTGAGACTTCGTTCGGAGATGGGGGCGGCGGATGATTTCAAGGTCATCGAACAAGCGGCCCATGACGGCCAGCTGGCGGAGGACATCCTGGAGAGTTCGGACCTGGACTACCTGATTGTGGAGCCCAACCCGCGTTACCAGGAGGTGCAGCGACAGCGTCTGGGACGTTTTGCGGAGCGGGTGTCCTGGGTGGCGGCCACGGATGATCTGCCCGCCGGGCCGGCCTTGTTTGCCTGCAATGAGCTGCCGGACGCCATGCCGGTGCACCTGGTGCGCTGGGATGGTTCTGAATGGCAGGAGCTGTTTGTCACGGCGGAGGCCTCGGGGCGGCTGCAGCTTGCCCCTGGTCCGCCATCGGCTTCCCTGGCGGTTCCCATTTCACGCCTGCCTCGGGACCTCCGGCCCGGCCACACCCTGGAGATCAACCTGGCGGCCGAGGAATGGTTGCGCCAGATCGCTTCCGCCCGGTTCCACGGTCAGGTGGTGATTGCTGACTACGGCCTGGACGAGGAGGAGTTTTGGGCTCCTGAACGGGCCGGGGGAACTTTGCGGCGCTATCACCAGCATCAGATGGATGACCGGGTGCTCGAGGACCTGGGGGAGTGCGACCTCACTTCCCATGTGAATTTCAGCCGGCTCCTGGAGGTTGCTGCGGCGGAAGGGTTGCGGCTGAAGGCCTATGAGCATCAGGGGCGCTGGCTGGGCAGGCTGGCGATGCCCTGGCTCGCGAGCCTGGAGGGGCGGCCTCAGGATGCCTCGACAAAGGCGCTGCTCAGGCAGTTCCAGTCGCTCACCCATCCGTCCATCATGGGACGATCGTTCCGGGTTCTGGTGCTGGAAAAGGAAGCGCGGGATGTGCCGGCCTAACCGCGGGCGTCGGTCGCCTTGCTCGGAGGGGCGTAAATCGGGGCGGGCAGCGGCCCCATGCCGGCGTCGCCTGCCAGTGTTTGTTCGCGGAGAGCGCTGGCCAGTGCCCTGGCAATCTGTTGTCGATAGGCCGTTGCAGCAAGCAGACGTGCATCCTTGAGGTTGGTGAGGTAGCCGCATTCGACCAGAACGCAGGGGATGGTCGGGTTGCGGGTCAGGCGAAGACGGCGGCGCACCAGGCCGGCGTTGCCAGATTCATGCGGGCAGACCCCGCTGAGATGCCGCTGCATCCGACGTGCCAGGGAGTAGCTGTCCACCCGCCACCAGTAAGTCTCGGGCCCGGCCCGCCAGCGGCGTCCATGGTTCAGATGGATGCTCACCAGAACGGCTTCTGACTGACGGCTGGCTGTCTGCGCTCTTTGATCGAGTTCGATAAAATGATCGTAGGAGCGGGTCAGAATCACTCGAAAATCAGGCCTGAGCAGGTCGGCAAGCCGTTTGGCGATGTCGAGGGCTAGGCTTTTTTCTGTGAGGCCACGTGCCCGGGCTCCGGAGTCCCTTCCACCGTGTCCGGCGTCGATCACCACCGTTGGGAAATTTCTGGGGCCTGGCCTGTCCCCGTAGGCCGCCCCTCTTCCCAGGGGCCCGATGGAATGGCAGGCCGCCAGCAGCCAGGCGCCAAGCAGGCTGAGGAGGAGCCGGTGGGAAGGCATGTCTGGAGACTGACGCAGGAAGCGCGCCTTGCCAAGCCTTGGCCCAGGCGCTCATTTTCAGGAAGGGAAGTTTCCTTTTGCCAGCCTTCCACAGCCTGCTAGCGTCTCCACCCCATGAATTCCGAGGTGCAAAATTTGGTCGCGGCAGGAAAACTGTCCGCAGCAGACGCAGAAAAGCTTTCCAAGCTCGAACCAGGGACATTTGTCCTGCATAAAAGCTGGGGCGTCGGCCGCATCGCGGAATGGGACGTGATTGGCGACCGGGTGCTCATCGACTTTGAAGGCAAGCCGGGACATGCGCTGAAGATCAGCTTTGCGATCACGAGCCTGGAGGTGCTGCCCGCCGATCATCTGCTGGCGCGCCGTCTTTCGGACCTCGACAGCCTGAAGGCGATGGCCAAGGATGATCCGACGGCCCTGGTGGAGCTGGCACTGAAGTCCAGCGGCGGCAAGATGTCGCTCGACCAGCTTGAGGGTCTGCTGAAGCCCCGCGTGGTGACCGAGGCGGATTACAAGAAGTGGTGGGAGGCGGCGAAGCGCACCCTGAAGGGAGCCCGCCACATTGTGGTGCCTTCCAAGCGTCAGGATCCGCTGGTGCTCCGTGATTCCGGCGAGAAGCCGGGCGCCGTCATGGTGCGTGATTTTCTGGCCAAGCGCGACCTCAAGGGCAAGCTCGGCGTCCTGGCCCTGATTCAGAAGGACATCGACCTGTTTGAAAACGCCATGCAGGAGCTGGTGCCGGTGTTCCAGGACATTTCGGACACGGTGCGCAAGGCCTGGAAGCTGCACCTCAAGGAAAGCCTCCAGCTTCTGCTGACGCGGGATGAGCTCATCGAAACGATCAAGGGCGAGGCGCCGATGGGTTCCTTCAAGGCCTCCGACCTTGTGGCCGAGGCCCGGGGGCTCATCGCCGAGAGCGTCGCCGGCCTGCCCGCCGCCCTTTACAGCCGTCTATATCGCGCCTTTCCGGCCGCATTCCCTGATCGCGGCTGGGTGACGGAGCTGCTGAACCATATCGCCCGCACCGGCGGTCGTGCCGTGGCTGAGATTGCCACCGTGCTGGATGCCAACGGCGAGATCGAGGCGCTTGCCGAATATCTGAAGAAGTCCGTCCGCAACCGAACGCTCACCCAGGACCTGCTCATCTGGACCTGCAAGGAGCGCGACGGCCTGGCGAAGTCCGTGTTCAGCATCGACCTGGCTCATGCCGTGCTTGACACGATCGAGGACGATCATGTCAGCGGCGGACCAAAGCGCACCGGCCGTCTGGTGGACGTGCTTTCGTCCGAGAAGGGCCTGATCGGCGAATGGGCCCAGGACAAGGACGAGGAGATGGTGCAGCTCTTCATCAAGCGACTGCTGGGAAGCACGGTTCTGGACGAGCTGACCCGTCGCTCCCTCATGGCACGGGTCATCAAGGCGCGTCCTGAACTGGAAAAGATCATGGAGGACCAGGGCGCTCCGCGCGAGGACAACGCCCTCATCGTCTCCTGGGACAGCCTGGAGAAGAAAAAGGCCGAGCTGCATGAGCTGGTCAGCGTCAAGATTCCGCACAACCATCAGGAGATCCAGATTGCCAAGGAGGAGGGCGACCTTCGTGAAAACGGCGGTTACAAAGCGGCCCGCGACCAGCAGGCGGTGCTCAACCGCATGCGTGACGAGCTGGAGCGCGACATCAACCGTTCCCGCGGCACCGATTTCGCGAATGTCAGCACCGATGTCGTCGGCATGGGCACCATTGTCGATTACACGGACGTGGCCACGGGGCAGTCGGAAACCCTCACCATCCTCGGCGCCTGGGACAGCGACATTGAGAAGCATGTCGTTTCCTACCTTTCGGAGCTTGCGAAGAGCCTGCTTGGCAAGGCCGTGGGTGATGAGGCGGACATCCCGACGGACCAGGGCACGCGCAAGGTGAAGGTGACGGCCATCCGCGCCTTCGCCGCCGCCTGAGCCGTGAAGAAACCTTCAGGGCGCTGACTTCACCGTGAGCGCCTGAATTTTCTCAATCCATGGAGATCGAACGCAACCTGGGAACGCAGCCGCTGGATGCCTTGATGCAGGAGGCTGGGCTGGGAAACCATGACCTGGTGGACGCCTGCGCCGGCTTTCTGACTCACAAGGCCGTGCAGCGGGCCAGGAAAGGCCGCCGTCTCACCGCACACATGAAGCGGCGTGTCGCCGAGGCTCTGACAAGGGCGATGAAGGCACGGGATCCCGGCCTGGAGCGCGACTGGAAGGCGGCTGAGCTTTTCAACTACTGAGCCGCCCGGATGAAACACATCTTCTCCTCGGGCATCATGCGTGCCTTGGGGTCGATGCTCCGCAGGACGCTTCGCGCCGCCTCGGCGGCATTGTTGGCAGGGGTTTCACGTGCAATCGCTGCGATCACCGCTCGCTGGCCCGGTGTGAGCCCCGGGTCCTCAGGATTGATCTGTCCCAGAAGCTTGAGCGTGCTGCTCATGTCCTTGATGCGCCAGGCTGACATGGCGAGAAACAGCCGGCGCTGCTGATCCTGCGGCTGGGCTTCATGCAGCTTCTGCGCCCGCAGCAGCGAGAGCTCGATGTCATGACCGGTGAGCAGGCAGGCATACAGGTATTCCTCCATGTATTTATTGTCGTCCGGCCAGCGCCTGACGGCTTCGCCGCTCGCCGTCAGCAGGGCTTCGCTGTTGCCATTGGAGCGGGTGGTGCGGATCAGGCCGTCGAAACCCGCACGTTCGTGGTCGCCGAGGCGGGACACGCTTCGGAAGGCCTCCTCGGCAATGTCGGCATGGCCGCGTTCCTCGGCATATCTGGCGATTTGCACAAGCAGGTCGGCGCGGTGCTCACGGTCGGACGCGTTCTTGGCGGTGATCAGGGCCGCACGGGTTTCCTCCGTGGACTTGGTGGTGATGTAGGCCAGGTGAGCCCGGAAAAAGGAAAGCACGGTCTGGCTGAGGATTTTCGAGGTCCGTTCATCCTCAAGCAGGCGTTCGACATCGTCAAAACGGCGCAGCATCGTGAGCGCGTTGAGGTAGTTCTCAAGCAGGGGCTGGTAGGTCAGGGCCTCCTCCTCACCGACCAGGGCGAGAACCTTGTGATATTCGTTCTGAGGGGGTTCCAGCAGCCAGCGAATCAGGGCTGCCTTGTCCTCACGGGTCTTCTGACGTGCGGTTTCCATGGCCTCGGCAATGAGCTGCTCACGGCGCAGGGGTTCCAGCTTGATCTGGCGGCGCAGGGCTTTGACCAGATGCACTCCAGTGGCCTTGGGATGGCTGCGGAACCTGGTGATCAGGCGTCGGGCCTCGTCCGGGGGAAGGTCCGACACATTGTCGATGAGCATCATTGCAGCCAGGCCCAGGTCGTCGTCTTTTTCGGCAATCTGCCAGGCGCGTCGCAGGCCCTCGGAGACATCCACGGCGCGTTCGGAGGAGATCTGAACCCCGGCCAGACGGAGGGAGTGCTCCAGGTTCCCGGGATTTTTTTCCGCATAGGCCTTCATGGTCTTGATGAGAATCTCGTTGCGCTGGTTTTTACTCCAGACGCTTTCTGCCAGATACATCAGCTTTTCATCAGCCCCCTGCTTGCTGAGCATCTCCTCAAGCAGGATCGAGGCATCCTTGGGGCGGTTGAGGTTCATCAAGGCCCTGACGCGCAGCATGCGATCCTGGTCGGTGGTGGCTCCCTGCTTGTCGAGCTGGTCCAGGAAATGCAGGGCCTCGGGGCGCTTCAATCCTGTCAGGTATTCGGCCGCGAGACGAATGGCGTTGATGTTGTTGGGGGCGATCTGGACGGCCCGCTGAACCTTCCACCAGGCCTGCTGGTAGTTCTGATCATTCGTTTCCTCCAAGGCCTCGCGGTAGAGCCGTTCCGCCTGCCAGTTCTGGTAGATGTCGTAGAGGGGGCGGGCGTAATTGAACGCAAGCAGGATCAGCCCGAGGCAGCCGAGGAGGAGCACGCTGATGGCGGTGACGCGCGCCGTCCTGGTCTGCCGATCCTTGTGGGCCTGCGTGGGCGGCACCAGCCAGTGCCAGAGGGCGATCACTGGGCGCAGGATGGCTTGGAGCCTGGAGGGCTGTCCGTCAGGAGGGACATCTAACTTCTGGCTGAATAGCACTTGGACGGGGGGGTTGGGGAGCCTGGAGAGTATCACAGGAACCCGCCACCGCCGTCAATCATTCAACGCTTGAGAGCAAAACTTTTGGCGGCGTGGCTCCTTGGATCATCCGACTTCCCGAAAAACGATCTGGGACGGGTTGCCCACCGGGACGTAGTGACCGGTGAATTCAAGCCTGCCGTTCTCCGGGGTCACGCGGAAGACGGCCACATGGTCGGCCCTCTGATTGCAGCAGAATAAAAACTTGCCACCCGGGTCGAAGGTGAAGCTGCGCGGGTAGTCACCACGCGTCCATTCCTCGGTCAAATAAGTCAGGCTGCCGTCCTTGCCGATGGCGAAAATGCCGATGCTGTCATGCAGGCGGTTGCCGGCATAGACAAACCTGCCGTCGGGGGAGACCAGGATCTCCGAGCAGAAATTGCTGCCGGCATAGCCCGGGGGCAGGCTGGACAGGGTCTGGCGATGTGTGAGCCGCCCGGTCTGCGGATCGAAATCAAACAAGGCCACGGTCGATCCCTCCTCCTGGATGGAGTAGAACCAGCGGCCGTTCGGGTGGAAGGCAAAGTGGCGCGGCCCGTCGCCTGGAGGCAGGCTGACAGAGGGTGTCTCGGCAGCTGTGAGGGTGCCTTTTTCGGCGTCAAAACGCCAGACGAGGATTTGATCCAGTCCGAGGTCCACGTGCAGGACGAAGCGTCCGGACGGGTCGGCTTCGATCATGTGGGCATGGGTCTGGTCATGACCGCTGAAGGCAAAGCTGCCGGGGGCGGCGCTGGTGGCCTTGGTCGGTCCAACGGTTCCGACGTCCTTTTTCACATCGGTCGCCTCGCCCAGGCTGCCGTCTGGGCGGATGGGCAGGACGGCGACGGAGCCGCCGAAGTAGTTGGCGACGAGCACGAACCTGCCGTTGGGATGCACGGTCAGGTGGGCGGGGCCTTTGCCTCCGGAGGGGACGGAATTTAAAAGCGTCAGCTGGCCGGTGGCGGCATCCACGGCGAAGGCGCTGACGGTGCCGGACTCCTCCGATCCGACCCGTTCGGTTTCGTTGCCGGAATAGAGACGTGACTTGTCGGCGCTGAAAGCCAGGCAGCTTGGGCTGGTGCCCATTTCATGGACGCCGACGGCGGTCATGGCGCCGGTGTCGCGGTTGACCTCGAAAAGATGAATGCCACGGCCGTTGCCGGGCGGCAGGTCCACCTGGGTGGGGCGCATGTTTTTCAACGGGGAGGTGTAGGTGCCGACGTAGGCCAGAAGCTTGCGAGGCCCGGCCGCCGCCACTTCCTGCCGAAGCGCCAGCAGGCTGCCTGCCCCCAAGAGCGAGGTCTGCTTGAAAAAGGAACGACGGGAATGGCGCGGGCGGGGTGGGGTTTGCATGGAGGTTGAGGCAAGTCGCCTACGTTCGCCAGGGCAGGGGCATTGCAGGCAGGTGTTGAAGTTGTGAACTTGGAGCCGATCCAGCTCAGGTTCCGCGCTTGTTGCCGAACAGCTCGATGTGAAGGCGTGGGCTCAGCCGGTGGCCATGGCGTTTGCAGGCGTCAATCAGCAGAGGGTAGTGGCGGCGCATGGCCTCCAGGCTGGTGCCTTCTGGCATGAGCAGGACCTTGTCGGCCGGCACTGGCACTCCAAGGGCGGTCACCTGGGCCCGGGCCTCCTCCAAGTCGGCCTCGCTGGCGATGACGTATTTGAGCTGGTAGTCGAGGGCGGATTCGATCCAGGCCCGGAGCACCTCAGGTTGAAAGCGGGTTTCCTCATGACGCTTCACCCAGGCGCTTCCAGCCTTGGCCTCGGACGGTGTCGATCCGGCGAGCTTGGGGCTCAGGGAAGCCAGATCCACCACGCAGCCTTCCGGCGCGATCGTGCCGGCGGTCTCGATCGTGACGTGCTTGCCAAGCCCGCGCAGGGTGGCGATGAATTCGCGGACGCCTCTGGCGATCATGGGCTCGCCACCGGTGATGACGACATGGCGGGCCGGGTGCTTCACCACCTCGGCCAGGATGCCCTCGGGCGACATCTCAGGTCCTTCCGGCTGCCAGGAGGCGTAGGGCGTGTCGCACCAGTCACAGCGCAGGTTGCATCCTGAAGTGCGGACAAAGACCGAGGGAACCCCGGTCAGAAGGCCCTCGCCCTGGATGGAAAAGAAGATTTCAGAGATGCGCACTGCTGCAGACAAAGCGGTGCAGCAGGGGCTGGTCAAGAAGCTTGGTGGTGAAGCGTGGAGCGCCCGGTCTCGCAGCTTGCCGACTTCCGTCACCCGTGCCATGCCTCGGCTCCTTTTCATGCCTGCTTCCTCCAAAACCCGCCGGGCCGCCTCCCGGGCCGCCTCCGCCTCCTCCAATCTTGTCGTGCCTGCGATGGCGGCGCGGCTGCACACGCTGGCCAACGGGCTTGAAGTGATTGTTCATGAGGACCCTCAGCATCCGCTCGTCAGCGTGCAGGTCTGGGTGAAGGCGGGCAGCATTCATGAGGAGGCCTGGACGGGCGCGGGCCTGGCGCATTGTGTGGAGCACATGCTCTTCAAGGGCACGGTGCGGCGGACGGCCCAGGAGATCTCCACCGGCATTCAGCAGCTCGGCGGCTATGTGAACGCCTACACGACCTTCAACCGCACCGTTTACTGGATCGACGGCCTGGCCGAGCACACGGAAGGCTACCTGGACATCCTGGCGGACATGGTGAGACACTCCCGTTTTGATGCCGCGGAGCTTGCCAAGGAGCAGGAGGTCATCCGCAGGGAGATGGCGATGGGCAATGATGAGCCCGGGGATCAGCTGCATCATCTGCTGCAGGCCACCTGTTTCCGGACGCATCCGCTGCGCCATCCAATCATCGGCCACCGTGCCGTGTTTGACCAGGTCAGCCGTGAGGACGTGGTCGGCTTTGTCAGGCGTCAGTATGTGCCTAACAACTGCTTCGTGGTGATCGCCGGCGCCGTGGACGCCGAGGCGACGCTGGCGGCGGTCGAGCGCCTGTTTGGGGATTGGGAAAGGCGCCCTCATGAGCCGGTGCTCCTGCCGCCGGAGCCCCGTCAGCTGGGCCGGCGCATCGCCCACAAGGACTTTGCCACGGAGCTGAGCCACCTGGCGCTGGGCTGGCAGATCCCGGGCGACGGTCATGCGGACAAGCCGGCGCTGGACGTGCTGGCCTTCCTGCTCGGCAGCGGGCGCAGTTCACGACTGTTTCAGGAACTGCGCGAGCGCCGCGGCATTGCTCACAGCGTCTGGGCCGCCGCCTGGGGATCCCAGGAATGCGGCGTATTCAACACCGGCGTCGAGTGTGACCCGGGGAACGTGAAGGCCTGTCATGAGGCGATGCAGGCCGTGGTACGGGAGATGCAGTCCAAGGGGCCGGGCAGGGAGGAGCTTGCCAAGGCGCTGCGGGCCACCCTGGGCTACCAGCTTCGCAGCCTCGCCACGACCAAGGGGCAGGCGGCCATGCTCGGGCATGGCTGGCTGATGACCGGAAGCCTGGAATATCCGCAGCAATATCTGGGCAGGTTGAGCCTGCTGAAGCCTGCCGACATCAGGGACGCCGCCCGGCTTTACTTGCTGGATGCCACCTGCTCGGAGGTCAGCGTCGGACCGCATCAGCCGGAAAAACTGTCGGACCTGCGTGACGGCAACCGTGCCGATGCCGTGCACAAATTCAGTCTGAAGAACGGCCTCACTCTGCTCGTGCAGGAGAATCCACGCCTGCCGCTGGTGTCGATCCGAAGCTCCTTCCTGGCCGGCGTGACGGCGGAGAGCGATTCCAAGGCGGGGGTCACCCAGGTTTCGGCGGCCCTGCTGCTGAAGGGAACCAGGAAGCGCCGTGCGGCGGAGATTGCTGCGGAACTTGAGAACCGTGGTGGCGGCCTGCTCTGCCATGCCGACGCCCATCGTTACCTGGTCGGGGCGGATGTCATGCGCGGCGATGAACAGGCCGGGCTGGAATTGATCAGCGACCTGCTCCTGAATGCAACGCTCCCGGAACGAGATCTGGAGAACGTGAAGAAGCGCCAGCTCGCCCAGATTCAGGAGGAGAAGGAGGAGCCGCTGACCGTGGCGCTGCGCCGGGCGAGGGCGCTGATCTTCGACGGGCAGAGCTTTGCCCGTACGGCCCTGGGCAGTGAGGCAACGGTCAAGGCTCTCTCCGTGGCTGACTGCCGCGGCATGCTGCGTGAATCCATGACGGGCGGCAATGGCGTGATCAGCGTGGTGGGCGATGTGAAGGCCGCAGGGGTTCGCAGGCAGGTGGAGGCCGCCTTTGCCAGACTGCCGCGCGGCGAGAGGCGGAAGATGGAAACCCTGCCAGCCAGACCGCGCGGCATCGTCGAGCCGGACATCCTGATGGAGAAGGAGCAGGCGGTGCTGGTGATCGGTTTTCGCAGCGTCGGACTGCATGAACCGGATGTTCACGCGCTGACCCTGATTGACGAAGCGTGCAGCGACATGGGCAGCCGTCTGTTCAACCGGATTCGCGAGGAGCTTGGGCTGGCCTATTATGTCGGTGCGCAGCAGTTCGCCGCGCTGGGAGCCGGAGCGTTTTATTTCTACGTCGGCACGGATCCCCGGAAGGTCGATCTCGCCCAGGCGGAGATGCTGCGGCTGATCGCCGATCTGGCGAAGAACGGCCTCACCAAGGCGGAGATCACCCGGGCCAAGACCGCCTGGCGCTCGCAATGGCTGCGGACTCAGCAGGGCAACGGCGCCATGGCGGATGCCTACGCCTGGAATGAACTCAACGGCCTCGGCCATGACTTTTACCTGCACCTGCCGGAGAAAATCGCCGCCGTCACGGACAAGGACATCAAGCGCGTGGCCCGCACCTACCTGGACACCCGGACCGCCACCATCGTCCGCGTCATGCCCGGCAAACCGCAGGCTGTATGATGGACTGTATTCGTCTGTATCCATGCCCTCGTCTCAGGGAGACTTGGAAGCAGGTGCAGGTGCTGTAGCGCATGACGGCTGTTCATCACCGTTGAAGTCGATGCCGCTTTTACCATCCCCCCGGGCAGAGGGGAAACCCTGCATTTACAAGGCTTCGAGCGTACATGAGTTAGAATTCGCTGTGTCAATTGCCCTTCAAAAGGGCATGTTCTCGGTCTCCACCCAAAGTTCCGCTACCAAAGAGATTCCGCTTATGACCTCCGGTTTTCTGCCTTGGCAGCCACAGGGACCTATCCGTTCAATCTGATAACCCTGACAGTTCGGCTGGCTGGAAATGACCAGCATGCCAAACTCCGGTGGACTGTTCCGCCGGATGAAGTCCATCACCTTCGCGTGATTGCGGGTGTTTAGCGTGCCGACGAAGACATTCGGCCTCGGTTCGATGAACCAGCGTTTCAGCATCCCGCGCACGGCATCGGGCGTGTCATTGGCAACGATGACGGTCATGGATTTGAGTTCCTGATTCTTCGATGTTGGGCGTTTGGCGCAGTCAAGGTTGAACGGTGGACGTTTTCTCCGTGGCGCCATCCTCGAAGAACTTCATCAAGTCACGCGGCATACGCTGGAAAAGCTTCACCTGTTCCACGTGCTCCTTGAGGATCTGGCGCTCCAGCGTGCCGTCGTTCTTCGGGTCTTGGCGGATGGCGGCGAAGGCCGTCGGCCAGTTCGTGTCGTGGTTGTAGTCGCGACCTTCCCACTTCACGCTGACATCATCCACCTCCAGTCAGCCATGCTCCAAGTACAGTGGCGTCCACCGGTCCTTGGCCGGGGCGAGGGTCTCGATGGGAGGTTTCTCAAAGATTGGCATGGTGGCAAATGACGAATGGCGAAACCCGAATGACGGTTCAGCATCGGCACGCCTTGCGGACGTAGTCCAGCATGGCTCCCTGGAGCGGCTGGACACGCAGGTCGATGGGTGCCAGCAGCCAATCATCCATCAGGATCAGATTGCCGCGGTGCGTGTCAGAGATGGCCTTCCTCTCGGGGTCGAAGTAAGCCACCTCCCCACCCACGGTGAAGCGCCTCCAGCCATTGCTGGTGAAGAAATGGTCAATTTGCTCCAGTGTGGCGGGCACGCCCTGGATGGCAGGCTGCTGGATGATGAGGCGCAGCCTGCGGTCCTCCTCCAGCGCTCCGAGAAATCTCACGTTGTCGCCGAACAGCTCGTTGTGAAGGTGCCAGCGTTCCAGATAAGCGATTGGCGAGGCTCGCTCCTCCTCATCCTGCCGGTAGATCACCAGCAACCCGAAGAAATCCGGCCATGTCACCTTCAGGTAGGTGTCGGATTCTGGCTGGAACCACACCTGGTGCTCGTTGCCCTCGTCATCCGGCGCACGGTTCAGTTCCGGGAACGCGTCTGGTAAACAGCGCAGTCCTCTTTCACCTGCGTACTCTCGGAAGAGGCGGAGCTCTTCGAGGTAATGGGTTGCACCGCCTTGAAGGCGCGCAGTTGCCTCACAGCGTCGGCGTAGTTCTTCAACGTGTGCTTGGAGCGGGACTCCCGCAGTTGGTCGGTCAAACTCATGGGGCATATAGTACAGGTCATGGGGTTCATTGACAAGGGTTCATTCAACCTGGGGCAGTCTGATGACAGCGCCGTTGCGTTTCGTTTCGACAAGCTGCGCCGCTTCTGAATGATCCGCCGGGGTGCGTGGCGCTGGCCGATCTCGGCTCCGAAGGCCACGCGCGTATCCATCAAACCACTCGGCGTCGGTTTCGGTCTCTGCCGGATTTTCGAGGACAACTCCGCATCGCCCACCGCAGGAGCCTGCAGCGATAGAGGTCCCAATACTGGCTGAGGGCATGCGTCACCCTTCAGTTAAGCATGACTATAAATTCAGGCATTTGCTCCGCCTAAGGCCGAATCAGAGGCGCTTCGGACACTCGCGGATTGCCAGGGGGACTGGATGATCCAACAGCGAACAGCGCCCATGACGATTTCTGATTACAGCAACTGCCGATCTATCCTTCAAGCAAAGGATGCTGAATCAATGCCTGAAGATCCTGTGAAGGCCTCAGGGAGCCTTGGGCGCAGGCGCAGGTGCCGGAGCGGGAGGCGCGGCGGGGGCAGGAGCAGGAGCCGGAGCCGGAGCCGGAACCGGAGCCGGAACCGGTGCCGTTGGCTTGGGGGCGGGAGTTGCGGGAGTTGAAGCAGGAGCTGGTGCCGGAGTCGGGGCGGCTGCAGGCATGGGGGCGGCCACAGGGGAAACGCTGACGGGTGCGGAAGTGGCGGAAGCGGGTGTCAGGTTGATCACCGGGCCGGGGGCGCCAGCGGGCTGGACGGTCGGGGCGAGGGCGTTGCCGTTGGCGGAGTTCAGCTTGATGACCGGGGCGCCAGGGGCGGCTGCGGCTGGTTTTGCCTCGACCTTGGGTTTGGGCGGACCATCGACTTCCTTGGTGGGAAGCTTGGCGGCGATCCATTCGAGGCGGGATTCAGCCTGGCTCAGGAAGGGGTTGTCAGCGCCGTTGGAGGCGAACTTGGCAGGCAGGCCTTCGTAGATTTTTTTGGCCTCGTCTTCCTTGCCGTCAGCCCAGGCGATGTCGCCGAGGTGGATTTCCGCCAGGGCGGCGAGGTCAGTTTTGCCAAACTCATTGACGATACGTTCGAAGACAGGTTTGGCTTCACCTCGCTGACCGAGGGATTCCAGCTTGGAGCCGAGGCCGAGCAGCGCCTGCGGCAGCAGGGGGTGATCCTTGTGCGTGTTGATAAATTCGCGCAGGGAGTCCACCGAGGTGGTCTTTTTGTTCTGCTCCCAGAGCATCTCAGCCTTTTGAAGAAGGGCGTTGCCTGCGGCGCGGCTGCCCTTGTGGGCGGCGATCACGGCATCCAGTTCTTCGACCGTCTTGGCGGCGGCGAAGGCCTCGCCGGCCTTGACCTCAGCCTGACGGCTGAAATGACGGCCCAGGCCGAGAACAACAAGGGCGGCGATGATGGCAAGGAAGAGCAGGACAAGCTTTTTGAAATTCTTGTCGAGGAACTGCTCCCAGGCGGGAAGGGGAGCGGAGGTGCTTTCGTGGGACATTGGCTTGTGCGTCGGGGGGGAGTTGTGTGGGAAAAGGCGGGGCGGTGGAATCAGGCTCCGACCTTGGCGCGTGCCTCATCGGCAAGGGCTGTGGAAAGGTAGCGTTCACCCGTGGAGCAGGCGATGGTGACGATCAGCTTGCCGGCGTTTTCCGGGCGCTGGGCGACGCGGATGGCGGCGCAGACGTTGGCTCCGGTGCTGATGCCGACAAGGATGCCCTCCTCCTTGGCGAGGCGGCGTGCCATGGCAAAGGCGTCGTCATTGCTGACCTTGACGCATTCGATAATCTGCGGGCTGCCGGAGGCATCCTTGAGATGGAGGTTTTTGGGGACGAAGCCGGCGCCGGTGCCCTGGATCTTGTGCGGGCCTGGCTGGACGGGTTCGCCGGCGAGGGTCTGGTTGATGACCGGCGAGGCTTCGGGTTCGACTGCGATGGCCTGGAAGGAGGGCTTGCGGGGTTTCAGGACTTCACAGCAGCCGGTGATGGTGCCGCCGGTGCCGACGGCGGCGACAAGGATGTCAACCTTGCCGTCGGTGTCCGCCCAGATTTCCTCGGCGGTGGTCTTCATGTGGACGGCAGGGTTGGCCTCGTTTTCAAACTGCTGGGGCATCCAGGCGTTGGGGGTTTCCTTGAGGATTTCCTCAGCCTTGGCAATGGCGCCCTTCATGCCCTGTGCTCCGGGGGTGAGCACGAGATCCGCACCCAGCAGGGCCAGAAGGGTCCGACGCTCCAGGCTCATGGTCTCTGGCATGGTGAGGATCAGCTTGTAACCCTTGGCGGCGGCGACAAAGGCGAGGGCGATGCCGGTGTTGCCGCTGGTTGGCTCAACGATGATGGTGTCCTTTTTGAGGATGCCGCGTGCCTCGGCGTCTTCGATCATGGCCATGCCGATGCGGTCCTTGACACTGCCGAGCGGGTTGAAGAACTCACACTTGAGGGCGATGGTGGCGTTCAGGCCGGCGGTCACCTTGTTGAGCTTGACCAGCGGTGTGCGGCCGACGGTTTCGACGATGTTGTTGTAGATCTGGCCCATGAGATGGTGATGTGGAGGTTTGGAAAGTGGTCTGGACGTCGGTCAAACTGGCTCAAGAAGGGCGTGGTTTATAGGAGGGGGGGCACCCTCATGCAAAGGAAAAAACCTGTTCGAGGAAGCGAGGCGAGGGCCTCCGGCTGAGGTCCTGAGACTAGGTTTTTGACTCGCTGATGGCCTTGAGCTTTGCGCGTTGTTCGGAGGTCAGCTCCTCGGAGACGTCCAGCAGCAACCCTGCGCATTGCCGGATTTCAATTTCATTGGGGGATCCTGGATAAAAGCAGAGGTCGAAAAGGCCGACGGTTTCCTCGATCGGAAGGTCGCGCATGGCCAGCTTCGTGGCCGTGAGCCGGGTGTCGGCCTGTTCCGGGGGGTCGAGCAGCAGCCAGTGGAGGAGCTGCTGGTGTTCCGTGCTTCCGGCCGGGGCGGCGCCAGACTCACCTTGCAGCAGCGATTCATGCTGGCGCAGGGAACCGTCCTTCAGCAGGCTGAAGAGCTTTTGGATTTCCGGGTGGTCATGTTCAAAGATGACTCGTTCACGCTCCCGGAGGTCCTTTTTGGACATGTTGGGAAGGGCGGGCAGGGTTGCCGGTGATTTTTTGTCTGAAGAACCACCGGCCGTGGCTTTGCCGGCCGATTGCGCGGAGGCGCCTCCTCCGGCAAGAACGGCTTTCAGGTAGCGCAGGGAGTCGCGGATGGGAGGTGCGGCGGCGTCGTTCTTGGAGTCGGTCTTGCGGGTTTCCTGGGGCTGTGAGCCGGCCTTGATGGAACTGCTTCGGGAGGAAGACATGGAAAGGCGCTGGCGGTGATCTTCCTCGGCATCTGCCAGCACGATGAGGCCGACTCCACCCAGGATGACTGAGGCGGCGATGCCAGCGGCCAGTCCGCCCTTGAAGGAACCTCGGCGGCTTCCAGCCTGTCCTGGGCGGACTGGCTGTGCCGTGGTGTCGGAGCTGCCAGGCGCCATGAGCATGGGCATGGTGGGGAGGTGCCTTTGTTGCAGAGACTGCTCTCTCCAAAGATCCCACCAGCAGCCGGGGATGGCATTTTGGAAGAGTTCATGAAGATCACCCTCCCTGGGGAGCACCTTGGCGAGATGGGAAAGGGCGAGGCGTGCCTCGGTGGTGTCCCAGTCCCAGCCGGCGTCGGGTTCGCGCAGGCGGCGGTTCCAGAAGACGCGTTCCTCCGTGGAGGATGACTCCAGGACGACCCCAGCCTCCACCCAGCGGCTGGCGTCGCTGACCAGTTCAACATCCGCAGTGTCGGGCATCCTGGGAACAGCGCGGGCGGCCAGTTTTTGGGCGGTCGATGGGCGCAGGATGCCAAGAAGACCGGCGAGCACCATCATCATGCGGGTGGTCTCCTGGCTGATCTGGGAATCTGTGACCGACAGCAAGGTTTCCCCAAGCAGCTTGAGCTTGTGGGTTTCACCCTGGCGCACCCATTGCAGGATGACCAGGCGGGTGACTTCGGAGCAGTTTTGGGCGAGCTCCCTGGCGAGATGACTGGGCTGGATCAGGCTGGCCAGCCAGAGCCCCTTGTCGTCAAAGGCGTCGATCAGGGTGCGGCTGGCGACCTTGGCGGAGGCGGGCGAGCGGTAGCTATGTTCAAAGTAAGCAGCCAGGTCGGGTTCGCGGCCGTTGGCCAGCGCGGCGTGGTCGATGGCAACCGTCGTGCTGTTTTCTGATGCGGCCACCACTGGTCTTTCGGCAGGGCTGGCGCTGGTTGGAGAACGGTCTTCGTTGGGCCTGCCGGGTCCGGAGGAGTCGTCCCTGGCGTCGGCATTGGAGGAAGTCGGTTCGTCTGTCATCGGGTTAGGCGTCAAGCAACGCTGTCGCTGCATGAAAGGCAAGCAGGAACCTTGCCCCTCAAGGGCGTGAGTGTAGGTTGCCGGATGCTACCTTGGCTGCAATCCGACCGATTTCCCCTTTACCTCGCCCCCATGGCCGGGATTACGGACGTCGTGTTTCGCAGCCTCTGCAAGGAGCTTGGGGCGGATGTGATGGTGACGGAATTTGTCTCGGCGGAAGGAATCCTGCAGCGGGATGACCGGACGCGGCATTACACCGAGTTTGATGATGGCCAGCGTCCGCTGGGGGTGCAGCTTTTTGGGGCGGACGGCGTTCGCATGGGGGAGGCGGCCCGGAAAATCATCGACTGGAAGCAACCGGATTTCATCGACATCAACTTTGGCTGTCCGGTGAACAAGGTGGTGTCGAAGAACGGCGGGTCGTCGCTGCTGAGAAACTGCCCTCTGCTGGCCAGCGTGGCGAGGGAGGTGGCAAGGGCGGTGCCGGTGCCTGTCACGGCCAAGATGCGCATCGGCTGGGATTCGCAAAACATCAACGCGGTGGAGGTTGCGCGCCTGCTGGAGGACTGCGGCATCCAGGCCATTGCCGTGCATGGCCGGACGAAGGCCCAGGGCTACAGCGGGCTGGCCGACTGGGACGTGATCGCGCAGGTGGCGGATGCGGTGAAGATTCCCGTGATCGGCAACGGTGATATTTCCGGAGGGCAGGATGTGGAGGTGAGGCGCGCGCAGACGGGGGTCCGGGGTGTCATGATCGGTCGTGCGGCGATGACCAACCCCTGGGTGTTCCGGGAGATCCGGCATTACCTGGCCGCAGGCGTCCATGCCCCGGCGGCGGGCATTGAAGAACGCTTCGCCCTGATGCGGCGGCACTGCCAGCTGGCGCTGGCGCGGGCGACGCGGGGTGAGCTGGAGATCATGAGGTCCATGCGCACCCGTTTGATGAACTACACGAAAAGCCTGCCGGGTGGAAAACATCTGCGCGGCCGCTTCAGCCACATCACCAGCTTCATGGAGCTGGAGGACATCCTCGCGGAATACCTGACGCTGCGGCACGATCCCGAGGAATGCAGCCCGACCGAGCAGTCCGCCTGATAACCGCCCATCCTGGCGACGTTGAATGCAGCATGAACACGGGGCTGCTTCTCGATCCCACCTACCAGGAACACGACCCCGGTCCCGGGCATCCGGAGAACCCGGGCAGGTACGAGGCCATCATGCGCGCACTGGAGGCTTCCGGTCTGCTGCCGAAGCTCAAGGGCATCCCCTCAAGGCTGGCGGAGCACCCGGAACTCCAGCTCTGCCACCCGGCCCGTTACATTGAACTCGTCCGCCGTGAGGTCGAGGAGGAGGGGGTGGAAACCCTCAGCACCGGGGACACGGACGTCTGCAGCAAGAGTTATGGTACGGCGCTGCGTGCGGTGGGAGGTGTGCTCAATGCCGTGGACGAAGTGATGTCCGGAAGGCTCACGCGCGCCTTCTGTGCCGTGCGCCCGCCCGGGCACCATGCCTCGGCCACGAGAGGCATGGGCTTCTGCCTCTTCAATAACATCGCCCTGGCAGCCCGCCATGCGCAGCGGAAGCATGGTGCGGCGAAGGTGGCGATTGTTGACTGGGACGTGCATCATGGAAATGGCACTCAGGACATCTTTGATGAGGACGGCAGTGTTTTCTTTGCCAGCACGCATCAGAGCCCCTGGTATCCGTTCACCGGCCATGCCGAGGAAACCGGGAAGGGGAAGGGAACTGGCACCACGATGAACCTTCCCATGGCTGCCGGGGCGGGGATCGAGGAGTTCAGCAAGGTCTTTGAGACAAGGCTGTTGCCGGCTCTGGATGCGTTCAAGCCGGACCTGATCCTGATCAGCGCGGGTTTTGACTCAAGGATCGATGATCCGCTGGGCAGGTTCCGGCTGCGGGACAAGGATTTTGCACTGCTCACAGGTCACCTGCGCGGCCTGGCCGACTCCCATTGCAATGGGCGTCTGGTTTCCGTGCTGGAGGGCGGCTACAACCTGGACGGTCTTGCCAGCGCCGTCTCGGCTCATGTGGCTGCGTTGTTGTGACAGGAAGCCCGTTGCCTTTCCCGGAGGCCGCCTCCATACTCACCGTCATGCCGTCTTTTGACACCGAGCCCCGCATTGAGCCCGCCACGATTGAAGATCTGCCGCAGCTCGTGGAGCTGCTGGTGGCCCTCTTCAGCGAGGAGGCGGACTTCAAGCCTGACAAGGACAAGCAGGAGGAGGGCCTGCGCCTCATCCTTGAGCAGCCGAAGCTGGGGCGGATTTTCGTGCTGCGCACGGATCACACGGTCATCGGCATGGTGAACCTGCTTTTCACCATCAGCACCGCCGAGGGCGGGCCGGTGGTGCTGATGGAGGATGTCATCGTGCATCCGCAGCATCGGCGCCAGGGTTATGGCGGGCGGTTGCTCGACTATGCGGTGCAGTTTGCCCGTGAAAAAAGCTTCAAGCGCATCACGCTGCTGACGGACCGGATCAGCGCGGAATCCCAGGCCTTCTTCGCCAGCCACGGTTTCAGCTTCTCCAGCATGATCCCCATGCGCCTGGTGTTCTCTGACAAAGCCTGCTGACCATGCCGAACATCCTGGCCTTTCCCGTTTACCTGCACCCGCCCGCAGCCGCCGGGCACGGGGGCGGCGCAGGCCAGGGGCACGTGGTGGCGATGGATCTCTTTGTATTGATCAATCTCGGACTGCTGCTGTTCATGCTGGGCTTTTTCGCCTGCTGGGCCTGGCTGATCTGGCGGCGGACGACACGGCCGGAGCCTCATATCCGGCTCATCATGGAACTGGAGGATGATCCGGAATTCACCGGGCATTTGAAGGCACCTGCCGAGGAGAACAGCCGGGCTCCCTGGGAGCGTGACCAGGACTGGTGGAGAAACCAGGAAACGCCGCCGCCCAGGACATGAACAGGGGATGGCGTTCACGGCTGCATTACTGGTCAAGGCGGAAGGACGTCCTTCAGAAGTCGGCCCTGGGCATCGTGGCCGGCGCTTTTTTATTGGCATGGGCCATCGTGCAGACGAATCCGCGGCATGAGGGTGCGCCCCTCATGGACCCGGTCGAGCAGTCGATCCGCCATGAATGGCGGCAGCTTTCGAATGTTGCCCGGCCGGAACCGAGGAAGCTGACACACTGGCTGCGCAAACTGACGCCCAGCCTGGTGCTGCTGGCGGAGAGCCTGGACATGCCGGAGGCCACCTGGGATGATTATGTGAAGTCAGGTTCGATCCTTGCCTATGAGGTCCGCGCACTGCTGGACAAGCATCTGGTGGATCCGGTGTCGCGTGGACTGGCGGAGGATTATCTCGCGGCCTGCCTGTCAGAAGACAGTCCAAATGGACGGGAAGCGTCCGGACGGCTCGGTGCTGCGGCGGCGAAGGAGGATTGTCCGGCCCATGCCAATGAGCTTCATGCCAGCGTGCTGCTGCGCTCCGGCCAGGAGGAGGCGGCCCTGGCGGCTTTGGTGAAGGAGGCGCTGCGTTTTCCTGAAGCCGAACAGGTGCGTGAGACTGCATTCCGGCTGGCTTTGCATCTGGAGGATGTCCAGGTGCTGAGAACGTACCGGCAAAAGGGCTGGATGGACGCCATGCCCGGCCTGCTGAAACATGAGGCGGGCGTGGTGCTGGGCGACATCGGCATGCAATGGCATGGACTGCTGCTGCACCGGCTCGGACATCTGCCGCTGGCGGCGGTCTGCCTGACCGGTCTCGCCGCCGGTCTATGGTACCTGCTGCTGGTCATTCATCTGCCGGGCCGGGGCTGGCGCTGGATCTGGCCCCTGGCGCCGCTGCTTGCCGGCATCGCCAGCATCTGGCCGACCGTGAGCCTGATCGCCTTTCAGCAGGACCAGCTGGGAATTGATGAAGAGGGCGTGCCGTTCCCCCTGAACCTGGTTCATCTCATCATCGGGGTGGGATTCCGGGAGGAGGTCTGCAAGCTGGCGCTGGCGGCCTTGTTCATGCCCTGGTTGTTGAAGCGGCGTGCGCCTGGCCTGGCGCTGATGACAGGCGCCTTTGTGGGCCTGGGCTTCGCCATGGAGGAAAACATCGACTACTATCAGGACATGGGTGGCGCCGTGGTGCTGGGCCGGTTTCTCTCGGCAAACTTCATGCATGTCGCGCTGACCGGGCTTTCCACCCAGGCGTTGTATGACATGCTGCGCAGCCGGTTTGCCCTGGCACCCCAGTTTCTGGCCACTCTGGGCACGCTGATTCTGGCTCATGCCCTTTACGACTGCGATGCGCCCGAGCTGGGTGGGTTGGAAAGCTACCTGCCGATGGTCATCCTGGCCCTGCTGGCCTGGCGTTTCTGGGACAGGGTCGAGGCCTTGATGCCCGAGTCGCGGCAGACCGTGGCGCCAGCCGCGATCTTCCTGTCCGGAGTGGCCCTGGTCACCGCCGGAAGCCTGGTCATCACCGCGATCGAGACCGGAGGCTGGTCGTCCGTTCTGAATGCCGCACGGCACTGCGCCGGCGTGCTGCCGGTGGCGGTGATCTACTGGCGTCGCTTTGAAGGCGGGCTGAACGCTCGTTAGGCGCGAGTGCGCGGCGTTGTTGCAAAGCTGGTTGCCTTAACGGCGGCTTCGCGTGATGGTGCGGACGCATGAAGACCTCCCTGCTTCTCCGCCTCTCTTCCCTGGTTGTTGGTTTGCCTCTGGCCCATGCGGCGGACTGGCCTGTCTGGCGCGGCCCAGCGCGCGACGGCATCTCCACCGAGAAGGAATGGAAGGTCGGTGCCGAACCCAAGGTGCTTTGGCAGGCTGAGGTCGGCCTTGGATTCTCCACCTTTGTCGTGGCCGACGGACGTGTGCTGACGACCGGCCATGCGGATGGCAAGGACACGGTCTGGTGCCTGGACGCCGCCACGGGCAAGGCGCTTTGGAAGCATGAATATCCCGCCGACCTGGGGGACAAGTATTATGAGGGCGGCACTTCCAACACGCCGACCGTTGACGGGGACAAGGTGTATCATCTGAGCCGCTGGGGCGACCTGTTCTGCCTCGAAGCCGCGACCGGCAAGGTGGTCTGGGAAAAGAATGTGCAGAAGGAGACGGAGGCCAACATTCCGGACTGGGGCTTTGCCGGGGCTCCGCTGGTGCAGGGCAGCCTGCTCATTCTCAATGTCGGCAAGGCCGGGCTTGGCGTGGACAAGGCCAGTGGCAAGATCGTCTGGAAGAGCGATGTGGACAGCGCCGGCTATTCCACGCCTTATCCCATCACCCGCGATGGAGTGAAGCTGGCGGTGGTTTCTTCCGGCGACGCCTACACGGCGGTGAAGGTGGAGGATGGTACTCCCGTGTGGTCCCACCGCTGGGCCACCCGCTACGGGGTGAATGCCAGCGATCCAATCCTGAGCGGTGACAAGCTGTTCATCTCCACCGGCTACAACAAGGGCTGCACACTTTTGAAGCTCACCGCCAGCCAGCCGGAGAAGGTCTGGGAGAGCAAGGTGCTGAAGAACCAGTTCAACTCCTCCGTCCTGATTGACGGACATCTTTACGGCATCGACGGCGACCAGAACAGCCGCTGCTCGCTCAAGTGCGTGAAGCTGGAGGATGGCAGCGTGGCCTGGGAGGAGAAGAGCATCGGTTTCGGTTCGCTCATGGCCGCCGACGGACGGCTGATCATCCTCACGGAGAAGGGTGAACTGGTTGTCGCCAAGGCGGGCAGCGCCGGGTTCGAGGAACTGAGCCGGGCCCAGGTCTTGAGCGGTCGTTGCTGGAGCAGTCCTGTGCTGGCCAATGGACGGATTTATGTGAGGAACGCCCCGGGCAAGGTGCTTTGCCTGGAGGCGAAATGAGTCAGGCCTGGCGGTTCCACCAGGCCAGCAGCGTCTGGCGGGCCCGATAAACCCGGCCTTCCACGCTGCGGACGGAGCAGTTGAGAATCACCGCGCACTCCTCCTGACTGAGGCCCTCCAGGCTGGTCAGCATGAGGGCGGCGCGAAGCTTTTCGGGAAGGATGGCCAGACCGCGTTCGAGCTTCTGCATCTCGCCGCGCCACTCCGCGTTGCGGTCCGGTGCGGGCAGGGGACAGGTCGGCTGGCCTTCGATATCCTCCAGGGCGACCGTGCAGGCCTGCTGGCGGGTGGAGCGGGTTTTGGCGCGGTCGCGGCAAAGGTTGAGCGCGATCTGGTAAAGCCAGGTGGAGATGCGGCATCGACCTTCGAAGTCGGGCAGCGCCTGCCAGGCCCGCACAAAGGCGTCCTGACAGACTTCACGCGCATCCTGGGAGCAGCGCAGCCAGCGGCAGCAGAAGTTGAAAAGGCGCTCCTCATGCTGGCGGACGATCCATTCAAAGGCCGCCATGTCTCCGTCCTGGGCGGCGCGGATTTTCAAGGTTTCCAGGCTTTCTTCCGGAGGAAGGGAACCGATCAGGCAGTCAAGGCTCGCGGATAAGGCTGTCATGGGTCCAGTCGAGCAGTTTGGCCGCCTGCACCGGGCGCAGGAAGCGTTTCATGGCAAAGAAATGGTCAAGAGTCCGGTGTTGCAGCTCCTCCTGGCCGCGGTTCAGCCGCTGCAGGGCGGCCTTGATGCGCGGGTCGCCAGCCTCCGCCTTGCGGATCACCTCCGCCAGTTCCATGCCGGCGGCGCGAATTTCAGCCTTCAGCCGGCTTCGGGACTCCTCAAATTCCGCCTCCACGGGTTCCAGGGCGGCGTGTTGCTCGGGGGTGATGTCCAGATGCTCGTGCATCCAGGCGTGAAAATCCGGGGCCAGATGCTCCTGGGCATGGCTCTCTCCGTGCCGATGCAAAAAGAGGTCCGTGGCCCACCAGGCGGTGCCACCTGCCAGCAGCATCGAGCAAGCCACGGAGAGCAGCAGCCAGCGGGCACGCAGGCTCATTTCAGGACACCTCCTCCCTGAATCAACTCCAGTCGGGGCGGACGGGAGTGGACGGTGTCACGGGAAGCCTTGGACCAGCCGATGACCAAGGCGGTGCCAAGGCCTGAAATCAGACCAAGCCCCAGAAGCCAGAGAGTGAAGGAACGCCAGCGCCGGGCCCGTCCGTCGTCGGCCCGAACCCGCTGCATGATTTCCTCACGCAGAGAGCCGGGCGGGCTGTCCGCCGGTGAGGCGGTGGCCCGTTGCAGCATGCCCTGGAGGTCCGAGTCGTTCATGGATCGGCAGATATGGCGGACTTCCGGGCGGCTTAGAAGTCTTTTTTTGCCGTTCCGAACCCCGGCAGGCGCACCCCGGGGCGGCAAAGCAGGTGCAAACTCAAAAACTCCGTGCTGGACGCTGGAGGCTGTTTATTTGTAGTAACGTATTTTTCCGGCACATGCGCCTGCTTTCCAAAATCCTCTGGTTCTTCGCCTTCCTCGCCGCCACCTTCGTCTGGATGGTGCTATTCGAGCATGGTTTCAGCATGGAAGGTTTCAGCCGGGGGATGCGCGAAGAATGGAAAGCCCTGACCAGCCTGGTCGGGGTGGCCTCCTCCGAGGAGAAGGCGCCTGCGCCCCCGTCATCCAAGCAGCCGTCCGGCGCCAAGAAGTAAGCCCCACCGCGTTTTCATCCCCCCAACTCCAACCATGATCGTCACCGAAGCCCAGCTCGACCCCAAGTATCACAACCTCTGGAAAAAAGGCATGCTCGCCATTGAGCAGAAAAATTGGGAGTATGCCGTGAGCCTGATCCTTCCCATCGTGAAGGAAGTCCCCGGATTCCTCGACGGCCGCAAGGTGCTGCGCCGTGCGGAGGGCGAGGCGGTCGGCAGCGGCAAGAAGTTCAGCCTGGGCGGCGGACTCTTCGGCGGTGGCGGCAAAAAGGATCCCTGGGAGGCCATCGCCGATCTCGAGGAGCGTGTGTTTCAAAAGGACCCCTTCAGCGAAAGCGCCAACAAGCAGCTCTATGAACTGGCTCTGAAGGTGCAGTTCCACGATCTGGCGTCCTTTGCGCTGGAAACGATCCGCATGGGGCAGCCCCAGAACACGAAGCTGATGCATCAGCTGGCGACCCACTACATGACCTACGAGCAGCCGGAAAAGGCGGCGGAGGTGTACGGCGCGATCGCGAAGATCGACCCGCGTGACATGATCGCCACCAAGGGTGAAAAGGACGCAGCTGCCCGTTCCTCGATTCTCAGGCAGGGCTGGGGTGGTGACTTCAAGAGCGCCATCAAGAACGCCGATGAGCAGAACGAGCTGGAGCTTCTCAACCGCCAGGGCCGCACCAAGGAGCAGACCGAGGAGCTGCTGGCGCGCTTCTCCGCGAAGTACAACGAGGACCAGAGCAACATCAACCACGTCAAGGCCATCGCCCAGCTTTATGAGGAGCTTGGCGACCTGGCCAACGCCCTGTCCTTCTACGAATACGCCCTGACTCTGAATTCTGGCGACGTCTCGCTCCAGCGCCGCACGGAGCTGATGCGTGACAAGCAGCAGGACGCCTACATCAGCGCGATCGAGGAGTGGCTCGCCGCCAATCCTGACGCGCCCGAGGCCGAGGAGCAGCGCAACAACCTGGCGGCGGTGAAGCTGCAGCGCGCCTCCTCCATGATCAGCGAGGCGAAGACCCGCGTCGAACGCAACCCAACCGACAAGGGCCTGCGCTTCGACCTTGGCCAGGCCTATTTCAACGCTGCGATGTACACCGAGGCCATCCCGGAGCTTCAGCAGGCCAAGGGCAACCCGCACATCCGCACCAAGGCGATGCTGATGCTCGGCCGCTGCTTCGAGAAGAAGAACATGAACGACCTTGCCAAGAGTTCCTTCGCCGAGGCGAACAAGGAGCTCACCATCATGGACAGCACCAAGAAGGAAGTGCTCTACGAACTGGCCATGGTCTGCGAAAAGATGGGGGACAAGGCCGCCAG
>JBIIRD010000086.1:0-19866 GCA_044341745.1 Prosthecobacter sp. | reverse complement strand
GGGGGCGCGGATCATGGCGGCAGGCGGGGCACGCGCAAGGCCGTGTGTGAAAACGAACAAGGCGGACCTTTCAGTCCGCCTTGTTGAAGAAAAAGTTTACGGTTCGGGTAATCAGCGCACGGGAATCGACGAACGGGTGGGGCGCGGGGCGTCGTAAAGCCAGAAGGCCACGTTGCCGTCACTCACCAGGGCACGTGCCTCGGCGATGGCCACGCCGTCGGAGAGCGGCTTGCCGTAGAGATGATGGGGCGAGGAGTAAAGGGTCGCGTAGGTGACCGGCACGGACCAGTAATATTCACCCTGGAACTTTTCGACCACTGGCTGGCCGTAACCAATGATGATGTCGCGAGTGATGCTGGTCTCGTGACGCTTCATGCTCCGGTTGAGGGCACGGTAGCCGCCGAAGATGGACTTGGTGGGCTTGGTTCCGGCCACGCTCTGCGAATCCGGCGCGTGATCAGGATTGCTGGGGGAGGTCGCGTTCTGGGGGGCGGCAAGGCTGCTGCCGACAAAGGCGAGGCTGAGCAGAAGAGGGATGAGGAGTTTCATGACAGGGGAATATAATCTAAGAGAACGGTGGTTCGGCAAGCAGGAAATGTTCCCAACTCCGGAGCTTCCCTGGAAAGGGGCAATTTTGTCACTTGTCCCAGCCGTTGTTTGACAGGCGGGCGAGTCCCCCGTTACACAGCATCCCCAAGCTCGATGAACCTACCTAACAAGCTCACCGTCGCCCGCCTGATCCTCACCGGCGTGTTCGTGGTGTGCTTTTACATCCCCTGGGACCAGTCCATGACGGCCGCGCTGCTGATCTTCTCGGCGGCCTCCATCACGGATTATCTCGACGGCAGGATCGCCCGTGCCCGCGGACTGGTCACGAACTTTGGCAAGCTCTTCGACCCCCTGGCCGACAAGGTCCTGATCGCGGCGGCCTTCATCCTGCTCGTGGAGAGGACGGAGATGAAGGCCTGGATCGCCATCGCCATCCTTGGTCGTGAGTTCTTTGTCACGGGCATCCGGCTGATCGCGGCCCAGAAGGGCGTCGTGCTCGCCGCGGAGCGCCTTGGCAAGCACAAGATGGCCTGGCAGATCATCACGGTGCTCTACTTCCTGCTCACGGCAGCCTCGGTGGAAAGTTTGTTCGGCTTCCTGCGGCCCTGGCTGGAGCCCTCCCCCGCGCACTGGTGGGCCGGCGCCTCCATCGTGGGCTTCACCACCTTCCTGACCGTGGTCTCCGGCTTCAGCTATTTCTGGAAAAACCGCCATCTCTTTGATGATGCCTGAGGTTTTGGATTGAGCCGGAGCCGCTGGCCTGACAGTATCAGCGCGAACCCTCCACCACCATGTCCGCAGAAGCCAAACTCTCCTCACTCGGCCTCAGTCTGCCCCCCGCCCCGCCCAAGGGAGGCGTTTACAAGCCTGTCGTGATCATCGGCGGCGTGGCCTATGTCTCCGGCCACGGCCCGTACCTCCCCGACGGCGGCATGATCCGCGGCCGGGTCGGCGAGGACCTCGACCTGGCCCAGGGCCATGCCGCGGCGCGGCAAACCGGACTGGCGCTGCTGGCAACCCTGAAAAAGGAACTGGGCAGCCTCGACCGGGTGAAACGCGTCATCAAACTGCTCGGCATGGTCAACAGCACGCCGGAGTTTGCCGATCATCCCAAGGTCATCAACGGCTGCAGCGAACTCTTCGCCCAGGTCTGGGGCGAGGATGCCGGTGTCGGAGCACGCAGCGCCGTCGGCATGGGGTCGCTGCCCGGCAACATCGCCGTGGAGATCGAGGGCATCTTTGAAATTGGCTGACCCGGAGGCCCATCGATTTCAATCAGCGACCCCTGACCGTCATCCAGGATTGCCGAACAGCCTCCGGTGGTTTTCAGCAATCACGCCTTCCAGCGCCGAGACTTCCATGCCCCGCACCCCGGCCAGCAGTTCATAGCTGACAGACAGGTTCGCGGGATGATTCACAGGCCTGCCTTCCACCTGAAGCGGGTTCGGGTTCAGTTCCTCCGGCGGCCACATGTCAGGCGCATCCGTTTCGACCAGCAGCCTTTCCAAGGGCATGGCGGCAAAAACGGCCAGCTGACGCGCCTTGCGCTCATGACCAAAGTAGGGCGACAGGGAAAAATAGCCGCCAAGGCTGGCAAAGCGCGGAATCATCTCCTCAGGGCCACCATAGGAGTGCAGAAGAAATCCCCGTTTTGGCAGGGCGGCCGCCCGCAGCTGCTCCTCCAGAAGCCCCCAGGCGCGCAGGCAATGAATCGTGACCGGGCGGTCCAGTTCGACCGCCAGCCCAAGCTGAAGCCGGAAGCATTGCACCTGGGCGTCCAGATCCGGGTTTTCAATCCAGCGATCCAGGCCGATCTCACCCACGGCCGCCCGCGGAAACTCCGTCAGATAGCGCCGGAGGGCCTCCTGCCAGGCATCGGTCCGCTCCTTCACATACCAGGGATGCAGGCCAAAGGCGGGCCGCACCCAGGGATGTTCGCGGGCGATCCTTGCGACATCCTCCCAGTCATCCTCCGCCGAACCATTCACCACCGCCTCAGCCACTCCCAGCATGGGAAGCAGGCGCATCAGCTCCGGCCTCACGGCATCCAGCCGGTGGTCCTGAAGATGATTGTGCGCGTCAAAAAGCATGCATTCACCTCCACTGCTCCGCGAGCGCCCTGATTCTGGCCCGCACGGCGGCGAGTCCGTTGAGACGCGTCGGCGACAGGATCCGCGTGAAACCGCAGCGGGTCCACAGATCCGGCTCAACCGCAGCCGCCTCCTCTGGCGGCACGCCGCTGTAGAGGTCGCACAGCACGGCGACCAGGCCCGCAACCATCGGTGAATCGGCCTCGCAACGGAAGCGGGTGAGGCCGTCCCGCAGCTCCCCATGCACCCAGACGCGGGAGACGCAGCCGGGCACGATGAGAGTGTCGTCCTTCAGCCCCCCGGGCAGCCTCGCCTTGGCCACATAACTGGTGAGTACAGCCAGGCGTTCCTGGACGTTCTCGATGAGGTTCAGGTCGTCAATGAGCTCGGTCTGTCGGTCGGCCAGGGACATTCGGTGTGTGGGCTGGATCGTTATTTGCCGAGCAGGCCGCCACCGACGCCCTTGAGCAGGTCAAGGCCCTTTTCAGCGGCGTCCGAGGCCTTCTTCACGGCCTCGGCGGGATTCGTGATCATCTCGGTGGCACCCTTCAGCGCCTCGCCGGGCTTCCTGGACAGATTCTCGCCAAGCACCGGTTTCAGCAGGGTTTCACCCACCGCGCCCGCCGCCTCGGCCGGGGCGTTGAGCAGGGCCTTTCCGGCCCCGCCGATCAGACGCGCGGTAAGATCCTCCTCGGGCCCGTCAACGGTGCCGGTGATACGCAGGGGCGTCCACAACATGCCGGCGGCCGCCCCCGGATGGCTGCTGGTGAAGACATGCTGCCTGGCTCCGGGGATCCACGTCAGCGTCTCGGGCGTGACCCCCAGCATGAACTGTCCGTCCAGCCTTCCTCCCTGGATGTCCAGCCTGCCCTCCAGGCGTAACAAACCATTCGACTGAATGACGATGTCCTCGAACTTCCGCGACTCTCCGGCACCGCTGACGCGGGTGGTGGCGATGTCCAGCACGAGGCGCTTGAAACGTTCGATGTTGGTGTAGGAGGCCAGCCTGCCAAGCAGCGGCACGGCGGTGAGCGCGGCGTCCTTCAGGCGGACCGTTCCTTTCACGGCGGTCTCGGAGCCCGCCTTGCCAGCGATGTGCAGATCCCCCTCCAGCAGGCCGGTGAGGCGGAGCTTCCAGTCATCGCTGACCACTTCCTTCAGCGGCACGCCGGCGAAGTGGGAGCTGATCTCCCAGCTCTTTTCCCGGGGACGGAGATGGCCGCTGGCGGTGATCTCGCTGTCGCCCATCCAGGTGAGGGTGGCATGGGTGAGATGCAGGTCGTCCCGGCCCAGGCGCGCGGTGGCGCGGGTGAGGTTGAACTTCATCGGATGAACCTGCGTCGGCAGCTTGACCGGGGTCTCCAAAATGCCGTCCTCGACGGTGGCCAGGATGGAGGACTCCCCCTGCTGCCAGGCGCCCAGGCGCAGCCTGGAACCGGCAAGACGCCAGGGGCCGGGATAGTTCAGGGCAAGGCTGTCAAAACGGATGCCGTCGATCTCCGTCCGGTCCGGCAGATAACTCTTCAGCCAACCCGGGATGGAGCTTTTCCCGGACGGTTGTTCACCAACGTCATGCCCCGGCTCATCACGACCCCTGTCGCCCGCCTTCAGTTCCTCGGCCCCGCCTTCAAAGGACAGTGCAAGCGAGTCAGCCCCGGTTTCAATGATCCGCCACCGACGGTCGCGAAACGCGTTCCAGTCGAGCGCCAGGCGCAGGGCGCTGACCTCGGCCTTCCAGCCGTTGCCGGTGCTGGCCGTCAGGGAGCGGGTGGAAACCTCGTCTCCCGACCAGCGCAGCGGCTCAAGGGTGACGCCGCCTTTCACCTGCACTCCCAGGAACTGCTCCATGCGGCCGCGAAACTCGTCCTTCTGCAGGTAGCCGCGCACCCAGCTCATGACCAGCATGGGCGCCAGCAGCAGGACAAGCCCGGCCGCCAGGCCAAGCCCGGCCAGGGCCATCAGCCATCGGGGGACCTGGCGGGAACGGCGGCGGTTGCGGGTGGACATGGACTGCCAAGATGCTGGCGTTCGGGACGGGCGCAAGCCTCAGGGCGTCCGCACCCGGCCATGCGGCACGCTGACATGCGGATGGTTCGCGGCCAGAAAACGCCAGGGGCGGTCCACCGCCCGTGAGATGCCGACGCGGATGTCGGTGACGACCGTCGGCCGCATGTCGGAGGGGCGCAGCCCGCAGTCCCCCGGACGGCCCCGGCCCGCCATGTGCGTGCCATGATGCTCGCCCGTGACGCCCAGGGCCACGCCGGCCTTGCCCGGCCCCGAGCACAAATCTTCAACACGCTGCTTGCTACGTCGGCGCATCATTTGTTCGACGCCCAGCCTGGGCTCCAGGGCGCGCACCAGGACCAGGCCGTCCCGGCCGCCGCCCTTCACCAGGAGGTTGAAGAGCCAGTACATGCCATAGTTGAGGTAGACATAGGCGGCGCCGGGCGGCATGACCCGCACAAACTCCCTCGCTCCCCGCCTGGAGAAGGTGTGGCAGGCCTCGTCATCCTCGGCGGCATAGGCCTCGGTCTCGACGATGATTCCCGAGCAGCCCCGCCAGACGAGCTCCATGCCGATGAGGTCATGCGCGACGGAAAGCACGTCACGCTCAAAAAAGCCGGTCTTGAGAAAGGGCGCCGCCTTCATGGCTTCACAGGCCGGTGGGGTGGTCAACAAAGCACCCGGACAGGCCGAACTGCCTCTCCAGGTGCGCGGCCAGAGCCTTCACACCGAAGGTTTCCGTGGCGTAGTGGCCGCCGTACAGGACGTTGATGCCGAGCTCCTCCGCGAGCGTGTAGCTCCAGTGCGGCCCCTCGCCGGTGATGAAGGTGTCCACGCCCGCCCTGGCGACGGCGGCGATTTCGGAACCGCTGCCTCCGGAGGAGATGCCGATGCGCCGGGTGATCCTGGGGCCGCCGGCGCAGACATGCACCCGGCCGCCACAGAGGGCCTGCGTAAAGCGGGTCACGACTTCATCAAGCGCCAGCTCGGCCTCGCACACCACGCCGACAGACAGCCCCTTGTATTCCAGAAACCCGCCGGAAGGCGCCAGGCCCATGGCGCCGGCGATGCAGGCGTTGTTGCCCAGCGTGGGATGGACGTCGAGAGGCAGGTGCGCGCTGTAGATCGCCAGGTTGTTTTCCAGGGCCAGGCTCATCCTTTCAAAGGTGCCGCCCGTCCAGGGCTGCAGGCCGGACCAGAACATGCCGTGATGAACGATGAGCAGGTCCGCTCGCGTGGCCACGGCCTTTTTCACGACCGGCAGGGTGGCGTCCACCGCCGCGGCGATGCGCGTCACCTGACCGCTGCGGTTCTGAAGCTGCAGGCCGTTCACGGCATTCGAATAGTCCGGCAGTTCGTTGATGCGCAGCGTGCTGTCGAGATGAGCGGTGATGATGGAAAGTGAAGGCATGATGGCGTGGGTTCGCCTCTATCTCGCACGAAGGAGCCTCCCTGTTCAAGCCATCGCTTGCCCGGAAGTCCGTCATCACCGTCCGGAAGTCTTGACTTGCGGCTTTTCCAGTCCTGTGGTTGCCAGTGCTTAAACACCGCCTAGTCTCGATTCCGTGATCGCCATTGCAACGGCCAGCCAGAAGGGAGGCGTGGGTAAAACCACGCTCTGCATCAACCTCGCCTACTCACTCGCACGCCGAGGGTGGACGACGCTGCTCGTCGACACGGACCCCCAGGGCGGCGTCGGACTGTCCCTGGCCAGGTCCACACGCGCACGGCCCGGCTTTTACGACTTTCTCTGCGGGGCTGAACGCGACCTGAACCGCCTGGTGCTCTCCACCAGGCTGCCCGAACTGCAGATTCTTCCAGGCGGCCAGTATGATGCGGCGGCGCGGCGCGGCTGGTCCTCCCAGGAGGTGCCCTCACGCCTGGCCGACCTTCTGCGTGCCGCCGAACTGCGCGGCGTGGACTGCCTGATCATGGACACGGCCGCCGGCCTGAATGCCATGACGGAGTCCGTGGTGAAGGCCTGTGACTACGTCGTCCTGCCTCAGCAGGCGGAGCCGCTCGCCGTGCGCAGCGTGCCGCACATGCTGGAAACCCTGTCCCGCTTCCGCAGCGAAGGCGCCGGCGTCAAGGTCGCGGGCATCCTCATGACCATGGTCGCGGGCGAAAGCCAGGTCAGCCAGAAAGTGGTCTCCGAACTTCGCGCCCTGCTGCCTGCGGACATGCTCTTCGACCAGGCCGTGCCCCGTCTGAACTCTTTCCTCGAAGCCAGCGCCATGGGCGTACCGGTGGCCCTCTTGAAAAAGAACCCGCCTCCCGAGGCGCTGCTCTTTGACCAGCTCGCCGCCGAGATCGAACGCCGTACCGGCCTTCTCCAGGAACGCGAATCCAACCACGCCCATGCAAGTCTCCTGGATTGATGCCGATGAGGTCGGCGCCTTGCTTGGCAGGCTGCGTGACGCGCCGCCGCCCCAGGCTTCCATCGAGCTGACCAATGCAGCCCCGGCCCTGCTTGTGGCCGAGATCGAGCCTGTTGTTCATGCTGAAGTGCCCGAGCCCCCAGCCGCCGTGCCGCAGGCGCCTGCCGAATCATCGTCCGATTCACATCGCGACCTGGACCTGTTCAGGGCCCGCCTCCAGGCCATCCGTGAACGAGCCATGAATGCAGGCCTGCTTCCCGGCGAGGCTGCGGAGCCCCGTCCGGCGGAACCGGACAGCCCACCCGTGACTGAAGAGGAGGTGGACATGGCCGAAGAACACCCTGAGGACGAAACGCCTCCAGCCTCCGATGAAGCACCGTCCTGGACTCCTTACCGGCCTTCCGGCAATTCCGTGAACGAACGGCTCGACGGATTCGCCTCCTGGGCCCGGCCATTGATGAACGGCTCCCATCTCTTCGTCATTGATGACCAGGGAGACCTGCTCTGGGGACAGTCTTTGCATCAGGAACTCGTGGTGACGACCGTCATGGCCTGGGTGGCCTTCTCCCGCATGAGCGGCGTTCTCGCCTTTGAGCGAGTGCCCCTCCTGCATCAACGCATGGCGACCGGGGATCATCTGACGGCGCTGCCCTGCCCGACGCGCCTTGGTTTGCTGCACATCGCCATCACTGGCGATCATGCGTTGGCCGATGAGCATTTGCCCGAACTGCGCCAGGCCTTGATTGCCGCAATGGAGGCTTCCTGAGCCTCAATATCAGCACAAAAAGACCGGCTGCCATCCTGACGGTTTCAAACCATGCCTTTTCCGGACCGTTACCTAAGGGCATCCTCCTCTTGCTCCCCCATGAAACCGCTCGACCTCCAGGTGAATGGCTACGCTGGCACCGACTTCAACCGTGAAGGGCTGACCGCCGAAGCCCTTCACCATGCCTGCAAATGCCTCGTTGAAGATGGGTGCGACAGCATCCTGGCCACCTTCATCACCGATGACCTGGACTCCATGGCGGCACGCATGGAAACCCTGGTCAGACTGCGTGAACAGGACGGCCTGGCCCGCAGCGTGATCGCAGGCATTCATATCGAAGGCCCCTTCATCAACCCGGAAAAAGGCTACGTCGGCGCCCACCCTCAGCAGCATGTCAAACCAGCCACCCTGGAGAACGCCAAGCTTCTTCTGGACGCCGCAGGCGGCCTGGCCCGCATCGTCACCCTCGCCCCGGAGCATGACGAGGGCTTTCACACCACGGAGTTCCTGGCCAACAACGGCGTGACGGTCTCGGCCGGCCATTGCAATCCCAGCCTGGACGTTCTGCGCGCCGCCACGGAGCATGGGCTGAGCATGTTCACCCATGTCGGCAACGGCTGCCCGATGCAGATGCACCGGCACGACAACATCATCCAGCGCGCCCTGGCCCTGCGCGACAGACTCTGGCTCTGCTTCATCCCCGACGGTGTGCACATCGAGTTCTTCGCCCTGACCAACTACCTGCGTGCCGCCGGTCTCGAGAAGACCATCTTTGTCACGGACGCCATCTCCGCCGCCCGCCTCGGCCCCGGCAAGTACAGCCTCGCCGGCTGGGACATCCTCATCGGGGAGGACCTCGTCGCCCGCAGCCCGGACGGCTCCCACTTTGTCGGCAGCACGGTCACCATCCCGCGTATTCTGGCCAACGGCCAGCAGCAGCTCGGTCTCAGCAAGGCCGAGCTGGCGCAGCTTCTGGACACCAACCCGCGCAAGGCGGTCGGCCTGTAGGTCCTGGCAACCTGGGATTGACCCCGTCGATTGTTCGTCCTTTGTTATGGGCCCCGCGTATCTTGCGCACCCTCTGACACCCATCCTTCACCCCAACCCACCCCTCCCCCATGGCCCTCTCCGTCGGCTCCGCCGCCCCTGACTTCACCGTGACCACCCTCGGCGCCAGCGGCCCCGAGCTTTTCAAGCTGTCCGAACACGTCGGCGCCTCCAACATCCTCCTGCTCTTTGTGCCCATGGCCTTCACCGGCGTCTGCACCAAGGAGTTCTGCGAGCTGTCCAGCAGCATCAACGAATACAAGTCCCTGAACGCCACAGTCATCGGCATCAGCGGCGACAACCCCTTCGCCCAGAAGGCCTGGGCCGAGAAGGAGGGCATCACCCTTCAGCTCCTCAGTGACTACGATCACAAGGTCACCACCGCCTACGGTGTCGCCTACGACAGCTTCCTGCCTGCCAAGAACCTGATCATGGGCGGCGTGCCCAAGCGCTCCGCCTTCATCATCGACAAGGCCGGCGTCATCCAGTACGCCGAGGTTCTCGAAAGCCCCGGTGACCTGCCCAACTTCGCCGCCATCAAGACGAGGCTGGCCGAGCTGGGCTGAGCGACCTAACCTCAAGCGTGAACTTTTTGCGGCGGGCCCTTCTCATGGCCCGCCGCTTGTTTTTGATCGACTCGCCGCCGCCGATAGGATCACCTCGTCCCTCGCGTCCTTTCCAGCCATAACCATGATCCCCATCGACCTCAGCGGCAAAGTCGCCCTCATCACCGGAGCCTCCCAGGGCATCGGCGCCCAGATCGCCCGCACCTTCCACCGCGCTGGCGCCACCGTGGTGCTCAACCACCCGGGCCTGGACAACACCGCCGCCGACGCCCAGGCGCTCGCGGATGAGCTCAACGTCCAGCGCACCGACAGCGCCGTCGTCATCGCCGCCGATGTCTCCAGGCCAGATCAGATGCAGGCCATGATGGGCCAGGTTCAGGCGCAGTGCGGCGGGCTTGACTTCCTCGTCAACAACGCCGCCATCATCAAGGACCGCACCATCGCGAGGATGAGCCTTGAGGAATGGGACGCGGTGATCGACGTGAACCTCTCAGGCGTCTTCTACGGCTGCAAATACGCCCTCGAGATCATGCGCGAGGGCGGCGCCATCGTCAGCTTCGGCAGCATCGCCGCCATCCAGGGCTTCTTCGGCCAGGCCAACTACGCCTCCGCCAAGGCCGGCGTGCAGGCGATGATGCGCGTGCTCAGCCGCGAGGCCGCCAGACGCAACATCCGCGCCAATGCGGTCGCCCCGGGTGTGATCGACACCAGCATGGCCGCCACCATCCCCGAACCGGTGCGCGCCGAGATGCTGAAAAACGTGCCGCTGGCCCGCTTCGGCACCACCGAGGAGGTGGCCAGCGTGGTCCTCTTTCTCTGCTCGCCCCTGGCCAGCTACGTGACCGGCCAGACCCTCGAGATCAATGGAGGCTGGAGGGGCTGACATGCGCGCTCCGGCAATTCTTGCCACCGCTGACCAGGCCGTCGCCGCCATCCCGGACGGCGCCACGATCGCCATCGGCGGCTTCGTCGGCGCGGGCCATCCGGAGATGCTCACGGCGGCTCTGGAACGCCGCTTTCTCGACACCGGGACGCCGCGCAACCTCACGCTCTACTACTGCGCCGGCCAGGGCGACCGCGGTCACCGGGGGCTGAATCACCTGGCACACCTGGGCCTGGTGAAACGCGTCATCGGCGGCCACTGGAACCTGGCTCCCAAACTCGGCACGCTCGCCCTCGCCAATGAGATCGAGGCCTACAACCTGCCCCAGGGCGTTCTCTGCTGCCTGCTTCGCGAAATCGCGGCCAAACGCCCCGGCCTCATCACCCAGGTGGGCCTCAACACCTTCATCGACCCGATGATGTCCGGCGGCAGGATGAACGCCCGCACGGTCGAACCTTTGGTTGAGCGCCTGGAGCTCGACGGCAAGCCCTGGCTTCGCTACAAGCCGGTGCCGGTTCATGTCGGGCTGATCCGGGCCACCTATGCCGACGCCCGGGGCAATCTCAGCATGGACGGTGAAGGCCTCGTCGGCGAGGTGCTGCCCATCGCGCAGGCGGCGAAAAACCACGGCGGCATCGTCATCGCCCAGGTCGAGAGCCTCGTCGATTCGCTGCCGGATCCAAAGTCAGTGCGCGTGCCCGGCATTCTCGTCGATTACATTGTCACCAGCGGAGGCGTGCAGCATGACCAGACCTTTGGAGAGACCTTCAACGAGGAGTTCGTCGTCTCACAAACCGCAGGCTTTGAACTTCCCGCCATGCCCGAGTCCGAGCGCAAGGTCATCGGCAGGCGCGCGCTTCAGGAGGTGCGTGCCGGGGACATCGTCAACCTCGGCATCGGCCTGCCCGAAAGCGTCGCCATGGTGGCGGCCGAGGCGGGACGCCTGGGCGATTTCACCCTGACGGTGGAAAGCGGACCCATCGGCGGCGTGCCGGCCTCGGCACTGAGCTTCGGCTGCAGCCACTTTCCCGAAGCCATCATCGACCAGCCTGCCCAGTTTGACTTTTATGACGGCGGCGGCGTTGACATCGCGGTGCTTGGCGCGGTGGAGGTGGATGCGCAGGGCAGCGTCAACGTCACCAGCTTCGCCGACCGTTTCGCCGGGGTCGGAGGTTTTGTGAACATCGCCCAGAGCGCCCGCCGCCTGGTCTTCTGCTGCACCTTCCTCGCCAAGGGCCAGCCCAAGTTTGTGCGTGAGATCCAGCATGTCTGCTTCCACGGCCCGACGGCGCTGGCGCGCGGCCAGCAGGTGCTCTTTGTCACCGAACGCGCCGTCTTCGAGCTGGTGCCTGAAGGCCTGAGGCTTGTTGAAATCCTCGGCACCCATGACCTTCACAAGGACGTCCTCTCACAAATGCAGTTCCAACCTTTGGTCTCCGATTCCCTGATCCATTCGCCATGACTCCCGTCCATCTTGTTGATGCCCGCCGCTCCGCCCTCGGCCGCTTCGGCGGCGGCCTGAAAGACCTCGCCGCCGTGGATCTCGCCTGCGCAGTCGCGGAGCACGTCGTCCCCGCAGGACTTCGCCCGCACCTCGGCCAGGTGATCCTCGGCCAGGTGCTTCAAGCGGGTGCAGGGATGAACGTGGCGCGTCAGGCCGGCCTTAAACTGGGTTTGCCCGAACAGGTGCCCGCCTTCACCGTCAACATGGCCTGCGGCTCCTCGCTGAAGGCGGTGGCGCTGGCCGCGGACGCCATTCGTGCGGGAGAAGCCAGCCTCGTGCTGGCGGGCGGCGTCGAGGTGATGAGCCGCGCCCCGCATTACGTGATGGACGCCCGCTTTGGCCGGAAGCTCGGCGACATCGCGATGCAGGACGCCCTGTTCGTGGACGGCCTCAGCGATCCGCTCCTGAAGATCGGCATGGGCGAGACCGCCGAGCGCATCGCTGACAGGCTGGGCATCACACGCCAGGAGCAGGACGCCTTCGCCGCGCTCAGCCAGTCCCGTGTCGCGGAGCATCGCACGTCCCTCGCCCGGGAAATCGTGCCCGTGGCCGGAGTCGAGGCGGACGAACATCCCCGCGCCGACACCACGGCGGAATCGCTCGCCAAGCTCAGGCCCGCCTTCCGGAAGGACGGCACGGTCACCGCCGGCAACGCCTCCGGCATCAATGATGGTTCGGCCATGGTGCTGCTGGCCGGCGAGGACGCCCTGCAGGCGCACGGTCTCGTCTCCCGGGCGCGCATCCTGGGCTGCACCGCGGTGGGCTGCGACCCTGCCGTCATGGGCCTGGGCCCGGTCGGCGCCATCCGACGTCTCTGCGAGGTCACCGGCTGGAAGCTGGAGGATGTCGAAGCGGTCGAGATCAACGAAGCCTTTGCCGTTCAGACCCTGGGCTGCGCCCGCGAACTCGGCCTGCCTCTTGAAAAGCTCAACCCACGAGGTGGCGCGATCGCCCTCGGCCATCCCATCGGTGCCAGCGGCGCCCGCGTCCTGGTGACCCTGCTGCACCTCATGGAGGACAGAAACCTTCGCCGCGGCATCGCCAGCCTCTGCATCGGCGGCGGCATGGGCATCGCCATGGCCGTGGAAAGATAGCCTGCCCGCCAACAGACCGCTTTTCGTCACAAGTACCCGGAATCCCCGCGTTATCCTCAGCCTAACCTCTTTTATGAAACTGCTCCCCGCCCTCCTTCTTTCCGCCGTCACCGCCACCTGCGCGCTTGCCGACACTGTCGCTCTTTTTGACGGCCGCACCTTCACCGGCTGGCAGGGCAGCATCGGCGGCGTCTGGCGCATCGAGGACGGCGCCCTGGTGGCGGGCAGCCTGGAGAAGAAGCAGGAAAAGAACGACTTCCTGGCCACCACCAAATCCTATTCAAACTTCGAGCTGACGCTGAAATGGAAGCTGGAGGGCACTGAAGGCTTCGTGAACGGAGGTGTTCAATTCCGCACCAAGCGCATTCCCAACCATCATGAGGTGTCCGGCTACCAGGCCGACCTCGGCAAGGGCTATGACGGCGCGCTCTATGATGAAAGCCGCCGCAAGAAGATGCTCGCCCAGCCCTCCCCTGAAGTGCTGGAAAAGGCCCGCAAACCCCTGGGTGAATGGAACGACTACCGCATCCGCGCCGAAGGCCCGCGCATCCAGATCTGGCTCAACGGCGTCCAGACCGTCGATTACACCGAGACCGAGCCGGGCATCGACATGAGCGGCATCATCGCCGTGCAGATCCATGGCGGCGCCACCTCCATCGTCCGCTACAAGGATCTCCGCATCGAGGAGCTGAAGTAAGGCCACGCCCCGGGCTTTTCGGCCTTTGACATCCGGCCCTTTCTCAACTCCTCATCCCCGTCCATGTCCAAAGGCCTCGGCGAAACCCGCACCCAGTTCTTCCATCTCGGCAGCGCCGCCGAGCCGTTTGTCTTCGCCAATGGTGAACAACTGCCCGGCATCACGGTCGCCTACGAGATGTATGGCAAGCTGAACGCCCGCAAGACCAACGCCATCCTGCTGTTTCACGCCCTGTCCGGCAGCCAGCACGCCGCCGGTTACAACCCGGACGTGCCGGGGCTCTTCGGCCGCTGGACCGACGACGTGAAGCACGGCTGGTGGGACCTTTTCATCGGCCCCGGCAAGGCGCTCGACACCAACCGCTACTGCATCATCTGCGCCAACTACCTCGGCGGCTGCTACGGCAGCAGCGGGCCGGCCTCGCTGAACCCGGAGACCGGCAAACCTTACGGCGCCGACTTCCCGCCGGTGCTGAGCAGCGATGTGGTGCGCAGCCAGGCCGCGCTGCTGGATCATCTCGGCGTCAAAAGACTGCACGCCGTCATCGGCTCCTCCGTCGGCGGCCTGCTGGCGATCAACTTCGCCACGCTCTATCCTGAGCGCGTGAAGATCGTCATGCCCGTGGCCACCGGCCTGCGCACGACGGTGCTGACCCGCCTGACCCTGTTCGAGCAGGTGCTGGCCATCGAAAACGACCCGCATTTCAAAGGCGGTGATTATTACGACGGCGAGGCTCCCGAGTACGGCCTGGCGCTGGCCCGCATGATCTCGCACAAAACCTTCGTCCACCTCGACGCCATCGAGCGGCGCGCCCGCCAGACCGTGTCCCAGCCCAACGGCCAGCTCGCCTGGTACCAGGTCGGCCACAACGTCGAAAGCTACATGCTGCACCAGGGCAAGAAGTTCGTGAAGCGCTTCGATGCCAACGCCTACCTGCGCATCATCAACATGTGGCTGCGCTACGACCCCCTGAGCGACGCCGGCGTGGACAGCTACGACGAGCTCTTCGCCCGCAGCCGCCAGGCGGGGCATCACTACCTCGTGTTCAGCATCGACAGCGACTTCTGCTTCTACCCCGAGGAACAGGCGGAGATGGTCTCCGCCCTGGAGCGTGCCGACGTTTCAAGCATGCACATCACCGTGCACTCGGACAAAGGCCACGACTCCTTCCTGCTCGAACCCCAGCTCTACACCCCGCATCTGGTTTACACCCTGGAAGGCCGCTGGCAGAAATCCTCCCTCGACGAACCCGTCAACGACGTGGAGTAGGCGGGGAAACTGAAAAACGCCGGGCAGAGAAGCCATAAAATGAGGCGGATGCTCTGCTTGTGCAGGCTGACAGCCACTTTTTAGGAAAAAAAATTTGCAGCCCCAAACACTTCAATCCGGAAGTGCGCAACCTAGGCAGCAAAAGGGATCGACGTTGCTGAAGAGCTTTTTTCTTTTTCGCATTAATGTATTATTACTAATTCTTAAAATTCAGACCCGGCAGATCTCCATAAGCTCATATTTCATGAGTTTTAATTCGGGCACTTTTCTTCACTCATCAGCTCAGCTCCTTTCTAACATACGCCCCTGGCTTTCACAGGCGGCGCCACGAACGGCTTCGACACTCCTGCTGGCAACTTGGCTCCTTCTTCTTCAAGGCCATATGCTTTTTGCCCAGTCAAACGGCGAAGCCACCGAAAACCTCAGAGCAACCTTGCAAGCAAACGGCCAGGGCATTCTTCTGCAATGGTGGGGCAAGTCCGGCCGAACCTACTTTGTGCAAACCTCCCCGACCTTGAATCTCGGTGTGGACTGGAGCTATGAAGGCCATGTCCTGACGGGCACTGGAACCCTTTTATCAATCAGCCTCCCGGCACAGCCATCTCCAAGCTTCATCCGCCTGCGCTACACCGACCAACCGGTGACAGGCGACCCCTATGAGGCTGACCCTGACCAGGACGGGTTGAGCAATCGCGAGGAAATCCAGACGCATGGCACGAACCCGCTTGATCCGGACAGCGATGACGACGGCCTGCCAGACGGCTGGGAGGTGCAGTATGGGCTGAGTCCGCTGTCTGCCGAGGGCAGCCATGGTGCGCAGGGTGATCCCGATGGTGACACCCTGAAAAATCTCATCGAATACCAACTCGGATCTTCTCCCATCAATGCGGACACGGATGGAGACGTGCTGCCTGACTGGTGGGAGTTCCGCAATCAAACCTCGCTCATCAGCAGTCTCGGTCAGGATGGCTCCACGGGAGACATCGACCAGGATGGCTACACGAACCTGGAGGAGTTCCGGGTGTTGAGTGATCCTCGGAACGCTTCATCCTATCCGGGGTCGGGCGGGCCACGCCAGGAGTTCGGAGGAACTGGCACCCACACGCCGGATCCATCGTTTGCAACCTTCCTGGCCAGACGCGTTCGCCATATGAGCTTTGGATCTTACCAACGTTATTTCAGACCCGCCATCATGGACTGGGTGACCTATTATGAGCAAGAGGTGCCCAATGCCCACCCACCACCGTCGCCCCATGACAACTTCAACGGGGATGCTGACGTGAACGGAAACACACTGGACCCTGGAGATCCAAGGGACACTCCTTCGTCCTGGGAGCCCACCTTCTGGGTATACTGTGAGCCTGACGACCCTGGCGCGGTCATGAGGAAAGTGCTTGAGGTCTTCCAATTAAATGACTCCTGCGACACCCCTGTCGAAGAGAATCGACATTCAACTTATTGGATCACGAACGCCTATCCGGGTGATGGAGGCAGGCTGGAAGTCGAGAGTTCAAGCCTTGAATTCAGCCGCTCCACGGCCCTGGCAGCCATGGAGTCCCTGCCGATCTATCAAGGCAGTCCAGAAGACGGATGGATGGGCGCTGGGCGCTGGGGCACGTTTGTCAGCACTGTGACCTCTCAGTGGGACTACGGATTCGATACAGAGGACGTGATTAGCTGCTACAGCAGCAGCGGTTTGGTTGAAGAAACTTATCCGTATTACATGAGCAGCGCCACCATGGAGCAGGAGCAAGTGAGGTATCAGTGCAACCAGCCCGCGCCTACGGCACAGACCAAGCCTTTTGTCCTGGTCAAAAGACAAAAAGCCCTGCCCGAATATGGGAGCCATATTGAACATGCGGAAAGCGTTGAAGTTCTGGGAAGCATGGAGCTGCGGATTGAGGAAGGGCAGATGATCTCCAGCCAGGCGAGCGCAAACTTTCCGCTGCCCGAGGGCGTGTCCCTGCAGGGCGGAACCATCCTGCTGACCTCACCCCCCGTTGACCCAGGCACCATGGCCTCTTATGAGGCTTACCCCATTGACATAAACATCAACGACACCGCCGACACGAAGGATGCCATGGTTCGCAAGGAACAGAAAATTGGCACCACCGCATGGCGTCAGTGGATACCTTGCACGGTGAAAATCCCCGACAGCGGCCCGGGAAAAACCATCGCCAGCATTGGCATCACCGCAGAGAATGGTACGATGAAGTTTTCGGATGCACAAGCCAAGCCGGGCGACAGTGATGCAGGAACATCCACCGTGAACCTCACGCTGGATTCAAAAGGCCAGGGCAGGTTCTGGATCACGGGCATCACGCAGAGCACCCACAAGGGAGACGCCAAGCTCCAGATCAGAAAGGACGGAGCCACTGGCGATGTGCTCGCCACGCAGCCCCTGACGGTGTTTTGGTTTGATGCGTCGATCACATTCCCATACCAATCCGCTGCATTTTTGGACGGCACCCTCTATGGGATAACAAATGCTGCATATCCTTGGGTGTTGTCAGGTAATGCTACAATCAAGCCGACGGGCTTGGATACAACCGCACCCCAGATTGCGAACATGCGTCTTGGCTTTGTCCAAAACGTTCAAACGACTCGCAAATGGCATGTAAACAACCCTTCGGTTCAAGCAGGAAGTGGCGCACCTTCGACTTCAACTGTGACGGTAGCGTCCACCCGTGTGGGAACAGTCACATGGCAAGGTTATGTGTTGGACCGAAGATCGCCGCAGTCCCGAATGCTGTGGGATCAAACGCCACTATACGATGGCTATGAGTCGTTCGATGCTAATGGCAAATCTTCCATCGATAACAACGATGCACCTGCCGCGCTCGCAGACAAGCACACAAAGCAAGCACAGGCCGTCGAAGGCAACCAAACTTGGCCCGTGACAGTAGAATATCAGTGGGATAAGACGGTCATTCAGGACGATTTTTTACTCTGGCTCTCCGTCGCCGATGGTGCTGACAATTTGGGTTTGCTCCCCAACCCGCCATCTGTCGTTCCAATCCGCCAAGTAGATTGGAAGTTCCACGCTGACAGCTCTGCCAGTGGGCTGCAGAAGCCCACTGGAGGAACTGACAAAGCACCCGACACCGTGCCAGTCGTAACCGGGCAGACTGCGAACACGCTTGGTAAAGATGCAAGCCGCTATCAGTGGCAGGACGGAAATCAAAACACCAACCTTCATCCTTGATCCATATGAACCCTTCCAAATGTATTGTTACTCTACTGATTTCGGCGTCTCCTTTAGTGGGCGCTCAGATGGAGAAGCTTTCGGGCCGCCCAAAGCAAGGTGAACTGCAGCGCGTCTTCTGCGCTTCGCGAGATGGTTGCGCGCTGCTTCAACTAATCAATGACCAGCGACTCTCCGAAGACTTGGTGTTCGCCAAAATTGTGGAGGCCAAGCAAACTCAACCATCATATCCGGTGGATGATCCGAAATACAAACCGCAAAACGACTCAAACCTCCCTAAACGCCCCCAGGTCACAGAATTCCAAATCACGGTGATCAAAAGTCCGCTAGGTGCCACCATGCGAATACCTGAGCAGATGATATGGAATGAACTCATCTCTTATAACGGATGGCACGGGCCGCACTACACCGCATACCAAGGCCTGACCGAAGCTGGCTTTGATCCTTTTGCCCATGAAGGAGAGGTTGCGTTCCGATTCGATGCACCGAAGAACGGCAGAGCACAATTTGCTGACTTGCTGATCGTTCCTGATGGATGGGGATTGCAGATAGCATCAGCCACCGCTTGGCGGTTGGAGAACAAACAGGTCTTTGAGAGTCCTATGCTAACCAAAGAGCAGCTTGCCCAGCTTCGGGCCACCGCTCAGTCAGACAATCCCCTCGTCAAGAAGATGGCCGCGAGTTTGCTGATGCGTCATAGCGCGGTTACTACTGAGGATATGAAAGCTTGGCTGCGCTCAGAGCCATCGCTGGTTGATGCTGCAGTGGCCGTGCAACTTGTGCTCGCGCGAGACGCGAAAAGCAATGTTGTCACCTCTCCTGCCTGGATGATGGCAGAAGGGGAGCGAATCTGGGGAGGCGCTTTAATTGCAGCAACACTACAGTTTGCACAGAATGAGGCTGCGGTGGCCTCCATGATGCACTACCACGCCAAGCTGCGCGGCGCGAAGGGAATACTGTCCGACGACATAAACGCCTTGAAGGACTCCGCCAAGAATCAGATTGGCTATGACACCATCGAGGCAATCGGAGCAGAGTTGATCAAGACCAATGCACTCCGTAATTACCCGGTGTTTAGTGCAGCCAATCAGATATTGAGCACTACAAACATCTTTGATCGCTCATTGCTTATGTTTGAATCTACCAGACCAGGGAAGTAGTTCATGTTATCCATGTTTAACCAAACCCCAACGGATCTTCATCTCGGCAAAATTGCAAGTCCTAAAGAAAGGAGACGCCAAGCTCCAGATCAGAAAGGACGGAGCCACTGGCGATGTGCTCGCGACGCAGCCCATGACGGTGTTCTGGTTCACTGGTGACACACGCGCAGCCAACGATCCGGACTCAGCCGCAGCAACAGCCTGCTCGCGTTACCAGAACTCAGCTGGCAAATGGACATATGGATTGCCCGAAGATGGGGGAATTCGACTCAAGGCCGAAGCCAAAGTTGCCCCAACTGGCCTTGACACTTCAGTGCCGCAGATTGCCGAATGGACATGGAATGTCATTCAAAACGTCTCTAGCACGCGCACATGGCAGGTTGCTCGCACAGAAAACAATCAAACAACCAAGAAGGTAGGCACGACAATGGTTCCCAACTCCCTCGATGTCGCCAACGCTGCCGGATTTTTATTTGACCCTGGGGCCAGTGCGATCTTCAACAATGCCGGTGAGGCAAATGTAGATGTCTCTGACATTCCCACAACCCGGTAGTGTCCGTCAAGTTTCGCACATTTTATTTCAGCGTAGATGAGGCAATGGGTGGGGCTTGGTTTGTTGTCTCGTGTTGTCTTTGTGCCGATTTTGCCAAACGG
>JBIIRD010000085.1:0-19923 GCA_044341745.1 Prosthecobacter sp. | reverse complement strand
CTTCACCGGTCCATGGCAGTTGAAGACGGTGTTGGCCGGGATGAGCACAAAGATCTCCGGTCCGAGCGGGATGTCGCGTCCCTGGAAGCTGAGGTGACAGCCAGGTCTGGGGTTGTGGTAGAGGCGCCAGAAGGGGCTGTCCACGCCTTCATGGTTCCAGTCCTCGAGGGCCGCCTGGTAGCCTGATTCATGCAGCAGGAAGCTGGACCAGCCAGTCCTGGCCACGCGCGACTGGCTTACCCCCCAGGGGGTGGTGTAGTTGAGATACTTGTATTTGCGTTTGGCGGACATGGGGCTCGGGAGTTTGGAAACCGGCGGGTCTGTTCAGACGACCGGATTCAGAACGACAAAGGATGCTTTTTGTTCATGCAAGGTTCTTGCCTGTGCTTCCTGCCGTGTCAGGGTTGCTTTTTCGGGTGAAATACGGCATCGCTTTGGGTCAATTTCCCTGCCGCGTGGATCCCAAGCTCGTCAATCACGAAATCCTGCTCTCCTTCTGGAAGGTGCATGTCCTGCACCATGCCGCAGAGGGCGAGGTGATCGGCAACTGGATGCTCGAGGAGCTGCGTCACCACGGCTACGAGGTCAGCCCGGGCACGCTTTATCCGCTGCTCAAGCGCATGGAGAAGCATGGCTGGCTTACCTCAAAGGCCGACCCGGCCCGCGGGCCCAAGGGACCGCGCAGCTACAAGATCACCAGGGACGGCCGTGAAGTGCTGAAGATTGTGCGCAAACAGCTTCGCGAACTGGGTGTCGAGGTGGGCAAGTGAACGCGCTCACGGCCCGCCGCCGTCCGGTCTGAATTTTTAATGCTGGCGGGAAAGAATCTGGAGATTTGACGTTTTACGGTCCTCGTAATATCTCCCGATCCCCCGCATGTCCCTGCCGCGCCTCGCCCTCCGCCACCCCTGGACCATCGTCGTCATTGTCGTGGCGATCCTGCTTGGAGCCTGGCAGGCGGCTCAAAAAATGGCCCGGGATGTCTTTCCGCCCCTGGGCATCCCGACGATCTACGTCGCCCAGCCCTATGGCGGCATGGATGCGGCCCAGATGGAGGGTTGCCTAACCTATTATTACGAATACCATTTCCTCTACATCGCGGGCATCGAGCACGTGGAGTCGAAGAACATCCAGGGCGCCTCGATCATGAAGCTGCAGTTCCACCCCGGCACGGACATGTCGGCGGCCCTCTCGGAGACCATCGCCTACGTGAACCGCAGCCGCAGCTTCATGCCTCCGGGAACGCCGGGCGCCTTCGTGACACGGTTTGACGCGGGCAGCGTGCCGGTCGGCAACCTGGTCTTCTCCACGGACAATCCGACGCGCACCGTCGGCCAGATGCAGGACGCGGCCCTGAACATGGTCAGGCCCCTGTTTGCGACGCTTCCCGGGGTGTCCGCCCCGCCTCCCTTCGGCGGCAGCGCGCGCACCATCCTGATCAATGTGAAGCCGGACCGCCTCCGTGCCTACGGGCTGTCCCCCGATGACGTGGTCAGGGCCATGACGGAGGCGAACACGATGAGTCCCAGCGGCAACCTGGCCCTGCCCGGCGGCTATCCCATCGTGCCCACCAACGCGGTGGTGAAGAACATCCAGGACCTGGCCGCAGTGCCGCTGAAGGTCACGGACAGAGGCGCGGTGTATGTGCGTGATGTGGGCGAGGTCAGCGACGGCAGCGACCAGGTGACCAGCATCGCCATCGTCAACGGAAGGCGAACGGTTTACATGCCGGTCACGAAACGCAGCGATGCCTCGACCCTGAGCGTGGTGGAGCTGGTGAAGGCGAACCTGGGCAAGTTCAAGGCGGCCTGTCCGGAGGACATCAACGTCACCTTTGAGTTCGACCAGAGCCCCTGGATCATCCGTGCCATCAACGACCTCGTCAAGGAAGGCATCCTCGGCGCCTGCCTCACCGGCCTCATGGTCCTGCTATTTCTTCGGGACCTGCGCAGCGTCTTCATCGTGGTGCTGAACATCCCCATCGCCATCGCGGCCGCCCTGCTCGCCCTGTGGATCACCGGCTACACGGTCAACCTGATGACACTTGGCGGCCTGGCGCTGGCGGTCGGCATCCTGGTCGATGAGGCCACTGTTGAGATCGAGAACATCCATCGGCGCATGAAGCATGGCGGGGGACAGGGCCTGCGCCGCATCGTCCTGGACGCCTCCGAGGAGACCATCGGCCCGCGCTCGTTGAGCATGCTCTGCATCCTGGCTGTGTTTGTGCCCAGCTTCTTCATGACCGGGGCGGCGAAGGCGCTGTTCCTGCCGCTTTCCCTGGCCGTCGGCTTCAGCATGGTTTCGAGCTACCTGCTCTCCTCCACGTTGGTGCCGGTCCTGAGCATCTGGTGGCATCGTGAGCCCAAGGCCCGGCCTGTGGTGAATGAGGCGCGTGAATCCGCCCTTCGCTGGCTGTTCCTGCCCTCCCTCACGACTCGCCACGTCCTGGTGCCGGCCTATCTGGGCGGGGTGGTGTTTGCCATCAGCGTGATCCTTCCCTTCCTCGGCACGGAGATCTTTCCTCAGATCGACGCCGGCCAGATCCAGCTCCGGCTGCGGGCGCCCACGGGCACCCGGCTGGAGAAGACGGAGCAGATCGCCACACGCGTGCTTGCGATCATCGGCGAAGAGTCGCCCATCGAGACCAGCATGGGGCTGATCGGCGTGCATGCACCCAACTACCCGGTGAACCTGATCCATCAATGGAACAGCGGCCCGGAGGAGGCCGCCCTGCAAATCCAGCTGAAGCCTGGATCCAAGCCGGTTGCGGATCTGCGTGAAAAGCTGCGCGCCCGGCTGGCGAAGGAGCTGCCGGACGTCCTGTTCTCCTTCGAGCCTGCGGACATTGTCAGCCGGGTCATGGCACTGGGATCCCCGACGCCCGTCGAGGTGGCGGTGAGCGGCAAGGACTTCGCCGCCAGCCGTGCCCATGCCGAAACCCTGCGCGCCAGGCTCGGCGGGCTGAAGGACCTGCGCGACGTGCAGTTCAGCCAGACGCTGGATTATCCAAGCGTGGACGTTCACATCGACCGCGAGCGCGCCGGCCTGCTGGGCGTGAAGATGAGCGACGCCACGCGCAGCCTGGTGGCGGCGACGGCCAGCAGCCGCTTCACGGTGCCGAACTACTGGGCGGATCCGAAGACGGGCACGAGCTTCTCCCTGCAGGTGCAGGTGCCGCAGACGCTGATGACGGGCCTGGAGGACCTGCGCAACCTGCCGGTTACCGCTGAAGGCCGCCCACCTGTGCCGCTGCGCAACATCGCCAAAATCAGCGAGGGCAGCACCATCGGCCAGTATGACCGCTACAACATGGCGCGCACGATCTCCATCACCGCGAACCTACATGACCAGCCGCTGGGCAGCATCGCCAGGCAGGTGGAAAAAGTCATCGCCGACACGCCCGCCCCCGCCGGGGTGAACGTGGCGCTGCGCGGCCAGGTGCCGCCGATGAAGGAACTGCAGTCCGGGCTGCAGACGGGCCTCATGATCGCCATCGTGACGATCTTCCTGCTGCTGGTGGCGAACTTCCAGAGCCTGCGTCTCGCCTTCATCGTGCTGACCACGCTGCCCGCCGCGCTGCTTGGCGTGGTGCTCGCCCTGATGATCACCGGGACGACGGTGAACATCCAAAGTTTCATGGGGGCCATCATGGCCGTGGGCGTGGCCGTGGCGAACGCCATCCTGCTTGTCACCTTCGCCCATCGTGCGCAGCTCGCCGGTCTGAACAAGAAGGAGGCCGCCCTGGAATCCGCCACCACCCGCCTGCGCCCCATCCTGATGACCAGCCTGGCCATGATCGCGGGCATGGTGCCCATGGCCCTGGCCAGGTCACAGACATCCCCACTGGCCATCGCCACCATCGGCGGACTGGCCCTGGCCACCGTGGCCACACTTTTGGTTCTCCCCGCCGTCTATGCCCTGCTGGCCTCGAAGAATGCCAGGGAGGCTTCGCTGGAACCGGAGGGATGAGTTTTGAAACCTGAAATCCGAATGCCGAAATTCGAAAGCCGAATGCCCATGATTCACGCCCGTAACCTCACCGGTTCTTTCTCCATGTTTCCCGCCCTGCGCCTTTCCTCGCTTGTTCGAATTTCGAACTTCGGATTTCGGAATTACCTCTCTCTCCTAGCCTTCGGTGCTTCGCTGCAGGCCCTTGATCTGCCGGCGGTCAAGCCTGGCACGGGCACCATTCATCGATGGGTGGCGCTGCCATCGACCCTCGCTCCCTGGCAGCAGGCGACGCTGCATGCCAAGGTGACGGGCTACATCGCCACGATGAAGGTGGACAAGGGCGATGTCGTGAAGTCAGGCCAGGTGCTCGCCACGCTTGAAGTGCCTGAACTCCAGGCCGACATCGCCAAGGCGAAGGCCGAGGTCACGGCGGCCCGCGTGGAGGTGAAACGCCTGCATGAAGCACGTGCGAAATCACCCGACCTGGTGCTTCCCCAGGCCGTGGACGACGCCGAGGCAAAGCTCGCCATCGCCGAGGCCGGGCTCGAACGCAGCGAGACCCTGATCCAGTTCGCCACGTTGAAGGCGCCTTTTGACGGCGTCATCACCGCCCGTTTTGCCGACCCCGGCTCGCTCGCCACCGCGAACACGACCCGGTTGCTGGAAGTCACCGACCTCAGCACGCTGCGTCTGCAAATCCCCGTGACCGAGCTTGAAACCGGACTGGTGACCGTCGGCAAGCCGGTGAAGGCGCAGGTGGACGCCGCCGGCGCCACGCCGGTCGAGGCGAGCATCAGCCGCATCGCCTACGCCCTCGACCCCGCCACGCGCACCATGCTCGCCGAGGCTGATCTGAAAAACGCCGATCTCAAGCTCCGCCCCGGCATGTACGCGATGACCAGGATCGCCGTCGAAAGGCACGACAAGGCCACGCTGATTCCCATCGGGGCCCTGGTGATGGAAAAGACCAACGCCTTTGTCTTCAGGCATGTGGATGGCAAGGCGATGAAGACCCCGGTCAAGATCGGCTTCAACGACGGTGTCAACGTCGAGGTGCCCGAGATCAAGGCTGATGACGTGCTGCTGGTTCCCGGCACCGTCACCTTGACGGACAAGCAGCCGGTGACGGTGAAGCCGTAAGTTCGAAACTCGAAATCCGATTCTCGAAGCAGGGAACTTGAAAACCTGACACTTGAAACCTTGAACTCCCTCCCCGCCATGTCCCGCACCCTTTGGTCATCGCTTTTGTCGCTTCGTGTGCTGCCCCTGATTCTGGCCTCCGTCCTGGCGGCTTTCGGCAATGTTTGTTCGGCGCCCATGCATGTGGACCTTCCCACCGTCATGAGGCTCGCGGGGGCCAACAACGATGAAATCCGGCTTGCCCGGGCGAAGCACGTGGAGGCCCTGGCGGAGTCGAGGCTGGCCTGGCAGCGCTTCTGGCCCAGCCTCACCCTCGGGGCGGGCTACCGACGTGCGGATGGCAACGTCCAGGACATCGCCGGCGCGGTGTTCGATGTCAGCAAGCAGCAGTACAGCGTGGGGCCGAACCTGATGATCGACTGGTCGCCGGGCGACATGTATTACTCGGCGCTCGCGGCGAAGCAAAAGGCGCTCGCCGCCGAACAGCTCGCGGAAAAGGCAAGGCGCGACATCGTCACGCAGTCCACGGGGCGTTATTACGACCTGCTCGCCGCCGAGGCCTCCCTGGCGATCATTGAGGACGACCTGAGGCTGACCCAGGAGTATGAAAAGCAGATCGGCGGGGCGGTGGATGCGGGCACGGCCTTCAGGGCGGACCTGCTGCGCGTGAAAACGCAGGTCAGCCGTGAGAAGCTGTCGATCCGTCAGCATGAGGAGGCGAGGGACCTCGCGGCGGCGGCGCTGGCGGAGATCCTGCGGCTTCCTGCCGAGACCGAGCTCCGGCCCGCCAAGGCGGACCTGGTGCCCGTGCGCCTGCTGGATCGCAGGACCGGGGTGGCCACGCTCATCTCGCAGGCGGCGCGTGAGCGCCCGGAGATGAAGGCGGCGGATGCGGTGAGCAGCGCCGCAGGTTTGGAGAGTGAGCGCGCGAGCGTGGCGCCGATGATCCCCAGCGTGCAGGCAGGCTACGGCTTCGGCGGCCTGGGCGGCGGCTTCAACGGTGACATGGGGAACTTCGACGAGACTCAGAACGTGTTTGTCGGTCTTGGCTGGAAGATCGGGCCTGGAGGCTTGTTCGACCGGCAGCGCAAGGTCATTGCCGGCGCCCAGGAGGAGGCCGCCGGGCTGCAGGCCTCGAACGTCAAGGCCGCGATCGGCCGCGAGGTGGTGGAGGCGGCGGCGAGATCGCAGAGCGCGCACGATCAGATTGCGATCAACGACGAGGCCGTGGGTGCCGCCGAAGAAATGGTGAAGCTGGCGCGGGAACGGCAGGCCAGCCAGCTCGGTGTTGTGCTCGAATACCTGCTGGCTCGCGAGGAGCTGACCCGCGCCCGTCAGAGTCGCGTGCAGGCCGTGACCCGCTTCAACAAGGCCCAGCACGAACTGAAGCGCGCCGTTGGGAGGTGACCTTTTCGACCGAGGTTAACTCCAGCGGTTTTGTTTTCTGAGTGGTTATGCCAAGATTAATCCAGCGCGGGAAATGCACGCATCATCGGTCACCTGCTTTTTAGCCTGCCCTCCCGACCTGCCGCCGGACTCGAAGGGTTCCAGGGCGCTGGCCGGAATAAAAAGGGCGTTGTTTGTGCTTCTCGGGACACCTCCAAAGCAGTCGCGGGCAGTTTTCCGAAAAATGGGGGCATGCCCCCGGTGGAAATCCGCGCCCGCTTGATTTCGCACCCTGGCCGCGTTCGAGCGGCGACACGCCCTCGCCGCATCCCAAGCCTTCCTGCTGACGTCTCCACCACCGCAGTCCGGCACAGCTTTGCGCCCTTTACGGGCTGACGAAGCGGTAGAACCGGCGGCTCTCCGTGGCCTCGGCGTCCGTGACGTCAAAGCTGGCCTGGCCGGAGCCATTGAAAGCGCCAGCCCCATTGGCGACGGGAAACCAGCGCAGCATGTCCTGCGTGGCTTCCAGCACGACGTTTTCGTCCGGAGGTCCCGTGACGCTTGCTGTGATCCGCTTCCCCGGCCCGTCGCCTGCCGCCGGTGTGACCGTGAACGAGGGCACCCGGATGGGGGGCAGGGCGACGCCGTTGCCCAGGGAGTTCACCTTCAGCACTCCGGTTTCCGGGTTGCGCACCATCGCGAAATCCCAGCCCGGCTGCAGGCCGCGCACGTTGACGACGGGCGTGCCGGTGCTGGCACCGCCGATGTCCATGATCTCAAAGTTCTGGCCTGCCTGCGGGGCGAAGCCATCGGTGAAGACCAGCTCAATGACACCGCCGGTGAAGTTGAAGTCGCCGCTGATGACGATCTGATCATGGCTGATGCCCGGTTCCGTGCCGCCCACCTCCAGCACAATGCGGCCGGCGGTTTGGTTCAGGCTGCCGTTGATCGTCAGAATTCCGGGGCTGAAGCCCGGACTGATGATGCCGCCGTTGTTGTTGACCGTGGTGAAGGCCAGGGTGCCCTTGCCAAAGACGGCGGCTTCGCCGCCTAGCTCAAGGGTGCCGCCTCTGAAGAGGGTTCCCTCGCCAAGGAAAAGATCCATGACAGGCGCATGGACGACTTCATCTTGCGCCACATCCAGGAGGGAGTTGGCGCCGTTCAAGCTCAGAAGCGCGCCGTTGATGCCGAGTCCGTCTGCCTGCACGGTCGCCCCGCCGCTGATTTCGATGACTGAATGCCCCAGGACAGCCGTCCCAAGGTCACTGGCCGAGTTGTTGCGGAAGCGGGCGGAGACTTTGAGGTAATCGTTGGCGTTGCTGACCCCAAAGGTGGTGATGATGGATTGAAAGACGCTGCTGGTGCCTTCGACCAGCAGGCGTGAGTTTTCCTCAAAAGCGAAGCTGCCGCTCTGCGAGGTGCCGCCATCCACAACACTGTAGCTGCAGCCACCTCCGCCGCCTGCGTCAATCAAGGACGTGTCCGCATAGGCCAGGGTGCCGCCTTTTTTGACGGACACCTCCACCGCCCCCTGTCCATCGCCGAGATGAACGGAGTCCACATCAAATCGGATCAAACCGTCAGCAACCGAGAGACCGGCCAGGGTTCTTGGGGCATCCGACGCGTGCACCGAGCCGCTTTCCACGACGAGGCGGCCTCCGTTCACTGACAGGTTCGCATGGCCTTCTTCGGCCAGCGAGAGCCCTTCCATTGCCACGGTGGCATCGCGCTCGACGCGCATGACCGCACCGTTTTTCATCCGCACTTTGCCAAGCTGGCCATCGCCTTCATCCACGAACTCGGCAATGCTGTCATCGAGAACCAAGGCATCCTCAGCGGGCTCCGTTTCAAACAAGGCCTTGTTTTCCACCCTGAGCCGCGCCCCGCCTCGGAAGACGAACTTGCCGCCTACCGAAAGACTGTCCAGGCCGCGGACCTCGAAGCGCGATGCATGGTCAAAGGTGGCCACCGCCGCCTTGTTCCACAGAAGCGCGCTTTCGTTCTCGGCAATGATCTGTGAGCCCGACCCCGGCGGGATGCCGATGGCCGCACCGCCTGCCACCTCCAACAAAGCCTGGTTGAGACGCAGGGCGCCCTTGGCGTTCGGCGTCGCTCCCAGCGTGAGCACCGTGCCCACATTCACCGTGACCTTGCCGATCTGCACCTCGCCATCCCCCGTGTGCCCGACGAGCAGGTTGCCGGTTTTGAAAGTTGTCCTCGTCGCGCCGCCTTCGGCGATGACCATCCGTGCTGTGATGCCCGCCGCGCTGCCGACCCTCGTGTTCTGGCCGCTGGCATCGAGCGTGCCGTTTGAAACTGTCAGCCGTCCGCCCGTGATCGCGATGCCCTCCGCGCCGATGCCATAGGTCTCGCCGCTCAGGATCAGGTGGTGGTCGCCGCCTTCCGAAAGCGACAGGCCCGGATGCGAACGCGTTGTGTCCAGAACGATGAGCGAGGTCGTGTCGCCCAATTGCACGGCATTGGCGGCGCCAGGCACCACGCCGCCCCGCCAGTTGGGCCCGTGGTTGTAGGCGCTGCTTTCCGCCCCTGTCCAGACAAAGGCTTCCGGCTCCGGCACGGTGCTGGTTCCCACCGCCTGCACCAGCGCATTGTTGGCCAGCCGGGCCGTCACCAGCACGATGCCGCTTTCATGAAAGCTCAGCAGCGACTCCACCTGGCCCTCCTGGCCAAAGCCTTCGACAAAATCGCCGCCAAAACGGTCGTTGGCCGTCGGGCCGATAAAGAGCCCCTGCTGACCCGCAAGCGTCTCGCCGAACAGAATCACCTGGGAATCCAGAGTAATGCGGGCGCCTGTGATATTGAAGAAACCGCTGCCGTCGGAAATGGGCACAACCGTGTCGTCGCGTTTGTGGAGGGCAACACTCATCGAGGGGGACTCGCTGGAAACATTCCGCGTCAGTGCCACCGCGTCACCGGCACTGTTCACCGCCAGCCCCTGGATGACGGAGCCTGTGGCCGGGTCACCGCAGTTGCTGTAGGTCTGGGTCTGGCTGCCCAACAGGCTCTTTCGTCCGCCTGCAAAGAACAGGGAGGACGTCTCGGCTACATCGCAGCCGGTCTGCGTTTCGCTTCTTCCCAAGACCAGCAGGCTGTCGTTCGCAGTGATGCCGACCAGGGTGATGAATTGTCCCACCGGAGGCGTGAATGACGCTGTATCAGTGATGCCGTCGGTGATCCAATGGCTTGCAGGGCTGGAGAAGAGCCTGGAGGCGAGAAAGCGGCCGTTGCCGTCGTGTTTGCTCAGGTCGTAATCCACGCCGTCCGGTTTTGGCAGGTGGATCAGTGTGCCCTGCTCCCAGCGGTAAAAACGCGTCGCCGTCACGCCCGGCTGATTCGTTGGATCCACGAAAACGGAAGCAGAAAAGACCACGCGCTCTGCCTGGATCGAGCCGAAGAAGGCATCCGCATCCTGGAACGTGCCGCCGCCTGGGGCGGGATCGCCGGCGCCAAAGAGGCGGGTGGCCAGGCCATTGCGCACGAGATGCCAGACCCGGGTGGGGCTCAGTTCACGAACAATCAGCGTTTTCTGCCCGCCGACCGTGACCACGCTGGCGGAAGCCAGATCCGTCGGCAGCATTGAGGAAGGCTCCACAAAAGACCAGGTGGCCTGCACCCTTGAAGCCGACAAAGCACATGACAGAACCGCCAATACAAGCGCCAGCTCCTTGAGCATGGAAATATTTCTGCACCTTTTCATTTCTCACGATAAAATTTTTGACTGTGACCTTCTATCCTGAAATGTTCACGACGGCGAAAAAACTCTAAGTTTGGCGCGCATTGAGAGATCAATGCAGGCGGCTAAACCCTGCCAAACCAGCCGAGGCTTGAGTTAATCTTCGAGTCCGCTGATGCGCAACCGCCCTCTGGCACGCGCCTGCGATTTTGTGTTTGACGAGCCGCTCATGACCTCAGACGCCGGGCTGCTCCTGCTTGCCGAGCATGCGGCGCGCAGCGATGACATCGCCCGCATTGCTGACGCACTGGCCCCCAAGCGCAAGCCGCGCGCCAGAGCACAGCACGCAGCAACTGCTCACCCGGCGTGTCCTGCTGATGATCGGCGGCTACGCTGACGGCAACGACGGCAACGACGGCAACCTGCTGCGTCATGACCCGGTCCTGCAGAGGCTCGTTGGCAAAACCATTCCCGGCACCGCGGATGTCACGCTTGCCAGCCAGCCCACCATGAGCCGCCTGGACAATGGTTTCAGCCTTCGCCAGCCCGTTTCCTGGGTGATGTCAACGAGCTGTCCATGTGCCTGGTTTCAGCCCAGGAACTTGCCGGGATTCAGAATGCCCCGTGGGTCCAGGGCGTCCTTCATCTTCAGGTGGGCTTCATGGGTGGTGTCGCTGACAGCCTCGCGCCACCAGCGCTTCTTGGCGATGCCGACGCCGTGCTCGCCGGTGATGGCGCCGTTCCAGGCGATGATCTGATGGAAGAGCTCGTCAAGCGCCTCCTCGGCGCGTTCGCGAATGGCCGGTTCGTCCATGGTCGGCACCATGATGTTGACGTGGATGTTGCCGTCGCCGGCGTGGCCGAAGCAGGCCACGGGGAAGCCGTGCCTGGCCTGAAGCTGCTCGGCAAAGTCCACCAGGTCCACGAGTCGGCTGCGCGGCACCACGATGTCCTCGTTCAGCTTGATCAGGCCGGTGTTGCGCAGGCTGTAGCTGAATTCACGGCGCAGCTTCCAGAAGCGCTCACAGGCATCCTCGCCCAGGGCCTCCTCCACCTCGATGCAGCCCAGGCTGCGTACGAGATCGGCCAGAAGCGCGAGCTCGCCCTTCACCGAGGCTTCATGCCCGTCGATCTCCACCAGCAGGTGTGCGTCGCCGCGGGGCGTGACGGATTCACCCAGATACTCACGCGCGGCACGCAGGGTGAACTTGTCGGCGATCTCCAGCGCGCTGGGCAGGAAGCCGGAGTTGAGGATGCGCTGCACGGCGTTGGCCGCCTCGGCGAAGGTGCGGAATCCGGCGGAGAGCATCGCCCGCGTCGGCGGATGCGGGATCAGACGCAGCGTGGCCTGGGTGACGACGCCGAGCATGCCCTCGCTGCCGACCATGAGGCCGACGAGGTCAAAGCCGGTCTTGTTCTTGTGGCAGCGGCCTCCGGCCTTCACGAGGCTGCCGTCCGCCAGCACGGCCTCCAAACCGAGCACATAATGGCGGGTGACGCCATACTTCAGGCAGCGCGGGCCGCCGGCGTTGGTGGCGATGTTGCCGCCGAGGCTGCATTCCTTCAGGGAGGCGGGGTCGGGGGGATAAAACCAGCCCAGTTCGCGCACCGCCTTTTGAAGATCGCCGGTGATGACCCCGGGCTCCACGACGGCCACGCCATCGGCCGTGTTGATCTCGAGAATGCGGTTCATGCCGATGATTGAAAGGGCGATGCCACCCCGGGCGGGCACGCAGCCTCCGACGTAGCCGACCCGGGCCCCCTGCGGCGTGACCGGCACGCCATGCTCGCTGGCATAACGAAGAGTTCGGGAGACATCCTCGGCGGACTGCGCGTGCACGACCACCTGCGGCGGGTTCGAGGCAAACCATTTGTCGGTGGCATGGGTGGCCAGGTCGGACTCGGTGACGGAGACGCGGCCGGGTCCGAGCAGTGAGGTGAGGTCGTCGGCGAGGGAGGACATGGCCTCTCCCTTAATGCAGGGCGCGGGATGGGCAAGCGGCCTCCTGCGGCCCGGCTGCCGTCCGTGGACTAAATCACAAAAACCGTCCGCCTCCTGACAATCCAGGAAAGGTCACCGCGTAGGTTAGGTCGCTCCGCCAGACCATGCACACGCCGCTTTTCCGTCCCTCGATGGATCGCCGGGCCTTCCTCACGGCCTCGACGACGGGGCTGGCATCCCTGGGATTCCGGGGCGCGTTGAAGGGCACCACGACCGCCCCGGCGGCTCTCCCCACGCTGACGAAACCCGCGAAATCGACCGTGCTGTTCTTTTTATGCGGCGGTTCCTCGCACATCGACATGTGGGACATGAAGCCGCAGGCGCCCCTGGAGTACCGGGGTGAGTTCAAGCCGATGCGCACCACCGGCGACGACATCGTCCTGTGCGAGCACCTGCCGCTGCTGGCGAAGCAGGCCCATCGTTTTGCCATGGTTCATGGCGTCACCGACGGCGGCCGGGCGACGGGCGACCATCACGCCGGCTATTATTACAACCTGACCGGCCACGCTCCGGACCCGACCTTCAAGCAGCAGGGCAATGACCGCCGGCCTTATCCGGAAGACTGGCCCTACATGGGCAGCGTGGTGGCGATGAAGCGCCCCGCGCATCCGACACTGCCCTCGCTGATCACCCTGCCGCACAAGCCGAGCAAGCTGCCCTTCACCCGGCCCGGACAGTTCGCCGGACGCATCGGCATGGAGCATGATCCGTTTTTTCTGAACGGGAACTTCAATGAGCCCCTGAAGTTCGCCTCGCCGACCCTCTCCATGTCGGGCGGCATGTCCGCCGCGAGAATGCAGGATCGCAAGTCGCTGCTGGCCGCCATGAATCAGGCGCGCCGGGAGCTGGACCACGAGGTGGCGGTTCAAAACTACGCCAGCCAGCAGGAGCGTGCCTTTGACCTGTTGTCCTCCAGCGGCACCGCCAACGCCTTCGACATCCAGAGCGAACCCCAGGCTCTGCGTGAACGTTACGGCCAGGACATCAACGGCATGAGCCTGCTCATGGCGCGTCGCCTGGTGGAGGCCGGCGTGCCTTTTGTCACCGTCTTCTGGAAGGAGGACGAGCGTCTGCACAACCAGTGCAAAAGCGCCGGGGGCTGGGACACGCATGGCGACAACTTCAACTGCCTGCGCCAGCACCTGCTGCCCAAGTTTGACCGGGGATTCAGCGCCTTCCTGGACGACATGGCATCGCGCGGCCTGCTCGATGAAACCCTCGTCCTGGTCACCAGTGAAATGGGCCGCATGCCCAAGGTCGGTGATCGCCGCAGCGGCGGTCCTGGCGGTGCGGGCCGGGACCACTGGACCTCCTGCATGAGCGTCCTCATGGCCGGAGCCGGGGTGCAGGGAGGCAGGGTGGTGGGCGAGACCGACGCCCGGGCTGAATTCCCGAAGGACCGCCCCATTTATCCGGAGGACATCACCCGCACGGTTTATTACGCCATGGGCCTCGAAAACCTTGATGCGCAGGACCGTCTGGGACGCGTCTATAACCTGCTGGAGGAGGGCAGGCCGCTGGTGGAACTGTTTGGTTGAGTAGTACCTGGGCAGGGGAAAGGCTGGAAACCCCTTTTGCAAAAGCAGGCGGCGACGTTATAGGATCGGCTGGCGTAACCTTTTTCTCCCCCCACAACCCTACTCATGTCTGACGATCCATCCCCCCGCAATGACGGACCCAGCCGGCGCAACCAGGAGCCGCCGTTCAATTGGAAGGGCTTCCTCCTGCTGGCGGTCGTCGTCCTGCTCGTGGGATCCGGCCTGATGGTCGGCAAGGAGGCCACCCGCCCCCAGGAGATCACCTACCGGGAATTTGTGCAATACGTCGAGAGTGACAAGATCGACCGTGAACAGGACCTCAAGCTCATCCAGCAGGACACCACCTCGGCGGAGTACATCGAGGGATATGCGGTCCGCTCCAAGACCCCGGAAGCCGCGGCCGCCGCCCCTGAAAAGCCCGCGGCCACCGTGGCGCGTCGCAACGTCGCGAAGTTCACGGTTCCTGTCTCGATCCAATATCAGAAGGAGGAACTGCAGGAGCTGCTGAAGAAGCACAACCTGGTGCTCATCCCCCAGTATAAAAACGATCCCTGGGGCGCGATCCTGATCTCCATGCTGCCCATCATGATGGTGCTGCTGCTCATCTACTTCCTGGTTCGCCAGCAGATTAAAACGGCGGGCCGCGGAGCGCTGAACTTCGGCAAGAGCCGCGCCAAGATGCTCTCCCAGGACCGCAACAAGGTGACTTTCAAGGACGTCGCCGGGGTCGAGGAGGCCAAGGACGAGGTCCAGGAGCTGGTCGAGTTCCTCAAGGATCCGAAGAAGTTCCAGAAGCTGGGCGGCAAGATCCCCAAGGGCGTGCTCATGAACGGCCCCCCTGGAACCGGCAAGACCCTGCTCGCCAGGGCCATCGCCGGCGAGGCGGACGTACCCTTCTTCAGCATCAGCGGCTCGGACTTTGTCGAGATGTTTGTAGGCGTCGGCGCCAGCCGAGTGCGCGACATGTTTGAACAGGGCAAGAAGAACGCGCCCTGCCTGATCTTCATCGACGAGATCGACGCCGTCGGCCGTCACCGCGGCCATGGACTTGGCGGCGGGCACGACGAGCGTGAGCAGACGCTCAACGCCCTGCTGGTGGAGATGGACGGCTTTGACACCCAGGAGGGCATCATCATCATCGCCGCCACCAACCGCCCCGACGTCCTTGACCCCGCGCTGCTGCGCCCCGGCCGCTTTGACCGCCAGGTCACCGTGTCCCTGCCGGACGTGAAGGGCCGCGAGGAGATCCTGCGCGTGCATGCCAAGAAGGTGAAGCTGAGCGAATATGCCGACCTCAACAAAATTGCCCGCGGCACGCCAGGCTTCTCCGGAGCCGAGCTGGCCAACCTGATCAACGAGGCCGCCCTGCTCGCCGCCCGCCGCAGCATGAAGGCCATCACCAGCGCCGAGCTGGAGGAGGCCCGTGACAAGGTGCGCTGGGGGCGCGAGCGCCGCAGTCTCGCCCTCAGCGACAAGGAGAAGGAGAACACCGCCTACCATGAGGCCGGACACGCCATCCTCATCGAACTCCTCGAGCACACCTCGCCGCTGCACAAGGTCACCATCATCCCGCGCGGCCCCAGCCTCGGCTCCACCATGTGGCTGCCGGAGGAGGACAAGTTCACCCACCGCAAGAGCGAGCTGCTCGACGACCTCGTAGTCGCCATGGGCGGCCGCGTGGCCGAGGAGATCCAGTTTGGCGACGTGACCAACGGCGCGATGGGCGACATCCGCCAGGCCACCGGCATCGCCCGCAACATGGTCTGCGCCTGGGGCATGAGCGAGAAGATGGGCATGGTGGAATACAGCGACGGCGACCAGGCCGTCTTCCTCGCCCGCGACCTCGGCCGCAGCCGCGGCTACAGCGGCGCCACGGCCCAGAAGATTGACGAGGAGGTGAAGCGCCTGATTGACGAGGCCTATCAGAAGGCCAAGGACATCCTGCTTTCCAACAAGGACAAGCTTGATGCCATCGCCCACGCCCTGCTTGAATTCGAGACCCTCGACGGCGCCCACATCAAGGAGATCATGGAGCACGGCCGGATTCTCAATCCGCCGTCCAACAAGCTGCCGCCCTCCCAGCCGCCGCCCATTCCGAAGGCGGCGGACACGCGTTCGCCGAACCAGGACAGCGAGGATGAGGCGGGTCTTCCCGGCGGGCTCATCGGCGTGCCCACCTGATGACGGCAGGCCCTGTTTGAGACCGCTTTCGTGCGGCGGGAAAGCCCGGACAGGACTCCGCCCCCATCCCCTCATTTTTTCATGCCCAGCCAGTTTGACATCGAATACGCCGTGGAGAACACGCAGGTGCTTCACGAGCCGGACCGGCGCATCGACACTTTTGGTTCGACCCGGTTTGAGTTCCAGCTTGTCTCCGAGCTGATGGACCGGGTGAACGCCACGCGCATCCGCACCGGCCAGATCCTGGCGGAGAAGCCAATGATCGTCCGGCCCGACCCCGAGTCGGTCGCCAGCTTTGACTTTGAAGGCTTCGGCCCCCAGGGCGAGGCGTTTGGCGACTTCCTGAAGGAGAACGTGCACCGTCTGGCGCTCCTGAAGTACGGCTTCCGCTTCCAGATGCAGGACATGCAGGAGGACATCGTGCATGAGTCCATGAGCGAGGTCTGCGACAAGCTCCTGGAGGATGTCCGCCGCACCGGCAACCCCATGCGGGCCATCATCGCCGGCGTGGACGACACCTGGGAGATCAGCCTGCTCAAGTTCACGGTCGAGATGATCGAGAAGTCCCACAAGATCAACCTCTTCGACTTCAAGCGCCGAGGCCTGCTGGACTGAAGACTGAAACGCGATGGCCCGCACGCAGCTCAAGCTCCTCCTCTTCCTGATTGTCCTCGGCATCACGCTGGGCTGCATGGCCGCCGCGTATTACATTTACGAGAAGGTCCTGAGGCCCGAGAAGCTGATCCAGCAGGAGATGGCGGCGATCAAGAAGGTCGATCTGCCACGCATCGACCCCGGCGCGAAGCGCTTTGAGGCCGCCGTGGCCATGATCAAGGAGGGCCGGGTGCCCGAGGGCCGGGACGCGCTTTACAAGCTCCTGAAGCAGTTCCCCGACTCCGCAACCTGCGCCGAGGCCAAGCGCATCATCGGCGAGATCAACCTCGACGAGCTGTTTTCCACCGACCTGAAGTCCGGCCGCAAGGATTACATCGTGCAGCCCGGCGACTCCCTGGCCCTGATCGCCGGACGTCAGAACACAACCATCGACATGATCGTGAAGCTGAACGGCCTGATGGGCACGGTGCTTCAGCCCGGGGATCACCTGGCCATCGTGCCGCTGGAGTTCTCCGTGGACGTGGACGTGTCCAACAAGACCGTCACGCTGTTCCGGAACGTGGGTGACAAGCGCTATTTTTTCAAGGAGTACCAGGCTCGCGACCTGCGGCTGCCGCCGGGAATGAAGGTGCCGGCCGAAATGGAGGTGAAGGGCAAGTCAGCCTCCGTGGACGGCCGGTCCGTGCTGTCCACCGATCCCCGCTATGTCGAGGCCGAGAAGTGGCTGCCTGGCAGCCGCCCCGGAGTGGTCCTGCGCACGCCTCCCGTCCCCCGGGCCGTGCCCGTGCCTGAAAATCCTGCGGTTGCCCCAGCTCCCGACCTCGCCGACCCGTCCGCGTTCGCCCCTGAGTCCGGCGTCTTCCTGGAACGCGCCGACCTCGAAGAACTGTTTGCGCTCGTCCGCAACGGCTCAAAACTGCACTTCATCCGCTGACCGCCCAACCAATCCTTTGATCATGAAGCAAGTCCTGGAATTCGAAAAGCCCGCCGTGAAGCTCCGCGAGGAGCTCGAAGACCTCCGCAAGAAGCAGTTGTCGAAGCCCTCCGACCGCCTGACTTCCCAGATCAACGAGCTCGAGCACAAGCTGGAGAACCTGATGCGGGACATCCACAACAACCTCAACCCCTGGCAGCGCGTGCAAATCTCCCGCCACATCAACCGGCCCTTCATGCTGGATTACGTGAAGCACTGCTGTGAGGAGTTCATCGAGATCCATGGCGACCGTCACATCGGTGACGACGCCGCCATGCCGGCCGGCTTCGCCATCTGGGGCGGCCGCAAGGTCGTGGTCATCGGCCATCAGAAGGGCAGGGACACCAAGGAAAACCTCCTGCGCAACTTTGGCAGCGCCCATCCGGAAGGCTATCGCAAGGCGCTGCGTGTCATGAAGCTCGCGGAGAAGTTCGGCCTGCCCGTCGTCACCCTCATCGACACCCCCGGGGCCTTCCCCGGCATCGGCGCCGAGGAGCGCAACATCGCCGAGGCCATCGCCTTCAACCTGCGTGAGATGATGACCCTGCGCACCCCCGTCGTCGCCGTGGTCATCGGCGAGGGCGGCTCCGGCGGAGCCCTGGGCATCGGCATCGCCGACAAGGTGCTCATGATGGAGAACGCCTATTACAGCGTGATCAGCCCCGAAGGCTGCGCCGCCATTCTCTGGAAGCACCGCGAGCACGCCCCCGAGGCCGCCTCCGCGCTGAAGCTCAGCGCCCAGGACCTCTCCGCGCTCGGCATCATCGACGGCGTGGTCTCCGAACCCATCGGCGGCGCGCATCATGATCATGCGACTGCGGCTGCGGCGCTCAAGGAAGCCGTGCTCCAGGCCATCGCCGAGCTGGAAAACATTCCCGCCCAGAAGCTTCTGGACCAGCGCTATGAAAAGTTCCGTGCGCTCGGCAAATACACGGAAAACTGAGGTTCAACCCGCCCCGCCTGATGAGGCGGGGCTGTTAGGTCAGGAGAGCGGCGCAGCTTCGCTGAATCGACGCGGACTTGCCGGTGTGTCGGCCCCTTGATGGGCTTTCAAGCCCAACGGGCTTACAAAAAGAGCACTCAAAACAGGGCAAACAATCACTCTGGAGCCCATATTCCACGGGCTTTGGACGGCATCAGGGGGCTGTCTTTTGACACCCCACCCATGGTCATGCATGACAAAAGCATGACAACTCAGGCCCTCCCCTCTCGGGGCAAGGGCAAACCAATCGCCGTGGTCAAACAGGGCTCCGCAGCCGTGCCCATCTACCGGGGAACCTGCCGTGGAATGCCCCGGTTCACTGTCGCGTTCTACCTCAACCAGCAGCGCCAGCGGCTTACCTTCGGTTCACTGGATGCTGCCAAGGAAGAGGCGCGCAAGGCCGCACTCAATATCCAACGCGGCATGAGCAGCGATAACGACCTGCGACCTCAGGACCGGGAGGCTCTTCGGGCTGTCCAGCACATGCTCCAGCCGTTGGGATTGCCTTTGGTTTCAGTCGTCGAGGAATACCTCCAGTGCCGGCGCAAGCTGGGAGAGGTGCCGCTGTTGATGGCCGTGGAGGACTTTTTGACGAGGTCGCGCAGTTATGAGGCTGGCATCACCGTGCCTCGGGTGGTTGACGAACTTCTCCTGCTCAAGAAGCAAGACGGGGTGAATGCGCACTACCTCAAGCTGCTGGACGGGAACCTTCGCCAGTTCGCCAAATCGTTCCCTGGCGAGATCACCAAGGTGACCGGGGCCATGATTGACGGCTGGCTGCGTCGAGGGGCGCATTCCATGGTCACCCGCAACAACTGGCTCAAACGTGTGAAGGAACTGTTTTCCTTTGCCAAGCGGCGAGGTTACCTGCCGAAGGGTGAAGCCACCGTGGCGGAAGCCCTCAAGCGCGGCAAGCAGGCGGACACGGATGTCGGCATCTTCACTCCCGAGCAGATGGAGAAACTCATGAAGGCAGCGACGGAGGATTTGATTCCGATCCTTGCTATCGGGGGATTCGCGGGACTGCGTGGCGCTGAAATCGCCCGGCTGAACTGGAGCGCCGTGGATCTCGGGCGAAAAATCATCGAGTTGCGTGCCGGACAGGCCAAGACGGCCTCGCGCCGCATTGTGCCCATCACCGACAATCTGGCCGGCTGGCTGGCAAAGATCGAGCGGAATGGCCCTGTGGTTCCTGACGATGGCGTCTTCCTGAAGGCACGGCGTCTGGCCAAGAGCTTGGGCATTCCATGGCCGCACAACGCCCTGCGGCACTCCTACATCAGCTACCGGATCGCCGTGGTGCAGAGTGCGGCCCAAGTCGCGCTGGAGGCGGGAAACTCTCCGGCGATCATCTTCAAGCATTACCGAGAACTGGTGACCAAGGAGGCTGCTGCCCAGTGGTTCGGCATCATGCCTAAAACCTGCACATCCACGCTTTGACATGCGAATCCCTGTATGAAC
>JBIIRD010000084.1:0-19948 GCA_044341745.1 Prosthecobacter sp. | reverse complement strand
GAAGGACTTTCGGAATTCGTGCACGGCTCAGTCTGCCGGGCTGCCCGCTCATCTTGCGGAGCAAGATGGCTACTTTGCTTCGCTTGCTCGGCGCTGATGCACCCATCGCCAGTCCTCTCTGCGGGCATTCAAGCCCGACGCGCTTGTGTCATGCAGCCCCGGTGGGGTCCTCGAGATCCTAACGGGTCTTAGCTTCCAGCCTTGCCATGTCGAACGCCGTTTGTCAGCATGGCGTTCATGGAAAACTCACCCGGCTGCCCGGAGGCATCTGCCATGGCGGATCCATCTGCCTGTTTGTCCACCCACACTGAGCCCGTTGCGACGGAGCTTTCAGCTTCGCCTCCGCCGCTGCCCCCTCAACTCCCCTCCCCTGGACTCAAGCGGCGTACGGCCCTGCTCGTAAGCCTGGTCTTTTACCTGGTGTCCCTGGGAACCACCATTCCTCTGGCCATCTACCTGACCTTCCAGAAACTGCCCATCGACAACACGGTGCTGGTGCTGGTTTCCCAGTTCACCGGCTGGCCCGCCGCTCTCGCTGCCGGTCTCTGGATAGGCAGATCATCCTGGAAGGAGAGCTATGCCCTGCGCCGCTGCCCGGCTCGGCTTTTCCCCGGCCTGCTCCTCGGCTGCTTCGGCCTCACCTTTGTGCTCAACCGGCTGGCGACCACCGTCCCAATCCCAAAACATTTCGAGAACCTCTTCAGAAGCCTGGCCAGCCAGGACAGCCTCTGGGTTTCATTGCTCGCCCTGGTGGTTCTGGCACCGCTTTGCGAGGAGCTGTTCTTCCGGGGCTGGATGCTGCGCGGCCTGCTCAAACGCTATTCGCCAGCGCAATCGATCGGGTTCACCGCCATCCTTTTCGCTCTCTTCCATCTGAACCCCTGGCAGGCCATCGTGGCCCTGCCCCTCGGCCTGCTGTTCGGCTGGCTGGCCTGGCGCACCGGCTCGCTCCTGCCCGGCATCGTCGGACATTTCATCGTCAACTTCACCGGTTCCCGGCTGCTGGTGCCGGTCGGCAGCTTGCTTGGCTACACGAAACAACACCTGGAGGACGCCCTGCACCTGCCCTGGGCCATGGTCGGCCTGGGCGGCGCACTCGCCATCGCGGGTCTGCTCTGGATGGCCGCCAGCCTGAGGAGCCGTTCCGAATCCCCCACTCTGCCGCTTGCCTGAATCTGCGGCCGGGATCCAGGCCGTGCCGTCAACAGACAGGTCCCTCCCCCTGCGTTCTTGCCTGTTCCAAAAGCTTAAGTTAATTTAAATAAATGAAGTGCCCCCACTGCTCCGCCCTCCTCTCGGCCAGCCAGGCCAGTTGCATGGCCTGCGGTTTTTCAGCGACCGCCATCCGCGCCTACCTGGGGGCCGACTGGGTGAGGCTGGAACGCATCACGGACGTGGCGGGGCGGCTGAACCTGCGTGAAACGCGCCACCTTGAAACGGTGCTCGACGAGTTCGAAAGACGCTTTCCTCAATGTTTCATGGCCGCCTACATCGGTGTGCTGCCGGACACCCTGACCCTTCCCGACCTGGGTTTCTGGCTCATCAACCACGGCGCCTTCCAGACCCGTCAGATCACCCGGCGCAATGACTTCGCCATCGTCATGCTGGTGGACCCTCTTCGTCAGCAGGCAGCCATCACCCTGGGCTATGCCATGGAGCAGGCGTTGCCGGAGCCCGTCCTGCTGGACATCCTCAAAAAGCTGCGCCGGTCCCTGCGTCGCGGCCAGGTGGCCGAGGCCATTGAATCCGCCTGCCATCGTGTGGATCAGGTCCTTCGAAACATCGGACGCCGTGAACACCGCCAGCCGGATTCTCTCCCGGCCAGCGTCGGCGATGCCTCCGACCTCGGCCTTCAAAGCCTGCGCCCGAGCCAGCCCCGCAACCTCAACCAACCGGGCACCGGCAGGCTTGCCGACAAACCCTGAGCCCTTTCATGAAACCTCCCCGGCACCGCCCCCGCGCAGCCCTGCTGCTGGCATGCCTGTGGATGCTTATCCCGACCCTGCCAGTCCCGGCCGACGCTCAGTCGATCGATGAGGAGCTGCCCCTTCCCCGCTGGGAAGAATCCCCGCCCAGCCTGGATTCCCTGAGCCCCGGCGGACCGTTCAACAACCTCCTGCCCGGCACCCTCATCCCGGCGCTCACCGACAGTTCCGAAGTCCAGCGTCTTGGCCCCCGTCTCGATGACGCGCCCACCGGCCTCTCCTCGCAGATCGGCCCCACCGACCTCTCGCTCTTCCTGCACGGCAGCCTTCTGCAAAACGCCCGTCCCGCCCAGGCGCCTCGGGTTCCCACCCCGGCCCTGGCGATCCAGGACCTGCCGCCTGACCAGGTCGCCGCCCTCGCCGACATCCCCGCCAACGAATATCTGGCCGACCCCCAGAACCTCGTGCCCGAAGTCGTTCGGGGCGACCTGGACAGGCTGCTTGAATTTCATGCCTCCGACGCCCGCATCCGCCTGCATGTGCTGGTCCTTGATGCCGATCAAAAGCTGCCTGTCTCGGCAGATCCTCTCCGGTTTGCCCATGGCACCCTGACCCGGCACCTCTCCTGCCTCGCCGTCTATCCTCTTGGCGAACCCTGGCGCACACGGATTTTCCTCTCCAAAACCCTGCATCATGCAGCGGCGGCGGACGAACTCGCCGACATGGCCTCCGACTGCATCCGCGACGCCCAGGAGGCGGACGACCCCGCCGAGCAGCTGCAGCGCTACACCATCCGCCTCTGCACCCGGCTCTACTGGCTTCAGAAAAAGCTGCCCGACCCCGCCATGCGCAGCGTCGTCAACACCACGCCCTCGCTCCAGGAAGTCACGGGCTCCCAGGAGTCCACCGTCAGTTTGATGAGCCGCTATCTGCAGCCAGCCAGCCTGGCAATGGCCGGTGTTGGCGGACTCGTGGTCCTCTGGCAGCTCTTCAGACGGCTCAAAAAGCGGCGCCAGGACAATCCGGTCCACGTCTGGATTCTGCCCGAGCCCGAGGTCATCCCCAGGCTGGGGGGGGCTTTCTCCGCCGGGGCGGGCGCCGTCTTATCCTACAAGCAATAAGCAGAAGAAGGCTGTACACCTTGTGAAAAAATCGCGTTTCCTTGCCCCCCGTTCGTAATCCACGCAGCCAGGCTTTTCTTCTCGCCAGCCTCCGGTCCTGCCGCCTAGAATTCCAGCACCCCGCATGTCCAAAAATCTCAGCGCCCTTTCCTTCCGCAAAGGCATCGAAAAAAACGTCTTCGAACGCATGGTCGAAGCCGCCGAAAAACACGGCACGGCCGAACGGAACGACCTCGTCCATCAGATGGGCCAGGACCACCTCTTTGGCGATGCCCTCACGCTCGGTGCGGTGAGCTTCTACGACTTCCTCAAGAAGGAGAACGCCGGCAAAAAAATCTTCCTCTGCAACGGCAGTGCCTGCCTCTGCGCCGGCACCCAGGACAAGCTGCACCACACCCTCGAAGGCCACTTCAAGAAGGAGGAGATCGGTCACATCTGCTGCCTCGGCCGCTGCCATGAAGGCGCCGCCTTCCAGTTCAACGGCCAGAACTACTCCGGCCTCTCCAACGAGGCCCTCGCCACCCTGGTCAGGACCGGCCAGGGCGACGGCACGGATCGCTACGCCGTCGTCTCCCATCTTCAGCCCGCGCTGCTCACCGCCGAATTCCCGGGCATCGACGCCTACTACGCCCCGTTCCGGAAGCTCATCACCGAAGGCAGTCGCGACGCCCTCGCCAGCGAGCTGAAGGACAGCGGCCTGCGCGGACGTGGCGGCGCCGGATTCCCCCTCTCCATCAAATGGGCCGGCTGCCGGGCGGCGGAAGGCAGCGTCAAATACGTCGTCTGCAACGCGGACGAGGGCGATCCCGGCGCCTACATCGACAAATACCTCATGGAGCAGCGTCCGCACAGCGTGCTGCTCGGCATGATGGTCGCCGGCTGGTATGCCGGTGCTGAAACCGGTGTCCTCTACATCCGAGCCGAGTACCCCGACAGCGTCCGCATCGTCGATGAAGCCATCCAGGACCTGCTCGCCGCCGGTCTTCTTGGAAAGAACATTCTCGGCACCGGCTTCAACTTCCTGCTGAAGACCATCAAGGGCGCCGGCGCCTACATCTGCGGCGAGGAAACCGCCCTGCTCGCCAGCATCGAAGGCCAGCGTCCCGAGGTCCGCACCCGCCCGCCCTTCCCCGTCAACGAAGGCCTGTTCCGCAAGCCGACCATCGTCAACAACGTCGAGACCTTTGCCAATCTGCACGCCATCCTCTCCATCGGTGGCAAAGCCTACGCCCAGATCGGCACGCCGCAGTCCACCGGCCCGAAGCTGCTCTCGCTCGACAGTCATTTCGTGAAGCCCGGCATCTACGAAGTCGCCATGGGCACGCCCCTGCAGACCGTCATCGACCTTGCCGGAGGCTTCAAAAATCCCGTCAAGGCCATCCAGGTCGGCGGTCCCCTGGGCGGCATCGTCCCCCTCTCCCACGTCAGCCAGCTCACGGTCGATTTTGAAAGCTTCAAAAAGGCCGGCTTCCTCCTCGGCCATGCCGGTGTCGTCAGCATCCCCGAGTCGATGCCGATGATCGAATACATCCAGCACCTGTTCCAGTTCACCGCCGATGAAAGCTGCGGCAAGTGCTTCCCCTGCCGCCTCGGCAGCACGCGTGGCAAGGAGCTCATCGCCAAGGCCCGCGGCGACAGCAGCTACAAGATCGACCGCGAGCTCATCAATGACCTGCTCGACACCATGGAGGCCACCAGCCTCTGCGCCCTCGGCGGCGGCGTGCCCCTGCCGATCAAGAACGCCCTCCAGCATTTCGAAGCCGAGCTTCGTCCGTACTTCCAGTCTTAATCCCAGCCCCGCCTTCATTCGTCATGGTCCAGGACCTCTCCACCCTCACCGCGTTCATCGACGGCGAACCGCACCGTTTTGAAAACGGCGAAACCCTCCTGAAGTTCATCGACCGCCATCGCGGCCGCGGCTTCGTGCCGACGCTCTGCGACGCACCCCAGCTCGAACCTTACGGCGCCTGCCGCGTCTGCAGCGTCGAGGTGGCCCTGCAGGCCGACGGCCCGCGCCGCGTGGTGGCCAGCTGCCACACGCCCATCGCCCCGGGCATGCACGTCTTCACGGAGTCGCCGAAGGTGCGCCGCCTGCGCAGAAACATCGTCGAACTCGTTCTCACCGACCACCCCCTGGACTGCCTGACCTGCGAGGTCAGCGGCAACTGCGAGCTGCAGACCGTGGCCGCCAAGGTCGGCATCCGCGGCGTTCGCTACCCCGCCGGAGCCAACCATCTCGACCGCGCCAAGGACCGCTCGCATCCCTACATGACCAGCGAGCTGGCCAAGTGCATCAACTGCGCCCGCTGTGTCCGTGCCTGCGATGAAATCCAGGGCCAGCACGTGCTCTCCATGCACGGCCGCGGCTTCAACGCCAGGATCATCAAGGGCCTCGACCAGTCGTTCAAGGACTCCGAATGCGTCTCCTGCGGCGCCTGCGCCCAGGCCTGCCCGACCTCGGCCATCAGCGACGTCTTCTTCTCCAAGTCCATCGAGGCCACCAAGAAGACCCGCACCGTCTGCACCTACTGCGGCGTCGGCTGCAACCTCAACGTCGCCACCAAGGGCAACGAGGTGCTCAGCATCCAGGCCCCCGTCGATGCCGAGGTCAACCACGCCCACACCTGCCTCAAGGGCCGCTTTGCCTTCAAGTTCTACAATCACAAGGACCGCCTGCGCAAGCCGCTCATCCGCCAGGCCGACGGCAGCTTCAAGGAATCCACCTGGGACGAGGCCTATGACCACATCTTCACCCAGCTCAGCCGAATCAAGGCGGAGCACGGCGGCAACGCCGTCGCCGGCATCTCCTCGGCGCGCTGCACCAATGAGGAAAACTACCTCATGCAGAAGTTCATCCGGCAGGTGATCGGCACGAACAACATCGACTGCTGCGCCCGCGTCTGCCACTCCCCGACCGCCTGGGGCATGCAGAAGAGCTTCGGCACCGGCGCCGCCACCAACAGCTTCGAGGACATCGAGTTCACCAAGTGCATCCTCGTCATCGGCGCCAACCCGACCGAGGGCCACCCGGTCACCGGCGCACGCCTGAAGCAGCAGGTCATGAAGGGCACCCCGCTCATCGTCATCGACCCGCGCAAGATCGAGCTGGTGCCCTATGCGAAATACCACCTCCAGCTCCGCCCCGGCACCAACGTGGCGCTGCTCAACATGTTCGCCCGCTGCATCCTCGACGCCGGCCTGGTGAAGACCGACTTCATCCGCAGCCGCTGCGAAAACTGGGAGCAGTTCGAGGCCGGCCTGAAGGCGCTCGACCTGGACGAGCTCGAGAGGATCACCGGCGTGGACAAGGAATTGGTTCGCGCCGCCGCCGTCGAGTACGCCTCCTCGGAGGCCGCCATGAGCTTCCACGGCCTCGGGGTCACCGAGCACGAGCAGGGCGCGAAGACCGTCATGCTCATCTCCAACCTCGCCATGATGACCGGCAACATCGGCCGGCCCGGCGTGGGCGTGAACCCGCTGCGCGGCCAGAACAACGTCCAGGGCGCCGCCGACATGGGCTGCCAGCCCCACCAGGGCGCCGGTTACTTCGAGATGAACGACCCGCAGGTGCTGAAGCTGTACGAGGACTTCTACGGCGTGAAGACGCCCAGCGAACCCGGCTGGAAGATCCCGCAGATGTTTGACGCCGCCGTTGACGGCAGGCTCAAGGCGCTCTGGCTCATGGGCGAGGACGTGGTGCAGACCGACCCCGACGCCAACCACGTCCGGCATGCCATGGAAAGCCTCGAGTTCCTCGTCGTTCAGGAGATCTTCATGACCGAGACGGCGAAATACGCCCATGTCATCCTGCCCGCCGCCAGCTTCCTGGAAAAGAGCGGCACCTTCACCAACGCCGAACGCCGCGTGCAGCGCGTGAACGCCACCGTGAAGCCTCTGGAAGGCACCAAGCCCGACGGCCAGATCATGTGCGAGATCATCCAGCGCTTCGGCTTCCCGCAGGCCGACTACACGCCGGATGGCGTGCTGGCGGAGATCGCCCGCATCGTCCCCTTCTTCAAGGGTGCCACCTGGGAGAACCTTGGCGAAAACGGCAAGCAGTGGCCCATCGCCGACGGCGGTGTCGACACGCAGATCCTGCACCAGACCGAGTTCAAGCGCGGCAAGGGTCACTTCCATTTCTTCGACTGGCAGGAGTCCACCGAACTGGTCACCCACGGCCGGGAGTTCCCCTTCATTCTCACCACCGGCCGTGTGCTGGAGCATTACAACTGCGGCACCATGACCCGTCGCACCGGCAACAGCGAGATCGTCACCCAGGACGTGCTCGCCATCAACCCCGCCGACGCCGCGAAAAAGGACATCGCCACCGGCGACCATGTCCGCCTCTTCAGCGCCCGCGGCGAGGTCGAGCTCGAGGCCCGCGTGACCGATGAGGTGAAGCCCGGCGTGCTCTACACCACCTTCCACTTCCCCGAGCACATGGTGAACAACGTCACCGGCGGCGGCTGCGACAGCGACACCCTCTGCCCCGAGTACAAGGTCATCGCCGCCGATGTCGAAAAGGTCGGTGAACCTGCCTCGCGGAAGAAACGCAAAGGCGACTTCGCCCCGGCAATGGGCTGAAGCTTCGGTCGGTCCATCTCAGCAGAACTTCAAAGCACCTCGCTCATCCGTACAACGGGTGGGCGAGGTGTTTGATCAAGAGGCTGTTTCTCCGGATCGAATTGAAGTCTCGCAAGAGGCTGGCTTGTGGTAAAAACTCATGACTCCCGTTTCATCGCATCGAGCCAGTGGCTTCAGCCAGTAGGCGGACAGGCTGTCAGAATGCCGTTCTCATCGAGCCGGAGGCTCGAAAGAAATCAAGCCGGTGGTGAAGCGAGGCTCGGCGAGCGAGAACCACCGGATCCATGAGACGGAACGATCACTGGCTCGGCGGCGTCCTGGAAGGGCGCGAGAAGGCGGCGACAGGGCAAGGCATCTGCGCAGAACTGGCACTGGCTTCTCGCGTCGCACCAAAACACGGCGAAGTTAAATCGTGGACGAGGAGACAGGGGCCAGGGGGCTCATTCGCTGTTACCATTTCCAAAGTCATTCATCGACCGGCGGTGAGGGTGCCAACTCAAAGCCCCCATCCACAGTCCAATGAACGGAACGCCGAGGTGTTGGACGAATTCAGCCCTTCGGCATCTCGACCGGCGTCAGGCTGGCCCCAGCAGATCCGGCCGCATCCTGCGCGTGCGCTCGAGGGACTGACGGGCGCGCCATTCGGCAATCCTGGCATGGTTGCCGCCTAACAAGATCTCCGGCACAGCCATGCCCTGAAACTCCGCCGGCTTGGTGTACTGCGGGGCCTCCAGCAGGCCGGTGGGCCCGAAGGACTCCTCCACGGCGCTCAGTTCATCCCCGAGCACGCCCGGCAGAAGCCTGACGATGGCGTCCATCATCACCACGGCGGCGATGGCGCCGTTGGTCAGCACATAATCCCCCAGGCTGATCTCCTCATCCACCCAGTGGTCGATCACCCGCTGGTCCACTCCCTCATAATGGCCGGAGATGAAGATGAGATGCTTTTCCGCGCTCAGCCGCTGCGCCGCGGCCTGGTCAAAGCGACGCCCGGCAGGCGAGGTCAGGATGACCCGGCTTTTCGGGGTGTGCACCTGCTCCAGGGCGGCAAACAGGGGCTCGGGCCGCAGCACCATGCCCGGTCCTCCGCCACAGGGCGTGTCGTCCACCTGGCGGTGCTTCCCCAGCCCGAACTGGCGCAGGTCATGCACGCCCAGCTCAATCGCGCCCTTGTCCTGGGCGCGTCGCATGATGCTGGTGCCCATGGGCACCGTGACGAGCTCAGGAAAAAGCGTGATGACGTCGAGGCGCACGGGTGGCTGGGATTGCGCCGGAGTCGATCAGCGTTCGTCGATCGGCACGAACTTCTGGCCGTAAGGCTTGCCAACGTATTCGCTCAGAGGACGGAACAGGCGGTTCTCGCTCCACTGCTCGAGCACGTGGGCGGTCCAGCCGCTCATGCGGGCGATGGCGAAGATCGGCGTGAACAGGTCAGTCGGGATGCCGAGGCTGTAGTAAACCGTGGCGCTGTAGAAATCGACGTTGGCGTTCAGGCTCTTCCGCTCGCGCATGATCTGGGCGATGCGCTCCGACATGTCGATCCACTTGGTTTCGCCCAGCTGGCTGGTGAGCTGGATCGCCATCTCGCGAAGGTGCGGGGCGCGGGGGTCGAGCACCTTGTAAACGCGGTGACCGATGCCCATGATCTTCTTCTTCTGCGCCAGGGCGTCCTCGACCCAGCCGTCCACCTTGTCCAGGCTGCCGATTTCCTGCAGCATGTGGATCACGCCCTCGTTGGCACCGCCGTGAAGCGGGCCCTTGAGCGCTCCGATGGCGGCGCTGATCGCGGAGAACATGTCGCTCAGGGTCGAGGCCACGACGCGGGCGGTGAAGGTGGAGGCGTTGAAGCCGTGCTCGGCGTGCAGCACATAGGCCACGTCCAGGGTCTTCTCAGCCTCGGCGCTGGGCACCTCGCCGTTGATCAGGTAGAGGAAGTGCGCGGCCTCGCTGAGGTCCTTGCGCACCGGCGGCAGGTCCAGGCCCTGGCGGGAGCGATGGAAGTAGGCTGCGATGACGCCGATCTGCGACACCAGGCGGATGGCGTTGGCGAGGTTTTCACCCACGTCGATATCATGACGGTTGAGGTCGTAGCAGCCCAGCATCGAAACGGCCGTGCGCATGATGTCGATCGGACGTGCCGACTTCGGCGCGCTCCTGAGGAAGTCGATCACGCCCTGGGGCAGCTCACGCTCGGCACGCAGGGCCGTGGTCAGCTTCTCCAGCTCGGCGCGGTTGGGCAGGCGGTTGTAGAAAAGCAGGTGCACGACTTCCTCATAGGTCGCCTTTCCGGCCAGTTCATTGATGTCGTAGCCACAGTAAAACAGCACTCCTTCCGCTCCACGCACCTCACCAAGACGGGTTTCAGCAGCAACGATTCCTTCAAGACCTTTGGAGACGACGGACATGGTGGGTGGGCGTTTTGGGGGTTGTATTTTGGAAATGGAAAGTGAGCGGGTGTCGTGCCGGAACGGACGACTATTTGCGTTTAGCGTGCAAACGGGGGAGGACAAGTACTGCCCTTGGGGAAAAATCATGCAATCTTTGCCGCCTGCCGGAAGGCCTGCTATCAGCACCGCCATGACCGAGGATTATCTCCAGCGTTTCGGCGGCATCGCCCGCCTTTACGGCACCGCCGCCCTGCCCCGCCTGCACGGCGCCCACGTGGCCGTGATCGGGGTCGGCGGGGTCGGTTCCTGGACGGTCGAAGCCCTGGCCCGCAGCGGCATCGGCAGCCTGACCCTCATCGACATGGACGATGTCTGCATCACCAACACCAACCGCCAGCTCCCCGCCCTCACCCCCACCCTCGGCCGCCCCAAGGTCGAGGTGCTGGCCGAACGCGTCCGCCAGATCGCGCCGGAATGCGCCGTGACACCGGTCGTGGAGTTTTTCCTGACAAGCAGCGCCGACCGTCTTCTTACGGGTGGTTTTGACCTGATCGTCGATGCGGTGGACGACACCTCGGTGAAGGCCCTGATCATTGCCAAGGCCAGGTCTCTCGGCGTGCCCGTCGTCGTTTCCGGCAGCGCCGGAGGCAGGCGCGACCCCACCCAGGTGAAGACGGCCGACCTCGGCCAGGCGGGCTCCGACCCCCTGATCCAGCAGGTCAGGCGCCGCCTGCGCGAGGATCATGGCTTCCCCAAAAGCCCCGATGGACGCGCCGTCTGCTGGGGCGTCCCCTGCGTTTTCTCCACGGAAAAAGCCGTGTACCCCCAGCCGGACGGAACCTGCGGGTCCTCCCGGGCGGACAGCACGGAGGTCGGCCTGCGCCTGGACTGTTCGGCGGGCTTCGGCGCAGCCACTTTCGTCACCGGCACCTTCGGTTTTGCCCTGGCGGCAGAGGCGGTCCGGCTACTGACCCCCGGGGAGTGAGAAAATTGTCAGCCCGCACATCCACGTTGCCGACTCGGGTGCGGGTGTTAGCTTTGCGGCCCTTGCGGGCGTATTGTCACTCCCGCCTCTTCTTTTTCACCACCCCTCATGTCCTGGCTTTCCTCCCTCGGCCCCGTCGGCGAAGTCCTTCGAATCGTCATCCTGATCATCGAAGTCCTGCTTGTCTTCAACCTGATGATCCTCGTCCACGAATGGGGTCACTTCCTCGCCGCCCGCTGGCGCGGCCTCAGGGTTGAGGCGTTCTACATCTGGTTCGGCAAGCCCCTCTGGAAAAAAACCATCAACGGCGTCGAATACGGCCTCGGCAGCATCCCGGCGGGCGGCTTTGTGAAGCTCCCCCAGATGGCCCCCATGGACGCCATCGAAGGCGAGAGCACCAGCAAGGATCCCCTGCCCCCCATCTCCCCCACGGACAAGATCATCGTCGCCTTCGCCGGCCCCCTCTTCAGCTTCCTGCTCGCCTGCGCCTTCGCGGTCCTGGTCAGCTGGCTCGGCAAGCCGCAGACGGAGGCCTTCGTCACCACCACCATTGGTTATGTCGCCAAGGACAGCCCCGCCGCCAAGGCCGGCCTCCAGGCGGGTGACAAAATCCTGCGCATCGACGGCGCGGACATTCATCGCTTTGAAGGCATGACCACCGACACCGTCCGCTGGAACGTCATCGCCAGCGAGGGCAGGACCATCCGCTTCGAGGTGGAGCGCAACGGCCAGGCCCTGCCGGCCATCCAGGTCGCCGCCGAGTGGGCGGAAGTCGCCGAAGAAAAGCCGAAGTCCTGGCTGGGCAGCGCCCTTGACGCCGTCTTCAAACGCCCGCCGCTGCGCGAGGTGGGCATCACGGGCAAGGAGACCCCGATGGTGGGAGCCCTGCAGCCCCACAGCCCGGCCGAGGAAGCCGGACTTAAGGCCGGTGACGAGCTGCTCAAGGCCGACAACACCCCCATCACCCACCGGGTCCAGCTTTCCGACTACATCAAGACACGCAACGGCCAGCCCGTGCAGCTCACCGTGCGCCGTGATGGCAGGGAAGTCCTCGCCACCCTCACCCCACGTGTGCCGGACAAGCACCCCGCCGACTGGAAGGACCCGATGGTCGGCATCGTCTGGCACGCCACCGGCGCCCGCAGGCTGGCCTACCCAGGAGTGTGGGAACAGGTCTCCGGCGCCGCCAAGTCCCTCGTCAGCATGGTGCAGAAGCTGGTCTATTCAAACTCCGACATCAGCCCCGCCCACATGAGCGGCCCCGTCGGCATCGGACGCGTCTATTACAACCTGCTCCAGGATCCCGCCGCCCTCCTGCAGGTGCTCTGGTTCAGCGTGGTGCTCAACGTCAACCTGGCCCTCATGAACCTGCTGCCCTTCCCGGTCCTCGACGGCGGCCACATCACCCTGGCCATCGGCGAGGCCATCCGCCGCCGCCCCCTCCAGGGCCGTTTCCTCGAGGTCGTGCAGACGGCCTGCGTGCTCCTGCTCTTCGGCTTCATCATCTTCGTCACCCTGAAGGACACCGGCGACATCTTCATGGGCGGCTCCTCCAAGAAGGCCGGCTCCACCAGCGAGTTCCAGTGGCTGCCGCCTGAAAAGCGCGCCGAGGTCAAATAAGGATCCGCTCAGAGCTTCCTGGCTTCCTAGCCCGCCTTCTCAGGCTCCCCAGGATCTGATCCCGTCCTGTGAATCCTGCCAATCCTGTGAATCCTGTATCCAGGACCTCACGGAATTGGCACGCGCCCGCTTTTCTGCACCCGCACCCATCCCTGAAAGTTTGCGAGCAACTTCAGCCGCCTCCCGGTCGTTCAAGCGTGCCCCGCCTCTCATGCTCCGCTCCGGTCTGCTCATCCTCTTCACCGCCGCCCTGATCCAGGCCCAGACCTGCGCCTGCACCATTCCGGTCTTCCGCTACGCCCTGGATCGCTGGGAAACGGACCGCTTCCAGCTCATCGTTCCCGCAGGAGCCTCGCCGGATGATCCTGTCTCCAATCTTCTCCGCCCCCTGCGCGCCAACGGCAGGGCCAACCTCGACATCACCACCGCCCGGGAGCCAGGCGTCACCCAGGCCACCCTGCTCGACTCCAAGACCCGGCAGCAGAACCTCTGGTCCGGCAGCCTCGACAAGGCTTCCCTCGACGCTCTGCTCGACTCACCCGGCCGCCAGAAGATCCTTCAACACATCCTCGCGGGCGACTCTGTCATCTGGGTCATTGTCGGCGATGGCAGCCCGGAGATGGAAGCCGAGGCCGGCAGGATCGAAAAGCGCCTCAAGTTCCTCGAAAACGTCGCCAGCCTGCCCATCCAGGATCCCAATGACCCGGACAGCCAGCTCGGTCCGGGCCCGGCCCTGATGTTGAAATTCACCACGCTGCGCATCGACGCCAGGGACCCTGCCGAACAAATTCTTGTCTCCATGCTCGCCGGTCCCGAAGGCAGGATCTCCCGGGGTCAGGCCTTCGCCGCCCCCGTGTTCGGCCGCGGCCGTGTCCTGGGCGCGTGGCCGCTCCAGCAGCTCGATGACGCCACCCTGGAGGAGTCCTCCATGTTCCTGGTCGGCCGCTGTTCCTGCCGGGTGAAGAATGAAAACCCCGGCTGGGACCTGCTGCTCAACGTGGACTGGGAGAAGGTCCTCAAGGAAGCCGGCGAAAACAGGAACGCCGCCACCAAGGCAGCCGAACCACCGGCTCCAACGCCGTTGAAGGTTCCGGAAACCGTCGTGTCCAAACCCTCGCCATCCATGGCATCGGCCCAGCCCGCCTCATCCCACGAGGGCATCCCTCAGAGCACCATCCTGCTCACCTCCTCCGCCCTGCTGCTCGGTGCCGTCGGTCTGCTGCTCCTCCGCAGCCGGGGCACGCCGAACAAAGGTTGATTCCATGGGTCCCGCGCGCGGACGTCATCCTCCTCAGACGGGAATGCCGAGGGCCTGCTTGATCCCGGCCGCGCTTTCCAGCGCCTCCTCCAGAGTTTCGCCAAGGACGTTGATGTGTCCCATCTTGCGCCGCGCCCGCGCCTCGGCCTTGCCGTAAAGATGCAGCTTGGCACGCGGATGCCCCAGGACGGCGTTCCAGTCCGGATGCACCTTTTCCGAAGGCCACACGTCGCCCAGCAGATTGATCATCACGGACGGCGTGTGCTGCCCCGGATCCCCCAGGCTCAGGCCGCAGATGGCACGCATCTGCTGCTGGAACTGGTTCGTGATGCAGCCGTCAATCGTGTAATGCCCGCTGTTGTGGGGTCGCGGGGCGATCTCGTTGACCAGCACGCGACCCTCGGCGGTGACAAACATCTCCACCGCCATCGTTCCCACATAATCCAGCCCCTGGGCCACGGCCTCCCACAGTTCGAGCGCCTGCTCCACGATTTCCGGCCCCACGCGCGCCGGCGCGATCGTGAGGTCCAGGATGTGATGGGCATGCTGATTTTCCACCACGCCATGCACGGCCATCCGGCCGTCCACGCCGCGGGCACCGACAACCGAGACCTCGCACACAAACGGCACCCACTGCTCGACCACGGCATGATGCCCCTCAAAACCCTTCCACGCCCCGACCAGGTCCGTGTCCGCGTTCACCTTGTGCTGGCCCTTGCCGTCATAACCAAAAGCAGCGGTCTTGATGACACACGGTCTTCCCAGCTCCTGCACGGCCTGCTCCAGCTGCGCCAGGTTTTCCACGATGCGAAACTCGGCGCAGGCAATGCCCTGCTCCCTCAGAAACAGCTTCTCGCGCTCCCGATGCTGCGTGGTGTGGATGGCCCGGCGACCCGGCCTCAGCGGCTTCACCGCCTCCACGATCTCCAGACAGGCGTCCGGGATGTTCTCAAACTCCACCGTCACCACGTCCACCCGTTGCAGAAAGCGCTCCAGCGCATGGCGGTCATCATACGCCGCGTTGAATTCGGCATCCGCCCACTGCCCCGCCGGACAGCCGGGCCGTTCATCCGTGTAAATCGCCACCCTGTAGCCGCTGCGACGCGCCTCCAGCGCCAGCATCCGGCCAAGCTGGCCGCCGCCAAGGATGCCAAGGGTCGAGGGGGGGAGAATGGGTGAGCTGGACATGGGTGGGGGTCGGAAGGAACGCCCCCTCCTTTGACTCAAAACCCGCCGTTCTGCCAAGACAAAGTGGAAGTCGCTGGAAACCCGCCCTTCCCCGCCCAACCTCCTCCCATGCCCCGCCGCCCCCGCCTCTGCATCCACACCATCACCACGAAGCCCTGGAGCACCGAAGATTGCATTCAACGTTATGCCGGCGCCGGGGCGGGCGGCATCACCTTCTGGCGCTACAACCTCGACCACCGCGACCCCGCCCAGGTCGGCCGGCAGGCCCGCGAGGCCGGGCTCGAAATCGTCAGCCTCTGCCGCGGCGGCTTCTTCCCCGGCACCACCGCCGCCGCCCGCCAGGCGGCCATCGACGACAACCGGCGCTGCATTGAACAGGCCCGGGAGCTCGGCGCCCCGCTCATCGTCCTGGTCTGCGGCGCCGTCCCGGGCCAGCCCCTCGAGGAGTCCCGGAAGCAGATCGCCGACGGCATCGCCGCCGTCCTGCCCGACGCCGAGGCTGCGGGCGTGAAGCTCGGCATCGAGCCCCTCCACCCGATGTATGCCGACGACCGCAGCGCGGTGAACACGATGCGCCAGGCGAACGAAATCTGTGACAGGCTCGGCTCCCATCCTCTGGTCGGCATCGCCGCCGACGTTTATCATGTCTGGTGGGATCCTGAGCTCGAGCAGCAGATCCGTCTCAGCGCCGAGCTCCAGCGCCTCTTCGCCTTTCACATCTGCGACTGGAAGACGCCCACCACCGATCTCCTCAACGACCGAGGCCTCATGGGCGAGGGCTGCATCCACATCCGCCAGATCTCCGACTGGGTCGATCAAACCGGCTTCAGCGGCTGCCGCGAGGTGGAGATCTTCTCCAACCGCCACTGGTCCATGCCCCAGGAGGACTGGCTGAACCAAATCTGCCGCGCCTACGACTCGCTCTACGCCTGAGCCCCAGCGGCGGTCGATTGAGCCAGAATGCAGAAGCGATCCCCCCACATGGACATCGCATGCCAAAGACATGCATCCTGACCGCCCCCTCGAGCCGAAGGCTCGAGAGAAATGAGCCGGGGGTCAAACGAGCAAAGCGAGTGAAAACCCCAGGGTCACGTCCCCACACCCACGTCCCATCTTCACCGCGTCCTGGCAGGACGCGAGATGGATCTGATGATGGTTAGGCCTCGTTGATCCGGTGGTTCTCGCTCGCCACGGCTCGCTTCACCACCGGCTTGTCTCTCTCGATCCTCCGGCTCGATCCAGCTGAAAGCCTCCGGCTTCCTGACAAAACCCGCCCGTTTCCCTGGTGTGGTGGATTTGTTCTTCAGACACCCGCTGAGCACCGTTTTCCCCATCCTGTGAATCCTGAAAATCCTGTGAATCCTGTATCCAACACCCCACGAAGTCCAGAAACGCCGCCCTCGTGAATCCCACCGCATTGTCTGGAAGCCGCCGCTGCATGGCCGCGTAATCATCCGTCCGCCAGTCCATGCCCAGAATCCTCATCGTCGAATGCAAGCAGGAGGTCTCCACCTTCAATCCGCACCTGAGCGGTTATGACGACTTTGCCGTCAGGCGTGGCCGCGAGATCCTCGACTACCATCGCAGCATCCGCAACGAGGTCGGCGGCGCCCTGAGCGTGCTGGATGAACAGCCCGACGTGGAGGTCGTCCCCGCCTACAGCGCCTTCTTCATCACCTCGGGCGGCACCTTGTGCCGGCAGGCCTGGGAACGCATCTCCGGCGAACTTCTGGAGGCCGTGCGCAGCGCTCCCGCCGTGGATGCCGTCTATTTCTGCCTGCATGGCGCCATGGCCAGCGAGTCAGAACTCGACCCCGAAGGCTGGCTGCTCACCGAGCTGCGAAAAATCGTCGGTGAATCCATCCCGGTGGTCGCTTCGCTCGACCTGCACGGTATCCTCACCGACCGTATGCTGGAACAGTGCGACGCCGTTGTCGCCTACCACACCTATCCCCATGTGGATTTCTTCGAGACCGGCCAGCGCGCCGCCAGGCTGCTGCTGAGGATCCTGCGCGGCGAGGTGAAGCCGGTCACCGCCAAGGTCACCGTGCCCGCCCTGGTGCGCGGCGACGAACTCATCACGGCCACCGGTTCCATCCGTCACGCCGTGGACGCCGCCAAACAGGTCGAGCAAGGCCCGCGCGGACTCTCCGCCGCCATGATGTGGGGCAATCCGTTCACCGACGTGCCCGCCCTGGCCTCATGGGCCTTCGTGGCCACTGACCACGATCCCGCCCTGGCCGAACGCGAGGCCCTGCGCATCGCCGGGCTCTTCTGGGAGCATCACGAAAAAATGCGCGTGCCGCTGCAAAGCCTCGACGAGATGGCGGCCATCGTGAAGGCGCACACCCACGGAACGTTAGGCCTGGTCGATGCGGCGGACGCCACCAGCTCAGGGGCCTCCGGCGACAGCAACGCCATTCTGCGCAAGCTGGTCGAGACCGGCTGCAGCGCCCGCGTGCTGCTGCCCCTCGTGGACGCCCCCGCCGTGCAGAAGGCCTTTGCCGAAGGCGTCGGCGCCACCCTCACCACCACCGTTGGCGGCACGCTGGATCCGGCGCGTTTCACGCCCCTCGAAATCACCGCCAGGGTTCGTCTGATCGCCGACGGCCGCTTTCAGAGCGAATCCTTTGGCGAAGAATGGTACGCCGGCCCCACGGCGGTGCTGGAGAGCGGCGGCTTCACCCTCGTGGTCAGCAGCCGGGCCGTGAACCTCTACGACCGATCCTTCTTCCTCGCCCACGGCCGCAATCCCGCGCACTTCGACGCCGTGGTCATCAAGTCCCCGCACTGCCAGCCGCACATGTACGCCGACTGGTGCACCCGCATGGTGAATGTGGACGCGCCCGGCTCCTCAAGCGCCAACCTTCCCTACCTCGGCCACACCCGCTGCCAGCGCCCCCTCTTTCCCCTCGATGCGCTGGTTGAATTCAAACCCGCGGCAAAGCTTTTCCAACGACACCCATGAAAATCACCGAAATCCACTGCGCAGGACTGCGCGGCGCCACCCCCGAAGGCGGCTGGAGCAATGAACTCCGGCCCGAAGACTGCGTCCACACCCTCGTCACGGTCCACACCGATGAAGGCCTTGTCGGCCTCGGCAGCGTGTTCACCAACGACGCCCTGGTGAAGGCCGCGCTGGCCGTTCTCGAACCTCTTTACCGGGGCGAAAACGCGCTCGAACCGGAACGCGTCAGCGAAAAGCTCCACCAGAACATGTTCTGGCTCGGACGCGGCGGTTCGATCACTCATGCGATCAGCGGCATCGACATCGCCCTGTGGGACATTCTTGGCAAGGCCACCGGCCAGCCGGTGGGACGCCTGCTCGGCGGTCGTCACCGCGAGCGCGTCCAGCCCTACGCCTCGCTGCTCATGGATGAACCGGAGAAGATGAAGGATCACCTGCTCGCCGTGAAATCCCAGGGCTTCCGTGCCTTCAAAATAGGTTGGGGCCCCTTTGGCCGCCGCAATGCTCAGACCGACGAGGCCATCGTCCGGGCCGCGCGCGAGGCGGTGGGCCCGGAGAACAGGCTCATGGTGGATGCCGGCGGCAGCGACGCCCACTGGACCAACGGCTACAAGTGGGCGCTCAACACCGCCAGGATGCTCGCGGATTACAACGTGCACTGGTTTGAGGAGGCCCTGGTGCCTGATGCCGTCGAGGACTTCGCCAAACTGCGCGAGCACTCGCCCGTGCCCATCAGCGGCGGCGAGGTGCTCACACGCCGCCAGGCCTTCCAGCCCTTCCTCGAAGCCCGCGCCTTCGACATCATCCAGCCCGACGTCACCAAGGTCGGCGGCATCAGCGAGGAGCGACGCATCGCCTGGATGGCCCAGGAACATGGCGTTCAGTTCATCCCCCACGGCTGGAACACCGCCGTAGGTCTCGCCGCGGACCTGCACCTCGCCTCCGCCTTCCCCGGCACGGACCTGGTCGAATACCTCACCGGCTCGCCCTTCATCGACGAGATCACCGTCGGCGGCTGGCAGCTCGATGCCGACGGCATGCTCGCCATCCCCACGAAACCCGGCCTCGGCCTGGAACTCGACCCGGACGCCGTGGCGAAATACACCCGCGGCGAAAAGCTTCTTTAAGGCCGATTGAAGTCAGCCACCCGCCGGACTGCCGCGATCATTCACGTCTCACTGCCAAGCCTGCCACGATGGCGCTGGCCGCCCATGCCGCCACGGAGGCGACGCCTTCACCCTCACCCCAGGGACTACGCATGAACAAAGAGCATGCTGAGAGCCTTGCCAAGGAAGGCACGGCTGGCGGCACATAAGAGATAAAAGACGTTTGCCCTTGATCCAGGTGATGCTGATCTGCCCCCGGAAATTGAGCCATTTTCCTTGAGAGCCTGGCGGTGTCTTGCGGCTTGGTTTGGGTGTTGGGTTTGATTGCGGATGTTGTGTTGCCTTTCGGCTGACGGAGTGGGGTGAAAGCAGCCGAATGGTAACACCGCGCGAACTTCGCAGGGGTTTGGCAATCCAGCGACGAGTGAATTCGTTGCTCACTGTAGGCGCTTTTCAGCTCCCATGCTTGCCTCCTGCTCGGCTTCCTTGCACACTCGTCACACCGTTTTCTGAATGTCTTCGTCACCCTCGCGCCTGACTCTCCGCCAGCTGGCCTGCTGGTTCCAGGTGATCTTGCTGGCATGGGGCATGGGGGGCATGGTCCAGCCGGTTTCAGGCAGCCAGGTCTTGCCTCGCCTGGAAACGGAAACGGTGACCGACCCGGAGCTGGGCACGACGGTGACGGCGTATGTCTATGATGCGGCCAACAATCGTGCCAGCAAGACGGTGCAGGGCGGCTCGGAGCCCGGCTTCTGGCAGTATGACTACAACGCCGCCAACCAGCTGGTGAGCTGGCGGAAGCTGGC
>JBIIRD010000142.1:0-6924 GCA_044341745.1 Prosthecobacter sp. | reverse complement strand
GGGTCACGGGCTCCACGCTCAGCGCCCGCAAGGCTGCCAATCAGGACAAGGAAGCGGGCCTGCGAGTGCTGACCTACGCCATCCATCTCTAGAAATCCGCGCTTCATGAAATGGTTTCAACTGAGCAGGTGATGGCCCACTTCAATCAGTTTGCCAAAATTGGCTGGCACTACGTCAACACAGGCTGCGCCATAATCAGGGAAGGAAAAGCGCATCGCGAGGCTGGTTCAGTCACCACGCTGAAGGACCCTTCCACGGGTGATTACTCCATCATTATCGAAACCGCAGACATGCGCGAACCTGTAAACCTGAACTTTCGTCTCACGGGGCCGTGGCTTGACAAGCCCTTGTCTGCATGGCGCACCACTTTAAAACAGGACGCATTTCTCCGCCTGGACGATATTGATACTTCTGGCAAAAACTTCGTCATCAAAGTGCTGCCTGGTTCGATTTACTCGCTGACGACCACGCGTGGTCAGAGCAAGGGCAGGCCCGGAAAGCCAATTCCTGAGGAGATGCCTTTTCCGAAGCGATATGGGAACGACTTCGATGGCCGTCGTGTTGGCTCTGCTCCACGCTTCTTTATCGATCAGCACGGAACGTTCGAGGTCCGCCCCCGCGAAGACGGTCAGGGAAACTGCCTGACTCAGACCATTCCACGGCAGGGCATCGTCTGGAGAAAGTGTAAGTTTCCCCAGACTGTGATCGGTGACATTGACTCACAGGATTGTCGCCTCTCATGCGACTTCCATTTGGCGGAGAAGGGCAAAGTAAAGTTCTGGTTAAGACTGAACAAGCTGGATGGCATGGGGGAGGAGCCCACCAATGGGTATCGGCTCGAATTTGATGAGGCGGGGAACTGGTGTCTGACCGCGCGGCACGAGATTTTAGCTTCTGGTAGCATTACGCTTTCCGGAGCGCAGTGGCACCGGGTGACATTGTCTGCCCAAGGTAATCAAATCGAAGCCCGCCTTGGTGAGAAGGTCCTGGCGACGGTCTCCGATTCGCGTTTCCCATCAGGCGTGGCGGGGCTCGGAACAGATTGGAACCAAGCTAGTTTTGATAACTTTGCCTTAGAAGCGTCCGATGCACAGCCTGCTCCGACAAAAGAATCTGGCGGCAAGTTGTCTCATGAACCCGCTCCGGAGGCCGCACTATGAAGTCCGTTGGAACCGTCAACTACTGCTGCAAAGCTCAGCACCGTCATTGGATGACACTCTCTGTGGCTATGGCGTTTGGTTGGCAGATTTTGTCTACTGCGCAGTCCCCCTCCCCCGTCGTTGCTCCGACATTTTCAGGGGTTTCCTACGGGAGCGAGCCGAATCAGTTCGTGGACTTTTATCAGGCCAGTTCGACGGCGATCACGCCCGTCATTGTTTACATCCATGGGGGAGGCTGGTCTGGAGGGAGCGCCTCTGGCATCGTTAGAACTGATGTGTTCGGGAAAAACAATCGGAATGGCGAAGGCGTCCGCAAGGTCCTGGCAAGTGGTGTTTCGATTGTATCCGTCGAATATCGGTTGCTGACCACAGCTCACAAATCTGGAATCAAGCCGCCGGTGAAGTGGCCCCTGAGTGACGCCGCGCGTGCCATTCAATTCATCCGCAGCAAAGCCGACGAATGGAAGATTGATAAAGAACGCATCGGACTGACTGGTAGCTCGGCGGGTGGTTGTTCGAGCCTCTGGCTCGCCATGCATGATGACCTGGCAGATCTGAAAAGTGGTGATCCGATTGAGCGTGAATCAAGCCGCCCGTCATTTGTCGGCATTCAAAACGCGCAATCGAGCCTCGACCCGGAACAATTGCAGCATTGGTTTAAATCCCCCAGGTATGGCGCTCATGCTTTTGGCTTCTTCAAGCTGGAGGGCAAGCGTGAGATCAGTGATATGGCGGCCTGCCTCGCTGAGCGAGAACGAATCCTTCCGTGGATCAAAGAGTATTCTCCGATTGAACACGCCAGCAAAGATGATCCTGAGTTGTTCTTGAACTACAGTGCCGCCCCACAAGGTGCTGGGCAGCCGCAAATCGATTCAGTCCACGGCGCGATGCATGGAATCAAACTGAAGGAGAAGCTCGATTTGGTGGGAGGAAGGGTGACGGTCACTTACCCCGGAATGCCGGGATGGAGCTTTGACGGGCACATCAATTTCCTGCTCACGAGACTAAAGCAGACGGGATCCGATCGAGACGCAGCCCGACCTGTCGTGCAAGAGAAAGACTCCTTCAAGAATCCATGAAACACGCCCTCCTCCTTGTTTCCGCCCTGCTCCTAGGCCCGCTGTCTGAGCTTTATGCTTTGGATGCGCCCAAGCCGCAATTGCCCATCGCAGGTGACGTCGTCTATTCGCCGCATCCGCACTTTCGGTGGCAACGCGAGGCCGATGTGAAGATCGACGAGGTGCATCGCATTCAGATCGCCAGGGATGAAGCGTTCGCCGAGGTGGTGTGTGATGATCGCCTGGAGGTGGTGTCGCGCTTTGTGCCGGTGAAGGCGCTGCCTCCGTCGAAGTATTGGTGGCGTGTGCGGCGTGGTGATGGTGAGTGGTCGGCGGCTGTGGCCTTTGAAGTGCGTTCTCCCGAGAAGCTTTTCACGATTCGTGCGGGCAGCGATGCAGAGACGGTGGCGCAGGTGCTGCAAGAGGCGGCGGCGCATGGTCCGGCACGCGTGGATTTTGAACCGGGTGAATACCGTCTGACGGTGCGTGACCGCACGGGCTTGGTGATCTTGAAGGATGCACACGATCTGATCATCGACGGGCATGGTGCCAAGCTGATGCTGGCTGGCGATTCCTGCCTCCTGAGCCTGCAAAACTGTCAGCGGGTCACGATTCAGAACTTTGAGGCGAGGAGCAGCCAGCCCGGGCACACCTTGGTGCGTGTGCTCGAGGTGGATCGTGCCAATGCCCGGCTCCTCGTGAAGCCAGAGCCGGGCTACGACCCGGATGTGGCCCGTTTTTTCGTGGGGGAAGGCAATGGAGGCAGTTTTCTCAATCGCGTGGACCCCGAGCATCATGGGCGGCATCTCAGTCGGGGCTTTATCTCGGCACGCGATGCCACCGCGAGCGCGGTGCCAGGTGCGGCAGGCCATTTCCACATCGGGCCCGTGAAGGCAGCCGCTTTGGATCATCACGAGCCGGGTGAGCTGGCCGTGGTGACTCTCTACCGCTCTCCCTTTGTCCGCATGGATGCGACGGAGGCATGCACGCTGAGTCACATCACGCTTATCGATCATCCGGGCGGCCCGTGCTTGGGGAATGACAACTCCGCTCAAAGCCTGCTGGCCGTGAAAGCCGTGCGCCGCTCGCCTGCGGACTTCCAAGGCGGCCACTCGGGCGTGAACAACGGCCGCATCGGCGCCTGGGTCGAAGGCTGCGAATACGAATGCCTCGCCGATGACGGCGGACCGGCGCATCAGGCGCTGCGGATGAAGGTGGACCGCGCGGACGGCCCCGACTCCATCATCCTGGCCGACTCGTGGACGAACAGCGAGATCCGGCCAGCGGATCGCATTGTCTTGGTGGACTCACGCACCGGGCGCTTCGTGACCGCTGCGGTGCGCACGGCATCCGAGGGTCGGAAAGCGATGCGCCTGGGTCTTGATGCCGACCTGACAGGACTCGCCAAAGCACTCGGACGCGAGCCAGCACAAGATTGGAAGGGCGTGCTGCTCTATCGCTACGCACCTAGCAACGAGGACTTTGTCTATCGCCACAACCGCCATGTGGGCGGACGCGCCCACGGGGTGAAGTTCAACGGCACGCGTGGATGGATCGCCGACAATCATTTTGAGAACCTCACGGGCAATCCCATCCACGTCGGCTTCACCTACACGGAAGCCATCTCCGGCGTGGGAGCCCGCGATGTGGTGGTGAGTAACAATACCCTTATCTACAGCGGATGGACGCCCATTACCTGCCTGTCCACGTCCGGCCTCGGCGGCAACATCCTCATCCGAGGCAATCGCATCACCGACCCTCGTGAAAACGCCATCGCCATCAAAGGCTGCGAAGGCGTGACCATTACCGACAACCAGTTCAGCTCCACGTTGCCGCCCACCAAAGGCGCTTGGATCATGGCTCAAGATACTCAGGGAATCCGCACCTCCGGCAACAAACACCCGAGCGACGTGCCGCTGATGAAGGAAGACGCACGATCCAAATAGATTGGCCAATCAACAGCATGAAAACCATTCTCACGCTCCTTGTCGCCCTGCTGTTCACGCCGCTGGGATCGCTCTACGCGGAGACGGCTGATTTGTTCACACCGCATCTCCACAGCACTCGCGACCTCGGAGAGTTGCGGGACCTTCAGGCCGAATGGAACAACGGCGTGCTCAAGCTCTCCGCCACCCAAGCAGAGCGCCTGGCATGGGCCGTCATTCCGGCCCCCAAAAACGGTTGGGATTTAGGACAGCGCTCCACGGTCCAGGCTGAGATCACGAATACCGGTGCTGCGCCCGCCGGGGTGATGTTTTGGTTGGTCGGGGATCACGGCTGGAGCGCCGTGGTGGATGTCGCCACGCTCGCTCCTCACGAAACGCGTCCCTTTTCATGCAACCTGCGGGCCATGTATCCCGATGGCACGCCCAAGCTGAACCCGAGCGATGTGAAGCAGGTGCAGGTCATGCTTGCCGAGCCTGTCTTGTTGAATGGGAAGGAGCACCTAAGCCCCAAGATCACCAAGCCGATCTCCATCGAACTGAGTCGTCTGACGGCGAGCGGAAGCCAGTCGGAGTGGAAACGTCCACCTGGACGCATCGACGTCCCCAACGTCGAAGACGCTCCGCCTGCACCTAACAAGCGCGTGCGCTACCGTCTGCCCAGCGACGAAAACAGCCGCATCTACGGTGTGTTGAACCTTCCCGAAGACTGGACGCCCGGTAAGAGGTATCCGGTCATCGTCGAATACCCCGGCAACATATTCTTTGGGAGTCTGTGCTACTCGACGGGGATGCCGGACCAGTGCGTCATCGGCTACGGGATGACCAAGGGCAAAGGGGCGATCTGTTTGGGGCTGCCTTTCATCGACCGTGCGGCAGGAGAGATCGCCGAGAATGGATGGGGTAACGCCGACGACACCGCAGACTACGCCATGCGCATGGTCGCGGAGGTATGTGCCAAATTTGGCGGTGACCGCCAGAATGTGGTGCTCACCGGCTTCTCGCGTGGTGCCATCGCCTGCGGATACATCGGATTGCGAAACGATGACATCGCCGCGCTGTGGAAAGGCTTCCACGCCTGCCAGCACTACGATGGAGCGAATTGGAGCGGCTCGACGATGCCAGGAGCCTTGGAACGCGCCGCCCGTTTCCAAGGCAAAGCCGTATTTCAAACCGATAACCCGCAAGCCAAGTTTCAGCCCGTGATGAACGTGATGAAGGCACAAGTTACCTGGACGCAATCTGGCCTCCGATTTCACTCGACCGCTATGTTCCTCGATGACCGCCCGTCCACGCAGCAGTTGCGCGAGTGGTTTTGGCAACTGGTCGCACCAGATGGCTATCGCCCATGATTGCATCCCCATGCGCGAGCCATCCTTTCGCCACGACGCCCACGACTACGCCGAGCGCATCCGCGAACGGCTGCCGCGTCGGCTTCAGGAACTCCGGGAGGCCGCAGGCTTCACGAAGTATGGCTTGGCTCGTGAGAGTGGCGTCAGCCGGGAATACATTGGTAAGATCGAGCGTGGCAAAGCCAATCCCACGCTGCCCGTCACGGCGCAGATCAGCCATGGACTCGGCATGACGCTGGAGCAGTTCACCCTCGAAGTGGACTTCTACGCCGACGGCCAATGGCACGACTACCAACACTTCACCGTCGAGCCAGGCAAGCCTCTCCTGCACCAGTTCCCCCAAGGCTACGCCGCTCACTGGCTGCGTGTGAAGGCGAGTGCGGACTGCACCTCCACGGCGCAGCTTGAGTATCGGTGAGCCCCCAAAGTGGTCCGCACAGTCCCCTGTGCGGCAGCCTTCACCATCGGGCGCTCAGTGCGAAGGAGCTGGGAATGCTGGCGGAGACACGAAGTGCGCCCTGAACAAGGTGGCTGCGGCTTCAGCAGCAATCCCCACCATCAACGATGAACCAACTCACCCCTGATGCCGCATGCGAAACTGCTTCGGCGTTAGGCCGATGCGTTTGCGGAAGTGTTGGGTGAAGGCGCTTTGGTCGCAGATGAAAAAATGAAAAAAGATGCCAGGCATTCAGTACAATGCTAGCTTTCAAAAACCTCTGCTTTTTTCCGCTCATGAACCCCTCCCAAACCCTTGATCCTGAGCCGCTTCCTCTCGAAGAGCAGCTCGTCGGCATCAATGCCAAAACTGCCCCCTACCCTGCCGCGCGCTCCTGGTCTGGTGGTCGCAGGCGCATCCTCGGCAAGGGGCCCCTCGAGGCCTACTGCTACCATGTCATGTCCCGCACCTGCGGCGGTGACGTCTTCTTCGATGATGTCGAAAAGGAGGCCCTCCGCAGGCTCCTCTGGAAAATGTCCGAGTTCTCCGGCCTCCGACTCGTCACCTACTGCATCATGGGCAACCACTTCCACGCCCTCGTCGAGGTCCCCCGCAAGGACATCTGGCTCGAACGCTTCTCCGGCCCCCAGGGCGAGCTCCGCCTCTTCGATCACCTGCGCACCCTCTACAGCAAGACCTTCGTCGCCCTCCTGCGCCAGGAGCTCGATGACCTGCGCAAGCGCGGCCTGGAAGTCGTCGCCCTGGCCAAGATCGAGGCCATCAAGCGCCGCTTCTGTGATCTCTCGCTCTTCGTCAAGGAGGTCAAGGAACGCTTCAGCCGATGGTTCAACAAACGACGCGGCCGAAAGGGCACCCTCTGGATGGACCGCTTCAAGAGCGTCATGGTGGAGGGACGCGGCGAGCCGCTGCACACCATGGCGGCCTACATCGACCTCAACCCCGTGCGGGCGGGCC
>JBIIRD010000083.1:0-20320 GCA_044341745.1 Prosthecobacter sp. | reverse complement strand
ATCGAACTGTGGTATTTATATCAAATCGTAAAAATAGATCAACAACAATTTTCATAATTTTCACACTTTTTTACATCTGCTCATTTTACCATGCCTTGAAAAGCTTGATCCCGTCCTGCCACACCTTCACTTCGAGTCTCTTCTGCGTCTTGAGGACAGCGACGGTTTCTGGCCAAGAGAATGGAAGGCGAAAACCGCATGGACTCCGCCCCGTGTTGTTTCAATGAGATGAGGCCCAGGCCTGAACACATCCGGTGAATCATCTTAACCTGGTCTGGCAAGCATCCAGCAATCACCGCCGCGAAGACTTTCCACCAGCCTGATTCCTGGCCAAACCCTTGATCGTCACATTGACCAGTGAGTACTGCTCCTGTTTAATGCTGATCCATGCCCACGACCCGCACAGCGAAGCAGCACCGCAAGACTGCCGAGACCGACATTCAGATCGAACTGAATGTGGACGGCACCGGAACATCCCAGATCAATACCGGCGTTCCCTTTTTCGACCACATGCTGACCCTGTTTTCGAAACACGGGCTGTTTGACCTCAAGGTGAAGGTGGTGGGTGACATCGAGGTGGACTACCACCACACGGTGGAGGACACCGGCATTGTGCTTGGACAGTGCTTCCGTGAAGCCCTGGGCAGCAAGGCCGGCATCACCCGCTATGGCTTCTGGCTGCTGCCCATGGACGAAACCCTGGCGGAGGTGGCCCTGGATCTAAGCGGCCGGGCCTACCTCAGCTACCATGCCCCTGATCGCGTGGAGGCCATCGGCGGAGTCAACCGCTTCAGCTATCAGCTCGTGGAGGAATTCCTGCGCGCCTTTTCCTCCAGCCTCCTGGCAACATTGCACGTTGAGATCCGCCGTGGAAGGGATGCCCATCACATGGCCGAGGCCATCTTCAAGGGCCTTGCCAGGGCGCTCGACATGGCCACGCGCATCGACCCGCGCGTGACAGGCATCCCCAGCACCAAGGAGGTTCTTTAATCCATGAATCTGGGAGTGCTTGACTATGGTGCTGGCAACCTGCGCAGTGTCCTGAACGCCTTTAACGCCATCGGCCACGCAGCGACCTTGGTCACCCGGCCTGAGGATTTCGAAACCACCGACATCCTGGTCTTCCCCGGCCAGGGTGCCTTCGGGGACAGCGTGCGCATCCTCAAAGCCACCGGACTCTGGGAGCCTCTGCGTTCCTGGTTGAGGGAGGAAAAACCCTACCTGGGCATCTGTCTTGGCTATCAGTTGCTCTTTGAATCCAGCGAGGAATGCCCGGGCGTCGAAGGGCTGGCCGTCGCTCCCGGCCATGTTCGCAAATTCAATGCCTCCCATGGCCTGAAAATTCCCCACATGGGCTGGAACAAGGTCCACTGGGCTGAGGACAAGCCCGCCTGGTGGAAAGGCTTGGCCAATCCCTCCCATCTTTACTTCGTGCACAGCTACTACCCCGATGTCGCGGATGAATCGCTGGCCCTCTGCCGCACCGACTACGGTGTGCCTTTCATCGCCGGCATTGCCAGGGAAAACCTCATGGCCGTCCAGTTTCACCCTGAAAAAAGTCAGGAAGCCGGCCTGACGCTGCTCAGAAACAGCGTCGAGCATCTGGCCACGACCATTTAAACCTCCAGAAATGTCCCGCCGCCGCCTCAGCCCACCTCTGATCCCAGGTTTCTGGATGCTGGTGGCCTTCCTGCTTCTTCTGGGAGTCGTCGGCGGCTATTTCCATCTGCTGGCGCGAACGACCTCCTTTTACAGGATCGAATCAAAAACCGGCTCCTGACCCTCAACTGAGACTCAGGCAAATTGGGACATACTGAAAGAATCCAGGTGCCTTCCTGGCAGCCTTTTCCGTCACCTCAGACCTGCGGAGTCGCCTGAGCCCTTTGGAGACGCCCAATGGGTGGGTGCATCGGAAACACGAGTCGAGAATTGCTGCTTCCTTCATTCAACAGCCCATGCTAGGAGCGGGAATGGCTGTATCCATCTCCATCGATTACACAGGCGGTCTCCGGTGCCAGGCAACCCATGGCCCTTCTGGAAACCAGATCATCACCGACGCCCCCGTCGACAACCATGGCAAGGGAGAGTCCTTCTCGCCTACTGATCTCGTCGCCACCGCCCTTGCCTCCTGCATGGCGACGGTCATCGGCATCAAGGCCAATCAAAAGGGTTACGACCTGCCTGGCATGAAGGTGCATGTCGAAAAGCACATGAGCGAGGATTCCCCGCGGCGCATCGTGCGCCTGCCGCTGACCATTGAAATCCCCCTGCCGGCGGACCATCCTGACCGGAAGCTCCTGGAGGCCACCGCCCTTGGCTGTCCGGTGCATCATAGCGTCCATCCCGACATTGAAAAGCCGGTGACTTTTGTCTGGAACGGCTGACCCAGTCTCCGGCGGGGCTTCGGCCAGCCTCACCCTGAGCCACAGACAGGACGCTCAATCCCACAAGCTGCGACGCATCACCCTTCATGCCCATGTCCAAGGAAAAACCGGCATCCCTGAAAAACCTCAAGCTGATCGGCCAGGAAAACCTTCCTGCAGGGCAGGGTTTCCTCATCCTGCCCAGCCAGCTCAGCTACGATGACGTGCGACGGCTGGAAGTTGTGCTGGAAGGTCGCGAACTGACTTATCTGGTCGAAGAGGGGGCCGCCCAGCATCCTTTGCTGAAGTTACATCTGGAAAAGGAAAGCGTTCGCGCACTCGCCATCGTTCCTGACGCCACCGACGACAGCGGGCTTCGCAATGCCGTTGGCGGTGAAGTCAGCGGAGGACGAATCGTCATCTACCTGCCCGCCCAGGCGGCGGTGATCAACTCGCCCATGACCACGGTGCCGGGCACCAAGCTGGAATTCCTGCTCAAGGCCGGCGTTCCGGTTCTGCCCCTCTATGTGCAGCGCAGCATGGAGATCGCCCTGGATGTTGAAGGCCCTTATGATCCGAGCGCTGGCGTCATGGTCTTTGGCAGGGTCCTCAAACCCGCCGCCGCCAGCCTGGCCTCCTATCAGGAATCCCTGCTCCAGCTTGCCGAGCAGGCCTTCTCCTCGCATCCGGCCCTGGGCATGAACCTCGCCTACACCCTGCTGCTGGGGCTGAAAAAGCATGGCCGCAACAAGGTCATCGACGGCAAGGACGGTGCCGAGATGCGCTACGACAAGGTCCTGGCCATCGCCGTCGCGCTCGCCGCTCATCTTCGCAAGGAGACCCGCAAGAAACGCGTCGGGATCGTACTGCCTCCAGGCATCGGCGGCCTCATCGCGAATGTGGCCGTGCTCCTGGCCGGCAAAATACCCGTCAACATCAACTTCACCGCAGGCCGCCCGGCCATCGAATACGCCATCAAGGCTGCGGACATCGACCGCTTCCTCACGGCCGACATCTTCGTCCGCAAAGCCCAGCAGTTCCCCTGGCCGCCCAGCAGGCAGCTCATCCTCATCGAAAGGCTGCTGCCCCGGATGAAGCCAGCCATCGCCGCCTGGCTCGTGCTGTCAAAGATTCTGCCGGCCACGATCCTCGCGCTTTTGCTGGGCGTGCCCCGCCGCGGTGGCAGCGGGGAGGCCCTGCTGCTTTTTACCAGTGGCAGTTCTGGCAACCCCAAGGGCGTGGTGCTCAGCCACCGCAACCTCATAGCCAATGTCATCCAGTTCGGCAGCCGTCTGGGGCTGACCCGCAGTGACAGCATCCTCGGCAGCCTGCCCCTTTTCCACAGCTTCGGCTGCACGGTCACCCTCTGGTACCCGATCATCGCAGGCGTCGACCTCGTGACCTATCCCAGCCCGCTGGAAACCAAAAAGCTTGGGGAGCTCATCGAAAGGCACCGCATCTCCCTCATGATCGCCACACCCACCTTCCTGCGTGGTTATCTGCGGGGAGTGAACCGCGAGGCCCTGGCCTCCATCAAGCTCTGCGTGACGGGGGCGGAAAAACTTCCCGCCACCGTGGCCGAAGCCTTTGAGGTGAAGTTCGGCAAGCGTGTCTTTGAAGGCTATGGCTTGACGGAAACCTCCCCGGTTTCCAATGTGAACCTACCCAACCCCCTGCCCCTCGGCGAGGAGTCCGCCGGCTTTGTCTGGCTTCCCAGCCACCGCCAGGGCAGTGTCGGCCAGATGGTGCCAGGCCTGGCCATCCGCGTCACCCACCCCGAGACCTACGCCCCCCAGTCCATCCACAGCAGCGGCATGATCTGGTTCAAAGGCGCCAACATCTTCGAAGGCTACCTGGGGGACGAACAAAGGACGAAGGAGGTCAAGGACAGCCAGGGCTGGTTCCGCACCGGCGACATCGGCCGTGTGGACATGGACGGATTCCTTTACATTGAAGGCAGGCTCAGCCGCTTCTCCAAAATCGGTGGAGAAATGGTCCCGCATGAAACCGTCGAGGATGCCCTGGTTAAGACCCTGGGCCTTGAAAATGAAACCGCCCGCAGGATCGCCGTCGTCGGCGTGCCGGACCCCGACAAAGGCGAGGCCCTGGTGCTGCTGACCGCCATGCCCGGCGGCCCCGAGCACCAGGAGATCCTCGACCTGCGCTACCGCCTTCTGGAGCGTGGCATGCCTCCCCTCTGGATCCCCAAGAAGATGATCCGTGTCTCCGAGATCCCCATCCTCTCCTCCGGCAAGCTCGACGTCCAGGCCTGTGAAAAAATCGCCCGGGCCACAGGCTCCTAAGCCACATGGCCAAGCCGGCTTCCACGTATTCCCCAAACCTCTTCATCTGAGGCATCTGTGGATCGTCTGTGGATCTTTTTGATGCATGCAGGCAACAGCAGGCTTGTCGTTGCCCGGCTTTCATGTCTTGATTTTGGAACACATGCCTTTTCGACGCTTTTTGTTCACCGCCCTGCTGCTGCCCGCCCTGCCCCTCGTCACCGGCTGCAAAAAGCCCGGCGAAACAACGGACCCGTCCCCCGGCCAGATCATCCTGCTCACCGCCAATGCCACCCGGCCCTATGAGATCGCCCAGGTCCAGACCCTTCAGCGCCTCGTCTTTTCACGCCCGGGACTGAACTTCAAAACCCTGGACGCCGCCGGGGACCCGGCACGTCAGTCTGGCCAGCTCGACTCCAGCCTGGCCGAGAAGCCGCTCGCCATCTTCATCACCCCCGTGGATGCCGACGCCGTCTCGGCCGGCGTGCTCAGAGCCGTTCAGTCCGGAGTGATGGTGATCGGCCTCGGCAAAGCGGGCGCAGAACTGAAGGCCTCTTCCTCAGTGACCGTTGACCAGGGCCGGCTTGGGCAGATGGCCGGTGAAATCGCCACCCGCGCCCTCAGTCAGAAATGCAAGGAGGAGGGCAAGGCGGAAATCACCGGCCGGGTGGTCGAGATTCGCGGCGATGAAAAGGATCCCGGCAGCACCCAACGCCACGAAGCCTTTGTGGCGGAACTGGGCAAGCATCCCGGAATCATCATCGTCCATGACACCCCCGGCGGCTGGACGCGTGAAGGTGGCAGGGAGCGGGCCGCCGAGGCCCTGCGCCTTCAGAAGCAGTTTGACGTCCTCTACGCCCACAATGACTCCATGGCCCTTGGCGCCTCCCTGGCCCTGGCCGACCAGCGTGAAAACATCCTCATCATCGGCACCGACGGCTTCCGGGGCGACGAAGGCGGATTCTCCCTCGTCAACACAGGAGACATCGATGCCAGCATCCACCAGCCGCTGCTGGTTGAAATGGGCTGGAAGGTCCTCCTGCGCAGGCTTGAAGACCCAGCCTTCCTTCCCAAGCCCTCCTACCGCCTGGCCCCCACGGCCATCACGCCCAAGAGCTTGAACGACCTGCGCACCCACGGACTGCCGCCGCTGCCTGAGCCCTGACAGAGGCGGCTGTTTCCCGGCATCGGCAGCCGCAACATGCGGTCTGCGGAAAACAAACGCCCCCTCCGCGATGAATGGAGGGGGCGTCAGGTTTTCTGAAATGTCACATCGTCCAACTCGCCAAAGCACCGGGCCTTACTTGCCCCAGACCTTGAGCAGGGCTGCGGCCATGTCGGCCGGGCTGTCCGCCACCGAAATGCCGCACTCGGCAAGGATGCGCTTCTTGGCTGCCGCCGTGTCGTCCGCACCACCAATGATGGCGCCGGCATGGCCCATGCGGCGTCCGGGAGGAGCCGTGGCACCGGCGATGAAGGCGGCGATGGGCTTCTTGCAGTTGTCCTTGGCCCAGCGGGCTGCCTCGACCTCGGCGTTGCCACCGATTTCACCGATCATGATGATCGCCTCGGTCTCGGGGTCTTCGTTGAACATCTTCAGCACGTCGAGATGATTCGTGCCGTTCACCGGGTCGCCGCCAATGCCGACGCAGGTGCTCTGGCCATAGCCACGGGTGGTGAGCTGCCAGACGGCTTCATAGGTAAGCGTTCCCGAACGGCTGACGACACCGACGTTGCCACGCTTGTGAATGTAGCCCGGAGCAATGCCGATGCGGCAGCCGCCGTGGGACTTGTCACCATGACCCGGAGTCACCAAGCCAGGGCAGTTCGGGCCGATCAGGCGGGTCTTGCTGCCCTTCATGGCGGCCTTGACCTTGATCATGTCATTGACGGGGATGCCCTCCGTGATGGCGACCACCAGGTCCAGCCCGGCATCCACGCCCTCAAGAATGGCGTCTGCGGCGAAGGGAGGCGGAACGAAGATCACGCTGACGGTTGCACCAGTCTCCTTGGCGGCCTGGCTGACCGTGTCAAAGACAGGCACCTTGTGGCTGCCATGCTCAAAGCTCTGTCCGCCCTTGCCGGGGGTCACACCCGCCACAAGTTTCGTGCCATAATCCAGGGAGGCCTTGGCGTGGCGGGAGCCGAAATCTCCCGTGATGCCTTGGACGAGGATGCGGGTGTCAGTGTCAACGAGGATGGCCATGGTGTGGAGGGCGGAGGGGGGTGAAAGAGTGGAGCGCCCGGGGAAAGGGCGCGCCATCATAGGTTCGCCCTCCCCAGCGTCAAGAAGCTGCGCCAATCATTTCGTGCCGCCAGTCACCACACCGTTTTCCAGCCTCAGATGAAGGCTGCCCAGCGCCGCCGCCTCCGAAGCCGAGTGGGTGACGTGCAGGACGGTGAGCCGATGCCTCACCTGCAGGCTGCGCAGCAGCTCCATCGCCTGCCCCCGGGTGGCCTCATCGAGGGCAGAGAGCGGCTCGTCCAGCAGCAGCACCCTGGGTCGGGCCGCCAACGCCCGTGCCAGGGCCACGCGCTGCTTCTCCCCTCCGGAGAGAGAATCCGGCAGCCGGTCCATCAGGTGCGCGATCCCCAGTTCCTCCACCAGTTCCTGAATCAGGCCCTGCTCGTCCTTCAGACCGCGCATCTGCAGCGGGAAGGCAATCTGCGAGGCCACACGTTTGACGGGAAACAACGCCAGGTCCTGCGGCACATAACCGATGCCACGTTCCCGAGGCTCCAGGTGCGTGACATCGCGGTCGTCCAGCAGAATCCGTCCCCTGCCGGGCTGCCTCAGCCCGCAGAGAATCTCCAGAAGCGTCGTTTTGCCGCAGCCGGTGGCCCCCATCATCACGGCATAGGTGCCGCCAGGAATCGCGAAACTGACATCCTCAAGCCCAAAGCCTCCGCCAGGCGCCTTCCAGGAGATGTTTACAAGGGAAATCATGATGAGTTGAAACAGGAAGGCTCAGACTCGTTCGCCCATCGACCTGACCAGAACCAGAACCAGGACGGCGATGACGATCATCGCCAGGCTCACCGCCACGGCGGAATCCAGGTTCCCGACGCTGAGCTCCAGCCAGACGGTCGTGGGCAGCACTTCCGTTTTCATCCGCGTTGCACCGGCAAACACCAGGATGGGGCCAAACTCACCCAGGCTGCGCGCCCAGGAGATGCAGAAGGCCGCCAGCATGCCTCGGCGGGCGGCAGGCATGGCCACATGCCAGAAGGACTGGAAATCCGTGGCCCCCAGGGTCAGCGCCACCTGTTCAGGGCGTGGCGAAAGGTGGTCAAAGGTTCCCCTCATCGTCCGGATGGCAAAGGCCGCCGCCACGACAAACTGCGCCAGAACCACCCCCGCGACGGTGTAGGTGAACGGCAGCACCGTCTCCACCGCCTTCCCCAGGGGAGTCTGGAAAAAAATCAGCAGGCAGATGCCCACCACCATCGGCGGCAGCACGATGGGGATGTCCAGGGCGGCGTCCACCCAGGTCTTGCCAAAAAACTCCCGCCTCGCCATCAGGTAGCCGACCGGCACCGCCACCATCAGGGCCAGACCGGCGGCGGCCGTGCAGGTGACAAGGCTCAGACCGATGGCATAGCGGATCTCAGGCTTCGTCACCGTCTGGGACCAGGCGTCCCAGGTGCCAAAATCCGCCGTGGCACCGATGAGCAGGAACCAGAAAAGAAGGTAGGCCGCCGTGATCAGGACGAGGGTGATCCAGAAGGGACGACGCATGGCGGGGCTGAAATGATTCGCGCTCAGCTCACGGTCACCTGCTGGAAGCCGACGATGGTGTCCCGGCCGATCTGCTTGTCCAGATGCGCCCGCAGCTTGTCCATGCCCTGGCCGTCCTGGGCGGAGACAGGAAGGATCTTGATGCGCTTGAAACGCTCCTTCAGCCTCTCCAGGTTTTCCTCCGCGCCTTCGACATCCATTTTGTTCGCCACGATGAACCAAGGCCGCTTGGCCAGCTCGTCCGAATAGAGCTTCACCTCCTTGCGCACCGTCTCCAGGTCCTGGATCGGATCCCGGCCCTCGGTGCCCGCCGTGTCCACGACAAACATCAGCGTCCGGCAGCGCATGATGTGACGCAGGAAGTCATGCCCCAGGCCGATGTTCTGGCTCGCGCCCTCGATCAGACCCGGAATGTCCGCCAACGTTCCGCGACGCGTCTCATTGAAATGAATCACCCCGACCATGGGCTGCAGCGTGGTGAAGGGATAGTTGGCGATCTTCGGCTTCGCCGCGCTCAGCTTCGACAGCAGCGTTGACTTGCCGGCATTCGGGAAGCCCACCAGCCCGGCGTCTGCGATGCTGCGCAGTTCGAAGTGAAAGCGCCCCTCCTCGCCGGGTTCGCCCGGAGTGAACTCACGCGGCGCCTGGTGCGTCGAGGTCTTGAAGTGCACGTTGCCCTTGCCCCCCTTGCCCCCCTTGCAGAGGACAAACGTTTGGTTCGGCTCCGTCAGGTCGGCAAAGACCTCGAACGCCTCGCTCACCTCCCCCGTCTCAGGATCCTCCACCTCGGTGATCCTCGAAACCAGGGTGCCCACCGGCACCTTGTAGATCACATCCTCCGCGCTCCGGCCCGTGCACTGATTGGCACCGCCCTTGTCACCATCCTTCGCCAGCAGCTTGGTGCTGAAGAAAAAGGTGCGCAGGCTGTTCGTGCTGGGATCGGCCAGCAGCACAATGCTGCCTCCCTTGCCCCCGTCACCCCCGTCCGGCCCGCCCTTGGGACGAAACTTGCCGCGGTGGAAATGCATGGAACCGTCGCCGCCCTTGCCGGCACGCGCGAAAACTTTGATCTGGTCAACAAACATGAATCTTGTGAGTAACCTCGAAAACGTCACCGCACAAGCCGGGGATGCGCCCATGTTCAAAAGATCAGCAGGTCAAAAACACCCCCTTCAGCCAGCCCAGTCAATCACGCCCATGCCGTGAATCACGGATCAGCGCCCCCGACGAGCGCGAAGTCTTCTTTCCCGCCCCTGAAACCGCACATGATTTGGGATTCGACATCCAGCCCGTTCTGGGATTGATGGGGCCGGTTCGTCGAGGATGCGTTTTCTCACCCCCCAACTCCTGCACCTGGCATGGCTGGCGCTCATCCCGCTGGTGCTTTACCTGTTCAGAAAACGGGCACGGCGGGTCCCGGTTTCCACGCTGCTCTTCTTCCGCTCACTCTCCCGCGAACACCAGGAGTCCGCCTGGCTTCGGCGCCTGAAAAAGTGGCTCTCTCTGCTTCTGACCCTGCTCGTCATCGCCGCCTCCGTATTGGCCCTGGCACGTCCCGTGAGCGAAGCCGGTTCTGATTCCCCCGGCGCCGTGGTGATCCTCATCGACCGCTCAGCCTCCATGAGCGCCCGTGATGACCAGGGCCGCACCCGCCTGGAGGCCGCCCGCCAGGCGCTGCGCGACCGCCTGTCCCGCCTTCCCGACCAGGTGGTGCTCTCCCTGGTCGCCCACGACTCCAGACCCCAGGTGCTGCTCTCGCGCAGCCGCAACCGCCGCGAATGCCTGCGCCTGCTCCAGGAAGTTCGCCCCATGCCCATGGAGGCCCGGCCTGACGCCGCCCTCACCGTGGTCAGACGATTGGTTGGGCTGGAGGCCCGCTCCCAGGTCTGGCATGCCGGCGACTCCCCCCTGCCCGGCACCTCGGACCTCGCCTATGCCTTCATTGACACGGCCCTGAAAAAGCCGGTCAACCTGGGCATCACCGCCTTTCAAATCCGCCGCGCCCTGCTCTCCCGTGATCGATTCGAGGCCTTCGTCAAGGTGAGTGCCGCACGCTCCAACCCCTCCCGGCTCGCCTCCACCCTTGAAGTCACCCTCGCCGGCAGGCTCGCCCACCTTCGCGAGATCGACCTGGAACCCGGAGCCTCCACCTCGCTCATCATTCCGCTGGAGGGCGTGCGCGGGCAACTGATGGAAGTCCAGCTCAAAACTCCGGGCGACTGCTTCGGATGGGATGATGCCGTCGCCGCGCCTTTGCCGGAAACCCGCCCGCTCGTCATCACCCTCTTCTCCGACAAGCCCGACCCGTTCACAGAACTGGCTCTTGCTTCCATGACGGAGGCGGGCCGGCTGGAAGTCTTGAAAGGACGCCCGGAAGACTGGCCTCCCAAGAACCGGCCGGATGTGTTCGTGTTTGAAAACTGGCTGCCTGAAAAGCTGCCTGAAGACCGGCCCGTCATCGCGCTCAATCCCGCCAAAGCCACGCCTCCGCTCCAGGTGCGGCGGCTTCAGGAACCCGGCCTGCCCCACGACAGCATCCGCACCGTCACCCCGGACCATCCCCTGCTCTTCCGCATCGCCACCAGCCGTCTTGCTCTGACTCAGACGGGGGTGCTTGACCTCGGCGGCATGCTGGAGCCGCTCTGGATGGCGGGCAATGAACCCATCCTGGCCGCCGGTGAAATGAACGGCCAGCGGCTGGTCGTCTCCGCCTTTTCACCGACCCGTTCCGAACAGCTCGCCCTGCTGCCCGCCTTTCCCCTCCTGCTCGGCAACGCCCTCTACTGGTGCGCTGAAAACAGCGACGCCGTCTCCGGCCTGCAAACCCTTCGTCCAGGCGATCTGCTCAACGAATCCAGCATCGTTGAATGGAAGGAGTGGACCGGCTCCCAGTTCATCGACAGTTCGGACCAGGCCGCCAACGGACTGCTGCCCGTTCACCGGATCGGGTTCTGGAAAACCAGCGACCGCCAGGGCTCCAGCGTGCTTGCCTCGGTCTCCGAGACCGACCTTCCCGCCTCAGGTCAGGCCGAAACCAGCGTAACGGCATTGCCAGCCATCCAGGCAGCCTCAGGCGTCAGCGACTGGCCGCGCCTGCTCCTCTGGACCGTGCTCGCCCTCCTGCTGCTGGAAAGCTTCCTCTTCCACCGCAGGGCGGTGTTTTGATGCCGGCACGTTCACAGGCTCGTAGCTTGCCCGGCCTTTGCATCCAGCCGCCTGTGGCAAGATTTGCACCACACAGGCCGCCGGCCAATCCCACCCTTCACCTCGCCGGGTCCGGATTCGCCCTCACCCAGCCGAGGTATTCCTGCACGCTGTAAAAGGTGCCGTGCTTGTAGAGCCGTCCACCTTCTTCAACGAGTTCAGGCGAACCGAAACTCCAGGCATCGCCATGCCTCTTCATGAGGGCGGCAAGCCGGGCGTCCATCTGTTCACGCAGCGCCGCCGCCGAAGCCTCCCCGGCCAGGTTCTTCATCTGCCGGGGATCGGCCTTGTCATCAAACAGCACCCAGGCCTTGTCCTCATGCCGCGCATAGGTGTACTCTTGAGTGATGATGCCGCGCCAGGGACGGTCGATGCCGTCGGGGTTGAACGGCACGAAAATCTGCAGCAGCACCGCCTCCGGCCCCTCGGTCGTTTCGCCAAGCGCCACCCGGGAGAGATCCGCCCCCTGCATCTCCCCCGGCACGGCCTGGCCCGCCAGGGCCAGCAGCGTCGGAGCCATGTCCACATGACTGAACAGCGCCTCCACCACCCTGCCCTTCGGCACCCGCGCCGGCCAGCGCAGGATGCCCGGCACCCGGGCCGATTCATCATGCGGCTTGCGTTTGCGGCGCATGCCGTGATTGCCCAGCATGTCGCCATGATCCGAGGTGAACAGGATGATCGTGTTCTCATCCGCCCCGGTTTCCTTGAGCGTCTTCAGCAGGCGTCCAACCTGGTCGTCGATCGCCGTGATCGCGGCATAATAAGCGGCGATCTCCTCCCTTCCGCCCACCGGCACAAAGCGGCTGGCCAGAGGTCCGCGGCGCAGCCCCGTCTTCGGCGTCGGGCGTCCTTCACTGCCCTCCTGCCAGCTCGCATCCGGCTTGAGGCTCGCCGGATCATAGAGCTTCATGTATTCCTCCGGCGCGCCGTAAGGATCATGCGGCGGCCCCATCTGCACCGTCAGGAAAAAGGGCTTCTCCTTCGGCTGCGTCCTCAAAAACTCGACCGCAAAATCACAGGAGGCCTCAGGCTCGAACTTGTTCACCACGATCGGTTCCGCTGTGTCGCGGAAATAATCCGGCTGGAAATGCTTGTGATGGCACTCATAGGCCGCCCAGAACTCAAAGCCCTGACGACGCGGCCCGGGGGGCACAAAGCCCGGCTCACGAGGCCCGCCGTCCAGATGCCATTTGCCGATGAATCCGGTGCGGTAGCCGGCATCGCGCAGCCTCTCGGCCAGGGTCACCTGCTCCTCCCTCAGCCGGAGGTCGTTGGCCATCATGCCGTTCACATGAGGATAGGTGCCCGTCATGAGGATGGCGCGCGCCGGGCAGCAGACCGGCACGTTGGCATACGTGCGCCTGAAACGCATGCCTTCCGCAGCCAGCCGGTCGATGTTCGGCGTCTTCACCTCCGCATTGCCATCACAGCCCATGGCGCTGGCACGCATCTGATCGGGCAGGATGAGAAGAATGCTCGGCGGCGCGGCCTGTGAAAGGACAGGCAGCAAGGCGGACAGGGCGACGACTGCAAGGCTGTGTCTCATGGTCGGATCCTTTCGAATTTCACCTCCCCTCCTTCGCCCACTGCTTCATCAAAGCGATGTTCTTCTCCACCTCGGCGCTCCTTTTCTTCAGATACTCGGCCATGTCGCTGTCATACATCGCCTCAGTCTCCGGCCCCTTGTCGGCACTTTCGATGATCCATCGGTCAAGCATGGCCCGGTGTTCCTCCAGCACGGCCCTGTAGTCCGGGTTCGCCGCCAGGTTCGTGACCTGGAAGGTGTCCGTTCCGTATTCGTAAAGCTCCTCGGCGGGACGCGTCGCGCTGAACAGCAGGTCCTCCGAAATGGAGGGAAGCGTGCCCGCCTCATGCTGGCGGCGCAACGCCTTGACGATGGCCTTGCCGTCCTTGTAGGCGTTGGGCTGCAGCATGGGCCGCTGCGGGTGGAAGTTGCGGATGTAAAGAAACTTGTCGGTGCGCACGCTGCGCAGACGCTCGACGGTTTCATCGCAGCGGTCACGCGCCGCGAAGACGGCGCTGCGGGGCTGGTAGCCCTTGGCAAAAACATCCCGGCCCTGCATCGTCGGGGGAATGGCGATGCCCGCGGCCGCCAGCGAGGTGGGCGCCATGTCGATCTGCATGACCAGGTCCTCGCGCACAGCCCCCCTGGCGATGCCCGGGCCGCGAACCACAAACGGAATGTGCGTGCCTTCGTTGTAGAGGAACTGCTTGCCCCTTGCATGACTGATGCCGTGATCGGTCATGAAGATGATCAGAGTGTTTTCCAGCAGCCCCTCCTTCTCCAGCCTCGCGATCACCCGGCCGACATGCAGGTCGGTGAGGCGTACGCTGTCGAGATAGGCCGCCCAGTCCTCCAGCAGCACCGGATCACGAGGGTAATAAGGCGGCAGCGTCACCTTCTGCGGATCCGTGGCGCCGCCCAGCTCCTGGCGCGCACGCTCCGCCAGGGCCCGGTTGGCCTCGACCGTGTCCGCGCGCAGCTTGCCGCCGTGAAGCTGCACCTGCATGAAGAAGGGCTTGTCACCTCGCCCGGCCCAGTCATGGCTGTCATACATCCGGGCGTCCCATTCGAAATTGTAATCGGTCTTGCCCAGCCTGCCCCCGCCTCCGCCCCCCTTCTTTTTGCCCTTGCCTCCGCCAAAGGGCAGCCCACGGTAGTCGAGATCCGGCAGGCCGCTGCCAATGCAGGTGAAGTAGCCCGCCTTCTGAAACAGCTCCGGCACCGGCCGCACGCCCTCGGGCAGATGAATTTTGATCTCGCCCCGGCCGCTGCGATGATGGTGCGATCCGATCGTGGTCTGATACATGCCCGTGATCAGCGCCGACCGGCAGGCCGAGCACACGGGAGCCGTGATGCTGGCCCGGGTGAAACGCGTTCCCTCGGCCGCAAGCCTGTCCACCGCCGGCGTGCTGACCAGCGTCTCCCCATAGCAGGAAAAATGCGCCGACATGTCATCAACAACAAACCAAAGGATGTTAGGCCGTTCCGCCGCCAGGGCTGGGCGGACGGCGAACAGAGAAGCAAGGAAAAGCAGGACGGCGGCGGGTTTCATGGTGCAAAAGTCAGGAACGACTGGAAGAGCGGCTCATTTCAGCGGCTTCAGCATCATCAAAAACGCCCTCCTGCGTTGCATCATGCCGCCGCCCCGCCATGATGACCCGCCCTTTCCCATCATGACCACCTTTCGAGACAAGCTGGAGCAACGCATCGCCGCCACAGGATCCAACCTCTGCGTCGGCCTCGACATCCGCGCCAGTTCCGCCGACGACGCCACCCGCGCGCAGATCCTCCGGATCATCGAGGAAACCCTGCCCTACGCCGCCGCCTTCAAGCCCAACTCCGCCTATTTCGAGGCGCTCGGCTGGCGCGGCATGAAGATGCTGGAGGAGGTCCTGGCCGCCATCCCCGCGGAAGTCCCCATCGTGCTGGATGTGAAGCGCGGCGACATCGGCGAAACCCAGGGCTACTACGCAAGGGCCGCCTTTGACGAACTCAAGGTGGATGCCGTGACCCTCAATCCCTACATGGGCCGCGACACCCTCGAACCCTTCCTGAAATACGCCGACAAAGGCCTCTACCTGCTCGGCGTGACCTCCAACAAGGGCGCCGCCGACATCGAGCTCCAGACACTCCATGACGGCCAGCGTCAGGTCTTTGAAATCGTCGGCGAGATGACCCAGGCCAGCCCGCAGGTCGGCCTTGTCATCGGCCTCACCAACGCCGCCGGCGATGTCCTCGCCCGCACTCCCGACGTCCCCCTGCTCATCCCCGGCCTTGGGGCCCAGGGCGGTGACCTGGCCGCTTTGAAGGGCGCGGGCCGCAAGGCCCCGCTGCTCGTCAACGTCTCCCGCGGCATCCTTTACCAGGACGACCAACAGAGCTACGGCGAACGCGCCCGTCACTGGATGCAGGCCATCCACTCCGCCCTGGCCTGAGAAAGGGGGGAAGGCTCAGCTCAGCGCTGCGCTGCGTTTATCACAACGACTCAGAGACGACTGAGGCGCAAAGCTCACTCCCCCGAAAACATCAGCCCCACCCGCGCATCCCCTGTCACTTCACCTGAAGCCCGGCAATTTCGCCAGGGCTCAGGGCGCGGTCAAACACGGCGACTTCATCCAGCCGGCCTTCCCAGCCGGAGTCAAGGTCACTGCGTGCTCCGAAGAAGACGGTCGGAATCCGGCACTCGGCCGACTCACCTTCAAACTCAAGCCGCCCGTTGAGATAGCCGCGCACCTTGGCGCCCTCGTGCACCAGCACCACCTGCTGCCAGGTCCAGCGCGGAACCACCGTGCGGCCGGTCAGGATCTTCTGCGCCTGGAAGATCAAACGCCCTTCCTTGTCCACCCCCAGGTGCTCGCCATGGGCGCTGACACCGTGACTGTGGTCGCGAGAGTAAAACCAGCCCGTGATGTCCCGCACGCCGTTCGGCATGCCGTTCCAGATCCAGAGCGAGACCGTGCTGCTCCCCGAAACATCCCCCAGCCCGGCGGCGATCCGCCCACCCACGAAATGCGGCGCGCGGTTCACCTCGCCCGCGCAGAAGGCCTGCGAATGCGGGCCGTCGAGATAATAGGCCACGCCACCCTCATAGACGCCGTGACGCTGATGTCCGCTTTCATCGGTCGCCAGCGGGCCGCTGAATTCGTTCAGCCGCCACCACAGCACCGGCTTCAATCCGGCCATGGCCCGAGACGACGGGCCTGCGCCCAGCCCATGGGGACGCCTGGGCGCACCGGCCACCTGCTCCAGTAGGCCGATCGCCGCCTGGGCGATCTTTGGCTCGGCCATCACCTCCAGGCCGGCGCTCCGGGCCGCCCAGGTGTTGTAACCGCCCCAGGCATGCATCTCCGGCGGCGGAATGTAGCCGTCGCCGCCGTTCGCGAGCTCGATGACCATGTTGTTCGGCAGCGGGCTGGCGGCCTTGATCTTCAGGCCGGTGATGGCGTAGGTTTCGTTAGGCGTGGTGGCGATGCCGATGTCGCCGATGCGCAGCGCCTGCACGACGATCTCCGCCTGCTTCCGCTCATCCAGCAGGATCTGCTCGCGGGCATACACCTCCGTCTGCGTCTTGGCCGGTCGATCGCCCATCTCCGCGACAATCTTGCGCGCCCACTCAAGCCGCTGTTTGTCCGGCAGGCGGTAGTTCAGAGTCATGCGCCGCTCCGCCATGACCACATCGACGTTGTCGCGGTGTTGAATGCCTCCATAGGCCTTCAGCGCGATCTCCAGCAGACCCTGGGTGTACTCGTCGATGGCCGGCTTCGGCCGGTCCTTTTCCGGCACCTTGTAATCCACCCGGTAGATGTCGCCGCTGCATCCATGGGACATGATCCCCACCATGCCGCCCTGGGGGTCGATGCGCTGCTTCAACCCTTCGGAAAACAGGCCGAAGTAGTCCGCGCTGATGTCCTTGTCGCCAAAGTAGTGCATGGAGAAGTTCGCCAGCACCGCCAGCGGCCGGCCCTCCTTCGACTGCAGGGAGATCAGCGACAGGTCGGGATCTTCGGGGCCGGATTCGCCGGTGACGTCATCCCAGTTGCGTCCCGCGTGCATGTTGGCCCGCACCGTCAGATTGCCAAAGGGATCCTCCGCCAGCCTGTCCGGCCGCCGGATCCACTGACGTAGCGCGGTGAACTCCGCCGCATCCGCCTTGGCGAATCCGATGCGCGCAGGCACCATCGCTTTCTGCGCCGCCACGATGGCCTCCACCAGCTTCTCCTTCAAAAACGGCACATAAGCAGGGTCGGGATCGGTGCCAAGGCAGCCCATGGATGAAGGCACCGAATGCGCATGGGTGGCGGAGATCAGCATTTGGTCGCGCCGAATGCCGGTCACCTTGGCGGCGGCCTCCTTGGCCTCATCCAGAAGCGGGCGCCCCATCATGCAGCTGTCGGCCACAACCAGGGCGACCTGGGTCCGGCCATCCCCGAAGACAATGGCCCGGGCATGGATGCGGGTGTTGATCTTGTCCACATAACGGCTGAACATGCCGCCGTTCACCAGCACCGGCAGCTTGGGGGGCGTGATGTCAACCACCGCCGCGCCGGCCTTGAACTCGGCACGCAGCAAGGGGGCCGCAAAAAGCAGGGCGAAGAGGAAAAGGCGTGGATGCATGGTGTCGACAATACGGTGCCGCCGCCACAGCTTCTGGTTGGCGAGTCACTGGATCATCTGCAAATGTGCCCGGGCCGCCGACCATCAATCACCCCAGCGGCAGCAGCGATCTCTTGCCAGACCACGGCTTCCTGTTTCATCATGGCACCACATGCACCCTGAAATTCCGAAACTCCTCCAGCTCCAAGAACGTGACCAGCGCATCCGCGCCCTGCAAAAGGACCTGAAGGACGTCCCCCGGCATGAAATGGCCGCAAAAACCAAGCTCGCGGGCGACACCGCCGCCGTCGAGGCCGCCACGCTGAAGGTGAAGGAGATCGAGGTGAAGATCAAAGGCGTGGAGCTCGACATCCAAACCCGCCAGAACACCATCAAGCGCCTCGGCGACCAGCAGTTCGAAACGCGCAAGAACGACGAATTCCAGGCGCTGGGCGTGGAGATCAAGCGCTACGAGACCGATGTGCGAGCCCTCGAGGACAAGGAGATCGAACACATGGAGGAGCTGGAGGCCGCCCGCGCCGTGCTCAAGGAGGCCCAGGGCCTGCTGGCCGCAACCCAGGGCCGCGTGAACGAGGAGTTGAAGGCCCTGGCCGAACGGGCCGACGGCCTGAAGAAACGCCTCGCCGAAGTCGAAGCCGAACGTGCGGCCCTGGCGGCGCCCATCGACAAGACCGCCCTCGACCTCTACACACGCATCTTCACCAAAAAGGGAGACGCCGGTGTGTCGGCTCTGGAAAACGGCATCTGCGGCGGCTGCCACATGAAGGTCGTCTCAGGCACCATCCAGGCCGCCAGGGGGGGCGAGATCCTTGCTCAATGCGACAGCTGCGGACGTATCCTTTACCTCGTCGAGTAGCGCACGCACGCCTGCCTCAATCCGCAGGAGCCCCGCGTTGCCAGCGGTCAAAGCCTGCCTAGATTTCCGCCATGCCGCCTCCCCCGGGCATCCAGCCACCTGCTTCGGACATCGTCACGCTCAGTCTGATCTCGCACACGAACGCGGGCAAGACGACCCTGGCGCGCACGCTCCTCCGCCAGGATGTCGGTGAGGTGCGGGATGCGGCGCATGTGACCCTTTTCAACGAGTCCTACAAGCTGCTGGAGCAGGACGCCCGGCTGCTGCGGCTCTGGGACACTCCGGGCTTTGGCGACAGCGCCCGGCTGCTCAAAAGGCTGCAGCGCGAGCGAAACCCCATCCTCTGGTTCATCTCCCAGACCTGGGACCGCCTCACGGACAAGCCCCTCTGGTGCAGCCAGCAGGCGCTGAAAAACGTCCGCGAGGAGGCCGACGTGGTTCTCTACCTCGTCAACGCCACCGAACCCCCCGAGATCGCCGCCTACATCCCCCCCGAAATGGAAATCCTCGGCTGGGTGGGCAAGCCGGTGCTCGTTCTTCTCAATCAGACCGGCCCCGCCCAGGAGGCCTCCCTGGAGGAGGCCGAGGTCCATGCCTGGCGCGAACATCTCAAGCAGTGGCCGGTCGTCCGGGAAGTACTCTGCCTCGACGCCTTCGCCCGCTGCTGGGTGCAGGAAAACCGGCTCATGGACAGCCTCGCCCCCCTGGTTTCCGAAGCCAAGGCGGACGCCTTCAAGCACCTGCGCCGCGCCTGGCACCAGCGCAACGAGGAGGTCTTCCGACAGTCCAGCCGCATCCTCGCCGAACTCCTCACCGCCGCCGTCCTCGATGGCATCGAGGTGCGTGGCGAGACGCTGTGGGAGCGCATCGGCATCGGCCGCGGCGAGCTGAACAAGGAATACCAGGACGCCCGCGAACAGCTCGCCACAAGACTCGCCGACCGCCTGATGCTCGCAACCAACCAGTTGATCGAGTTGCATGGCCTGGAGGGCGAGGCCGCACGCCGCCTTGGCAGGCTCACCCAGGAGCAGTTTCACCTGCCCGCCCAGGTGCCCGAGGCCATCTGGAGCGTCGTCGGCAGTGTCGCCGGCGGCGCCATGGGCGGCCTGATCGCCGACCTCAAGATGGGCGGCATGACTTTTGGTGGCGGAGCCCTCGTCGGCGGCCTCGCCGCAGGCATCGGCGCCTATGCCCTGATCAAAAGCTACAATCTCGTGAGGGGAGGCGACCACCGCCTGCACTGGTCCAGCGAGCACTTTCGCGAGCAGGTGCGGCTGGCCATGCTGACCTACCTCGCCGTCGCCCACTTCGGCCGCGGCCGGGGGGAATGGCAGGAAAGCGCGGAACCCGCCCACTGGAACACGATTTGCGGCCAGATCCTGGATGAACACGAGGATGGCATCATCCGCCTGTGGAAATCCGGCGTCGAGTCCAACGCCATGCCGGACAGCCTTTCCAAGTCCGCCCACGCGCTCATTCATGACTGCCTGAGCTGCGTGCTCGTCCGGCTCTATCCGGCCGCAGGCCAGGCCTGATTCAGCAGCAGCACGGGCAGCGCAGGCCTTTTCTCACCCCAGCACGGCCTCGTCCTCGCCCTCGCCGCCCCCGGCATGGCGGGTGAAGCGCAGCTGATAAACCCGGCGCGCATCGGCCTTCAGCGTCACCACGTCGTACTCCTGGATGCGCACCTTCTCCCCCGCCTTGGGCAGATGGCCCAGCAGGTGCGTGACATAA
>JBIIRD010000082.1:0-20403 GCA_044341745.1 Prosthecobacter sp. | reverse complement strand
GCTCTTGCCGTCCACGACCTCCTCATTCGCCAGCACGGTGCCGAGCTGAGGACACCAGTTGACCGGTGCCTCACTGACATAGGCCAGTCGGCGATGATCGATCTCCTCGCGTGACAGGCCCTGGGCTTCGAGTTCGCTGATCGGATGCGCCCTGCCGTCGTCGCCGACGTAGGAGTTGTAGAGCTTCAGGAAGATCCACTGCGTCCATTTGAAGTAGCCGGGATCGGTGGTGTTCACCTCGCGATCCCAGTCGTAGGCGAAACCGAGGGACTTGAGCTGCTTGGTGAAGTTGGCGACGTTGGCCTCCGTGGTGACGCGGGGATGCGTGCCGGTCTTGATGGCGTACTGCTCCGCCGGCAGGCCGAAGGCGTCCCAGCCCATCGGGTGCAGCACGTTGAAGCCGGACATCTTCTTGAAGCGACCGATGATGTCCGTGGCGGTATAGCCCTCCGGGTGACCGACGTGCAGGCCGTTGCCGCTGGGATAGGGGAACATGTCGAGCACGAAGTACTTCGGCTTCGAGGCGTCGAAGTCGGCATCGCCGGGGTTGGGCGTGCGGAAGGCCTTCTTTGCCTCCCACTCGCCCTGCCACTTCGGTTCAAACTCGGAGAAGGGGAAGGCTTTGCGCTGCTCGCTGGACATAGGGGCGCGGAAGAAGGCGAGATGGGGCGGGTGGTCAAGGTGGGCTTCACCGTCTGTCCAACCGGATTTCCCGCCTGCGGCTGTCGCAAAAATACCGGAAGCCATTCAACGGAGGGCTGGAAGAAGGCCGCCAGCCCTGCTTTGTCTGGCCCGCGCAACCCACCCTTCCCTTCCCCGCCCCAGCCATGTCCACCGCCTCCGCCCCCGTCCCCACCGTGAAACTCGCCCTCGTCGGCGCCGGCATGTTCGGCGGGGACGTCCACCTGCGGGCCTACGCCGACCTCCAGCGCTTCGGCATCGCCGGCCAGCTCGCCCGTGTCGGCCTGGACGAGCACTCCCGCGACCTGGCACCGGTGAAATTTGACCTGGTCGCCGTGGCCACCCGCTCGGAGGCCTCCGCGAAGAAGTCCGCCGCCGCCTTCAAGGAAATCACCGGTCATGAGCCGAAGTGCTACCACGGCGCCGAGCCCTGGAACGACATCCTGCGCGACTTCCCCGACCTGGACGTCATGGCCGTGGCCACGCCGGATCACCTTCACACCCAGCCCATTCTGGCAGCGCTCAGCAAGGGCGTGCATGTCCTGACCGAAAAACCCATGTGCCTCACCACCTCCGAGGCGGACGAGATCATCGACGCCGCGAAGGCGGGGAACCTGATCGTCGGCGTGGACATGCACAAGCGCTACGACCCCGACCACCTGCGCATCCGAGACGACATCCAGAACCGCATCGGCGCGCCGCTTTACGGCACGGCCTACCTGGAGGAGCCGCTCGAGGTCAGCACCAGCACCTTCAAGTGGGTGGAGAGCAGCGATCCTTTCAGTTATGTCGGCCCGCACTGGACCGACCTCATCTTCAGCTACTACAAGTCGAAGCCCGTCAGCCTCACCGCCGTGGGCCAGAAGAAGCGGCTCGTGCGCGACGGCATCAACGCCTTCGACGCCGTGCAGGTGCGCGTGGACTTCGACAACGGCATGTCGATCAACTTCCACAACAACTGGATCACGCCCGCCGACTTCGAGGGACCGGTGAACCAGGGGCATGAAATCGTCGGCGCCGACGGCAAGGTCGAAAGCGACCAGCAGTACCGCGGCTTCCGCTGGTGGAACGCCGGCGGCGGATCGCGCACGAGCAACAACCACTTCACCCGCGACGTGCTCCGTCATGACGGCAGCAAGGCCTACATCGGCTACGGCGTGGACAGCCTGACCGTGGCGCTGGTGGCCGTCTGCCGGGTGAAGTTCAACGGCGCCCGCCGCGACGACGTGGCCCATCTCTACCCCACCGCCGAGGAAGCCCGCATCACCTGCGCCATCGTCGATGCCGCCGCCCGGGTTCGCGACCTGAACTTCAAGTACATGCAGGAGGGCAAGGGCGCGACCGTGACGGCCCGCTTTGGCGAGGACGGCATCACCATCATCGACCCAAATTCGCCCACGGTGTTCCAGAGCATCTACGGCCGCCCGGTCTGACCAGCGGAACGCGAAGAAAGCAGGTTCAATTCAAGCCCGCCATGCCGATGAGGCGGCTCAGCAGGTCCTCCTCATGCAGCAGGCCTGAAGGCAGCCCGTCGGCGTCATGAACCAGGCAGAGTGAACGGCCGCGCTTGCGCAGACGCTGCAGGGCGGCCAGGGCGCTGTCGTTTTCATGAACCACATCGAGCGTGCGCATGTGCTGCCGCACGAGGCGGTCGGCCGGGAGCTTTGAAGGCAGCGTGCTCAGGTCGATGACCCCCGTGAACGCGCCCTTGTCACCAATCACCGGCAACGTGCCCGTGCCATGCTCGCGGGCAAGGATCAGGGCGCTCGACAAAGGCAGGTCGGGCGACAGGGCGACGCTTCGGGCCAGCGGGCGCATGAGGTCGGCGACCTTCAGCCGCCGATAGCCCAGCACCTGCTCAACCAAATGGGTGGCACCAGGCGCAAGCTGCCCCATGCGCTGCAGGGCCCTTGCCTGCTGCCGGACATCTTCACGCCCCACCGAATCACCGACCGTCCCCGACACACCTTCTCCAGGCGCCTTCCGACGGTCAAAAAGCCGGAACAACGGTCGGCTCAAGCCCACGAGATGAACCAGCGGCGAGAGGGTCCTGATGCAACGGAAAGGGTAGCGGCGGAAAAGTTTCTTGGGCAGGATTTCCAGTCCGATGAGAAAGACGGGCAGCGCCAGCAGGAAGGCCGTGAAGTAACCCCACTCCCCGGAGACCTTCACCAGCTTCCAGGAGATGATCAGGAAGGCGACCAGGTTGGTGATATGATTCGCCACCGTGATCCCGCCCAGCAGCGCGTCACGATCCTCCAGCAGCGGCAGCAGCCGCGCGGCCCGGCGATCCCCCGCCCTGGCGGCATGGCGCACACGCACACGGCTGACCGCCAGCACCGCGCTTTCCAGGCCGGAAAGGGCAAAGGAGAGAACGAGGGTCAGCAGAAGAAGAAGAGTCCAGGACATTCGATGAAGGGATCAGGTGTTTTCAGGCCCGGCTTCCTCCAGCAAAGCGGCAGACCGGGAGTCATGCAGCCTCAGCTCCACCTGGAGAATCCGGGCGCGCACCGCACGGCGGACCTTGAGATCCGCCCCAGGCACCTGGATGCGCTCGCCCGGCTTCGGGGCATGACCGAGCTGGTTCAGCACAAAACCGCCGATCGTGTCGATGCCTGCCGCCGGCAGCGGCAGTTCCAGCTCCTGGGAGACATCCTCGACCCTGGCCCCACCGTCCACCAGGTAGCGGCCGTTGCCCAGTTCCCTGACCTCGCCCGCCTCCCCCTGCCAGGGAGCCGCCTCATAGAGCAGCCAGTCGGCGATTTCCTCCTGGCTGACCATGCCCTCCAGGCCTCCGTATTCATCGACGATCAGCACCGGCAGGAACGTGTGCTGGAGATGCTTTTCAAGAGCGTCCAGCACCGGCATGGTTTCGGGCACGAACGGCACATGGGTGATCATCTCCTGCCAGGCAGGACGCCCCGCCAGCCTCCAGGCCTGGGTGTCGATGACGCCCACCACCACGTCGGGCGTCTCGCCATAGATGACCACAAAACGGCCCGCCGACTGATCCAGCACCACGGCGGCACGGGCCGAGGCATCTTCGGCGCTGAGCAGGGTGAGGTCCACCCGGGGCACCATGCAATCACGCACCGTCAGACGCTCGATGTCCAGGGCCTCGCGGATGATTTCCGCCTCGGCGGGGTCGATCAACCCCTGCTCCTCGCGCATTTCCACCAGGGTTTCAAACTCCTCACGCGTCATTGGCGCCCGGGTTTTCACCCGGCTGGGCACCAGCCTCTGGATCAAGGCATCCGTGGCCCGGTCAGCCAGCCTGGCCAGCGGATCGAGCACCGAACGCAGGGGATTGAGCAGGCGCAGGCTTCCCAGGAGCACGGCGGAAGGAGACCAGGCGGCCAGGAACTTCGGCATCACATCGCCGACAAGCACCGTGCCGGCAAAGAGGATGGGGGCGGTCAGCCAGGGCTGCCAGCCCAGGGCCCGAAAGGGGCCGGAGACCAGATGCAGCCCCAGGGCGGCCAGGGCGAGGTTCAGGGTGGCGGATAGCAGCAGCGTACGATGCAATTGGGCGAAGGGATTCGCCGTGATGCTTCGCAGCTTCCGTGCCACCCCTCCTTCACCGGCACGCTCCAGCCGTTCCTCCAGATCCCTGGCGGAGTGAATGGCCGTTTCCGTGGCGGAGATGACCGCCAGCAGAAGCAGCAGGACTAGGTAAAAAAGCCCGGAAATGAACAGAAGCACGAAGCTGGAATGGTCAAGAATGCCCGCCTTATGTCAAGGAGGGGACTGCCGCCACAGGCACCTGGAAGCGATGACAAGGCAAATTCCCCTTTGCAGACCGCCAAACTCCGCTACTTTGCCTGCCCTTTTTCCCTCCCCCCACATGGCCGAACCGAAAAACTCCCTCCGCCTTGGCCTGCCGAAAGGCAGCCTCCAGGAGCCGACGCTTGAGCTCCTCAAGCGCGCGGGTTTCAACATCGTGGTGTCCTCCCGCTCCTACCGCCCGACCGTGGATGATGAGGAGCTGGAGCTGCGCCTGCTCCGCGCCCAGGAGATCGGCCGCTATGTGGACCATGGCTTCCTGGACTGCGGCATCACCGGCAGGGACTGGATCGCCGAAAACAACGCCGATGTCGAGGTCCTGACCGACCTGCGCTATTCCAAGGCCACCTCCAAGCCCACCCGCTGGGTGCTTGTGGTGCCGGATGACTCCCCCATCAAGTCCGTCAAGGATCTCGAAGGCAAACGCATCGCCACCGAAGCCGTGGACATGACCAAGGCCTACCTCGCCAAGCACGGCGTACAGGCCGAGGTCGAGTTCAGCTGGGGCGCCACCGAGGTGAAGGTTCCGGAACTCGTCGATGCCATCGTCGACATCACCGAGACCGGCAGCTCCCTGCGCGCCAACAAGCTGCGCATCGTCGACACGCTCATGGAGAGCTATCCTCAGTTTGTCGCCAGCAAAAGCGCCTACGCCGACGCCTGGAAGCGCGAAAAGATGGAGACGCTCGTGCTGCTCCTCAAGGGCGCCCTGGAGGCCCGTGACAAGGTCGGCCTCAAGATGAACGTCCCCGCCGCCTCCCTCGCTGAAGTCGTCAAGACCCTGCCGAGCGAACGCTCCCCGACCGTCTCCCAGCTTGCCACACCGGAGTGGGTGGCCGTGGAGACCGTCATCCCCGAATCCGTCGTCCGCGTGATCATTCCGCGGCTCAAATCACTGGGTGCCGAAGGCATCGTCGAGTACCCGCTGAACAAAATCGTCCACTAACGGACCCAACCCACAACAACCCGAGAACACCACCAACATGGGATCGCTCAAAAAGCGCAGAAAGACGAAGATCAACAAGCACAAGCGCAAGAAGCGCATGCGCGCCAACCGCCATAAGAAGCGTTTGCGCTACAAGTCGTAACCGTTAGCCTCGACAGCATGATCTGCCTCCGCCCCGCGAAAAGAGCCATTCGATTCGCTGGCGGAGGCTTTTTGTCCGTTTCAGACCGGGGCTCGCTCCTCAGCCTCCTTCTGCCGGTTGCCTTCATGGGCCTGCAGGCAGCCGAACGGGCCGACCTCTCCCTGCCGCGCATCAAGCCGCCACCGGCCGACCTGCAGCTCAAGGCTGAGGACTCGGCCATCGCCGATGCCATGGCCCACTATGCCACGGCGCTGCAGCTTGAAAGCGCCGGCAAGATGCGCGAGGCGCTCTCTCATTATGTGGAGGTGGCGAAGGCCGACCCGGCCAACACGACGCTCATCGGCCATGCCGCCGAACTGATCTATCATTATCAGAGCCGCAGCGAGGCAGTCGCCTTTCTGGAAAAGTGCATTGCAGCCAGGCCTGATGAACCGGCGGCTTACCTCAACCTCGTCCGTTTTCTCAACACCTATGTGTCGGAGGATCCGTTCGAAAAGGACCGCGGTCACCAGATCGTCGACCAGACCCTGGCGCGCTTCCCCAGACGATCTGACGTCATCGTCTTCGCGGTCCAGTTCCACCTGACCATCGCGCAGCGGGAGAAGGCGGTCAAAATCCTCGACCAGGCGTCCAGGCTGGACATCCACGAGCCTTCCTGGTGGCTGGATCTGGGACGCGTCGCCCAGGAAGTCTGGCCCCTGGCCCAGACGGAGATGCGCGAGGAGCACACCCGGCGGGTGAACGTCTTTTTTGAAAAGGCCCTCAGCCATGCTGACCAGGGCCCCAAGGGGGAGTCCAGCAGGCTCGGTGTCGCCGAATATTATGTGCTGACCAACCAGCTCGACTCCGCACGCAGCCTTTGTGAAAAGATCGTCGCCTCCGGTGCAAGCCTCCAGGCCCGCAAGCTGCTCTTCCGGCTCTACGAATCCAGCGAGCAGCCCGACAAGGCCCTGGCCCTGCTGGAGGAGATCGTCAGGCTCGCGCCGGATGACGTGGAGCAGCGTCGGCTGCTCGTCCGCGCCTACGAATCCCGGGAGCAATGGGCCCAGGCCGTTCCGCACATGGAGGCGGCCATCCGCATCGGCGGCGGCGACGCTTCTGAATACCAGGCCCTGGGCCAGCTCCTTCTCCAGTCGCAGCTCCACGAAAAGCTCATCCAGCTCTGCGAGCGCACCACACGCCTTTATCCGGACAACCCCGTCTTTCATCTGCACGCCGCCTTCGCCCAGAGAAGCCTGCAGCGCTGGGAAAAGGCCATCCAGTCCATGGAACGCGCCGCCGCCCTGGCGGAGACCGGCCAGGCGGAGCTGGTGAACCACCGCTTCTACTTCCAGTTCGGCCTCACCCTCGAACGGGGCGGCAGGTTCGACGAAGCCGGGCGCATGTTTGAAAAGGCCATCACCCTGACCCCCAAGGATGAGGTGGAGGATGCGGCGAACACCATGAACTACCTCGGCTACATGTGGCTGGAACAAGGCCGCCACCTGGACAAGGCCGGTGAACTCATCCGCAAGGCCAACGAGCTTCAGCCCGGCAAGGCCGCCTACATCGACAGCCTCGGCTGGTGGCATTTCAAAAAGGGCGACTACGGCCATGCGCTGGTCGAACTCGAACGCGCCCTCTCCCTCCTCACCAACCCCGAGCCGGATGACGCTGAGATCATCGAGCACATCGCGCAGACCCACCTGAAGATGGGCAGCAAGGACAAGGCGCGTGAATGGTTCACCAGGGCCCTCGAGATGAAGCCGCCGGATCCCAGGGTCCTCAAACGCATCCAGGAAGGCCTGGACGCCAGCAGGTAGCACCCGGCGCCACAATCAGGCGCCGTCCCTTCTTGTTCCTTGCCGCGCCGGACATCCACGCCATCATCCGCGCCCGCTTCATGGATGCCGCCATCGTCATCGGTCTTCTCCTTGTCGCCGTGATCCTCTTTGCCACGGAGAAGGTCTCGGTGGACCTGGTCACGCTCGCCCTGCTCTGTGCGCTGGTGATGAGCGGCATCATCACCGTCAACGAGGCCTTCGCTGGCTTCGGCCAGGACGTCATCGTGATGCTCGGCGCCATCTTTGTCATCGGTGCCGCCCTGCGTGAAACCGGCGTGCTGGACAGCGTCGGCCATGTGCTCGCACGCACCACCGGCGGCCATCCCAGGCGGATCGTCGCAGGCATGATGGCCTCGGTCGGGGCCATCTCCGCCTTCATGAACAACACCACCGTGACCGCCATGTTCCTCGGTCCGGTGATCGCCCTGGCACGCCGGCTTGGCATCCCCCCCTCCCGCCTGCTCATGCCGCTGGCCTTCTCCTCCATCCTCGGCGGCACCTGCACCCTCATCGGCACCAGCACCAACGTCGCCGTCAGCGGCGCCATGGTGAAGGCGGGCATGGATCCCGTGGGCATGTTTGAATTCAGCGCCGTCGGCATCGCGCTCTTCGGCGTCGGCCTCGTTTACATGATGTTCATCGGCACCCGCTTCCTCCCGGAACGCGACCGCGCCGAAGGCGGCAAGGCCGGCGAACCCATCCGCGAGTACCTCTGCGAGGTCGTCATCCTTCCCGGCTCCCCCATCATCGGCCAGGAGGTCTATGCCTCCGACTTCTCCGTCATGGAGTTCCAGGTCGTCAAAATCCGCCGGGCCGGAGCCGAGATCGAGGTCAGCCCCCATGTGCGGCTGGAGCAGGACGACATCGTGCTCGTGGCCGGCAAGGTGCAGAACCTCATCCGCGTGAAAAAGATCGAGGGCATCGAAATCCTCGAGGACCTCGACCTGCGCGACTCCGGCGTGGACATGCGCGACGCCAGCATCGCCGAGGTCGTGCTCACTCCGCGCTGCAGCCTCGTCGGCCAGAGCCTGCGCAGCAGCAATTTCAGGCGGCGCTCCGGCCTCTCCGTCCTCGCCCTGCTGCGCGGCGACCGCACCCTCAGCGACCACATGGGCGACGTGACGCTGCAGGCGGGTGACATGATGCTGCTTCAGGGTTCCTACGACCGCATCCGGGTCTTCGAGGAGAACTCCGAGATGGTCGTCATCACCGAGCATGCCATGACCCATGGCGCGCAGAAGCGTGGCATCGCCGTGCTCATCGTCTTCGCCCTCGCCGTCCTGCTCAGCAGCTTCAACCTCATCCCCGCCGCCATCGCCTTCCTTGTCGTCGGCCTGATCGCCCTGGCCACGCGCTGCATGACCCTCGAGGCCGCCTATGAAAACGTGGACTGGCGCATGCTCATTCTCATCGGCGGCATGACCGCCTTCGGCACCGCCATGGCCAGGTCCGGCGCCGACCAGATGCTTGCCGAACTTGTGGTTGGGAACCTCGCCTTCCTCGGCCCAATGGCCGTCCTGGCAGGCTTCAGCCTGCTCACCGTCCTGCTCACCCAGCCCATGTCCAACGCCGCAGCCGCCCTCGTCGTGCTGCCCGTGGCCCTGAAGGCTGCGGAAACCATGCACGCCAACCCCCGCGCCTTCGCCATGGCGGTCATGCTCAGCGCCAGCATCTCCGTCCTCACCCCCTTCGAGCCGAGCTGCATCCTCATCTACGGGCCTGGCAAATACCGCTTTGGAGACTTCATCAAGGTCGGCGGCGGCCTGACCCTGCTCATGGTGCTGGTGATCCTGGCCCTGGTCCCCGTCTTCTGGCCTCTTTGAGCCGGAAGATTGCCGGCTGGAGCCCGTAAAACTCCACGCATGAAAGCCAGCCTCGCCCTCCTGACCTGCCTCCTTTCCTACCTGCTGCAGCCGCTCAAGGCCGCCGATGACGACGGCAAGCTCCGCATCATCGTCTTTGGCGCTCATCCCGATGACGCCGAATACAAGGCCGGAGGCACGGCCGTCAAATGGGCCCGGCAGGGACACCACGTCAAACTGGTGTCCGTCACCAACGGCGACATCGGCCACTGGAAGGAGGCTGGAGGCCCGCTCGCCCAGCGACGCACCACCGAAGCCGCCGCCTGCGCCCAAAAGCTCGGCGTCACCTCCCAGGTGCTCGACATCCATGACGGCGAACTCCTGCCCACCCTGGAAAACCGCCGCCTCCTCACCCGCGTCATCCGCGAATGGAAGGCCGACATCGTCATCGCCCACCGCCCCTGGGACTATCATCCCGACCACCGCTATGTCGGCATCCTCGTCCAGGACGCCGCCTTCATGGTCACCGTCCCCTTCTTCTGCCCCGATGTGCCGCCATTGGCCAAAAATCCCGTCTTCCTTTACTCCAGCGACGGCTTCCAGAAACCCTACCCCTTCAAGCCCGACGTCGCCGTGGCGCTCGATGACGCCTTTGACCAGAAGCTTGACGGCCTGCATGAACTCACCTCCCAGGCCTATGAAGGCGGCGCCAGCGGCTCGGCTCAATATGTGGAAAAGGACGTGCCGCCCGCCTCGGATGAAACCGCGCGCCGCGCCTGGTTGAAACGCCGCTGGGGCGCACGCCAGGGCAGCGAGGCTGACAAGCACCGGGATCTGCTCATCGAGTTCTACGGCCCCGAGCGCGGCAAGGCCGTGAAGTATGCCGAGACCTTCGAGATCTGCGAATACGGCACTCGCCCGGACAAGGCCACGCTGCGCAAGCTCTTCCCGTTCTTCGACTGAGCTGACCCGGCTCATGAAGGCTTGCATCCCAGGGACTGCCGTGGCTTCATGCGCCCGCATGAAGAAAATCCGCCTGCTCCTCCTCGCCTGCCTGACCTGCCTGCCCGCCGTCACTTCCGCCAAGGATGCCCCCGCCTCGGACGTGCTGCCCGCCACGGTGAAGCCCTGGGACGAGCATTACATCGACCTGGAGGCGGGCTACCTCTGGAAAGTCGGCGGCAGCACCCGGCTCAACTACGGCATGGTGCCCGTGATGCTGACCTGGCGCTCGCCCGAAGTGCTCGGCCTGGACTTCGCCAACGGCTCGAAGCTCTTCATCCGCAACCGCATCTCCCTGCTCGGCCAGTGGATTGAATCCGGCCCTGAAAACCATTACTTCGGCCTCATGGGCGCCCCCTCCATCGAATGGTGGAACGCCGCAGGCACCTGGTCGGTCTACGCCGGCATCGGCGGCGGCGCCGGCTGGATCGACTCCCAGGGCGTCGTCGGCGGCCAGGGCCAGGACTTTACGCTCAATTGGTTCGCCAACGCCGGCATCGCCCATGCCATCAACGCCACCACCCAGGTGCGCGTCGGCGCCATGTTCCAGCACCTCTCCAACGGCGGCGCCACCGCCCCCAATCCCGGCGTCAACTCCCTCGGCGTCACCGTCGGTCTGTCCTGGGGCTTCTGATCCATCACGGCATGAGCAGATTCAGCATTGTCGAGGCCATTCGTGAACGCGCGCAGCCCGGAGCCGTTGCGCTGGTGCAAAAGGACCGTTCACTCACCTATCAGGAACTGTTTCAACAAACCGACGCCCTGGCGGCCCAGATCCGTCCGCACCTCGCCGTTGAACCGGGACGCATCGACCGCCTCCGCGTCGGCGTGCATTACCCAAGCTGCCTGGACTACGTGCCGCTCGCCCTGTCCACCCTCGCCGCAGGCGCCTGCTTCGTCCCCATTCCGGAGGAGCTTGCCGAGGAGGAAAAACGCGAGCTCCTCACCCGCACCGCCCTGGACCTCGTGCTGGTCATCGAATCCGCCGCCGCCTGGCTTCCGGAGCAGGCGCAGCGCTGCGGCCAGCTTGAGGTCAACGGCCACGCCGTCGTCATCGCGAAGGTGCCTCCGACTCCCGACACCGGCTTCCCGCGTGACGCTTTTGAAGCCCTGAACCCCGCCTTCATCCGCTTCAGCTCCGGCACCACCGGCAAGTCCAAGGGCGTCCTTCTCTCCCACGAGTCGCTGCTTCAGCGCATCACCTCCGCCAACGAGGGCCTGCGCATCGGCCCCGGCGACCGCGTGCTCTGGGTGCTTCCCATGGCGCATCATTTCGCCGTCTCCATCGTGCTCTACCTGCATCATGGCGCGACGACGATCATCGAGGAAACCCATCTGGGCGAGGACCTGCTGCGCGCCGGCGCCGAACAAAAAGCATCGGTGATGTATGGCAGCCCCGTCCACTACCGCCAGCTGGTCGAGGCCCCGGACGTCGGCTCCTGGACCACCCTGCGCCTGGCCGTGGCCACCGCCGCCGCCCTGGATGCCGCCACGGCGGAAAAATTCCGCAGCCGTTTCGGCCGCGACCTGGTCCAGGGCCTCGGCATCATCGAACTGGGCCTGCCCGTCCTGAACCTCGCCGGCGCCGTCGAGGCCCCGGAGGCCATCGGCCTTCCCCTGCCCGCCTACGAATGCCTGCTGAAGGATGACTCAGGCTGCGAACCTGCCACCGGTGAGCCAGGCGAAATCTGCCTGCGCGGCCCCGGCATGTTCGATGCCTACCTGGATCCCTGGCTGCCACGCGCCCAGGTCGTCGATGCCCAGGGCTGGTTCGCCACCGGCGACCTCGGCCGTCGCGACGCCGCAGGTCGCGTCTTCATCTGCGGCCGCAGGAAGACCCTGATCAACGTCGGCGGCATGAAGGTCTTCCCCGAGGAGGTCGAGGCCGTGCTCGACGCCCATCCCAAGGTTCAACGTTCGCTCGTCGAGGCACGCCTTCACCCGCTCTACGGCGAGGTTCCTGTCGCACGCTACATCGCCTCCCCTGAGGGAGCGCCAACCGCGATGGAGCTGCGCAACCATCTGCGCGCCCACCTCGCCGGCTACAAGATCCCGCTCATGTTCAACGCCGTGCCCGAGCTGCCCCTGACCGCCAGCGGCAAGCTGAGGCGCGCCTGATCAGGCCAGCCGTTGATACAGCCTCGTGACGCCCTCCGCGCTGCGGCAGGCGATCACCGCCTCGGCCAGGATCAGCCCGATGTCGATGCGGCTGACCTTCACGCCCTCCAGCTTTTTCGGCCAGGGGGCCGCCTCCATGCGCGCCAGGGTCTTCACCCCGATGAGCAGCGGCAGGGCGGTGGCGTAGCGCAGCTTGCCGTCGGCGATCCGGCAGACGTACTCCAGCCCGGCCGCCAGATGCCCCCGGCAGACGCCTAACCAATGTTGCCACAAATTCTCCAGGACGCGGCTGTCCCGCAGCACCTCCTCCACCGGCCTTCCTGGCAGGTAGCAGCGCCCGTCGCGCAGGTCCTCGCCGACGTCGCGCAGAATGTTGATGAGCTGCAGCCCCTTGCCAAAGCGCGCGCCGAGCGCCTTCATCGCCTCCATGTCCGTCCCCGGCTCAAAGCACTCCGGCTTCTCCACCGCGCACATCTCCGTCCAGAACTCGCCCACGCAGCCGGCGACCAGCCAGGTGTACTCGTCGAGCTCCGCCTCGCTGGAAAGCGCGCGCAGCGTGCCGTCCGCGGGAAACCTCCGGATGTCCAGGCGCTGGCCGTGAATGATGCGTGCCAGCACCTGGCGGATCGCCTTCAAGGCCGCGCCGCTCATGGTGCCGAGCCAGGCCAGGCCGTCGGTGAACCGCTCCATCAGCCGCCGCTCCGCCTCGTCGGTCTGACAGCCCGTGAAATCGCGCGAAATGCACGAGGCGAGACGATGCCGCACCTCCTCGCCTCCGCCCTGGACCAGCGCCTCGAAGTCGTCCAGGCACTCGATGCGCACCGCCGCAGACACCGCCGCCGTGTCGGCGATGGTGTCGGCGGTCCGTGCCAGCAGGTAGGCCAGCGAGATCGGCTCGCGCAGCTCCTTGGGCAGGGCCTTCAAGGTGAGGTAGAAGGAACGCGACACGCTGGCCAGCAGCTGGCCGCCAAGCTCGCGCTCGTGATGGGATTCGTCGGAGGAGGACATTCGAAAAAACAAGTTCAGCGCGGCTGCCGTCGGTACTGGTCGATCATGGCGCGGATTTTTTCCGCCCGGTTCTCAGGGTTGGGGTGCGTGCTCAGCATCTCGGGCTGACGGCCGCCTCGCGCCGCCTTGGCGAGGATCTCCATGACGCCCACCATGCCTTCGGGGTTGTAACCGGCCTCGATCATGAAGCGCACGCCCAGTGCGTCGGACTCCAGCTCGTCCTCACGCCCGAACTTCATCACCCGCAGCCTCGCCACCGTGCCGGCAATCTGCATGCCCGCGTTGCTGTGACCGTCGGAAAGCAGGATGCCCAGGCCCTGGGCGACACCGCTCCACAGGCCGCTGGTGGCCATCTGCTCGTTCGAATGGCGGCCCACGACATGGCCGATCTCATGCCCGAGAACACCGGCCAGCTGATCCTCGCTCGTGAGCAGCCGGAACAGCGCCTCCGTGATGAAGATCTGCCCGCCCGGCAGCGCAAACGCATTGATGGTTCGCGGATCGGCCAGCAGGTGAAACTCAAACCGGTAGGGCGTGCGGCCCGCCAGCGTGCTCTGCACCAGCCTGCGCCCCACCCGGCTGACCAGCGCCCGCGCTCCGGCATCCCGCGACAGGCCGCCCATCTCACGGATCATGCCCGGAGCCGACTGCAGGCCGAGCGCGATCTCCTGCTCGGCAGAGGGCAGCTTCAGCCTCTGCACCCGGCCGGTGAACTCGTTCTGATACTCCGTCGTGCCCAGGTAGTGAAACAGGACCGAGCCGCCGATGACCAGCAGCGCCAGCAGCAGGCGCGGATGGCAGCCGATGCCGCGGCGTGAGCGCGGTTCATCGTAGTAGCCCGGGACATGGCCAAGCAGCCTGGAAATCAGGTGTCTCATGAACCGTCAAATTGCCCGGTCCGCCGCCAGGAGCAAGGCATGTCCTCACGACGCACGCCTGGAGGCATGAAACACCCAGCCGATGCCCGCCCCGAAACCAAGGCCGTAAAACAGCCCCCAGGACAGCTTCGCCAGCATCATGTAATGCTGAAAATCCGCGCTCTCCCTGCCGACGGCGCGCGCCTTGGGCACAAAGACGTCATACATCGACCAGTCGCCGGCGAAGTAACCCGCCGAATGCAGCACAAACAACGCCGCGGCAGCCGTCAGCCATGGACCTCCTCGGCCATGAAGACGTGAAACAATCCACGCAAAGGCCAGGCATCCGACCGCCGCCCCCGTCCATTCACCCAGGCGTCCTCCAAGGCCGAACCAGGCCGCGCACCATAGAATGGCGTAGGCCAGGAAGGCGGGCAGGAAGGCCTTGTAAAACCGCCCCATGCCACCCGCGATCGGTCCGAGCAGCAGCCCCGACCCTGCCAGAAAAACGGCGGCGATGGCGGCATACATGCCCGGCTCCCCGCCCAGGCCCCGGAAGAGGGGCGCGGTAAAAGCCCACACGGAAAAGGCGGCGACGCTGACCACGGCGAACCCAAGCCCGCCGTGGACGACATCCCTGCTGAGTGGCCGTGACATGGCTTCAAATCTCCCAGCCCGGGCGGTATTGACGCTTCACCAGCGCGTTGGCGGCCTCGTTGTTGGTGATCTTCAGCGCCGGGGCGTCCCACTGCAGCGTCTCGCCCTGGAACGGGCTGGCCAGGCAGCCGAGCAGCACCGCCTCGGTCAACGGACCGGCGTAGTCAAAGTTGGCCGTCGGCCTTGTCGAGCCGCCCTTGAGGCAGCAGTCGATGAAGTCGAACCAATGATTGCGCGGCTCCAGCTTGGGAAAGCGGAAGCCCTTGAACTTGTCCTTGGGGAAGAGCTGCGGGGTGCTGCCATGGGGATGCAGGAGCACGCCGTCGGTGCCGAGATAGATGCTGCCCTGGCCGGGGAACTTCGCCGGATCGGCCAGCGCCATGACCTCCGCCGGCGGACGCGCGTCGCCGTCATACCAGGTGACCTTGACGGTGTCGCCAACGGTGTGCCGGGTTCCCTTGAAGGTGTATTCCACCACGGCGTTGATGGCCCAGTTTTCAGAGTTCGGCGGTGTCGGGCCGGAGGACTTCACCGCGATCGGCGCGGCCAGGTCGAGGCTGCGGAACCAGCCGCTGAACATGTGGCAGCCCATGTCACCCAGCGTGCCCGTGCCAAAGTCACGGCGTTTGCGCCAGTTGCTGGGATGGTAGTAGCCCTTGATGTAGGGACGGTCGGCGGCGGGGCCGAGCCAGAGCTTCCAGTCAAAACCCTCGGGCACGGGGTCGGCGGCCGTCGGCACGGGCTCCATGTCGCCCCACTTCTTGTTGGAGAAGGTGTGCACCTCCTTGATCTTGCCGATGACGCCCATGTGGATGAGCTCGACGGCGAAGCGCTCGGTGAAGTCCGAGGAGATCTGGATGCCCATCTGCGTCATGACGCCCTTCTCACGCGCCTTGAGCATGAGCTGCCGGCACTCGTAAAGGTTCTGCGCCAGCGGCTTCTGGCCGTACACGTGCTTGCCCAGCTCCATCGCCTTCAGCCCGATGGGGCCGTGCATGTGATCGGGCGTGGAGACGTTGACGCTGTCGATGTTGCCCGCCTCCTTCTCCAGCAGCTCGCGCCAGTCCTGGTAACATTTGACGTTAGGCCACTTCTCCTTCACGCGGGCGAAGTTGCGGGTGTCCACGTCGCAGACCGCCGTCAGCTCCCACATGTCATGGTTGGCCATGGAGGTGATGTCCGCCCAGGACATGCCGGAGGCGCCGAAGGCGGCGTGACGCAGCTTGCCGTTCGGCGAGGCGGCACGCAGGCCGGTGGTCACATAGGGGGCGGCGAAAAGGCTGGCGCTGGCGGTTTGCAGGAAACGGCGGCGGGAAAGGCTGGCGGGATGTTGCATGGAATGGAAGGGCCAGCATTACGGCGCAGGCAGGCCCTCTCTGGCAAGCCTGGAACGAAAACCCCTTCGGATTTGCCTCGCTTTTCCATGCTCCCACCCGGGCTTTTCCGCCGAAAGGAGCGTGCAGCCCCCGTTTCATGGTCCCCTGGCGGCCACCTCCCTCGTGCATGTGCCAGCCCCGGGGGGGGTAAAAACCCAGTTGACCCCGGGACGAGTCGTGGCACTATCGCGGCCCTTCACGCCCCGGCGAAAGCCTTCCCTTTTCCGCCTCGACGGGTCCACGTGATTCACCCCCACCCATCCCCCATGAAAAAAGAAGGTCATCCGACGGTTTACGAAACCACCATCACCTGCACCTGCGGCACGGTTTACAACACCAAGTCCACAGTCCAGAACCTCCGCATCGGCATCTGCGCCGCCTGCCACCCCTTCTTCACCGGTGAGCAGCGCTTCGTCGACACCGCCGGCCGAGTGGACAAGTTCGCCCAGCGTTACGGCAGCACCCGTGCCCGCCGCGCCGCTCCGAAGCTCAGCGAGGCCTCCGCGTAATCGCCCTTCGACTTCTCAAAGCCTTTTCCCTGACATCGCGGACGCCCCAGTGGCCTCCGCGATGTTTGTTTTTGCAAAAGTCCTCTCCTCCGCCAATCTCCGCGCTCCCTCATCATGGCCACCGCCCCCCTGCTCATCCACCTCGACGGCAAACTTGTTCCTGAATCCGAAGCCAAGGTTTCCGTCTTCGACCACGGCCTGCTCTACGGCGACGGCTGCTTTGAAGGCATCCGCATCTACAACGGCCGCGTGTTCCGCCTCACCGAGCACCTGGTGCGCCTTTATGAAAGCGCCCGCTCCATCTGCCTCACCATCCCGATCAGCTTCGAGGAGATGGAAAAGGCCACCCTGGAGACCGTGGCGGCCAACAACCTTCGCGACGGCTACATCCGCCTCGTCATCACCCGCGGTGTCGGCTCCCTGGGGCTGAACCCCTACCAGTGCCCGAAGGCCGGTGTCATCATCATCGCCAGCGGCATCACGCTTTATCCCAAGGAAAAGTACGAGACCGGCCTGAACCTCATCACCTGCGCCACCCGCCGCCCCACGGCCGCCGCCCTGAGCCCCCAGGTGAAGAGCCTGAACTACCTCAACAACATCATGGCCAAGATCGAGTGCATCCAGGCCGGCTGTGAGGAGGGCATCATGCTCAACGAGCAGGGCAACGTGGCCGAGTGCACCGGCGACAACGTCTTCGTCCTCAAGAACGGCCAGGTCTTCACCCCCACCATCGCCAGCGGCGCCCTCAACGGCATCACCCGCATGGCCGTCATCGAGGTGATGCGCGAAATGGGCCTCACGGTCCACGAGGTCACCATGACCCGCCACGACATCTACACCGCCGACGAATGCTTCCTCACCGGCACCGCCGCCGAGGTCATCCCCGCCGTGCAGTATGACCGCCGCCCCATCGGCGACGGCAAACCCGGCAAGCTCACCGCTGAAATCATCAAGCGCTTCAAGGTCCTGGCCAACTCCACCGGAACCCCGGTGCCCTACGCCGCCTGATCCAGCCGCCTCAACCGCCCGCTCCCCGGATGCAAGAATACCACCGCCTCCTCCGCAAGGTCCTCGATCACGGTTCCTACCGCGAGGACCGCACGGGGACCGGCGCCTATTCCGTGTTCGGTGAGCAGAGCCGCTACGACCTTGGCGAATCCTTCCCCCTGGTCACCACCAAGAAGCTGCACCTGCGCAGCATCATCCATGAGCTGCTCTGGTTCCTGAAGGGCGACACCAATGTTCGTTATCTTCAGGAGAACAAGGTCAGCATCTGGGACGAATGGGCGGACGAAAACGGCGAGCTCGGCCCGGTCTATGGAGCCCAGTGGCGCCGCTGGCAGGGCGCCCCCGGCGCCGAGCCTGTGGACCAGATCACCAAGCTCATCCACGGCCTCAAAACCAATCCCTACAGCCGACGCCACATCGTCAGCGCCTGGAACGTGCCCTTTATTGATCAGATGGCCCTGCCGCCCTGCCACTGCCTGTTCCAGTTCTTCGTGGCCGACGGCAGGCTGAGCTGCCAGCTCTATCAGCGCAGCGCCGACCTCTTCCTCGGCGTGCCCTTCAACATCGCCAGCTACAGCCTGCTCGTGCTCATGGTCGCCCAGGTCTGCGACCTGAAGCCCGGCGACTTCGTCCACACCTTCGGCGACCTGCACCTTTACAAGAACCACCTGGACCAGGCCCGGCTCCAGCTCACTCGGGAACCACGCCCCCTGCCGGTCATGAAGCTGAACCCAGAGGTGAGGGATCTCTTCGCCTTCAAGTTCGAGGACTTCAGCCTCGAGGGCTACGATCCGCATCCGGCCATCAAGGCGGACATCGCCGTCTGAATCACGTTTTCACAGGGCCAGGTGGCCGAGGGCCAGCAGGCCGTAATAGGTGTATTCAGGGTCCAGCGTGTCATCGGTCCAGTTGCCGTGAAAACCTCCGGTGGCGCTCCACAGGCTGTCGATGAAATCCAGGCAGCGCTCCCTCACCATCTCAATCGCCTCGGCATGGTTGGACAGGGCATGCAGCGCCACGGCGGTGGACAGCAGGTCAGGAATCGGCGCTCCGGGCACAGCGAGGAAGCCGCCCTCGGGCAGGCATTGCCGCAGCAGCCAGTCCACCGCCGCCGGTGGAGGCGGGAGCTGCATGTTGCGATACAAGGAAAGCATGGCCGAGGTCGCCGTGGTGGAACCCAGGGTCAGCCCGGGCTCGTTCGACCAGGCCCCGTCCGGCGTCTCCAGGCTGTCCATGCAGCGTGCGATGCTCATCGGGTCGGGAGGCAGCATCCCCAGGTCCTGATAGGCTCCGAAGGCGATCAGGCAGCCGTAGGCGCTGCCGTTCCTGCGCCCCGCCGCCTGATGATAGCCGCCATCCGGCGTCCGCCAGGCCTCCAGCCGGCCTGCCAAACTTTGCTTCTGCGCCTCGGAAAGGCCGCCTCCCAGGCTGGCCCAGCAGCGCGCCAGGCAGGACAGATGCACGAAGTCCAGCCCTTCGCCGTCGCCAAAGGTCGTGAGCCACTGCCTGAGCGCATCCCGGGGCAGCTCCTTCTGCAAGGCCATCAGGCCCTCGATGCCAAACACGGTGTAATACAGGTCCGGCCTGTCGGCACGATCCAGAAATCCGCCCCCGCCAGGGGCCAGCCGGGATGACAAAAAGTCCGACACCAGGTCGGCGGAGTCCCCGAGAAGCTTGGGCGCCACACGGGCGACCTGGAGCATTTCAAGCCGGAAGCTCATGCCTCAAAGCTTCTCCGGTTCCTGCAGCAGGCTGGCCACCCGGGCGAGCAGGCGACCTGCGGCGCCGCCGTCGCAGACCCGGTGGTCGAAGCTGAGCGTGATCTCCGCCTCCGTGACCGGGATGAACTGGTTCACCTCCTCGCTCCAGCGCGGCACCTTGCTGCCCGCGCCCAGGCCGAGGATGAGGTTCTGCTCCGGCAGCGGAATCGGCGTGGCCCAGACGATGCCAAAGGTGCCGAAGTTGGTCACCGTGGCGATGCCGGGACGGTTCATGTCGTGCGGCAGACGGCGCGCACGCGCCTGCTCGACCAGCTTGTTGTAGGTCGTCACCAGCCGGGCGAGCGGCGTCTTGTCCACCTCGCGCAACACCGGCACAAACACACCGTCCTCGACCTCCACGGCGAAGCCGATGTCAATGGCCCTGGGGTGCATGATGCGGTTGCCGACCAGGCGGCCGGCGACGGCGGTGTTCTCCGCCAGGGCGATGGCCAGGGCACGAATGGCATAGAGGGCGGGACCGGGCTTCGGGTCCGCCTTGCGACGGTGCGCCAGCATGGCGTCGAGCATCACCGGGCTGCCCACCGTGGCCAGCGGCCTCGTCCAGCTGCGACGCATCGAGTCGGCCACGGCGATGCGCATGGGCGAGGCGGGCGTCAGCTTGTGCTGCTCAAGTCCGCGCAGGAAGTTTTCGAAATCCTCGACCGTCACACGTCCGCCCGCCCCGGTGCCGGCGATGCCGGCGAGGTCGGAGGCATTGAGACCGAGCTCATTCATGCGTGCCCGCATCCGGGGCGAGATGTAGCTTGCCCCCGTGGCCCCCGCCGGGACCGGCAGGCCGCCGACCACGGGCTCGACCTTGGGCTGGTAACCAACGATGTTGTCCTCCTCGTTGAACTGAAAGTGCAGGGACTCCGCGTTTGGCATGGAGGACGGCACCGAGGATGAGGAACCCGCTGCGGGCGTTTCGGAA
>JBIIRD010000032.1:0-56557 GCA_044341745.1 Prosthecobacter sp. | reverse complement strand
GGAGGGACGCGGCGAGCCGCTGCACACCATGGCGGCCTACATCGACCTCAACCCCGTGCGGGCGGGCCTGGTGGAGGATCCCAAGGACTACCGCTGGTGTGGCTATGGCGAGGCGATGGGCGGCAGCCGGAGAGCGCAGCGCGGCCTGGCGCGGGTGACGGGCAGCCGACTGGAAAACTGGCTCATCACCAGCCAGGGTAGCCCGACCCGTGAGCAGGCAGGGCCTGGGGATGAGGTTGCCCAGGAGCCCGATACAGCGATCAGCCACGACGACCCGGCTCGAGTTGCTGTCGCCTTCAGCGAAAAACGCGTGCCCATGACAGCACCCGCCGCAGAGGGCCTGGAACAGGTCGCAGGATCAGCTGTTACGGATGCATCAAGCCGGGCGGTTCTGGATATCCACTCCCCTTCCCTGCAAGCCGGCAAGGAGATGCAGGGCCGCGAGGCCGCCAGCCAAGATGCAGCGAACGAAGATCCGGCCGCAGAGGCCCTGGGCGAAAGAGTCGAGGCCTACCGCTGCCTGTTGTTCAGCAGTGGCGTGGAGGTGAGGGATGCGCAGAACGCAAACGTGGTTCGGCGCGGAGTGAGCGCGGAGGCGGCGAGGGAGGTGCTGAAGGCGGGCGGCAAGCTGGGCTGCGGAGAGCTGGTGCGCCTGCGGGTGAGGTATTTCAGCGACGGGCTGGTGCTGGGAAGCCGTGAGTTTGTGGAAGGGGTGTTCGAGGCGAACCGGGAGAAGTTCGGCCCGAAGCGCAAGGATGGCGCGCGCAGGATCGCCGAAGCGACAGGCGGCCTGCACTCGATGCGCAAGCTCCGACGACTGCCTGTGGGTTAGGCAAAGACAAATCATTGAAGACGCCTGGACGCCTCTGCATCCTGTCGATCTGCGCCGACGCATTTCAGACAGCCCGATGTGCGGGCAGAAAGATTTTCCAAAGCGGTCCTCATCCTCTGAAATTTTTCTGCCCTCATTTTTCTGCCACACTCAAAGAGAAAAACGAGGCCAGGCATTTTGCCCGGGAGTTTGTGGAGGGTTTGTTCGAGGCGAACCGGGAGAAGTTCGGTCCGAAGCGCAAGGACGGCGCACAAAGGATCACCGAGGCGCAGGGCGGGCTGCATGCCCTGCGAAGACTGAGAATTCGCTCCAACGAACAACGACGAAACGAACAGGGAAAAGCTCGGCAGCAACACCGCTTTGAACGCCTTCACCCTTGCTTGCCCGGCCACGGCTTCCAATAAATTTTTTGCCTCTGAAGGTTGAGGCTTTCACATCCAGACAGAAGATCCATCATCCATTGCGGCCCCTTCACAGCATGCAAGCGCTGTTCAGTCCGCAGGGGTGCTGTCATCGCTCCTCGCCCACGCCACCCCATCCAGCCTCCCGTCCCAAACATGAAGCTTCGACTCGACCTTGAACAATTCCGCGTGCCGGACGGCCGGCCCTTTCGCATCAACAAGGCCAAGACCCGGGTCAAGAAGCTCTATGGCAGCGACCTCCATTATGAGGAGCTCATCGCCCAGTTCAGGCTTGAGATCGACGACCTGCAGCAGAAGATGTACGCCCAGGACCGGCAGGGCCTGCTGCTGATCTTTCAGGCCATGGACGCCGCCGGCAAGGACAGCACCATCAAGCACGTCATGAGCGGCGTGAACACCCAGGGGGTGGAAAGCCACGCCTTCAAGCGCCCCACCGATGACGAGCTGGATCATGACTTCCTCTGGCGCACCACCCGGGTCATGCCGCCGCGGGGCAGGATCGGCATCTTCAACCGCAGCTACTACGAGGAAGTCCTCGTCTGCCGCGTGCACCCGGAGATCGTCACCCGCATCCAGAGGCTGCCCGCCAAGACCACCCGGAACCTCGACAGGCTCTTCAAGGACCGGCTGACGGATATCCGCAACTTCGAGGCGTACTGCGACCGCAACGGCATCCGCATCGTGAAGTTCTTCCTGCACGTCTCCAAGGAGGAGCAGAAAAAACGCTTCCTGGCCCGCATCGACACCCCCAGCAAAAACTGGAAATTTGAGGAGGGCGACGTCAAGGAACGTGCGCATTGGAAGGAATACATGGCCGCTTACGAGGATGCCATCCGCAAGACCGCCACCGACGACTGTCCCTGGTATGTCATCCCGGCGGACGACAAGAAAAACATGCGATTGATCGTCAGCGCCGCAGTTCTCGCGGAAATGCAGGGCATGAAGCTGAAGTACCCCGAGCTTCCCGACGAACAAAAAGCCCACCTCCAGGCCGCCAAACGCCTGTTGCTGGCCGAGTAACGCCCCGCTTTCTCCCCTTGCCACCTCCCGGGCGTGTCCTAAACTCCTCGCTTCCATCCCCTATGGAGGACGACATCCCCAAAGACATTCCAGAAGACATTGTGAAGGAGGCCTCCGGCGGCATTCCGACACGCAAGACGCTCATCGAGCGTCTCGACAACTGGTCCGACTGGTCGAGCTGGGATGAGTTTTACCGCACCTATTCAGGCTTCGTCTTCCATGTCGCACGCAAGTCAGGCCTGAGCGATGACGAGGCCAACGATGTCGTTCAGGAAACCTTCATTGGTGTCGCCAAGAACCTTCAGAAGAAAAAGTTCGACACCAGCCTGGGCTCCTTCAAGTCCTTCCTGCTCAACCAGGCCCGGTGGCGTATTCTCGATCAATTCCGAAGAAGAAAAAAGCAGCAGAGCCGGGAGGCAAACCTGCATTTCGATGAAACGGATGAACGACGCACCGCCCCCATTGACCGTTGTGCCGACCCGAATGGAATGGCCCTCGAAAAGCTCTGGGACAAGGAGTGGCAGGACCAGGTCATGGACATTGCGCTGAGACGCGTCCGAGCCCTGGTTTCGCCCCGGCAGTTTCAGATTTTTTCCTGTTATGTATTAAAAGGGTGGAGCCCTGAGCGTGTGAAAAAGGAACTTGGCGTGAATGCCGCACAGGTCTATCTCGCGAAGCATCGAGTCGGCCGCATCCTTAAAAGGGAGGCAGCCAGGCTTGCTGGAGAAGATCAATGAACATCTGAGGATGTCCTGATGTCCACAGGGTTTCTTCGGTGCCAAAGCCCGCATACAATTTCATGTTGCGGGGCCAGTCTCCGACTCCTACCTCACAATTCGTTATACAAAGCCCCCCAAAACCGAAGACATGCGCCGACGCTCAAACCCCCTTTCCGAACGCAACATCAAAAGAATCGACACCCGGTCCGATGCTGCCAAGCAGACCCACGGGTTTCAAGTCTGCATCTCCCGCGACGGCTCCCTTCACACCAAGCACTTCTCCGACAGCCTGTATGGCGGCGTCAAGGGCTCCCTGAAGGCGGCGCGTGCCTATCGTGACCAGACACTTGGCGACATGTCACCGCTGCAGGCCAGCCGCATCGCCCACACCACGAACAAAAAGAACAAGAGCGGCCACGTCGGCATCTCCTACCGGAAATACAAGACGGCCAAAGGTAAAACCACGCGCCTCATCGCCGTGTCCGTGCGCGCCGAGCGCGGCAGGACCATCTCCAAGGTTTACCGCTACACCAAGGAGACCCATGACGCGGTTCTTGAAGAAGCCATCGCCTTCCGTGAGCAGATGCTGCGGGAGCGCCTCAGGCGCGAAGGCGGCGTCGCGGGCATCCTCAAGGCCGTCGTCAAATCGCCGCCGGTCAAAAAGGCGGTGAAGAAGCCGGCAAAGAAAGCCGCGAAGCCTTCCAAGGGCGCGAAGGCCGTGAAAAAGGCTGCCAAGAAAGCCGTGAAAAAAACCACGAGCCGGAGATGAGCTGACCTGTTCTCCAGTCAAACATTCGAAAGCCCTGCATGACCCATGCAGGGCTTTTTATTCGGCGGCTGATCGGCTCGCGCCCTTATCAAAAAGCTTGGCGGAAGCCCTGACCACGGGCTGAATTCACTCCTCGTCGTCCTTGGTGAAGCCGCTCAGCTTGCGTTTGAGGAATCCTGGCTCCTCGATCTTCGGCTCATAGCGGCTGCCCACGGGAATTCTGCGGGTTGAGCCGGGAGAGGGCACCATGCCTCCCGTGGAGGAGCCGGAACTGTAGCTGGATCCTCCGGGCGGCACCCAGGCCAGGTTGTCCTGCTCGGCAGAAAGCTGAAGCGCCGCCAGGGTCGGAACGTCAAGCAGGCCGGTGGGCCTCAGGCCGCTGCGCGCCTGGAAAAGCTGGATGGCGTTGTGGGTGCCCTTGCCTTCCTTGCCATCGACGGTCGAGGTGTAGAGGCCTTTTTCCTTCAGCAACGTCTGCGTCCGGAACAGCAGGTAGCGTTTCCCGGTTGGCGTGTAACTGGCAAAAGGCGGCGTCGGGAAAATTTGTTCCACCGTCCAAAAGCCGGCTGGTGGATCCGCCACCAAGGGTTGTGTCTGCACCTGGCTGACAAGGTCGGGCGTCAACACCACGCCCGGAGGCAGCGGCACCGTCAGTGTTGGCGGCGGCATGGCGGCAGGAGGAGCCGCCGAAACGGCGCCTGGAGCAGCAGCAGGCGCAACGCCTGCAGCCAAAGGCATGGCCGGTGCGGCCGGTGCCGGGGCCACGACCGCAGCCAGAGAGGGAGCCGGGATGACGGGCACGGGTTGGGCAGCAGGCATGGGCGGCGGTGAAACGACCGCCGAGGCGGCAGGCATGGGGGCTACCCCCAGCGCAGAAACAGGCTGGGTCGGTGCTGGCGCAGCAGGAGGGGGAGCGGTCGAAGGACCGCCTGCAACACCTAGGGCTGCGGATGTCGAAGGAGCCGTGGCTGCAACGGACGGGTTGGTGACCGGAGCCGGGGCAGAAGCAGCGGGTGCAGCTGGTTTTGCAGGTTCAACGGGGACGGGTGCCGGGGGAGCCGGAGCTTTTTTAGGCTCGGCTTTTGCCACCTCAGGCGGCTTGGGTGCAGCTGACTCGGGAGCCTTGGCCTTTGGCTTTGTCTCAGCCATAGGTTTGGTCGCAGGTTTTTCGACAAGTTGGGGGGAGGCAGGTGTCGCAGGCTGCTTCAAATAAAAGACGGCACCGACGCCGGCGGCCGCCATGGCGGCGACAGCCATCCAGGGTTTCAAGACGCTCTTGGAGCCGCCTGTCTGCTGAGACGAACTGCGCTGTGTGGTACCGAAGGAAGGCAGCGCCCGGGTTGTTCCCGTGCCGGTCTTCAATCCAAGCATCTCGGCGAGCATCCCGGCGCAGGTGGGACGCATGTTGGGATCCTTGCTCAGGCAGGCGGCGATGGCATCCTCCCAGATCTTGGGCAGCTCCTCACGGCCCTTGATGTCCAGTTCGGCACGCCGCTCGGCAACGCTGGGCGGAATCTTGGAATTGATCTGCATGGGCAGGTCGCCTCGATAAAAGGGCGGCTTGCCACTGAAAAGTTCGTAGAGCGTGGCCCCGAGGGAATAGACATCATCCGTCGGCAGGGGGCGCTCTCCCATGGCCTGCTGGGGGCTCATGTAAGGCAGGGTCCCGCTGGCGCCCATGTTGGCGACTGACAGCCGGCTCATCGTGTCGGAAAGGCTGCGGGCGATGCCGAAGTCGGCGATTTTCGCCACGGCGTCACGCGTGGTGAGCATGATGTTGGCGGGCTTGAGGTCCCGGTGCACCAGCTTGCGCTGGAAATGGGCGTAGTCGAGGGCGTCACAGACGCCGAGCAGCCATCTCGAGACCTCCTCCGTGGTAAAGACACCGCCCTCGGTGTTCAGGCGAAGCTCAGACAAAGTCTTGCCGTCCACAAACTCCATGGAGATGGCCGCCGTGTCATCATCATCCACAAAGTCGTAGATGCGGACGATGTTCGGATGGGAAAGCTCCAGGCCGCGCCGGGTCTCGGTCTTCAGCTCCTTCACCGCGGCAGGGTCCAGGCCGATGAGGCTGGGAAGGAACTTGAGGGCCACGGGACGCTCCAGTTTCAGGTCATCCGCCAGCCAGACCACCCCCATTCCACCCCGGCCGAGAACGCGCTGCAGCTTGTAGCGGTTGAAGACCGTCATCCCGGTTCCCGGCACCTTCATCACCACGGTGCGGTCCGAGAAATCCTCCGCCCAGGCGCTCAAGGCGGGAGAGCCCGTCCCCTCCGTCGTCGTGGGGGTGGGAGGCTGGGGCGGAGAGCCTGGAGGCAGCGGGTCCATGCGGGCGGGAAGTATGCAATACGCATTGCCGGTGTCCACTGTGACAGTGGGCAACCTTCAAAAATCTGGCCTGGCAGCAGAAATCAGGCCGTTTCACCTGGTACCACTTTTGGATGGGCACGGGCCTTTTCAACCGCGGCGCGGTGGCGGTCATAGGCGTCGATGATGCGCTGGACGACGGGCAGGCGCACCACGTCCCTGCTGAGAAAGGTCACAAAACGCACGCCGGGCACGTCCTGCAGGACCTCCACCGCCTCCCTGAGGCCGGACCTCACATGACGGCGCAGGTCCACCTGGGAGGGGTCGCCGGTGATGACGCAGCGCGCGCCGTCCCCGAGCCGGGTCAGAAACATCAGCATCTGCTCCGTGGTGGTGTTCTGCGCCTCGTCCAGGATGATGAAGGCGTTCTTGAGCGTGCGGCCGCGCATGTAGGCCAGGGGGGCGATCTCCACCGCGCCTTTTTCAATCATTCGTTCGGCCTCGTCCGGGTCCAGCATCTCAAAAAGGGCGTCATAAAGCGGCCGGAGATAAGGAAAGATCTTCTCCTTCAGGTCGCCGGGCAGGAAGCCCAGCGCCTCGCCTGCCTCTACTGCGGGCCGGGTGAGCACCAGCCGCTGCACCTGCTTTTCGCGCAGCAGGTGGAGACCCTGGGCCATCGCCAGGTAGGTCTTGCCGGTGCCGGCCGGCCCGATGCCAAAGACCACCTCATGATCCTTCATCGCCTGCACATAGCCGATCTGCCCGCGGGTCTTGGCCAGCACCGGCGGCTTTTTCAAGGAGGTGACCAGCTTCAGGGCATGAATGAGCCCGGCCGGCTCGTCCCCATGCTCGGCCACCACGCTTTCCGCGACCAGGCGGATCATCGCGGGGGTGACGTCCCCGCCGTTGCGCCGGACCTTTTCAAGCTGGATGAACACCTCCCGCGCCGCTGAAACGGCGGCTTCGGGCCCCTCGATGCGCACCCAGCTCTCACGCGAGGTCACCTGGGCTCCGCAAAGGTCTGCGATGATGCGCAGGCCCGCCAGGTCATGGCCGAGCAGCCTCTGCAGGAACTGCGGCGTTTCGTAAGTGAGGGTTTCAATCATGGTCGGTCGGACAACGGCCTTCTTTCTGGCCGCAGCGTGATCATCATTCATCCTTTTGCAATGGCGAAGCAATCAGTGCTTCAAACGCCCCTGCTGGAGGTTCTCCAGCACCACGCCCAGTCCCCCGAAGACAATCAGCAGGGCGATGCCAACGGCGGCGAGGAAGGCGTACATCACGATCACCGCAGGGATGGAGGCCAGCATGGTCTTGAGGATGATGACGACCAGACGCGTGAACGGAATGTCAACGTCGGTGATGGTCACGCCCCTCCGGCGGTTCGAATCATCGGCTTCAGGAAGCTGCGGTGGAGGGGTCATGGGCATCAGGTCAGCGATAACCGTAGGCCAGCGCCCAGTACAACCCCTTTTCCTTCTTGGAGGTGAGGGAGAACACGATGGTGTAGGTGCCGGTCTTGGGTGGGTTCACCCGCACGGAGGCAAACATCTTTTCATTCTTGCCGTCGATGGTGATCTCCTTGCCCTTCTCATCATAGACCTTCAGTTCAAAGGCGGCCTCCGCATTGGCCGTGCCCAGCCAGAAGGCGTATTCGTTGCCCTTGAACATCTGGTGCTTGATCATGAGCTTCTGACCGCTCTTCACCTCGCCGTTCCAGTACTCCTCGCGGACGATGAAGCCCTGTTCGACAAACGGCATGGCCGCCTCCATGGCAAAGCTGTGGGCGTCGTCCACGGTGGCGGACGCCGGCAGGGTGGCGCAGGCCAGAAGGGCAAGTGCGGCAGCACGGAGAGAGTGAAAAAGGCGCATGGCGGTGGGCTTGGATGAGGGGTGCCGGACGCGGAGGCAGGGCGGTTTCACTTCGCGGCCTTGATGCCGTCGAGTAGCGAGTCACAGGTCTTGCCGATGTCCCGCACAGAATCCTTGGTGAAGCCGTCCACAGCGCCTTCCATCTTTTCGAGGATGTTTTTCAGACCCTTGGCGATGTCAGACACGCTGCCGTGCTCCTTCACGGAGCCGGACATTTTACCGATGCTCGCAATGAAATGCTCCACCAGCATCGGCTGGTTCAGCAGTTCGGCGCGGTCGGCGGAAAAATTCTTGCCGATCACGGATGTCACGCTGGCGGTGCCGCGCAGCCATCCTCCCATGCTCACGCACTGCGACAGGTCGGCGTCCTTCATCTGCTCCATGGTGTCGCGCACCGTCTTCTGGGTCAGGTCAAACTCCCTGCGGATGGAGGACCAGTCCTGCTTGTCCGCCGCGTCCAGGATGGCCTGGGCGTGGGGACGCACCGACTTGATCAGGCCCAGGGCGGTCGCGAGGTCGATCACGTCGCGGCCGATGTCCTTCACCGACTCCTTGTTCTCCGCCTGCACGGCGACAAAGCCCTCCGCCACCGTCATGCCAAACTGCAGGGCCAGCTTGGTGCGGTCGCCGGTCCTGGGAAGGTCGATCTTGCGGATCTCCTGCTGCCAGTTCGGCTCGCCCAGCTTGTCGAGCACGCTGAAGATTTCGCTCGGCACGGGCACCACCACGTCATCGACCACCTGGCCGGGGAAGGCCCGCGGGTCGAATTCCTGCACTCCGGAGCCGGCCGCCTGGGCGCACAGCGTCGGGATGGAGGCAAGACCGGACGAGATCGCAAGCACCGTCAGGAGATGAAGGGGAAGGCGTTTCATGGATTTTAAAAGAAAGCGTCGATTGCCCTCGCAGGCAACCGGTTTGACGGCGGCGCAACATGGCTCTTTCTCAGAGCGTTCCCCATCGTCCATGCTTCCCGAACTCACTGAAAACGACCGTGCGCTTTATGAATGGCAGATGTGGGTGCCGGGCGTCGGGGAGGAAGGCCAGCGCCGGCTGAAGGGCGCCTCCGTGCTCGTTTCACGCGTTGGGGGGCTGGGCGGACTGGTCGCCCTTGAGCTCGCCGCCGCCGGCGTGGGCAGGCTGGTCCTTGCCCATGGCGGCCCTCTGCAGATCTCCGACCTGAACCGCCAGCTCCTGCAAACCCGCAGCCAGGTCGGCAAACCCCGCATGGATTCCATCCTTCGCCGGCTGGGCGAGCTGAACCCGGACTGCGATCTCGTCGGCATTCCGGAAAACATCTCCGCGGAAAACGCCGACGAAGTGGTCGCCAAGGCCGACATCGTGGTGGATGCCGCCCCGCTTTTCCAGGAACGGCTGGCCCTGAACGCCGCCGCACGGCGTGCGGGCAAACCCCTGGTGGAATGCGCAATGCACGCCCTGGAGGCCAGCGTCACCACCTTCCTGCCCGGCCGCACCGGCTGCCTGGCCTGCTATGTGCCGGAGGTGCCCCCGAGCTGGAAGCGCCAGTTCCCCGTCTTCGGCGCGGTTTCCGGCACTGCGGCCTGCATCGGCGCCATGGAGGTCATCAAGCTCATCACCGGCATCGGCGAACCTCTGGCGGGCGAAATGCTCTGCATGAACCTGGAAAACGTCAGCTTCCGACGCGTCAAGCTTCCACGCCGGGCGGACTGCCAGGTTTGTGGCAGGGTCGGGTGAGCCGTCTTGACTGCCTTCAGCCGTACGCTTGAAGCGTATCCTTCTCCGCCTAGCCTCCATCCAACCCCATGAAACTTCTTCTCATCGCCCTCCTGAGCCTCGCCAGCCTGCCCGCCCTGGGCGGCATCGTTGAAAAACCCGTGGCCTACCAGACGGGCGGCCTCGACTTTGAAGGCTGGGCCGCCTGCGACGACCAGGGCGCCGCCAAACGTCCCTCAGTCCTCATCGTCCACCAATGGACCGGCGTCAGCGACAATGAAAAAATGCGCGCCCGGATGCTGGCCGGACTGGGCTACAACGTCTTCTGCGCCGATGTTTATGGCAAGGGCATCCGGCCCCAGCCTCCTGAGGCGGGGGCCGAGGCCGGCAAGTACAAGAAAAACCGCGCACTGCTGCGTGAACGAGTCAACGCCGCGCTTCAGGTGCTGCTGAAAGACCCGCGCACAGACGCCTCCCGCGTCGCCTGCATCGGCTACTGCTTCGGCGGCACCGCCGCCCTTGAACTCGGCCGCAGCGGCGCCCACCTCAAGGGCGTGGTCAGCTTTCACGGCGGCCTGGACAGCCCGGCGCCTCAAGATGGGAAAAACATCAAGGCCAAGGTGCTGGCCCTGCATGGAGCCGACGACCCCTTTGTGCCTGCGGCCGACATCGCCGCCTTTGAAAAGGAGATGAAGAACGCCGGCGTGGATTACCAGCTTGTCTCCTATCCCGGCGCGGTGCATGCATTCACCCAGAAGGCCGCCGGCAACGACAACTCCAAGGGCGCCGCCTACAACGAGGCTGCCGACAAGGCCTCCTGGGAGGAGATGCAAAGGTTCTTCGCCAAAATCTTCTCCCGCTAGCCACGGCAGCGGGTCAGGGCCCGGGCATCACCGGCCCAGCCAGACGGCGCCGAGCGGCGGCAGGTCGATAAGGATGCTCCACGGCTGGCCCTGCCATTCCGTCGGGCCTGCGGGCAGCGGCAGTGGATTCACCATGCCGCTGCCGGCATAGCAAGGAGCGTCGGTGTTGACCAGCTCCCGGTAGCTGCCCGGCCCGGCGACGCCGACGCGGTAGCCCTTCCGGGGCACCGGCGTGGCGTTGATGATGCAATAGACCTTGTCGCCGCAGGCCGACTGCCGCAGGAAGGCAAAGATGCTGTGGTCCCCATCGCTCGCGTCCAGCCACTGGAAGCCGCCACCCTCGTGGTCCAGGGCATGCAGGGCCGGACGGGTCGTGTAGAGAAGGTTCAGGTCGCGCACGAGCTTCTGCAGGGCGGCATGCTCCTCTCCCATGAAAAGGTGCCAGTCGAGGCTGCGCTCATGGCTCCACTCCTGCCACTGGCCGAACTCGCCGCCCATGAAGAGCAGCTTCTTGCCCGGATGCGCCCACATCCAGCCGTAGAACATGCGCAGGTTGGCGAATTTCTGCCAGCGGTCCCCCGGCATCTTGCTGATCAGGCTGCCCTTGCCATGCACGACCTCGTCATGGCTCAGCACGAGGATGAAGTTCTCGTCATAGGCGTAGAGCATGGAGAAAGTCGCCTCGCCATGGTGGTACTTCCGGTGCACGGGATCCTCCTCCATGTAGCGGAGGGTGTCGTTCATCCAGCCCATGTTCCACTTGAAGCCGAAGCCGAGCCCTCCGGTGTCCGTGGGCTTGGAGACCCCCGGCCAGGCGGTGCTCTCCTCGGCGATGATCGTGCAGCCGGGGTGCTTCTCATAAGCCAGCCGGTTCAGCTCGCGCATGAAGTCGATGGCCTCCAGGTTCTCCCGGCCACCATATTTGTTAGGCACCCAGGCCCAGGGCTTGCGGGAGTAGTCCAGGTAGAGCATCGAGGCCACGGCGTCGACACGCAGGCCGTCGATGTGGAACTCCTCCAGCCAGTAGAGCGCGTTGGCGATGAGGAAGTTCCTCACCTCGGCACGGCCGTAGTTGAAGATCAGCGTCCCCCAGTCCTGATGCTCGCCCTGGCGCGGGTCGGCATGTTCGTAAAGGCAGGACCCGTCAAAGCGCGCCAGGCCGAAGGCGTCCTTCGGAAAGTGGCCCGGCACCCAGTCCAGGATCACGCCAAGACCCGCCTGATGGCAGCGGTCCACGAACTCACGAAACTCGTCCGGATTGCCGAAGCGGCTCGTCGCCGCGAAGTAGCCCGTCACCTGATAGCCCCAGGAGCCGTCGAAGGGATGCTCGGCGACCGGCATGAGCTCGATGTGCGTGAAGTTCAGGCTCTTCACATAGGGGATGAGGTCGTCGGCCAGCTCACGGTAGGACTTGGAGCGGTTCTTCTGTTCCGGAATGCGCTTCCAGGAGCCAAGGTGCACCTCATAGATGCTCATCGGCCGGTGGTAGAGATCCTGGCAGGCGCGTTTCTGCATCCACTCACCATCCCCCCAGCCGTAGCGCTCGAGGTCGAAGACCAGGCTGGCCGTCTGCGTGCCATGCTGGCCGAAGAAGGCAAAGGGGTCGCTCTTCAGATGCACTGCGCCGTCGGCTCCAAGGATTTCAAACTTGTAATGAGTCAGCTCCGCGATGCCCGGAACGAAGATCTCCCAGACGCCTTCGCGGTTGCGCATGGGATGGACCCGGCCGTCCCAGTGGTTGAAGTCGCCGACCACGGAGACGCGCCTGGCATTGGGAGCCCAGACGGCAAAGAGGACACCGCTGATCCCACCCACGGTCCGGAGGTGCGCCCCCAGGCAGTCCCAGAGCTTCTGATGCGTGCCCTCCTTGAAGAAATAAATGTCCTGGTCACCCAGGATCGTGCCAAACGAGTAGGGATCGGCCTGACGAAGCGTGCGTCCGTCCAGGGTCTGGATCTCCAGGTCATAGGCCTGGTCCTTCAGGCCGGTCCTGCCCTCGAACAGGCCCTGTGGATGAATCCGTTCCAGCGGCCAGGAGCCGCTGCCGTCACGGGCGACCACGCTGACCGAATGAACCTTGGGCTGAAAGGTGCGCACCCCCATGGATCCATCCGGCAGCGCATGCCTGCCAAAAAAGCCAAAGGGATCTCCGTGGCGCGCTTCGAGGATGGCATGGATCTCGGCGGTCAGGTTGGCAGGAGGGGTCATGTGGGGGCGGATTCGTTAGCGGTAAGCAGCAGTGGCTCAAGATGTTCCTGGCAGATTCTGACCATGTCATGGGTCTGCCGGAGAAGCGTTCGGGGTCGCCTGGGTTGGTTGTCATCAAGCCAACGCATGATCCGTGCCGAGATTTCGCCAGGCTCCTCATCAACCCGGAAATAGCAGCCCTGAACATCCCCCAGAACCTCACGGTGAACGGGCAGGTCGGAGCAGAAAATTGGCAGGCGGTGCGCCAGGGCCTCCAGGAGCGGCAGCCCAAAGCCCTCCCCAAGGCTCGGAAACAGCAGCGCATCCGACAGCGCGTAAAGGCTGCGCACATCTTCCTCAACCAGGGCGCCGGCTTCACCCAGAAAGTGCACGTGCCCCTCAATCCTCAGGGCGGCGCGCAGTTCCTTGAGCTCGGCAAGGTAGGCCAGACCGTCGGCCTGATGCGGATCCGGGGCGCCGGTGACAAGATAAAGCGCGTCACAACCCGCCCCCACCAGGGCAGCGACGATCCGCAGGCCGAGCTCGATGTTTTTCCGCCGCACCAGGCGCGTGGGATGCACCAGGATCAGGTCCCTTTCCACCATCGGCAGGGCGGCCACGCACGGCGTCAGCCCGAGCAGCCCCGCCAGTTCGATGCCGTTCGGAATGACCCGGACCTCCTCCAGGGGCAGCCCCGTCGCGGCGGCATAATCCAGACGCCGCACCGAGGACACGGCCACATGCAGCATGGGCGGCACCGGTTCCTGCCAGCGGACATGGGCATAGGCAGGGTTTGTCGCACAGACATCGTGGATCCAGTTCACCCAGCGCACCTCAGGATGCCTCATCGCGAGTTCGTGCAGCTCCCGGGTCCATGCCAGGTCAAAGGGCATGGTCATGACGTTGTGGACCAGGACAGCGTCAAAACAGGCGGCCCCGGAGCTGGAAAAAAGCCCATCCGCCCCCGGGCGGTCCAGCAGTTCCACCTTGTGCCCCAGACTTCTCAGGGCGGCCGACTGGTCACGGATCACCCGCTCAACCCCTCCGATCACAGGAGGCAGGGAATAATGGAGGACCGCAATTCGCATGAAGCCTCATGATGATCCCTGAAGACGAAGTTTGCACTTGGAAAGGCAGCCCTCCTTCTGCTAATCACAGGGCATGTCAGGCCTCGCCCAGCTCGAACACCTCATTCCACTGCTCGACGACGAGTCCCCGGTCGTACAGGAGGCCCTGCAAAGGGAGTTCACCAACATGAGGCGGGACCTGCCGGAAAGGCTGAAGCATTTCAGCCGACCGCTCTCCACCGAGGAGGAACGCCATGTTGGACGCCTGCTCGAACCCGCCCGCCGGGCGGAACTGGAGGAAACCTGGATGCGCTGGCGCTGGCTCGAAAATCCGCACGCCCAGCTTGAGGAGGGCATCGCCCAGATCTCCGCCTACCTGAACGGCTGGCGCACCCAGGCCGGCGACCTGGCCCAGCGCCTGGACGCCCTGGCCGAGGAGGCCTTCCGGGAGGGTGGACGCATGGATGCACGGGAGCTGAGCGAGTGGCTTTTTGCCATGCGTGACGGCACCGTGCGCTTCCGCGGCAACAGCAAGGCCTACTACCAGGCCAGCAACAGCAACCTTTTCTGGGTGCTCGACACCGGCCTGGGCAACCCCATCAGCCTCTGCTGCCTCTACCGCCTCCTGGGCCATCGCTTCGGGCTCGACATCCAGGGCTGCAACTTTCCAGGTCACTTCCTGGCACGCGTCGAGCTGAAGGGCCGGAGCTGGCTCGTTGACTGCTTCAACCGCGGCCGCTTCATGCTCGCCAGCGACGTCGCCAGGCATCACCCCGCCGCCAATCCCGCCCTTGAGGACGTCATCCGCCAGTCCGCCAGCGTCGATCAGATCCTGCTGCGCATCCTGCGCAATCTTGATGAGGCCTGTGAACGGACCGACAACCTGCCCCTGCGCCACATCATGCGCCGCCTGGCCGCGAAGCTCATGGATGACCAGTCCTGATACCCTTGCCCGCTATCGGGACAGATCACCCTGGCAGAGGACCCGAAAGCCGCTCTTCGACAAGGCGTCACCGGCGATCTCCGTGTCATCGCAGTGGATGGCCAGCAGAGGAAACTGGTTGGGCCGAACCAGCAGGGAATAACAAAATTCGATGTTCAGTTCCGCAGCCAGCAGGCTGGAAAGGCAGTCCGTGAGACGGTGCCTGGACTCGTTCAGCTCAACCACGACGATGCGGCATTCGGCATAGGGAATGCCGCGCTCGATGAACAGCATGCAGGCCCCCTCGGGGTCGCTCAGGATCAGGCGCACCAGGGTCATCTCCGTGGTGTCCTGCATGGAGATGCCCAGCACCTCGATGGAGTGATCATGCAGCAGCTTGGTGAGCGCCATCAGGGCGCCGACACGATTCTGCAGGAACACCGAAAGCTGCCGGATGGCCACCCCCTCCTTCTGACGAACCGGCGTCTCCTGTAAGGGTGGGTTTGAATCCTCGTGCATGGACGTCACCTTGCCTCACCATCCCGCCTGATGCAAACATCAACCGGCCGGCCCGGTGGCGGAACGGCTTTCGTCAAACAAGGTCACCCGCAGCGGAATGGTGGCCAGCGTCCTTCCCTCCAGTGTGACGACCCATCGGTACAAGCCTGGTTTTTCCACCCTCAGTCGCTGCAGGTTCAGGACGATGTTGCGCGTCACAAACGGCACAAAAGCTCCCGGAAAACCCACCTCCACCAGCGGCTCAAAGGGCGGCACGCATTCTTTCCCGGAAGGATCCATGCAGCGGATGACAAACGCATGATGGCCGGCGTCCGCAGGTTCGAAGACCAGGCGCACCACCAGGGCGCAGGCTGGGTGGACAACAGGAAACTCCCTGGCGCAGAGGGTGTCAAAGGCTCCCAGGATGCAGAGCTTCCCGTTGTAGTCGGAGGCCGAGTCGCAGAGGGTGGCAATCTGAATGGTCATGATGAACAGGATGACGCAGGTACCCAGCACGCCAAAGCCACTTATTCACGCCGGAACAACTTCCGGAAAAAGCCTCCCAGGGTTTTTTTCTCAGGCTGCGGCGGCGCAGGCGGCAGGGCCCGCCGGATCGCCGCGTCCTCGGCGGCCGCATTCGGGTCCAGCTCCCCTTCGTCCACGGCCACCGCCTGGGGCACGTCCTTCATCGCCGCCAGCAGCGGATCATCCGTCGGCGCACCCTCGTAATACTTGGTGAAGACATCATGAACGATGGGCGCGGCGATTGCACCACCGCTCACTCGCTCTCCCGGCCTGCCTTCATAGACAACCGAATAGGCCAGCACCGGCTGGCTTGCCGGAAGAAAACCTGTGAACCAGGCGAGATTCTGCTCCTTGGCCGGCTTCCATTGAGCCGTGCCCGTCTTGCCGGCAATCTGCACCTGCTTGATGCCCGCCGCCCGGCCGGTGCCGCCGTCCCCGGAAACCACGGCGACCATGCCCTTCACCACGGCGTCCCTGGCGATGGGGTCAAGGTTGATCTGACGGCGGACCTTCGGCTCAAAGGCGTCCACCACCACCTCGCTGATGGTCTGGATCTGCTTCACCAGCAGGGGCTGGCGCATCACCACTCCGTCACCAAGCGCCGCCATGCACTGGCAGACCTGGAGCGGCGTGGCCGTCACCGCCCCCTGGCCGATGGAGATGTTCGCCAGTTCACCGCCTAAAATCTTGTGATCCGCATTGGTCGGCAGGTTGCCCCTGCCCTCGCCCTTCAGGGGAATGCCGGTGCGCTCGGCAAAACCCAGCCGCTGGGCCATGTTCGTCACGGCATCCGCACCCACATCCAGGGCGGCCTGGTAAAACCAGGTGTTGCAGGAGCGCTTGATGGCGGTGATGACATTCATGTCGCCCTCGTCGCTCTTGGTGTTGTGGTTGTGAAAGTAACGGTCCCCCACCAGCAGTGACATGCCGCAGTAGTAGGATGTGCTGGGCGTGACCTTGCCGCTCTCCAGCGCCCCCAGCGCCGTCACGATCTTGAAGGTGGAGGCAGGCGGATACTCGCTGCTGAAGGCACGCCCATAAAGGGGGGTGCGCGGGTCCTTGGTCAGCTCGTCCCAGCGCTGGGAACGGATGCCGAAGACAAACTCGTTGGGATCAAAACCCGGGTTGGAGGCCATGGCCAGGATCTCCCCGTTGCGGATGTCCATGACCACCATCGCTCCACCGTTGCGGGCATGACGCTTGAGGGCGTTCTCGGCATGGCGCTGAAGCCGGAAATCCAGGGTGGTGACCACCGTCCGCCCGGGGGTGGGCCGCCGCAGCACCTCATCCGCCAGCAGGTGCCCGTCGGCGTCAAACAGCAGATTGATCTCACCCGGCGTGCCTTTCAGGGCCGCATCAAAGCTCAGCTCCAGCCCCTGGCGGCCCTCCATCTCCTCAAACAATGGATCACCGTCCACAATCGGGCCTTCAGGCAGCCGCCGCGTCTTGCCGGTGAAGCCCAGGATGTGCGCCGCACAATCCTCCTTGGGATACGCGCGAATGTAGGCGGGCTGCGGCAGCAGATCGCCGCTGTCAAACAGCGGCTTCAGCTTCACCTGGTCCTCGGGAGACAGTTCAACATTGATGCCGTCCTCAATCGAAAACACCAGCGGCAGCCAGCGTCTGTTCTGGTAATGGCTCAGCAGCTTTTCATCAGGCAGGCTCCAGTTCCGGCCCAGCATCTTGTTGGCCGTTGCAATCTTCTCCCGGGCATAGCCCAGGATCTTCTCAGGCGTCGCCTTCTCCATGAAGGGAAAGTTCAGCGCCAGGTAGTGCACCACCCGGTTCTGCGCCAGCGCCACCCCGTTACGGTCCACAATCAGGCCTCGCGGCGCAGGAATGCTCAGCCGCATCGTGCGCGCCTCCTTCTGCGTGCTCAACGTGGCCGCCAGATCCTTCTTTTTCTCACCGGCCCCAGGCTCGCCAGCCCCCGTCACGGGACTCGCCTTCGGCACTTCCTGCGCCAGGGCTGTGACGCACACAACCAGGGCGGCAGGCGCAAGCCGGCGAATTCTGTCAGACAAGGATAACATGATGAAATGGAGCCGGATGCCACAACAGGGCCGGTTGCCAAGAATGACGGAGGCCCGGTGTCGCGTCAAGACACAGGTCGGATGCAACCCTCCCCAGCATGCCGAAATTACTCTTAGGACAATTTGTAGCGCCTTCTGCCACATCACACATTTTTACGCCTCCAATCAAACGGGAAACGTATATGGCAGGCCTCATAGGGCCTTCCTACTCCAACCCATCACGCATGCCTGCCAACCCCGCACTTCCCGCTAAAACCCTAACCAAAGACCTTTCCGCAGGCCTGGTGGTGTTCCTTGTCGCCCTGCCCCTCTGTCTCGGCATCGCCCTCGCCTCCAACGCACCCCTCTTCTCCGGCATTCTTTCAGGCATCATCGGTGGGATTCTTGTCGGTTTTTTAAGCGGCTCCCACACCAGCGTCAGCGGCCCCGCCGCCGGCCTGACCGCCATCGTCGCCGCCCAAATCGGCAACCTGGGCACCTTTGAAACCTTCCTGCTCGCCGTGATGCTCGCCGGTGTCATCCAGATCATCCTTGGCCTCTGCCGCGCCGGCTTCATCGCCGCCTTCTTCCCCTCCAGCGTCATCAAGGGCCTGCTCGCCGCCATCGGCGTCATCCTGATCCTCAAGCAGATCCCCCACGTCGTCGGCCATGACCCCGACCCCGAGGGTGACATGTCCTTTGAACAGCCGGACCATGAAAACACCTTCACCGAACTCTGGGCCTCCCTGTCCGATGTCCAGGGCGGCGCGGCCCTCGTCGGCCTGCTTTCGATCGCCCTCCTTTTCTTCTGGGACAAGGTGCCAAAGCTCAAGAAAAGCATCATCCCCGCCCCCCTCGTGGTGGTCATCCTCGGCGTCGTCGCCAACCAAATCTTCCGCTCCCTGAAGAGCGGCCTGGAAATCAGCACCTCCCACCTCGTCCAGGTGCCCGTCGCCAAGGACCTCGGCGCCTTCCTCGGCTTCCTTCAGTTTCCGGACTTCGCCGCCCTCAACAACCCCGCCGTTTACGTCGCCGCCATCACCATCGCCATCGTCGCCAGCCTTGAAACCCTGCTCAACCTCGAGGCCGTGGACAAGATCGACCCCGATCAACGCAGCTCCCCGCCGAACCGTGAGCTCCTGGCCCAGGGCATCGGCAACACCCTGTCCGGCCTCGTCGGCGGCCTGCCCATGACCAGCGTCATCGTCCGCTCCTCCGTCAACATCAACTCCGGCGGCAAAACCAAGCTCAGCGCCATCTTCCACGGCCTCCTCCTCCTCGGCTGCGTCCTCCTCGTGCCGGGCTGGCTCAATGAAATCCCCCTCGCCGCCCTCGCCGCCATCCTCCTCATGACCGGCATCAAGCTCGCCAGCCCCAGGCTGATCCGGCAAATGTGGGCCGAGGGCAGAAACCAGTTCCTCCCATTCGCCATCACCGTCGTCGCCATCGTGCTCACCGACCTCCTCGTCGGCATCCTCATCGGCCTCGGCGTCAGCATCTGCTTCATCCTGCACAGCAACATGCGCCGCCCCCTGCGCAAAATGATGGAACATCACGCCGCAGGCGACGTCCTCCGCATCGAGCTCGCCCAGCAGGTCAGCTTCTTCAGCCGCGCCACCCTGGAAAAAACCCTCCGCGAGGTGCCCCGCGGCGGCCATGTGCTCATCGACGCCCGCAACACCGACTACATCGACGCCGACATCCTCGACATCATCCAGGACTTCCAGGCCAACACCGCCTCCGCCCACGGCGTGAAGCTCAGCCTCACCGGCTTCAAGGACAAGTACGGCCAGCTCGAGGACCGCATCCAGTTCGTCGACTACAGCAGCCGTGAACTGCAGAGCTCGCTCACCCCCCAGCGCGTCCTCCAGCTTTTCAAGGAGGGCAACGAACGCTTCCGTGAAGGCCGCCAGTTCACCCGCGACGTCGGCAGGCTCGTGGACGCCACCGCCGCAGGCCAGTTCCCCATGGCCGTCGTCCTGAGCTGCATCGACTCCCGCACTCCTGCCGAACTCGTCTTCGACCTCGGCCTCGGCGACATCTTCAGCGTCCGCATCGCCGGCAACATCGCCCGCGACAAGGTCCTCGGCAGCATGGAGTACGCCTGCGCCGTCGCCGGGGCCAAGCTCATCCTCGTCATGGGCCACACCTCCTGCGGCGCCGTCAACGCCGCCGTCGACCTCATCTGCAGCAAGAAGACCGCCGCCGAGGCCACCGGCTGCGTCAACCTCGACTCCCTCATCACCGAGATCCAGCAGTCCGTGGACCTCTCCACCTGCAAGCCCGCCGACGCCTGGAAGGCCGGTGAAAAGGCCGCCTACGCCAACGAGGTCTCCCGCCGCAACATCCTGCGCACCATGCGCAAGATCCGCGAACGCAGCTCCACCATCGACAACCTCGTCAAGGAGGGACGCATCGCCATCATCGGCTCCCTCTACGACATTTCCACCGGCGAGGTCAGCTTCTTCCAGACCACCGAGTCCAGCAACGTGAAGCTCGACGTACCGGTCGTCCAGGTCGTCTGAACGGCCTCACTTCCCGGCCTTCCTCGCCTCCCTCCTGTGCTGCACCACCTCGATGAGGATCGGCAGGATGGAGACGAAGATGATCAGCAGGGACACCAGCTTGAAATTGCTCTTGATGACGGGCAGGTTCCCCAGCGCGTAGCCAAGCAGGGAGATGCCCGCCACCCACAGCAGCCCGCCGCCGACGCTGAAGGCAAGGAAGCGTGAATAATGCATCTGGCCAAAGCCGGCGGTGAACGGCGCGAAGGTGCGCACGATCGGCACGAAGCGCGCGATGACGATCGCACGCCCGCCATGCTTCACGAAGAAATGCTCCGTCTTCGTCAGGTAGTCGCGCTTGAACCACGACCGCGTCACCATCCACGCGCCGCTCCTCCGGCCGATCCAATAATTCAGATTGTCCCCCAGGATCGCCGCCGCCATCAGCAGCGGGATGACGATCTCGATCCGCAGCAGCCCCTGGGCCGCCAGCGCGCCCACCGCAAACAGCAGCGAATCCCCGGGCAGGAACGGCGTCACCACCAGCCCCGTCTCGCAGAAGACGATCGCAAACAGCAGCACGTAAATCGCGGTCCGGTGCTGCTCGGCAAAGCCTTGCAGATGCTTGTCAACATGCAGGATGTAATCAATGAGCTGGGTCATGGGCGGCCCGATACTCGGTTCCGGCGGGCGTCCGGCAAACGAATTCTTGTCCAAGGATTCCTGCTTGCGGAGATCCCCGCCCCCGGGACAACATGACCTCATGGAATCGCACCAAGTCATCCGGGCCGCCCTCGAAAAGGTCCATGTCAAGGAAGTGGCCGAGAAAATGGGCATCTCCCTCTCCCTCCTTTACAAATGGGGCGAGGAAAGCGGCAAGAACGGCGGCAACTACAACCCCCTCGACCGCGTCCGCGACCTTTTTGAGCACAGCCAGGACGAGCACCTCATCCAGTGGCTCTGCAACAAGGCCGACGGCTACTTCGTCAAAAACCCGCCCGTCAGCAGGCGCCCCGGCCGCGAGGTCATGCCCGCCACCCAGCAGATCGTCCAGCAGTTCGCCGACCTGCTCGCCGCCATCAGCCACGCCGCCAGCGACAACTGCATCAGCAGGGAGGAGGCCGGCCACATCCGCCACGAATGGGACGAGCTCAAGCGCCTCACCGAGCGCTTCGTCAAATGGTGCGAGCAGGAGGACTTCGTCCACCTCGCCGAGGACCTCAGGGTCAACCGTGTCGGCAAGGCCTGAGCCCGCGGCGCAGCCGCCCGTCCCTGAAAGATCCGCCCCCTGTGCTGCGATTGGTTACCCATAACGGTATACCAAATGCACCCCACGGCCGCCCCACCTTCACTCGCCGACTCCGCCACCGCCGCCCTCCGCAGGCAGATCCTCAGCGGCGAGGCGTCCCCGGGCGAGCTCCTCGCCGAATCCGCCGTCGCCCGCCGGCTCGGCGTCAGCCGCGTGCCCGTGCGCGAGGCCCTGTTCACCCTCGAGCGCGAGGGCCTCGTCGAGTTCAGCGGCACCGGCAGGGCCTATGTGAAGGAGCTCACGCCCAGAGATTTTGAAGAACTTTTTGTTGTCCGGCTCGCCCTTGAGCCCCTCGCCGCAAGGCTTGCCGCGCCGGCCCTGAGGCAGGATGCCTCCCTCCTCCTCGCCAACCTTGCCGCCACCCGCCGCGCCCGCTCCGTGCGCGAGGTCACGCGGCTGGACCTCGAGTTTCACGAGATCATCCTCGCCGCCGCCGGCAACGCCCGCCTGCTCAGGCTCTGGCGCTCCATGCGCGGCCAGCTCGACCTCTGGCTCGGCCGCCTCCATCACAGCCACCAGATGCAGACCCGCGAAACCCTGCGTGAAACCGTCGAGGCCCACGAGGCCATCATCGCCTGCCTCCAGACGCAGCCGCCCTCGGACTGCGAACGCCTCATGCGCCAGCACATCTTCGGCTGGCGCGAATGGCTCCCCACCCCGCCTTCGGCCTCCTGATCCCGCCCCGCCTCCCCTTCCTCATGAACCCGCACCGCTTCTCCCGCCGCGCCTTCCTCCGCGGCACCGGCGTCTCCATGGCCCTCCCCTGGATGGAATCCGTCAATGTCTGGGGCGACGAGCCCCGGAAAAACCGCCCCGCCAGCGAGGCCCCCGTGCGCCTCTGCGTCACCTTCTCCGGCAACGGCTTTCATTCCAAGGAATGGTGGGCGGAGGGCGAAGGCTCCGCCATGAAGCTCGGCCGCGTGCTTCAGCCGCTGCACGAGTTCCGCAACCGCCTCACCTTCGTCCGCGGCCTCTACCACGAGGAGGCCCGCAAGGGCAACATCCACAGCTCCCAGACCGGCAACATGCTCTCCGGCGCCCCCATCGCCTCCGGTGGTGAAATCCGCTCCGGCACCAGCTTCGACCAGCTCCTCGCCCAGTCCTACGGCCGCAGCACCAAGGTCCCCAGCCTTGTCCTCGCCTGCGAAAAGTCCAACCCGTCGGTCCACAAGAACTACTCGATGCTCTACAGCTCCCACATCTCCTGGAGCTCGCCCACCACGCCCACACCCCTCGAACTCTACCCTGCCCTCGCCTTTGACCGACTCTTCAAGGACGAGGCCTCGCCCGCCGACAAAAGCGTTCTCGACGCCGTGCTCGCCGACGCCCAGGACCTGCGCCGCGCCATCAGCAGCCATGACCAGCGCAAGCTCGACGAGTACCTCGACAGCGTCCGCGAGGTCGAGAAGCGCATCGAGAACGCCGGACGGCGCGGCGAGCTTCAGGGCTGGCGGCCCACGCTCGACAAACCCACGATGCAACGCCCCGCAGACGGCATCCCCCAGGACATCGGCGAGCACATGCGCCTCATGTGCGACATCCTCGTGCTCGGCTTTCAGACCGACACCACGCGCATCACCACCCTCAAGCTCAACAACGACCACAGCGCCCTGCGCTTCCCCGGCGTCGCCAGCGTCCAGCAGCCCGGTCATGGCATCGACTACATGATCCACCACCTCCTCAGCCACAGCGACGGCGAGGACTGGCTCAAGGTGAACCAGTTCTTCATGGAGCAGCTGGCCTACCTTGCCCGCAGGCTTGATGCCGTCCAGGAAGGCGGGCGCACCCTGCTCGACAACACCATGCTGCTGCACTGCTCCAGCATGATGGCCGGCGCGAAGCACAACAACGACGAGCTGCCCGTCCTCCTCCTCGGCGGCGCCGGCGGACGCCTCCAAGGCGGCCGCGCCCTCAACTACCGTGACAAGCCCGAACGCCAGCTCTGCCGGCTCTTCATGTCGCTGATGGACAAGATGGACCTGCGCCCGAAGACCTTCGGCGACGCCACCCAGATGCTTGAAGAAATCTGAGCGCGACCCTCATGCGACACGGCGCCACAGCCTTCACACTTCTGCTTCACGGACTGGCCGCGCCAGCCTTGGGAGCGGATGCATCCTACTTTGAAAAGCAGGTGCTGCCCGTGCTTCAACAGCGCTGCTTCGAGTGCCATTCCCACACCGGCAAGATCAAGGGCGGACTCGCTCTCGACTCAAAATCCGGCTGGCAGACAGGCGGCGACCACGGCCCTGCGGTCATTGCCGGAAAACCCGGCGCCAGCCTGATCCTCGAAGCCGTCCGCTACACCAACCCCGACATGGAGATGCCCCCGAAGGGCAGGCTTCCCGCCCACGAGGTCAGGATCCTCGAAGACTGGATCGCCATGGGCGCACCCGACCCGCGCAACACCAGCCCCGCCAGGGTCGGCGCGGGCATCGACCTCGAGGCGGGCAGGCGTCACTGGGCCTTCCTGCCCGTGCGTCATCAGCGCCCGCCCGCCGTCAAAAACACCGCCTGGCCACTCAATGACGTGGACCGCTTCATCCTCGCCGCCCAGGAGTCCGCAGGCCTCGCTCCCGCCCCGGACGCCGAACCCCACACTTGGTTGCGCCGCGTCCACCTCGACCTCACCGGCCTGCCTCCGTCCCCGGAGGAGATTGCGGCCTTCGAGCGCCGCCCCTCGGACCCCGGGGCCGTCGTTGACCGCCTGCTCGCCTCGCCCGCCTTCGGCGAACGCTGGGCCCGTCACTGGCTCGACCTCACCGGCTACGCCGACCAGATCGGCACCTCCAACAACGTCTTCGCCGAGCACGCCTGGCGCTACCGCGACTACGTCATCCGCGCCTTCAACACCGACAAGCCCTTCCATGACTTCATCCGCGAACAGGTCGCCGGGGACCTGCTTCCCGCCGCCACGCCGGAACAACGCGCCGAAAACCTCACCGCCACCGGCTTCCTCGTCCTGGGCGATGTCGAGATCGTCGCCGTGGACAAGCTGAAGATGGAGCATGACCTCGTGGACCAGCAGGTCAGCAAGATCGGCACCGCCTTCCTCGGCATGACCCTCGGCTGCGTGCGCTGCCACGATCATAAGTTCGACCCCGTCGCGCTGAAGGACTACTACGCCATCGCCGGCATGTTCCGCAGCACCCGCAGCACCTACAAGACCGACAACGGCGTCTGGAGCAGCGTCAACAAGGCCGACCTGCCCGAGTCGCCCGCGCAAAAAGCCGCCCGCGAACACCGGCTCAGGCAGCACGAAGCACGGCTCAAATCGCTCGAGATCACACTCGCCGGCCAGATGGCGAAAAAGGCCGACACCAAGGCCCTCAAGGCCGAGATTGAGCACGCCAAGTTCTTCACACCCACCGTCCCCCGGGCCTTCGCCGTGCATGACGTCGAAAAACCCGCCGACATGCGCGTCACCATCCGCGGGAATCCGTATGCACCGGGCGAACTCGTGAAGCGCGGCACTCTCCGTGTCGCAAGCTGGGCCGATCTTCCACCCATCCCTCCCGGTCAAAGCGGCCGGCTCCAGCTCGCCGACTGGCTCGTCGATCCGCGCAACCCGCTCACCGCACGCGTCACCGTCAACCGCATCTGGCAGAAGCTTTTTGGCGAGGGAATCGTGCGCAGCGTGGACTACTTCGGCACCCGCGGGGAAAAACCCACGCACCCCGGGCTGCTCGATCATCTTGCCGCACTTTTTGTTAGAAACGGCGGGTCTCAGAAGCGGCTGATTCGCGAGCTGGTGCTTTCACGCACCTACCGCCAGGCGGCGGAGCGGCACGGCTCGGCGGCCCCGTCGAACGACAACCGGCTCCTCACGCGCATGAACCGTCCGCGCCTGGATGCCGAGGCCATCCGCGACGCCATGCTCGCCCTCAGCGGACGGCTCGTGCCCAGCGCAGGTGGCACCGCCCTGCCGCTTGAGTTCCCGGAGAACGTCTCCAGCCTCAGCCCCGGCGCGGTGAACCCGCCCGCGTTCAGCTTTAAAAAAACCCGGCCCGTCCAGGATTTCGAGCGCACGATCTACCAGCCGGTCATCCGCACCGCCGCGCAACCCGGTTCCGCAAGGCTGCGTGACGTCTTCGACTTCACCCAGCCCGCCCAGATCGCCGGACGCCGTGTTGAAACCACCGTCCCCACCCAGGCGCTCTTCCTCATCAACAGCGACTTCGTCCGCGCCCGCGCCAACGACATCGCAAAGCTCGTCACGCAGGCCGAGCCCGATTCCGGCGCACGCCTGGAGGTTCTCTGGCTGCGCGTCCTGAGCCGGCCCATCACCAGCGCTGAACGTGAGGACGCCACCCGTTTCATCGACTCCCTTCCCGCCGACAAGGCCTGGATCGAGCTCACCCACGCCCTGCTCGCCTCGAACGAATTCCTCCTGCGCCCATGATTCACCGTGACATCACCCGCCGCGCCTGGCTGCGCGGCACCGCCTGCGGATTCGGCTCGCTCGCCCTGCATGACCTCGTCCATGCCGCGCAGGGGCCGCTCGCCCTGCGTGCGCCGCCGTTCACGGCCAGGGCGAAGCGCGTGATCTTCCTCTTCATGTCCGGAGGCCCGTCGCAGCCGGACCTGTTTGACCCGAAGAGCTACATCAGGCGCATGCATGGACAGACCATCTCCGCGCCGGTCAACACCCACGAGCTGCGCGTCGGCACGGACAAGTTCCTCGCCCTCGCGACGATGGGACATGTCCGTCCGCGTGGTCAGAGCGGCATGATGATCTCCGAACTGCTGCCGCACACCGCCAGCATTGCCGACGAGATATGCCTGCTGCGCGCCATGCATTCGGACAACAACCAGCACCAGCCCGCCGCGCTCCAGTTTCACACCGGCGTCACCGCCGACGTGCGGCCCTCGCTCGGCTCCTGGATCAGCTACGGCCTTGGCACCGAGAATCAAAACCTGCCCGGCTTCATCACCATCCATCCGGACAGCGACACACGGCTCTATGGCGCCGGATTCCTGCCCGCCGCGCACCAGGGCACCAAGGTCACCGTGCCGCAGGACGCGAAGCAGGCGCCCATCGACCACCTCGCCGACATCTCCGGCGATGCGAAGTCGCAGCGCGCCCGCATCGACTTCACGCAGCGCATGAACCGCCGCCTGCTTGAGCAGGCCGACGCCGACGCGCGCATGGAGGGCATGATCGAGAGCATGGAGACCGCGTTCCGCATGCAGACCGCCGCCCCGGAGCTCATGGACATCTCCGGCGAATCCGAGGCCACGAAGAAGCTCTACGGAGTGGGCAACAAAGAGTGCGACAAAAACGCCCGCGCCTGCCTGCTCGCCCGCCGCCTCAGCGAGGCCGGGGTGCGCTTCGTCCAGGTCACCATGGGCGGCTGGGACCACCACGGCGACATCCGCACCGCCCTGCCCAAAAGCTGCGCTGGCGCCGACCAGCCCTGCGCCGCGCTGATCAAGGACCTGAAGTCCCGGGGCCTGCTCGACGACACGCTCGTCATCTGGAGCGGCGAGTTCGGCCGCACGCCCTGGAGCCAGGACCTCAGCGGCACCTCGCCGATCGAAAAGCATGGCCGTGAGCACCAGCCCGAGAGCTTCTGCACCTGGCTCGCCGGCGGCGGCATCAGGCCCGGCCTGACCCACGGCGAGACCGACGACTTCGGCTTCAGGCCCGTGGACGGCAAGGTTCACCTGCACGACCTGCACGCCACCCTTCTTCACCAGCTCGGCTTTGATCATGAAAGGCTCACCTGGCGCCACCTCGGCCGCGACTACCGCCTCACCGACGTGCATGGCAACCCCGTGAAGGAGATCCTCGCATGAAAACGCTTGTCCTGCTTCTGCTCGCCGCCGCCTCCTCCCAGGCGGTCGAGACGCGCACCATCCTCCAGACCTACTGCCTCAACTGCCACTCGACCGAAAAGCAGAAGGGCGACCTCGATCTTGAAGCCTCGGACATCCAACGGGAGCCGCATGTCTGGGAGAATGTGCTGGATCAGATGCAGCTCGGCGAGATGCCTCCGAAGAAGGAGAAGCAGCTCACCACGGCGGAGAAGAACCAGCTCACGGACTGGGTGCGCGGCACGCTCGACCAGATCGCGCTCGCAAACGCAGGCGACCCGGGCCCGGTGCTGCTGCGGCGGCTTTCGAACATGGAATACACCTACACGCTGCGAGACCTGACCGGCGTGCCGTCGCTTGACCCCGCGCGTGAATTCCCGGTCGATGGCGCGGCAGGCGAAGGTTTCACAAATGCCGGCGCGGCGCTGGTGATGTCTCCGGCCTTGCTGACCAAATACCTCGACGCCGCCAAGGAGGTGGCCGCCCACGCGGTTTTCACGCCTCATGGCATGCACTGGTCCGCAAGCACATCGCCCCAGGACTGGACCGACGAGGCCCTGGCCCGGATTCGTCAGCTCTACGCACGTCACACCAGCACCGCCGAAGGCTCGCAGACCGTGGCCCAGGGCATCAAGCTCGACACCGGCAACGGAGCCGGACGCCTTCCCCTGGCCAGGTATCTCGACGCCCTTCAGGGGCGCACGACCACCGGCCGCCTCAGCCCGAAATACCTCCGCATCCTGCGCGAGGCGTTCACGAGCCCGCAGGCCAGCATCCTGCTAGATCCGCTGCGCGCGAAGTTCCGGGACAAGCAGCTCACCGCCGCGGACATCGAGCCCTGGCAGCAGGTGCTCTGGCGCTTTGCCAACATAGGCCACATCGGCAAGGAGAACGGGCCAAAGGCCTGGCAGGAACCCGTGACGCCGCTGGTGCCAAGACACGAAATGCGCGTCAAGCTCGGCCGCGCCCAGGATGTCACCCTTTACCTGGGCACCACGGACGCGGGTGACGGAAATGCCGGAGACGAGGTGGTCTGGGAAAACCCGCGCCTCGTGGCCCCAGGCAGGCCGGACCTGCCCATCAGCGGCCTGCCCGCGCTCGTGAAACATCTCGAAACACAGCGTGCGAGGATCCTCGCAAACACCGAGGCCTGCCTCAACGCCATCGCCTCCGGCAAGGAGGATGCCGATCCCGTCCTGCTGGCCGCCTGGCACGAATACCTCGGCCACGGCACGACCCGGCTCGAGCCGCTGCTCACCAAGAAGCTCGAGCGCACGGCGGACTACAGCTTCATCCAGGGCTGGCAGGGCGAGCAGGCGCTCAGCGTGCTGGCCAATTCCTCCGACACCACCGTTCGCACCCCAGGCGTGATGAAGGCGCACAGCGTCGCCACGCATCCCTCGCCCACGCGGGCCTCGGTGGTCGCATGGAAGTGCGAAAAAGCCTCCACGCTCCGCATTCACGGCGATGTCGCCGACGCCCACCCCGAGTGCGGCAACGGCGTCACCTGGGCGCTCGAAGTGCGTCGAGGTCACACCAGCGAGGTGCTGGCGAAAGGCGAGATGAGGGGGACGCAGGTTTTGAAAATGGGCCCTTTTGAAAACGTGCGCGTCGAGCCAGGCCAGGTCGTCGCCCTGGTCATCGGACCTCGCGAGGGAAACCACGTCTGCGATCTCACGGCCGTGAATGTGACGCTCAGCGATGGTGCAAAAACCTGGGACCTCGCCAGGGACGTGTCTCCCAACATTTTAAAAGGCAACCCGAACGGCCCCTGGCATTTCCTGAGCCAGCCTGCGAGCCTGGAAGCCGCGCCGGACGTGCCTGCGGTGATCGCCCAGTGGCGCCAAAAACCCTCCCCCGAACTCGCGGCGAAGGTGCGGGAGTTTTTGGCGAAGGATTTCCCGCTCACCTCCCCGCTGCTGAGGCCCTTCCTCCGCGATCGCACAGATTCATCCAGGCCGGCCGACCTCCAGGCCAAGGCACCCTCCGTGCTCGAAATCAAGATCCCCGCCGCGCTCGCCGGCGGCACCGAGTTTGTCGTCACCGGCAGACTGGCATCCCCCAGCACCGGCAGCGTGCAGATGCAGGTGCTCACCCAAAAGCCGGAGGCCTCAAAAAGCCTCGTCGCGGGCAAGTCCGAGTCCGCGCTGAAAAACGGCCAGTGGAGCGACAACAACCTCGTCACCCAGCACAGCGCCCCCGTCATCGTGAATGACGACAGCGAAACCCGGCGGCGCTTTGAAGCCGCCTTCGACGAATTCCGCGCCCTCTTCCCCATCGCGCTCTGCTACAGCCGCATCGTGCCGGTGGACGAGGTAGTCACGCTGACGCTTTTCTACCGCGAGGACGAAGCCCTGAAACGGCTCATGCTCAACGACGACGAGGCCCGCGAACTCGACCGGCTCTGGGAGGAGCTCCTGTTTGTCAGCGAGGCTCCGCTCAAGCAGGTGGACGCCTTCGAGCAGCTCTGGCAGTTCGCCACCCAGGATGCAAAGCCCAGCGCCTTCGAACCCATGCGCGAACCCATCCTGAAGGCCGCCGAAGCCTTCAAGATCGGGCAGAAAAACGCCGTCGCCCGGCAAAGGCAGGCCGTGCTCGCCTTTGCCGAAAAGGCCTGGCGGCGCCCGCTCAACGACAAGGAAACCAGCGGCCTGCTCAACTTTGCCCCGCGCCTGATGCTCGTCCGCGTTCTCACCTCCCCGGCCTTCCTCTATCGCGGTGAAAAAGCTCCCGCAAAAACCGGCCCGGTCAGCCCGGACGAGCTCGCCACCCGCCTCTCCTACTTCCTCTGGTCCTCCACGCCTGATGATGAGCTTCGCAACGCCGCCGGCAGCCTTCAGGACCCCGCCGTGCTCGCCGCACAGGCCACGCGCATGCTGAAGGATGAAAGGGTGCGTCGTCTCGCCCTCGAGTTCGGCTGCCAGTGGCTGCATGTGCGCGATGTGGACACGCTGGATGAAAAGAGCGAGCGCCACTTCCCGGCCTTTGCCAGCCTGCGTGGCGACATGCAGGAGGAGGTCGTCCGTCTCTTCACCGACCTCTTCCAGAACAACCGCAGCGTGCTCACCCTGCTCGACGCCGACCACGGCTTCATCAATCCTGCCCTCGCCAGGCACTACGGCATCCGGCCTGAGGGCGACGGCTGGCGGCGCGCCAACCACATGCACGACCATGGCCGCGGCGGCATCCTCGGCCTGGCCGCCGTCCTCGCCCGCCAGTCGGGGGCTTCACGAACCAGCGCCATCCTGCGCGGCACCTGGCTCAGCGAGGTCGTCCTCGGCGACCGGCTGCCCATCCCGCCCAAGGGCGTGCCCGTGCTGCCGGAGGAGCCGCCGGAGGGCCTTACCGAGCGCCAGCTGATCGAACGCCACAGCCGCGATGAAAACTGCGCCGGCTGCCACCGCCGCATCGATCCTTTTGGTTATGCCCTCGAGGGCTTCGACGCCATCGGCCGCGCCCGCGCCGCCGACACCCGCGCCACGCTTCCCGACGGCAGCCAGGTCGAGGGCCTCGCCGGGCTGCGCGACTACCTGCTCACCAAGCGCCGCGACGACTTCGTCCGCCAGTTCTGCCGCAAGCTCCTGGGCTATGCCCTGGGCCGCAGCGTCCAGCTCTCCGACAAGCCCCTGCTTGACCGCATGGTCAAAGGCGACCTGAGGGTCGGCGGCCTGGTCGAGCAAATCGTGCTCAGCCGCCAGTTCCGCGAGCTGCGCGGCGCCGCCCTCGCGGACGGCCGCTGAGCCCTGGAAATGCTTACTTTTTCGAAGAGTTGCGGAGCTTCTCAAACTCCGCGCCGCCCTTGCGCGCTCCTTCCACATACTGCGCCATGGCGTTCACATGCCGGCTGAACTCCGCGGCGTCGATCCAGTCGTTCCTGACCCACACGCCGTCGGCGTTGCAGGACTTCAGCGCCGTCCTCACCTTGTCGATCACGCCCTTGGCGCGGCTGGTCCAGCCCTTCTCCGTCGTCGGCGCGGCGCGCTTCTCCAGCAGCTTTTCACGCGGCTCCTTCATGAGCTCCTTCAGCCTGGCGACATCCCGCGCGATGTGATCCATCTTGAACCCGTAGTGCGTCGGCAGGTTCGAGTCATCGTAGGTCAGCTCATAGCTGTCCTTCACAAAATACAGCGGCTTGTTGGTCTGCAGCTCATAGAACCGCGCATACTGGCCGTCCGGCAGGGCCGAGCGGTCATACCAGGCAAAGGCGTCCGGCAGCGGCTTGAGGAACCTGTCATCCCCCGTCACCACATAAAGCTCGTGCAGCGTCTCCATGGCGCCGATGCTTTCGCCGCCAGTCACGCAGGGCGGCTCAAACTTGCGCGCCCAGACCGGCTCCATGTCGTGGTTGTACTGCTGCGCCCAGCCGCGCTGGGGCCCGGGCATCTGGGCCAGGATGAGGAAGCCGCCCACCTTCTTCGCGCTCTCCAGATAACGTGCGTCCCCGGTGAGCTCATGGGCCCGCAGCATGACCTGGGCGGCCCTCTGCAGGTTGCCGTCATTGAGCGTGTAGTAGCTGGTGTACTTCACGTTAGGCCATTTCCGAGGCCATTCCCCGGGATAGGCCGCCGGCTTCACCGGCGTGGCGGGGTCCGCCGGACCGTTGAACTGCTGCGGCCAGGCCCCGTTGGGGAACTGCGCGGCCAGCAGGCTGTCGAGGCCGAACTTCACCGCCTCCTGAAGGACAGCGTCCCCCTTGCACTCCGCAAGGTGCGCCAGCTCGAGCAGGAACAGCAGGGCGGACTGGGTCTTGTTGTCGTCCAGCGTGCTGGTGTTCCGGCGCTTGCCCTGCTCCCTGTCACCCGCCAGCACCTGCTGATGCAGATGGTACTTCTTCGCATGCTCCTCGGCAAAGTCGAAGTCGTCATCCCATCCTCCGCTGGCAAGCTGGCATTCCACCAGCGCCCTGCCCGCGGCCTTCGCCGCCTCCAGAAACTGCGCATCCCCCGTCGCCGCGTAGGCCCTCACCAGGGCGAGACCGACCGTCGTGGTGCCGGGCGGCTGGATGGAAATCAGGGTCTTCGACTCGCTGTGCTCCGTCCTGCCCGCACTCAGGTCCGTCTTCCAGGCCGAGGCATAACCACCGTGCACGGCCAGCTTCGAGCTGTAGAAGGCAGAGGCCTTCTTCATGGCGGCCGTCACCTCCGCAGGATCCGGGGCGGAATCGGCGGCGGCCAGGGTGATGGGCAGAAGGAGGAGGGAGCAAAGTCGTTTCATGGCGGGCCGGGGGGTGCTGACCGGAACGGTGGAACGCCTCCGACCTTTCGAAATCCGGCTCCCGGGCCGGGAAACGAGGCCTCGAACGCGTTTGCAAACGGCCCCGCCCGGAGTTTGTCATCAGAACCGCCCTGGTTCATCGCGTAACCAGAAGTTCTCCAGCCATGAAAGCCCTCCTCGCCGCCTCCCTTCTTCTCGTCACCGCCGCCGCCCAGGCCCGGGCTCTTGAACTCCGGCAGGGCGATGTCATCGCCCTCACCGGCGGCTCCAGCATGGAGCGCACCCGGCTCAACGGTCACCTTCACGCCGGACTCGTCGCCTCCGCGCCGCAGCTGAGGCTCAAGGTCCGCAACTTCGGCTGGGAGGGCGACACCGTCTTCGAGCAGTGGCGCGACGGCGGCAGCTACCAGAACCTCGACCCGAAGCGCGCCGCCGCGGAGCGACGCATCAGCGCCGAGACCGGCACCGACAGCTGGCGGCAGCAGCGCGACTGGCGCCAGCAGCTTTCCGAGGCGGGCGCGACGGTGGTGCTCGCCCAGTTCGGCCAGATGGAGTCCTTGAACGGCGAGGAGAAGCTGCCGCAGTTCATCGCGGCCTACGAAACTTTGATCCAGGATTTCGCCGCCGACGGCAGGCGCGTGGCGCTTGTCGAGCCCGTCGCCTTCGAAGCCCCCATGGCCGCCCGCAACGCCGTCCTTTCGGCCTATGTCACCGCCATCGGCAAGCTTGCCAACAGGCTCGGCCTGGATTTCATTCGCCTCGATGTCGAGGGCGCCGACCGCGGCGGGCTGACCACCAACGGCTTCCAGCTTTCCGACCAGGGTCATCTTTTCATGGCCGGCAGGATCGTCTCCGGCCTTGGCCTCAAGCCCGTCAGCAACGAAGCCGCCCGCGCCCAGGTGCTCGAGTTCGAGCGCCTGTGGTTCGACTACTGGCGCCCGATGAACTGGTCCTTCCTCATGGGCGACCGCACCAACGTGCCCTATTCACGCGACTGGAAGGATTCCTCCAAACGTCTGTTCCCACAGGAGATGCAGGACTTCCTGCCGCTGCTCGCCCAGGCTGAACAAAACATCTGGGCGGCGCTGGAAGGCAGGCCGGTGACGCCCGTCGGCGTGCGTTCATCCATCCCTGTCGAGCCGCCGACCGCCAAGCCGCAGTCGCCTGAGGAGGAGCTGGCCTCGTTCTCCATCATGGACGGCTTTGCCGTGAACCTCTTCGCCAGCGAGAAGGATGGCATCGTGAAGCCCGTGCAGATGCGCTGGGATGAACGCGGCCGGCTCTGGGTCGCCTGCGCGGTCAGCTATCCGCAGATCAAGCCCGGTGAAAAGGCGAACGACTACGTGCTCGTCTGCGAGGACACCGACGGCGACGGCCGCGCGGACAAGTTTCACAAGTTCGTCGAGGGCCTGTTCATGCCGGCGGGCCTCGAGCTGGGCGACGGCGGCCTCTATGTGGCCCAGGGCACCGATCTGCTGCACTTCAAGGACACCGACGGCGACGACAGGGCGGACACGAAGCGTCTGGTGCTCGGCGGCTTCGGCACGGCCGACTCGCATCAGATGATCAACTGCATCAACTGGGGCTTCGGCGGCGAGCTGTGGTTCACCCAGGGCCATCACATCTACTCACGGGTCGAAACCCCCTTCGGCGTCGAGACGCTCAACCGCGCCGGGGTCTGGCGCTGGCGCCCGCGCACCGGCCATCTCGATCCGTTTTTCCAATGGTCCTCCGCCGGGGCGAACTGCTGGGGCGTGACCACCACGGAACACGGCCAGCCGTTTCACAAGAGCGGCGCGAACATCGGCAGCTGGTTCAGCACGCCCGGCCTGGTGCGCTCCAACCTCGCCGTGAACGCGCAGGCGATGAACCTCTGCCTCGCCCCCATCAAGCAGGTCGGCCAGGAGTTCCTGCACAGCAGCCTGTTCCCGAAGGAGATGCAGGGCCGCATCCTCATCGGCGGCTATTACGCCAACCTGCTGGAATGGCATGAGCTGAAGCTTGAAAACGGCCTCTTCAGCACCACGCGCCTGCCCAACATCATCGAGACCAAGAACAATGTCTTCCGCCCGGTCGAGGTGCGCATGGGTCCGGACGGCGGCATCTATGTCGCGGACTGGTACAACCCGATCATCGGCCACTATCAGGCAAGCTACCGCCACCCTGACCGCGACAAGGAGCACGGCCGCATCTGGCGAGTCACCTGGAAGGCGGGCGAGAAAGTCAGGCCGGCCAGGCTCGCCGGAGCCGGCATCGACGCGCTGCTGGAACAGCTCGATTCCAAGGAACGCTGGGCCTGGTATCAGGCCAAACGCCTGCTCATCGGACGTGAGACGAAGGAGGTCGTCGCCGCCCTGGATACCTGGACACCAAAGCAGGACGGCTACCGCAGGCTTCAGGCGCTGTCGCTTTACGAGGCCCATGAAACACCGCGGCCTGAACTGCTCAAGGCGCTGCTGCGCGATGCCGACGCCCGCATTCGAGCCTACGCCACGCGTGTCATCGGCACCTGGGCGCGCGACGGCCGCCTGCCGGAGGCCCTGCAACTGCTCGAGACCCAGGTCGCCGACGATGACGCCCTGGTTCGCCTGGAGGCCATCGTGGCGGCCAGCTATGTGAATGACGCCCGGGCGGCGAACGTGGCGGCACGCTCGCTCGACAAGGAGTTCAACGGCTATCATCTGCACGCGCTCACCAAGACGCTGCATGTGCTCAACCCGCTGTGGTCGTCGAGGCCGGCCTTTGAAAAGGACGAGCACCTCATCTTCGCGCTCCAGAACGGCTGGGTGGAGAACAATCCCGATGACCTGAAGAACCTCAGCGGCGCGGCCATCGCCTACAATCCCAGCTCGAACGCCAGGGCCGCGGCCATCATGCGCGAGCAAATTGCACGACATGAAGGCGACCCCGGCCGCCAGACCCGGTGGCTGAAGGCGCTCGCCGGGGCTGCCAGCGGCGATGACGTGGCCTTCATCTTCCAGCGTGCCGGTCAAAACGCCGCCGTGCTCGCCGCCTTGAAGGCCGCCAGGCCGGCGGATGCGGAGAAGCTGCTGGCGCCCCTGTTTGAATCCAAGGAAGCCGCCGTGCGCGCCCAGGGCATCCGGCTTGCCGGTGCCTGGAAGGTCGGCGCCTACACGGACAGCATCCGCCGTCTTGCCCTGGAGCAGAACCAGCCCCAGGCGCTCGACGCGCTCATCAGCCTGAAGCCGGACGAGGTCGTGACGCAGACACTGAAAAACCTCGGTGACAGCGCCAGGGCCGCGAGGCAGCTCTCCGCGATCGTGGCGCGCAGCGAGGGCCACGCCGCCCTGATGCGCGCCCTGCAGAAGCCGGAAGCGCTCACCCAGGCGGAGGCCAGGTCCGTGCTCCAGGCGCTCAACTCCATCGGCCGCAATGACGCGAAGCTGTCGCCGCTGCTCATGAAGCTCGCCGGCATCAACAGCGCGCTGCCCGCCTACACGAAGGAATACATCGCCAACCTCGTGAAGGCCGCGAACACCTTCGGCAACGCCGACGAGGGGAAAAAGATCTACGAGGCCGCCGGCTGCATCGCCTGTCACACCCCCGGGGCCGCCCAGAGCAAGATCGGCCCGGACCTCAGCGCCATCGCGCGCGGCCTGCCCATCGACATGATCATCACGGAGGTTGTCTGGCCCGCGCTGAACGTGAAGGAAAATTACGAGGCCGCCACGGTCACGATGAAGGACGGCACGGTCGTCACCGGCTTCAAGCAGACCGAAACGGCCGACGCCATCGGCATTCGTGACATGACCACCGGTGTCGTGAGGTCGATCCCGCGCGCCGAGACGCAGAAGATCCAGACGGGCGGCACGGTCATGCCCGACGGCCTCGTCGCCGCGCTCAACGAGCAGCAGCTCGCCCACCTGGTCAAATACCTCAGCGGCCTCGGCAAATAAGCGTCCCGATGAAAAACGGCACCGCCGGCGGAGTTACAGCGGGGCCGCCATGAGACTCCTTCACCCCTGCCTCAAACTTCTGCTCGCCCTCAGCCTTGCCGCCGGCGCCGCGGCGGCGGGCAAGCCTAACGTTTTATTCCTTCTCAGCGACGACCACAGCTACCCGTTCCTGAGCACCTACGGCAGCCCGAACGTCAAAACACCCGTCATCGACCGGCTCGCGGCGGAGGGCATGAAGTTCCACCGCTTCTTCACCGGCGCCCCCCAGTGCGTGCCGTCACGCGCGACGCTGATGACCGGCCGTTCTCCCGTGGCCGCGCGCATGACGCGCTTCTCCGCCCCGCTGCCCCGCGATGAAGTCACGCTGCCGGAACTGCTGCGCAGCGAGGCGGGTTATTACACCGGCGTCTGCGGCCGCAGCTTCCACCTCGACGGCGCCACCAAGACGGGCCCCTCCTCCGCCCAGGTCTTTGAAGAGCATCACCTGAAGACCTTCGCCGACCGCGTGGACTTCCTGAACACCTGTTCCGACAACGAGGTCGCAGGCCAGCTCGCCGCCTTCCTCGAACGGAAACCCGCGGACAAGCCCTTCTTCATGTGGGCGAACTTCAGCGACCCTCATCACGCCTGGAACGCCCCCGCCGAATTCAGACCCGACCCCGCCTCCCTGACCCTGCCCGCCCACTGGCCCGACCTTCCCGGCATGCGCGAGCAGCTCGCGGATTACTTCGCCGAGATCAACCGCGTGGACCGCACGGTCGGCGGCGTGCTGGAGGAATTGAAGAAGCGCGGCCTCATGGAAAGCACGCTCATCATCTTCTGCGGCGACAACGGCGCGGCGCTGCCTCACGGCAAGGGCTCCCTCTACGATCCCGGCTCCAACGTGCCCTTCATCGTGCGCTGGCCCGGCGTGCTGAAGCCCGGCGGAGAAAGCCGCACCCTCCTCAGCGGCGAAGACCTCGCCCCCACGGTGCTGGAGGCCGCAGGTGTCAAACCCGGCGCCAAGATGAGCGGGGTCAGCTTCCTGCCGCTGCTCAAGGGTGAAAAGTTCACGCCGCGCACCCACGTCTTTGTCGAGCGCGGTCCGCATGGCTCCGCACCGGTGACCGTGAACATGACCAACGCCGGCTATGACCTCGGCCGCGCCGTCCGCAGCGACCGCTTCAAGCTCATCTACAACTGCACTCCCTGGCTGCCCTACTCACCCGTGGACTCCGCGGGTGGCGCCGGCTGGCGCGAGATCCAGGAGGCGAATGCCGCCGGAAAGCTTTCCGCTGGCCTGCGCGCCACCTACTTCACCACCCCCAGACCGGTGTACGAATTGTATGACCTGGACGCCGACCCCTCCGAGCTCAACAACCTCAGCGGCAAGCCCGCGTTCACCCAGGTCGAGCGCGAACTGCGCGAGGTCCTCGCCGAGAAGATGACCCTCGACTGGGACTACCTGCCGCTTCCGGATCTCATGACCGGCGAAGGTGGCCCGACCAGGAAGGGCAAGGGCAAAGGGAAAGCCAAGGGAAAAGCCGGGAAGTAACTTCGCGGCATTCCTGCATCTCCCCTCTAAGGATCCGCTGAAACCAGCGCCGTCCGCCATCGCCCCTGCCCGGCAACGGGCCGCAAAAAGCGTTTGCGCTCATCTACTATATGCGTATAGACTCATATAGTTGAACAGAACACCGCCGCCATGAAGCTCGAAAACGTCATCCGCGCCCTCGCGGGCACCCTGATCCTCACCAGCCTGGTGCTCGCTCATTTCGTCAGCCAGAACTGGCTCTGGCTCACCACCTTCGTCGGAGCCAACCTGCTGCAGTCCGCCTTCAGCGGCTTCTGTCCTGCGGAGACGATCCTGAAAAAGCTCGGCGTCGGCGGCTCCTGCTGCACGAAGGGCTGACAAGATCACGATTTCTTTCACGCGATGAAACTCCTCCCACGCCTCCTCCCCGCCCTGCTGCTGGTCTCCTGCGGCAGACATGACCCCCCGCATGTTTCCGCCGCACCCCTGCCCAGCCTCACCGTGAGGGCTGTGCCGGCCAGGTGGAGCCCGCATGTGGCGGTGGAGGAGGTGGTGGGGACCGTGCGTTCCAAGCAGCGCGCCCTCGTCGAGGCCAAGGTCAGCGGGCGTGTGCTCGAATACAGCGCCACACCCGGCACGACCGTGAAGACGGGTGAGCAGCTGGCACGGCTCGATGTCCAGGAGATCCAGGCGAAGGTTGATCAGGCCCGGGCCATGCTTGATCAGGCGCAGCGCGACTTCGACCGGCAGAAGCAGCTCATCGCCAGCAATGCCACCACCCGCCAGGATTTCGACGCCGCCGAGGCGCGGGTGAAGATCGGCGCCGCAGCCCTGAGCGAGGCCGAAACGATGCTCGGCTATGCCAGGGTCACCGCCCCCTTTGACGGCGTCGTCACACGCAAGCTGGCGGATGTGGGCGATCTCGCCATGCCGGGCAAGCCGCTGCTTGAAATCGAGGCCCCCACCTCGCTGCGCTTTGAGGCGGACCTGCCCGAGGCCATCCTTGACCGCGTGAAACTGGGCGACCGGCTGCCCGTGCGGCTGAACCGGATTGTCGAGGGAACCGTGAGCGAAATCTCGCCCGTGGCCGATCCCGTGAGCCGCACGTTCCAGGTGAAGCTGGACCTGCCACCGGCCGAAGGCCTGCGAACCGGCCAGTTCGGCCGCGTTTCCGTGCCGGTGGCCGAGACCAGGCTGCTGCTTGTGCCGCAGGACGCGGTGTTGAAGCGCGGGCAGATGGAGATGGTGTTTGTCGCCAAGGATGGCAAAGCCGTGCTGCGCCTCGTGAAGACCGGCAAGATCCTCGACACCCACGTCGGGCTGCTCTCCGGCATCGAGGAGGGTGACCAGGTCATCGTCGGCGCAGGCTCGAAGCTCACCGACGGACAACCCGTGACGATCCAGCCATGAGCGAGCCCAAAAGTACCGCAGCCATCATCCCTCCGCGTGATGAGCATTGCGCTTCCGCTGACAAGGAAGGTCTGCGCGGTTCGGAGACTCTGGGTGCTGGCGCTGACACCCAGCTCATCTCGACGGAGCGAGATGGCTACTCTGCTTCGCATCTCGGCATCGCGGGGCGCATCGCGGCCGCGTTCATTGATTCCAAGCTGACGCCGCTGGTCGTGCTCGCGGCGGTTCTGCTCGGGGCGGCGGCGGTGGTGCTGCTGCCGCGCGAGGAGGAGCCGCAGATCAAGGTGCCGATGATCGACGTCATGGTCGCCATGCCAGGCTCGACCGCGAAGGAAATCGAGGAGCGCGCCACGCGGCCGATGGAAAAGCTGCTCTGGGAGGTGCCCGGCGTCGAATACCTTTACAGCACCTCGCGTGACAGCGAGAGCCTCGTCATCGTGCGCTTCAAGGTGGGCGAGGATCCGGAGCGCAGCCTGGTGAAGATCGCCGAGAAGCTGCGCTCGAACTTCGACCGCATCCCGATGGGCGTCACGATGCCGGTCATCAAGCCGAAGAGCATCGACGACGTGCCCATCCTCGCGCTGACCTTCCACAGCACCCGCTACGACCCCCTCACGCTGCGCCGTCTCGCCGCGCAGGTGGATGAGTCGGTCAAGCAGGTGCCGCTCGTGGCCGAGACCACCCTGATCGGCGGCTCACGCCGGGCCGTGCGCGTGATGCTCGACCCCGTGAAGCTGGCCAGCCGCAACCTGAGCCCGGCAGGCCTCGTGCCGATGCTCCAGCAGGCGAACCGCCAGTTTCGCGCCGGTGGACTGACCACGGGAAACAACGAGGTGCTTGTCGAAACCGGCGCCTTCCTCAAGAGCACCGAGGAGGTCGGCAACGTCGTCATCGGAGTCTTCAGCGGACGGCCGGTCTATCTGCGCGAGGTCGCCGAGATCGTCGATGGGGGCGAGGAGCCGACGCAGTATGTCTTTCACGGCACCGGACAGCGTGGTGCAGCCGTCCCGGCTGCGAAAACTGCAGGCGAAACGCCTGCACCACACTCTGAAGAGCCCGCCGTGACGCTGAGCATCGCCAAGCGCCCCGGGGCCAATGCAATCAGCGTGGCGGATGAAGTGCTGCGCAAGGTGGAGACGCTCAAGGGCTCCGTCATCCCCGCCGATGTCAGCGTCAGCATCACGCGTCATTACGGCGAGACCGCGGCGGAGAAGTCGGACGAACTGCTGCTGCACATGGGCATCGCCGTCTTCAGCGTCGCGATTCTGATCTGGCTGACCCTGGGCTGGCGCGAGAGCGGCATCGTCGCTGTGGCCATCCCGGCCACGCTGGCCCTGACGCTGCTGATTTTCTATCTTTACGGCTTCACGCTGAATCGCATCACGCTCTTCGCGCTCATCTTCAGCATCGGCATCCTTGTCGATGATGCCATCGTGGTCGTGGAGAACATCGTGCGTCACTTTCATCTGCCGCAGAACAAGGGTCGCAGCTGGAGCGCCATCGCCGTGGAGGCGGTGGGCGAAGTGGGCAATCCAACCATCCTCGCGACCTTCGCCGTGATCGCCGCCGTGCTGCCGATGGCCTTCGTCGGCGGCCTGATGGGGCCTTACATGCGGCCGATCCCCATCGGCGCGAGCGCGGCGATGTTCTGGTCCCTGATCATCGCGTTCATCGTCACGCCCTGGGCTTCGATTCGCATTCTGGGCTGGTTTCGTCGGACGGGTCCGACCGGTCAGACAGGTACGACGGATGGGCACGGCCACCCGGAGGATTTCTTCACGAAGCTTTACCGCCGCCTGATGGGACCCCTGATTCATCACGGAGGCTGGCGCTGGGCCTTCCTCGTCGGCATCACGATGCTTTTGCTCGGCAGCATGGCCACCGTGGGCCTGGGCTGGGTGAAGGTGAAGATGCTGCCCTTCGACAACAAGAGCGAGTTCCAGGTGATCCTGAACATGCCGGAGGGCTCCTCCCTGGAAAAAACCGCCGCCGTCGCCCGCGAGATGGCCGCCGTGATCCGCCAGGAGCCTGAGGTCACGAATTACCAGGTCTATGCAGGCGTCGCCTCGCCCTACAACTTCAACGGCCTCGTGCGTCACTATTTCATGCGCCGCGGCGCCAACGTGGCGGACATCCAGGTCAATCTCGTGAGCAAACACGAGCGCAAGGCGCAGAGCCACGACATCGCGAAGCGCGTGCGGCCTGCCGTCGCGGCGATTGCGGAGCGTCATGGGGCCCGCGTGGCCATCGCCGAGGTGCCACCGGGACCGCCTGTGCTTCAGACGCTCGTCGCGGAGATTTACGGGCCGGATGACGCAGCGCGGCTCCAACTGGCCGAAAAGGTGAAGACCATCTTCAGGACCACGCCAGGTGTTGTCGATGTGGACTGGTATATCGAGGCCGACCAGCAAAAGGCCCGCTTCATCATCGACAAGGAAAAAGCCGCGCTGCACGGCATCAGCGCCGCCACGATCTCACAGACGCTGAAAATCGCCGTGGATGGCGAAAGCGTCGATCTGCTGCATCAGCCGGCGGAGAAGGAGGACGTCCACATCCGCCTGGAGCTGCCGCGCAGCGCCAAGACCACTCCCGAGGAGCTGCTCGCCCTGCGCGTGCGTTCCGGCGACGCCAACGCACTGCCCGAGCCCGGGGCCGACGGCCCGCCGCTGGTGCCCATGCGCGAACTGGTGAAGGTGGAGCACGTCACCGTCGAAAAAAGCCGCTATCACAAGAACCTTATGCCCGTGACCTATGTCATCGGCGATGTGGCGGGCGTGGTGGAAAGCCCCGTGTATGCCATCTTCCGGATGAACGAGGCGCTCAGGAAACTCGACACCCGCGAGTTTGGCGGCAGCGGCGCGGAACTCAAAATCCTCAACGCCGCCATGCCGTTCAGCGACAGCGAACCCTCGATGAAATGGGATGGTGAATGGCACATCACCCTCGAGGTCTTCCGGGACCTGGGCGCGGCCTTCGGCGCCTGCCTGATCCTCATCTACGTGCTCATGGTCGGCTGGTTCCGCAGCTTCCTCACGCCGGCGATCGTCATGGTGGCGATTCCCTTCTCCCTGGTGGGCATCCTGCCCGCGCATGGCATGCTCGACGCCTTTTTCACCGCCACCAGCATGATCGGCTTCATGGCCGGCGGCGGCATCGTGGTGCGCAACTCGATCATCCTCGTTGACTTCATCGAGCTGCGCCTGCGTGAAGGCATGCCGCTGAGCGAGGCGGTGATCGACGCCGGCGCCGTGCGCTTCCGGCCCATGCTGCTGACCGCCATGGCCGTCGTTGTCGGAGCCGCCGTGATCCTCGCCGACCCCATTTTCCAAGGCCTGGCCATCGCGCTGATGGCAGGTGAAATCGCCAGCCTGTTCATCAGCCGCATGGCCGTGCCGGTGCTGTATTTCATGGCGAACCAACATGGCCGCTCTGATTGACCGCCGTCTTGTCAGCCCGGTGCACGCTGACACCGAATTTCCAGGAGTCTTGGCTAGCGTTGGCTGCTGCGCCCTCGGTAGCCGCCACCCTTGGCGACTACCTACAAGCTCAGCCACGCGGGGTTGAAGACGGCGAATCGGGGGGGGTCTTGCGAGCCGTCGGACGGATCAATAAGGATTCTTTGACCATCGTGTCTCACGAGCACAAGCCGATCAGCCTCGGCACTCATAAAAACATCGTCCCAAGACTTTCGGATATGCCAAAGCTCCTGCCCACCCTCATTCCAAGCCGCTATGCCGCTCTCGTAGATGCAAAAGATGCGTTGCCCAGCTTCCACCCACTCAGTTTTGTAAAAGCCAGCATCTTCACCAATCCTGCGAAAGAGATCACACTTCAAAGGCGCCCCTCCACCAGCAATCACGACTGCTGGCAGACCAACAATGAACGCATGGCCCTTCCAAATCGCCACTTCACAAATCGGAACCAAACCGGCCGCTTCAGGGGAAAAGCGCATCTCTGCAAAATTTGCGATTTCAATCTCGCCGCTTTCGGCACGGATAGTGATGGCACTAGGTCGTGAACCGTTAGGCTTGGAGCCGATGAGCTTCACGCCGTTGGCGACGGTGACGACCTCGCCTTCCTTTAGAAGAATGTCCTGAAGTTCGATCATCTTGTAGTTCCTCCCAGTGCTTCAACCGCTGCCTTGAGTGCTTTATTGTTGGTAATTAGAGTGTCGGAAACGCGGTCAGGCTGCAACTCGTTGACAAAATCATAATTGGCATGGGTTCACGGCGTGCGGATTCTCCAGAAGGTGTTTCAGACATCAATAGCTCGTCCTTGAATCACGAGCCATGGACAGGTGCCAAACCTCGGCGGATAGAATGCGGAAGCTGCGGACCATGCGCGGGTTTCTTCCCAGCGTCATCATCTTTCAAGCTGTTGCCGGAACCCTCACACCAACCCACACCATCATGAAACCGAACATTGGAACTGCGGACCGCACCCTGCGCATCCTCGTCGGCCTTGGCCTCATCGCCTACGGCATTGTCAACCACAGCTGGATCGGGGCCATCGGCGCCGTGCCGCTGCTCACCGCCTTCATCCGCTTCTGCCCGCTCTATGCGCCCCTGGGCATCAGCACCTGCGGCAAGGGGGCAAAGGCGGCTGCCAGTGACCGGCGCTCCAGCCTTTCCCCTAACCATGAAGGGCTTGATGCAGCGTCTTCAGCAGTGACTCCGTCGTGTAGGGCTTGGCGAGGAAGGTGTGAACCCCGGCCTCGGCAGCCCGGGTCACCATGCCTGCGACGTTGAGCCCGCTGGAGGCGATGATGCGCACCCCGGCGTTCATCCGCCGAAGCGCCTGGATCATGGAGGCTCCGTCCATGAGGGGCATCATCATGTCCGTCAGGACGATGTCGATCTCCCCGCCTCTGGCCGCGTAAACGGCCAGGGCCTCGGCGCCATCTGCGGCGGTCAGGACCCGATAGCCGAAGGTCTCCAATGCCTGGCCCGTTGTCCGGCGGATCGAGCTTTCATCGTCCACCAGCAGGATGGTCTCGCCGTTTCCGCGCGGCAGGTCCTGTTCGGACGAGGCCTCGTGCGGTTCGCTGACGGCATGGGCGGGCAGATGGACATGGAAGACGGACCCGCTGCCGGGATCGCTTTCCACGCGCAGAAAGCCGCCGTGACTTTGCACAATGGCCAGCGAGGTGGAGAGGCCGAGGCCCGTGCCCTTGCCCACCTCCTTGGTGGTGAAGAAGGGTTCAAAGATGCGCTCCTGGACCTCGGGGGACATGCCGGTGCCGGTGTCCTGCACCTGGATGTGGACATAGGGGCCGGGACGCAGCCCGACCATTCGCGCAGCGGCGGCCTCATCCACCCAGGTGTTGGCGGCGGAGAGGGTGAGCGTGCCGCCTCCGGGCATCGCATCACGCGCGTTGACGCAGAGATTGAGCAGCACCTGATGGAGCTGGGTGGCGTCACCCATGACATTCCAGAGGTCATCGGGGACACCTCGCACCACACGGATTGTCTTGAGGAAGGTCTCGTTGGCGATCTTCTCCAGGTCGGCAAGCAGCTGGTCCGTCTGCACGGGGGCATGACTGCCCTCGACGCCGCGGGCGAAGGAAAGCACCTGGCGCACCATGTCCGCGCCGCGCCGGGCGCTGGCCTCCATGGTGGCGAGGATGTCCTGCCGGCGTGGATCCTTTTCCTGGGAGCGCAGAAGCTCGACCGACATGAGAATGGGGGCCAGGACGTTGTTCAAGTCGTGGGCGATGCCGCCGGCGAGGGTGCCGATGCTGTCGAGGCGCTGGGCGCGCAGGACCTGCTGCTCGAGCCGCCTGCGCTCGGTGATGTCGGTGTTGATGGCCAGGATGGACTGCGGCCGGCCCTGTTCATCACGGACCAGGGTCCAGTGGCCCTCGATCGTCAGAGGCCTGCCTTCACGGTTGTACTGCTGGATCTCGCCCACCCACTCCCCCCTCTCCAAGGCCGCCTGCGTGGCGGCCGAGAAGGAGGCCGGGTCCTTGTAAAGCAGCTCCCGGATGGACTGGCCCAGCACTTCCTCGGCCTTCCAGCCATACAGACGTTCGGCGCTCTTGTTCCAGTAGAGGATGCGGTGGTCGAGATCACGCACCAGGATGGCCTCCTGCGCCTTGTCGAGCAGGGTCGCCTGTTCCCGAAGTTTTTGTTCGGCAAGCTTGCGCTGCGTGATGTCGCTTGAGATGCCGATGACGCCGATGACGCGCCCCTGGTCGTCACGGTAGGGGGCCTTGGTCGCCAGGTAGGTGCGGGTCACACCGGCGGCGGTCAGCACCTCCTCGGTGGTGATGGCCTTGCCTGAAACAATGACCTCATGGTCGTTGTCCATGACCAGGCGGGCGTCCTCAGGCCCGAAGAGGGCCGTGTCATCCCTGCCGAGCACCTCCTCCACAGGCTTGCCGACGAAGCTGGCGGCCCCTTTGTTCAGGAGCAGGTAACGCCCCTCCAGGTCCTTGACGAAGACGGGGTCCGGAAGGCCGTCAGCCACGGCGGAGAGCAGGTTGCTGGTGCGTTTCAGCTCCAGCTCGGCCTGCACGCGCTCCGTGACATCCTGGGTGGTGCCGATGGCCACGGAAGGGGTTCCATCGGCGTCAAAAAACACCTGCCAGCGTTCGATCACGTGCTTCACCCGCCCGCCGGGCACCAGGATGCGGTGCTCAAACTCCTGGGGTTCCTTCAGGGAGATCGAGCGGGTGAAGGCGGCGTCCACGGCATCGCGATCCTCTGGATGCACGAGCTCCAGGAAACGCTGATGGGTGGGCTGAAAGGCGCGGGGGTCGGTTTCGAAGATGAGATGTGTCTGCTCCGACCAGGAGATGGCGAAGGTGGCGAGATCCGTCGCCCAGCTCCCCATGTTGGCCACCTTCTGGGCGGTGACCAGGCGGGTGCGTTCAATCTCCAGGTGCCAGGTCAGCAGCCGCTGGTCCAGATAGACACGCAGCATCTCGGCCACGGAGTCGAGCATGTCATGCTCCTCCTTCATGAAGGGCTCCGCACCCGTGTCGTCTTCATCCGTCCAGACCACCTCGATCTGGTTTTCCGCGCCGTCACTGGTGACGAACTCAGCGAGCAGCGACCAGGTGGCTGGCCGGAAGCCGGCGGAGGCGGCCTCGACGGCGCCCAGCCTCACCCTCACCGCCACGCCGGCCGACCTCTGCATGGCCTGGGGCAGCATGTCCACGATCTGGCCGGCGACCTCCGCCAGCGGCATCTCGGTGTCCCGCAGCAGCCTGGAGACATCGTAAAGCAGTCGCAGCTCCTTCACGCGCTCCGTCAGCTCATCGTTGAGCTTTTTGTTATCCCGCCGGGCCGTCTCGCTCTCGGCGATCTCCTCCCTCAGGGCGCGGTTGGCCTCGCCGAGCTGCAGGGTCTTCTCCTCCAGCTTGCGGATGAGGGTCTCGCTGTAGCCCTGGTGCAGGCTGCGGTCCTCCAGGGTCGAGCCGCGCGGCTGCGCCGGCCCCTGCTGCCGGACGCTCTCCGCCACCTCCTCCAGCCGGCGCAGGAAATCGTCAGGCTCGCAGGGCTTCAGGATGAAGGCGTCCGCGCCCAGGTTCACGGCCAGCTCCTCGTCCGACGCCTCGGTGTAGGTGGCGGTGTAGACGACAAAGGGGATCTTCTTCAGGCTGGCGTCCGCCTTCCAATGGCAGAGCAGCGTGTAGCCGTCCATCACCGGCATGAGCAGGTCGGAGACCGTGATCTGCGGCGGCTTCTGCCGCGCCTTCACCAGCGCCTCGGCTCCGTGCCGCGCGGTGACGACCTCCCAGCCATGGCCGGCAAACAGGGCCTGGAGGTAGTAGAGGTTCTCCTCCTTGTCATCGACGATCAGGATGCGGTTCATGATTCGGAGCCCCGGGGTTTTTGTGCGGCGTAGGCCTCGACCTCGGCAACGAAGCTGTCGGGGTCCACCGGCTTTTCCATGTAGCCGTTGCAGCCCGCGGCCAGCGCCTTTTCACGGTCGCCCATCATGGCGTAGGAGGTGACACCGATGATGGGCGTGGTGTCGAGGGCGCCGATCTGGCGCAGGGCCCGGGCGACCATGTGGCCGTCCATGGCGGGGATCTGGATGTCGAGCAGAATGATGTCCGGCCTGAGGGTGCTGGCCAGCTCGATGCCGCGCAGGCCGTCACGGGCGCAGGTCACCCGGTGGCCATGTTTTTCGAGCAGGAAAGTCGCCAGGTAGCGGTTCTGCTCGTTGTCCTCGATCAGCAGGATGCTCAGGCTCATGGGGATGTGGTTGAGGCGGAGGGTTGAAGCGGCAGGAGCACCGTGAAGGTGCTGCCGGCACCATGCCGGCTGGTGGCGGAGATGGAGCCGCCCATGAGCCGGGTGAGCCGGCGGCAGATCGCCAGGCCCAGGCCGGTGCCTTCATGGGAGCGGGTGAGGCCGTTGTCGATCTGACGGAACGGCAGGAAAAGGCTGTCCATGTCCTCGGGCCGGATGCCGATGCCGGTGTCCGTGACGCGGATGCACACGCACGGCACGGCGTTGACATCCTCCTGAAGCCCGGCCGTCAGGGTCACACCGCCAGTTTCAGTGAACTTGATGGCGTTGTTCATCAGGTTGAGCAGCACCTGGTCCACGCGCCGCTGATCACCCGTCATGCGGCCGACCTCCGGCGCGATGTCGGCGCGCAGGAAAAGCCTTTTCCTTTCCGCGAGGGGATGCACCACCTCCAGGACACGCTCCAGGGAGGCGCGCAGGTCAAAGGGGGCGGACTTCACCTCCAGCTGGCCGGCCTCGATCTTTGACAGGTCGAGCACGTCATTGATCAGCTCCAGCAGGTGCCGGGCGCTTGAACGAACCATGCCGAGCTGCCTGTTCTGCTCGGGGTTCAGCTCGCCGGCGAGACCCTGGAGAAGGATGCCGGTGAAGCCGATGATCGAGTTCAAGGGCGTGCGCAGCTCATGGGACATGGTGGCGAGGAAGGCGGACTTCAGCCTGTCGGCCGACTCGGCGCGCACCAGGGCGGCCTGCAGCTCCGTGGTGCGCTCCCCGACCTTGCGCTCCAGGCTTTCATTCAGCTCGCGCAGGGCGGCCTCCGCCTGATGCCGCTCGCTGATGTCGATGGACAGCACGAACACGCCCTCGGGCACCGGCTGGACGCGCACGTCAAACCAGCCGACCTGGCCGTCTGGATAGGTGAACTCGACCTCCTCATGGAAGGCCTCGCGATGCTCGATGCAACGCCGCACCATGCTGAAGATGCGCGTGCCCTCGATGCCGGGCCACATGTCCGGCAGACGGTTGCCGAGGAAATCCTCGTTCGGCCTGCGGTTGTGCCGCGCGGCGGCGTCGTTCAGGTAGAGGTAGCGCCAGTCAAAGCCGAGGAGCTGGCAGCCTTCCAGGATGTTGTCCAGCGTGGCGCGCAGCCTCTGCTCGCTCTGCTTCAGAGCCAGTTCGGCCTTCCGGCGCTCCGAGATGTCAATGCCGGCGCCGACCAGGCAGGTCTTGCCGTCGAACACGACCCGCCTGCCGGTGAAGAAGCAGGGAATGCTGACGCCGTCCTTGGTGAGGAAGGGAGCCTCCACGGAGGACTCGCCTTTTTCGAAGACCTCGGCGATGCGCCGCCCGACCTGCTGCTTTTCCTCCTCGGCAAAGAAGTCCAGCGGCTGCATGCCGGCGATCTCCTGGGCGGAGTAGCCCGACAACGTCTCGAAGTTCCTGTTCCAGCGCAGGAATCTGCCGCTCATGTCACAAAAATACAGGATGCCAGGCATGCTGTCGATCATCGTGTCGGAGAACAGGCGCTCCATGCGCAGGCGCTCCTCCGCCTGGTGCCGCTCTTCCTCGCGCAGCAGGTTGTCGAGCGCGTAGGACAGGTCGTAGGCGGCCTCGTCCAGGAGGGCGGTCTCCTTGTCCTGGAAAAATCCGGCCTCGCCGGCATAAACGTTGAGGGTGCCGCAGACCTCCCCCTTCTGACGGATGGGAAAGACGGCGGAGGCGCGCAGCCCGCGCCGGCCGGCCTCCTCCCGCCACGGCAGGGCCGCCGGGTCGTTGAGCAGGTCGTTGCAGACGAAGGAACGCTCCTCACGAAAGGCGGTGCCGGAGGGGCCGCGGCTTTCGGGACTGTCATCCAGCCGGATCCGGATGTTCTTCAGGCAGCCGTTTTCATCCCCGCATTCCGCCACGGGCAGAAGCAGGCCGGCCTCCCGGTCCGCCCAGCCGATCCAGGCCATGCGAAATCCGCCATGCTCCACCAGCACGGCGCAGATCTTCTGAAGCAGCACCTGACGCTCATGCGTCCAGACGATGGCCTGATTGACCTGGCTCAGCGCCGCATACAGCCGCGACAGCCGGCGGATCTCCGCCTCGTGAGCCTGCATCGCCGCGTAGCCGTCCTCGATGCGTCCATAGGCACGACCGATGAGGGCCAGCAGCAGCAGCATGGTCACGACGACAAAGCACAGCCCCTTGTAGACGCTGAGCCGGATCATCAGCTCCCGGTCGTCCGCGAGAAGCTCCAGCGCATGGTCCGAATAATAGATCCAGAGCGTGGCGAACAGCCCGTAGGCTCCGGCGATCCACCATGAGCGCGAACGCAGGCGGAAGAAGCCGAGCATGGCGGCCGCGGACTTCAGCCGCTCCCGAAGATCGGCGGGGGCTTTCGTGGAGGAGTCGCTCATGACCGTGCCGTGGGTGGATGCCGCGTCCGTTTCAGAGGTCGCTCATGGCGGGAGCGGGAAAGTCGAGGATGAAACGCGTGAACGCGCCCGGAACACTCTCCACGTCCACCTTCGCCCCATGTTCGGCGAGGATGGAGTGGCAGATGGAAAGCCCCAGGCCGATGCCCTGGCCGACCTCCTTGGTGGTGAAGAAGGGTTCAAAAATGTGGGCGGCCACCTCCGGGTCCATGCCGATGCCGTTGTCCTGGATGACCAGCCGCACACGACTGTCGGCTCGCTCCGCCTTCAGCAGCAGCGCGGGCGTCTCCTGCGACGCATAGGTCTTGGCAGCGATGGCATCCAGGGCGTTTTTGACCAGGTTCACCATCACCTGCACCATCTGATGCCTGTCACCCAGGATGCAAAAGTCCTCCGGCATCTCGACCTGCGGCTCGCATACCGGAGCCCAGACGTGGGAGAGATGCTTGAGCGCCAGCTCGACCACGGAGGCCAGGCCGACGGGCTGATGCACCACACGGGTCGGGCTGGCGGCAAAACCACGCAGGTCACCGATGATGCGCGCCACCCGGTTCACCCCTTCCTCGATGTCATCCAGCACTTCAATGAACTCCGGCCTGGCCTCCTCAGGCAGCCCGTCCACGGCACGGCGGAGCAGGTTCAGGCCCTGCATGGAATAATTCAGCGGGTTGTTGATCTCGTGAATGAGGCCCGCGCTCATGCGGCCCAGGGAGGCCAGCCTCTCCTGCCTGACCAGCAGCTCATCCTTCCTCCTCACCTCATGCAGCGCCTGCTCCAGCCGCCGGGTCTTGGTGGCCAGCTCCTGCTGCTGACGGTGCATGCGGCTCAGGTTCCGCGCACGCAGCCGCAGCTCGGTCCCGGAGCAGGGCTTGGAAAGGAAATCCGTCGCGCCGGCGGCGAGGCAGTCCAGCTTCATCGCCTGGTCGTCGGTCGCCGTCAGCACCACCAGCGGGATGTCCTGGGTGCGCTCATCGGCACGCAGTTCGCGGCAGAACTCGAGCCCGTTGCGCACGGGCATGCGGATGTCGCTCAGGATCATGTCCGGGAGGTGGGCCAGCGCCATCTCAAATCCCTCCGCGCCGTTCCTTGCCGAGACGACGTCAAAATCCTCCTGAAGGTGCATGGCCAGGATGTCACGCATCGCCGCTTCGTCATCCACCAGCAGAACGAGCGGCCTGGAACGCACGGTCTGCTGAACCTCCGGCGATGCCTGTTCCTCGTGCAGCACCTCCCTGCGAAGGTTCTCCAAGAGAGGCCTTTCTTCCTGAGGGCCGGCTTTCTGCGCCTGTGGTTTCGCCTCGGCCATCACCAGCCAGAGCACCCCCGCCTCGCTGTCCGTGTCAAACAGGCGCATGCTCAGCTTCACCTCCGCCGCCTCCGTCGCGGATGCGAGCCGTGCATCAAACACCCGCAGGGGCTCGCCCGGCCTGACCTCCGTCATGCCCGCCAGCTTCAGGCAGTGACCGCCAAATTTTCCTTCCAGCACCAGCAGCTCGTTCGCAGCACGCCCCACCAGCAGGCCGCCTCCCTGGCTCATCAAGTCGTGCGTCTTCCGGCTGGCATACACCACATGCGCGCTGGCATCCAGCACCAGCACCGCCTCCGGCAGGACCTCCAGAAACCGTGCATGACGCTGTTCCAGAATGCGGGCTGTCCTGGAGATCTTCTCCGCCGTGGCATCACGGACCTGCCAGGCCAGAACAGGATCTCCACTCTCGTGGGTCGCCGAGCACTCCATGATCGCCCAGAAGGCGGAGCCATCCTTGCGAATCAGAAGCGTGTCCCACATGGCCCTGCCCTGCTCCAAAGCCTGGCCCATCCGCTTCCTCGCCTCGTCCTGACTCACGGCAGGAAAGAGGATTTCGGCCACGCACTCTCCCCCACGCTCAAGCCCCATGTAACCGAACAGGGAGCTCGACGAACCCGTCCACTTACATAAGGTGCCGTCGGGCCTTGAGATCACATGCGCATCCATCGTCATAGGAAATTGTTTGGCGGACCAGTGATAACCACCGAACTCAGAGTTAGGCCATGCAAAAATGCCTCATGCCGGGCATACTTGCAAAAATCCCATGCAAGAAAGTTGGTTGATCTTCAGAGAGAAGACTTTACGCGGCAACTCCGGCCTTGCTCTGCCGGATGCCCGTCATCATCCTCTCCCTATTTCTCATGAAAAGGCCCCGGCTTCTGACCTCTCTCTCCCCGCTGCTCCTCGCCACCTGCCTGTATGCCCAGGACGCCAGCGTGAAGCCCGGCATCAACGACAAGTTTCTCGACCCGCAGCTCAAGGTCGCGGAATGGACGCAGAAGTTCGAGACGGAAAGCCGTGAGATCTTCCACCAGCGCGAGGACATCGTCGCCCTGCTTGGATTGAAGCCGGGCATGGCGGTGGCCGACATCGGCGCGGGCACCGGACTCTTCACGCTGCCCTTTTCACAGGCGGTCGGCGCAGGTGGCAAAGTCTATGCCGTCGAGATCGCCCGGAACTTCCTGGAGCACATCAAGGCCCGGTCCTCCAAGGCCGGCGCCGCCAATGTGCAGACCGTCCTGTGCACGGAAAAAAGCGTCGAGCTGCCCGAGGCCGGCATTGACCTGGCCTTCATCTGTGATGTCTACCACCACTTCGAATTTCCGCAGGCCAGCCTCGCCTCGCTGCACAAGGCGCTGAAGCCGGGCGGCGAGCTGGTGCTCATCGACTTCAAACGAATCCCAGGGGTGACCGGCGACTTCATCATGAACCATGTCCGGGCAGGGCAGGAGGTCTTCGAGGCGGAGATCATCGCGGCCGGCTTTGAAAAAGCCGCCGAGGTCAGGGACCTGCTCAAGGAGAACTACATCGTCCGCTTCCGGCGCAGGTAGCCGTGCCGGCGACGAACAAAGGATGTGACTGCCGGAGGCGCCGATGATTGAATCCAGGCCATGAGCACTCCGCCTCCGTTTGGTGATCCCTCCGCCGTGCAGCGGGAAAACGCCTCCGCCGTCGGCAAGGGCATCGCCCTGGGCTGCGGCGGCTGTCTGACGCTGCTGGCCGTCCCGGTCGTGCTGGTGACGCTGTTCTTCGGGTTCGTCTTTGCCAGCCTGCGGATGTCCCAGCCCTGCGAGGACGCGCTGAGGGCGGCGCAGGCCAGCCCAGAGCTGAAGAAGGAGATCGGCGAACCCCTGGAGCTCGGGTGGCGGGTCAGCGGCAGCCTGAACGCCCAGGACGGCAAGAGCCGTGCCGAGCTCCGCATGACCGTGCAAGGCCCGCAGGGGGAGGCGGAAGTCGAACTGCGCGGCACCTCGGTGGACGGCGCCTGGACCTATGAAACCCTGACCGCCACCACCGGCGGAAAAGTCATCCAGCTTGAGGCGCCCTACGGGCAGCCTTGAAGACCCAACCGTTCACGAACTTCGGAAGCTCTTTCTTCATGCGCAAGCCGCTCGCTCATCTTGCGGAGCAAGATGGCTACTCTGCTGACGCCACCTCGCTGCCTGCCCCCATGGTAGGGCCCCGCTGCGTCGGGGCCGAAGGCGAAGGCCGAGAAAGGTGCACACGCCTGTCAGGCTTGTTATGCCGCTGGATCCATCAAGCCCACAGGATCTTGAGGACCCTGAAGGGGTCCCGTCATGCAGCCCAGGAGTGGACGCGCAGCGGCCGCTCCTGGGGGAAAGGTGCACGTTCACAGTCCGATGGCGGACCCCGACGGGGTCCCGTCACAGGCGTGGCGAAGAGGATGCGCGCCCACAGGATGAATCGCTTGGACGGAACCCCGAAAGGGTTCGTGATCGAACGAGGATCGGGGGGAGATGCGGGGTTCCCAGGAGAGCACTCGCTGTCGCTCGGCACTCTTAGGCTGCATGACACAAGCCTGTTGGGCTTGATTGCCCAGACTGCCGGGCTTGCTTCTGCAGACCGCCTTGCTGCAGATTTGGAAATCCGCGCTTCGTGCTGGCGAGCTCTTCCCGTCAGCGGCTTATTTCGTCCCGGCCTTCACCGTTTCACGTGGCGGTGCGTTGCCGAGGGTCGGCACGTCGGGAAGCTTCTGCGTGAAGATCCAGGCGATGATCTGCCAGCGCTGCTCGGGGGTGAGCGTGCCTTCGAAGCTCAGCATCGGCGTGCCGTTCAGGCCCGTGCTGAGAACACGGTACACATCCTGCGGACGGTCGCCGCAGCGCAGGTGAGGCTGCCGCAGGTCCGAGGGCCGCGCCGGGAAGTTCCAGACGTCCTTGAGCCCGGGCACCGCCGGCCCCCGGCCGTCGGCCGTGGCCCCATGGCAGGCCGAACAATGAGTCACGAAAAGCCCCCTGCCCTTCTCCGCCTGGGCGGCCCGGGCCCTGGCATCCTCCAGCCAGGCGGGAGGCTCGGGAAACGTCAGCGGCTCCGCATAGTTCTCCGCCTTGCGCCAGCGGCGTGAGAAGGACTTCACATATTCAATCAGCGAGGTCACGTCGTCATCCGTGAGCTGGGAGAACATGCCCATCGCCGTGCCCGTCAGGCCATGCTTGATCGTGTGGCGCAGGTCGTCCTCCGTCGGCAGCGCGCCGAAGGGGGTCGTGCGGAACTTGAACATCCCCTCGCGGAACGACCTCGGCCTGGGGCTCAGCGTCGGGGCCATCTCGCCGTTGCCGTCGCCGCGCGCGCCATGGCAGACCTGGCAGTTGCGCTCAAACAGGTACTTGCCCTCCATGTAGCGGACGAAGTCAAGCTTCGGCGGCTCCGCGGCGAGGACAGGGAGGGCGGTGAAGAGCAGGATCTGGAGGACGGATCTGAACACAGGCAGGGTGGGAATGAAACGCTCCATGACACCGCCGGGCCTTTCCTTCACGAGGGACCTGTGTGCCAATCTTGCGGTCACCGCCGCATCCGCCCGGCCACGAGTTCCTCACATCATCGACTCCGCCTGGGCCAGAACCTCCACAAACGGCACGCGCCCGAGCAGGCCGAAGCTGTCATGCCGGGTGAGCCGGGCGCGCGTCGTCGCCGGACTGGTGATGCCGCACAGGAAGCGCGCGAGCTGGCGGGGCGCCCGGAGGGCCGAATGCCGTTCATCGACGACACGCCGGATCTCCAGGACATCCTCGGCGGTGATGCCGGCGATGGTCGAGCAGGGCAGCTCGCGAGGCTCTTTTTCGCAGCCGGCCTCCGGCTGCTCAAGGCAGCCCGAGCAGGTTCCGCAGGCGCCTTCCGGCTCCTCGCCAAAGTGACGCAGCAGCCGGCCGGTGATGCAGCCCCGGGCCGTCATCATCTCCAGCACCTGCCCGAGCCTGCCCAGGTCCCGGCGCTCGCGTTCCGCGAACAAATTTTGCAGTTCCAGGCTCACCGGCTCCGGGTCCGGAACATCGCCTTCGGCGGCGAGCCGCCAGCGCTGCCGCAGGCCTCCGGGCTTCAGCTCGATGTCGCCCGCCTCCTGCAGCCAGGTCAGCGCCTCCTGGATCCGGCCGCGGTCCGCGTCCACCTGCCCGACGGCCTCGTCCAGGTTCAGCGTGGTCCAGCGGGTGCGTTTCACCCCGGCGGAGAAAAGCCGGCGCAGGAAGGCCTGGCGCTCGGGCTTGTGCCCTGCCAGCACCCGCGCCTCAGGCTGGAGAAGGCGGAACTGGAAGGTCGAATAAAAGGATCCCAGCGGCCGGACCAGGCCGCGCAGCTCCAGATGGGTCAGGACCGTCTCGATCACCAGCGGCCGGATGTCCGTGGCCTGGGCGAGTTCATAGAGCGAGATGTCAAACTCCCGCCCCTTTCTCAGCAGGTGATCGACCAGCTGGCGCAGGGCCTGGGCCGTCGGCACGCTGCCGTGGATGAAGTTTTCCAGCACCAGGCGGTCATCCGCGCAGGCCAGCACCTCGCACACGGACAGCTCGCCATCGCGGCCGGCGCGCCCCGCCTCCTGCAGGTAGTTCTCCAGGCTTCCAGGCAGGTTGTAATGATAGACCGCACGGACGTCCTGCTTGTCCACGCCCATGCCAAACGCAATCGTGGCGACGATCACGTCCACCGCGCCCTTCATGAAGTCATCCTGGGCGGCGTGACGATGCTCGTCCGGCAGCCCGGAGGGCTTACAAAAAGAGCACTCAAAACAAGACAAACAATCACTCAGAAGCCCATATTCTACGGGCTTTGGACGACATCAGGGGACTATCTTTTGACACCCCACCCATGGTCATGCATGACAACAGCATGACAACTCAGGCCCTCCCCTCTCGGGGCAAGGGCAAACCTGTGGCCGTGGTCAAACAGGGCTCGGCTGCCGTGCCCATCTACCGGGGCATCTGCCGTGGAATGCCACGGTTCACTGTCGCGTTCTACCTCAACCAGCAGCGGCGGAGGCTTACCTTCGGCTCACTGGATGCCGCCAAGGAAGAGGCCCGCAAGGTCGCCCTCAATATCCAACGCGGCGTGAGCAGCGATAATGATCTGCGCCCTCAGGATCGGGAGAGCTTGCGGACTGTGCTGGGCATGCTCCAGCCGCTGGGACTGCCCTTGGTCTCAGTCGTCGAGGAATACCTCCAGGCTCGGCGCAAGCTAGGGCAGGTTCCTTTGCTGACGGCGGTGGAGGATTATGTGACGAGGGCGC
>JBIIRD010000141.1:0-7025 GCA_044341745.1 Prosthecobacter sp. | reverse complement strand
CCACACAGGGCGGCAGCATCTGGACCTGGTCGCGATCAAGGCCGCGGATGTGATGACTCATGCGTGCCTGCTAAGGCCCGGGCTCGTACGCGTCAACGAGACCATGAGGAGTTTTCACACAGGCTCTCGGAAATCCGCGCTCCGGCGCTGGCGCGAGGATCGGGACGCTCTTGATCAATGGGGCGCGGAACTCCGATTCCGCAGCATCGCGAACGCAGGGAAACCCTGAAGTCACCTTCACTCAACTTCGAACCCCAGGCCCGTCCTGCGGGTTGAAGCGGGCGTGTGGGTGGTTCGGGTGTGTGAGAGCGAACCACCCAGCTGCGGATTCGGAAATCCGCGCTCCATGAGGCAGGACGTGTCCTGCCTCACTTCACAAAGATGAACTGCTGGGTGCTCAGCGCGGCGAGCGTGAGGTCCTCCCAGAGGTTCCTGTTGGAGGCATAGCTTTCCAGGCGCTGATGCAGCAGGGCGCGCTCCTTGTCTGAGGGGCGGCGGCTGTAGAGGCTGAGGTAGAGCGTGTCGAGCTTCTGGTCCGGCGTGACGGCCTTGCGCAGGTTGATGCTGAGGACGGACCAGGCGCTGGTGATGCTGCTGCCGAGGCTGCCGTTCATGAGGGTCAGCGCCTGGGGCACGGAGGCTTCCTCGCTGGCGTTCTCGATCACGTCGCGGTCACTCTGGCCGAATTCACGCAGGAAGTGGCCGCGCGGGGCAGGCGAAGGCAGCTCGGCGGCGCGGCTCCAGGAGGTGTGAAGGCCCTTGACGTAGTTCGCATAGCTCTTGCGGCTCTTCGGATCCTTGATGCCAAGCAGGACGGCGTCCTGATCGATGCGCCGGGCCGTCTCGGCGGACATGGGCATGTCCTTCGCCTCGACACGGGCGCCCTCCATGAGGCTCATCATGGCCATCTCCATGGCGCCGCCACCGGCGATTTCCTTGAGCTTGGCCTTCACGGCCTCGTTGCCTGACTTGCTGGCGGCTTCATAGAAGCAGGTGGAGACTGTCTGACGCAGGATGCGCTGGCTCTCGTTCAGGCGGCGCTGGATGTCCTTGATGCGCTCCTTGTCGTCCTTGGCACGGGCTTCATCGAGCTCCTTGCGCAGGCCGTCGAACTCCTTGTTCTGCGCCTTCATGGCCACGGCGACCTGTTTGCAGGCCTCGTAAAGCAGGGGCGCCTCGGTCTTGTCGAGCAGGCCGGCAAGCTGGCGGCGGTTGTCGAGCTCGCGCTTGTCGCGTTCACGGGCGCTCCAGTTGACGCTGTCAGGCTCGGGATTGACGAGGCTCACCAGGGAGTCCCAGGCCTGCTCGGCGCTCATGCGGTGGAAAACAGGGCCCTGGAAGTAGCAGGGCTCGCCCATGGGCACCTCCTTGATGCTGGCGCGGGCGAAGGCCTGGGTGCTGAGCAGCATGCGCAGGAAGGCCTTCATGTCGTACTTCATCGCCACCATCTGGCGGTTGAGGAAGGCCTGCAGCTCGGGGCTGGACGGCACGCTGCTGTCCATCAGCTCGTCGAGCGGCTCGATCAGCGCGAGGCCGAAGACGCGCTTCCACAGACGGTTGGTGATGACGGTGGTGAAGCGCGGGTTTTCAGGCGAGGTCATCCACTCGCTGAAGCACTGGATGGGGTCGCTCTCCTTGGTCAGCGTCACAGGTTTGCCGAACATGACGGAGGCCGGCACGATGTCCTTCGGCTTGGCGTCGGTGTACTTGTAGTCGTGCGGAAGCCGGATCGGCGACTTGTTTTCCACCACCAGGGTGTCGCGCAGCGGGCGGGTGACCTCGGTGAGGGCCTGGCGCATGAGATCCTGGGTCTCCTTGTCCAGGGCCTTGTCCTGACGGATCATCTTCTGGGTCTCCTCAACGCCGGGCGAGCGGTAGCTGGAGGCCGTCATGTTGTGGGTGAAGGCGGCCATCTCGTAGAACTGCTTCTGCGTCCACTTGTCGAAGGGATGGTCGTGGCACTGGGCGCACTCCATGCGCGTGCCGAGGAAGATGCGCGTGGTGTTGGACAGGTTGTCCAGCGGCATGCCGCGGTCGCGCATGTAGTAGCCGATGGCGCCGTTTTCAAAGCAGGCGCCGCTGCTGCTGACCAGCTCCCGCGCCATCTGGTCCCAGGGCTTGTTGTCATGCAGGCACTGGCGGAGGTAGTTCAGATAGTTCTGGGACGTGGTGCTGTCGCCGACGCCCTGGCTCTGGGCGCGGAGCACGTCGGCCCAGTAGTTGAAGGCGTGGTGCACATAACCGTCGGAGGCGAGCAGGCTGTCGATGAGCCGGGCGCGCTTGTTGACATCCTTCGAGTCCAGGAAAGCCCGGGCCTCCTCCAGGGTGGGGATGCGGCCGACGACGGTCAGATGGGCGCGGCGCAGGAAGGTGGCGTCATCCACCGGGGCGTTGGGCTTCAGGCCGTGAGAGGCCCAGCTGCGGGCCAGCAGTTCGTCGATCCGCCTCGCGGCGGCGGCGCTGTCGGCGGCCTGGCCGGCGGACAGGGTTCCGAGCAGGACCGCAAGAAGGGGGGAGAGCAGGTTTGCTTTCATGAGGAAAACCAACGCGGAGGGCTTCCGGCCATGTCAGGAGGGCCCGGGTTTGCCAACTCCGGCCCAACCAACGACAAGACAAGCACAGCCGGCCTGCCTAAAAGTGTGGCAAAAATCTCCAGGCGGACCGGGCCGGCTTGCAGGATGGACGCAGCCCGTCCGGGGGGCATTTTTCCTTGCTTCGCAGCATGTCAGGGCGGATTCGCGACGTAGTAGCCTCCCCCCGATGCCTGAATCCCGTCCAGCGCCCTGGCTGCGCCTCCTTGTCTTTCTGCTCATCAGCGCCGCCGTGGCTGGTGGCGGGTTCCTGTTTTACAAGCGCCAGGAGTCTGCGAAATCCGCACCGGCCGCCGCGCCGAAGGCCAAGGGGGCCCAGGGGGTGACCACCGCCCGCGTGACCAAGTCCGACTTCGCACTCGACCTGCTCGCCATCGGCACCGTGGCGGCGGACGAGTCCATCGACCTCAGCTCCAACGTCACCGAGGCCGTCACCGCCCTGCACTTTGAAGACGGCCAGCAGGTGAAGAAGGGTGCTCTGCTGGTCGAGCTCAGCGCCGCCGAGGAGGAGGCCGCCCTGTCCGCCGCGAAATCGCAGCTTGCCGAGCATGATCGTGAAATCGCCCGCCTGCAGAACCTCGTGAAGGACGGCGCCGCCCCGGAGGCGAGGCTGGAGGAGCGGCGCACGCTGGCCGAGGTGGCCAGACAAAATATTCGGGAGGCCGAGGCGCGCCTGGCCGACCGTCGCATCCTGGCGCCCTTTGACGGCTGGCTCGGCCTGCGCCGCATCAGCGTCGGCGCGCTGGTGTCGCCGGGCGTGGTGATCGTCTCCCTGGACAAGATCGACCGGGTGAAGATCGACTTCGGCGTGCCGGAGACCTACCTGGGCCTGGTGAAGCCCGGCGCGGAGATCGAGGCGCGGACGCAGGGCACCGAGGATCGTGTCTTCAAGGGCAGGCTGACTCAGCTCGACTCCCGCGTTGACCCGCTCACGCGTTCGGTGGAGGCGCGTGCGCTGGTGCCCAATCCCGACCTGCTGTTGAAGCCCGGCATGCTGGTGATGGCGACGCTGCGCGTGCAGCCCAGGCTTTCGCCCTCGATCCCGGAGCGCTCCCTCGTCCCCATCGGCTCGAAGTCGTTTGTGTTCGTGATCGACCAGGACAAGGCGAGGCGGACGGAGATTGCCATCGGCCGCCGCAAACCGGGGTTCATCGAGGTGCTCCAGGGTCTGCGGGAGGGCCAGGTCATCGTCGCCGACGGCCTCGTCGGGCTGCAGGACGGCATGACCGTGAAGGTGACCGGTGAGTTCAAGGAACCTGTGAAGGCGTTCAATCCGGAGTCGCTTTCCAGCACGGCCAGCAGCGCGAACTAGACATGTGGCTCTCCGACACATCCGTTCGTCGGCCGGTCCTGGCCCTGGTGATGAACCTCATCCTGGTCGCCTTCGGCATCGTCGCTTACACAAGGCTGCCGCTGCGTGAGTTTCCGGACATCGAGCCGCCCATCGTGACGGTGGAGACCTACTACCGCGGCGCCTCCTCCAGCGTCGTGGAGCGGCGCATCACCCAGCGGCTGGAGGACCGCATCTCCCAGGTCGAGGCCATCGAGAACATCTCCTCGATCTCGGTGGACGGGAAGTCGGAGATCACCGTGGAGTTCACGCTCGGCCGCGACCTGGATGCGGCGGCGAACGACATCCGCGAGGCGATCAGCCCGATCCTGCCGACCTTCCCCGCCGAGGTGGAGCCGCCGAACGTCGGCAAGACGGAGCTCAGCGCCGAGGTGCTGATGTACCTGAACCTCACCAGCGAATCCCGCAACACGCTGGAGCTGACGGACTATGCCGAGCGCTACCTGATGGACCGGTTTTCACGCCTGCCGGGCGTGGCCCGCGTGCGCATCAACGGCGGCAGCCGCTACGCCCTGCGCATCTGGCTGGACCGTGAGGCGCTCGCGGCGCGCGGACTGACGCCGGTGGATGTGGAGAAGGCGCTGCGCAGCGAAAACGTGGATCCGGCGGCCGGCACCGTGCAGTCGCTGGACCGGCAGTTCACCGTGCGCATGAGCCGGCAGTACCGCAGCGTCGGAGACTTTGAAAAGATGGTCATCGCCCGTGGTGCCAGCGGTTATCAGGTGCGGTTGGGCGAGGTGGCCCGCGTTGCGCTGGGGGCGGAGGAGGCGCGCACGGTCTTCAAGGGCAACCGCGTGCTCATGGTGTCGATGGGCATCGTCCGCCAGTCGCGCTCGAACCCGCTGGAGGTGGCGCGCGCCGTGCGTGCCGAGGCCGAGGAGATCCGCAAGACGCTGCCGCCGGACCTGCGCCTGGAGAACAGCTACGACATCAGCCAGTTCATCGAGGAGTCGCTGCACGAGGTGTACCGCACCCTGGGCATTGCCATCCTGCTGGTCATTGTGATCATCTTCCTCTTCCTCGGCAGCTTCCGCGCGGTGCTGATCCCGACGGTGGCGGTGCCGGTCAGCGTCTTCGCCACCTGCCTGGTGCTGCTGGCCCTGGGCTACTCGATGAACACGCTGACGCTGCTGGCCTTCGTGCTGGCCATCGGCCTGGTCGTCGATGACGCCATCGTCGTGCTGGAGAACATCCACCGGCGTGTCGAGGAGGGTGAAAAACCTCTGGTCGCCGCCTTCAAGGGCACGCGCCAGGTCGGCTTCGCGGTCATCGCCACGACGCTGGTGCTGATGAGCGTGTTCGTGCCCGTGGCCTTCATGCCCGGCGACACCGGACGCATGTTTGCGGAGTTCAGCGTGACGCTCTCCATCGCGGTCGCCTTCTCCGGCTTCGTGGCCCTGACGCTGTCGCCCATGATGGCCTCGAAGATTCTCCGGGGCCGCGAGGGCGACGGCCTGGTGGCACGCCTGCTCGACCGCACCTTTGGCGCCGTGCAGCGCCGCTACCGCTGGCTGCTGGGCTGGGCTCTGCACTTCCCCGGCTCCGCCTTTCCCGTCGTCGCGGGCCTGACCCTCCTGTGCGGCTGGCTGCTCACCCACATCCCGGACGAGTTCATGCCGCGCGAGGATCGCGGCTCCTTCTTTGTCACGGCCACCGCGCCTCCGGGCACCACCTTTGCGAGCACGATGGAGACGCTCGACAAGCTGACGGACAAGGTGATGTACCTGGTCGAGGACACCAAGGAGGCCACGCGGGTGAACTCACGCGCGCCACGCACCTTCGGCGCCACCGCCGACTTCAACGAGTCCATCGCCGTCGTCACGCTGACGCCCTTCGGCACGCGCCGCGACGGCTTCGCCATCATGGACGACGTGCGGAAAAAGACGGCCGACATGACGGACGCCAAGGTCTCGGTGATCATGCGCCAGGCCATCCTGCGCGGCCTGAACAAGCCGCTCGAGATCGTGGTGAGCGGCCCGACCTACGAGGAGCTGGCGCAGTGGCGAGACCTCATCCTCGCCAGGGGCAGGGCCAACACGGGGCTGGTGGGCCTCGACTGCGACTACCGCGACACCAAGCCGCAGCTGCGGGTGGAGATCGACCCGGCGCGTGCCGCCGACCTGGGCGTTTCCACTGCGGACATCGGCCTGACGCTGGAGACGATGCTGGGCGGGCGCCGCGCCACGACCTTCATCTACAACGGCGAGGAGTACGACGTGATGATGGAGGGCGGCTACGAGGGCAAGCGCACGCCGGTCGACCTGAACAACCTTTTTGTTCGCAGCGAGCGCACCCGCCAGCTCATCCCGCTCTCCAACCTGGTGAAGCTCGAGGAGTTTGCCGACAGCGGCACGCTGAACCGCTACAACCGCATGAGGAGCATCACCTTCGACGCCGAGCTCGCGCCCGGCTACAGCCTGGGCGAGGCGGTGGCCTACATGGAGGACCTGATCGGTGAAACCCTGCCCGGCAGCGCGGTGGTGGGCTACAAGGGCAACTCGCTGAAGCTGAAGCAGAACCAGGGCAACATCGGCATCATCTTCGCCCTCGCGCTGATGATCGCCTTCCTGGTGCTGGCGGCGCAGTTTGAGAGCTTCGTGCATCCGTTCACCATCATGCTGACCGTGCCGATGGCCGTCGCCGGCGCGCTGCTCGGCCTGCTGGTCATGGGCATGAACCAGAGCATCCACAGCCAGATCGGCCTCATCATGCTCATCGGCCTTGCGGCCAAGAACGGCATCCTGATCGTCGAGTTCATCAACCAGCTGCGCGACGAGGGCGTCGAGTTCCGCGAGGCCGTCCTGACCGCGAGCGAGCAGCGCCTGCGCCCCATCCTGATGACCGCGCTGGCCACGGTCATGGGGGCGCTGCCGCTCATGCTTGGCGGCGGGGCCGGTTTTGAAACGCGCCGGGTCGTGGGCGTGGTCATCGTCTTCGGCGTCAGCATCTCCACGCTGGTGACGCTGGCCCTGGTGCCGCTGATGTACGCGATGCTCTCACGCCGCACAGGCTCGCCGATGGACGTGACCCGCCGGCTGGAGGAGGAGCTGGAAAGGACGAAAGCCGCATGACGACCCAACTCA
>JBIIRD010000081.1:0-20724 GCA_044341745.1 Prosthecobacter sp. | reverse complement strand
CGACGAACAGCAGCTTCACGCTGATGGTGAACCCGAAGCTGGGGACGTGGAGCGGGACGTTCACGCCAGACTGGACGCAGGCGGTGGCGGTGAAGCCGGCATTCAAGGGGATCCTGCTGCAGAAGGGGGACGGCCGGGGAGGCTACGGCTGGTTCATCAGCAACCGCAGCGCGGACCTGGATCCTGAAAGCGGCGAGGCGACCCTGGGCGCGCAGACGCCTTGATGACTTCTGCGGCCGTGGCTAGGATGAAGCAGGCAGTTCCTTCTTCACCAAGGCCACGGCGGGCAGGGGGGCGACGATGTTCACGGGCCAGGGGCGGAAGCGTTCGAAGATGCCGGGCCCGAGTTCGCGGGAGCTTTGATAGCCGCGGCGGAACATCTCCAGCTTCGCGTCGATGTTGTCGACATGGTGCAGGACCAGGGCCTCGGGGGTCTTCGGCAGCACGGGCGAGCCGTACTGATATTCGCCATGATGCGAGGCGATGAGGTGCAGCAGGTGCAGGCGTGCCTGGTCATTGGAGGGTTCCAGGGTGGCCCACTGGGCGGCCTCGGGGCGTTCCAGAAGCTCCCGCCAGAGCTTGTTCACGAGTTCAAGGCCGAGCGTGATGTGGCCGAGCATTTCACCATGAAGGTGGAAGGGCATGGCGAAGCCCTGCTCGGGGTACGAGTTCTCCCAGAGCTTGCCGCAGTCGTGAAAGAGGACGCCTGCGATGAGCAGGTCGCGGTTAAGCTGCGGATAGGCTCCGGCGAGGGCGAGCGCGCTGCGCATCATCTGGGCCACATGCTCGACCAGGCCGCCCCGGCGCGCGTGGTGGTTTTCGCGGGCGGCGGCGGTGCGCCTGAACCGTTCACCGTGGCGTTCGAGAAAAAGGCTGCAGACGCCGCGCAAACGGGGGTCCTGCATGGCTGCGACAAAGGTCTCGATATCCGCAAAATCGGCGCGCTGACGGGCCTGCAGCTCGGGGTCGCCGCTGAGCAGTGCGGCCTTTTCCTCGTCGGCAAGGGCGCGCATGTGCGGCTGGCGCGGCTCGATGCCGTACTTGCCGGTGTCCACCCACTGGGCGTTGATTTCAATGAAGGTTCCCGGCTTGAGCGACCCGGCCTCATGGAAGAGCGGGTTGCTGTCGAAGAGGCGCCACAGGAGCGAGTCGCCGCCGTCGACGAGCTTCACTTCATAAAAGGGGCTGCCTGAGGCGGTGGTCTTTTCCGTACGGGCGTCGACCTGGACATGAATGCGATAGGGTTGCGGCACCTGGCCGGCGATCTGCCGGAGCTGAGTGAGGCTGATGAGATCGGGCAGTTCAGGGGCGTCGGAATGCATGGCATGAGTCAAAACGAAGCACGCCATGCGATGCAAGACGAACCTTGGCGGGCGCTTGGTCCGGTTTGGAAAATAGGGGGCGGGATGGGATGAAGGCCCCCGCCCCCCTTGCCAGCGGCCGGGTTTTGGTTCACACATGGAGCTTCCGCCCCTCATGCCTCCACCCAAGAAAACCGCCGCCAGCAGCAGCCAGTTCCATGTCATCGTCGGCACGGACGAGGCGCGTGTGAAGGAGGTGGCGCTGAAGATCGTGCAGCGCCTGACGCCGGAGGGCGCGGGGGATTTTGGCAATGAGATCATCGAAGGCCAGGCGGACAATGCGGAGCACGCGGGCCGGATCTGTGCGGACACGGTGATGGCGCTGCAGACGCTGCCTTTTTTTGGAGGCGGCAAGGTGGTCTGGCTGAAGGGGGCGAGCTTTCTCGGTGACAGCGTGACCGGCCGCGCGCAGGCCTCGGTGGAAGGCTTTGAAAACATCCTCGATGTGCTGGAGTCCGGCCTGCCGCCGGACATCAAGTTTGTGCTGAGCGCGGGCAGCCTCGACAAGAGGAGAACCTCCTTCAAGCGCCTGTCGAAACTGGCGGCGATCGATGTTTATGACAAGCCGGACACGAGCCGTGCGGGCTGGGAGGAGGCGGTGATCACCCAGGCCTCGGCGAAGGCGCGTGAGATGGGGCTGGCGTTTGAAAGCGGCGCGCTGGAGCTTCTCGTGCAGATGGCGGGGGACGACACCAGGCAGCTGGAGAACGAGATGGAGAAGATCGACCTCTATCTCGGTGAAAGGCGCCGCTGCGGCCTGAACACGGTGCGGGGCATGGTTTCACTGAGCCGTGCGGGTGTGATCTGGGAGATCGGCAACGCGATCGGCGCGCGCGACCTGAGGCGGGCGCTGGAGCTGCTCGGCGTGCTGATGTACCAGGGGCAGAACGCGATCGGCATCCTTCTCGGGGCGATCGTGCCGAAGGTGAGGAACCTGCTGGTCATCAAGGAGCTGACGTCAAGGAACAAGGTGAACACGATGAGCTACAACAGCTTCAGCTCCAGCCTGGACGGCCTGGCGCCGAGCGCGACGGCGCACCTGCCGCGCAAGAAGGACGGCACGGGCTTCAACGCCTACCCGCTGTTTCTTGCCGTGCCGGAGGCGCGGAAGTTCAGCCTGGAGGAGCTGCATGAGGGGCTGGCGGCCTGCCTGGACGCGAACCTGAAGCTGGTGACGACGCAGCTGGACGACAGGGTGGTCATGGAACGACTTTTGGTTGGGCTGCTGGCGCCACGCGCCCGGCGTGCCTGAAACCCATCCGGCGATCATGAGCAGCGAGATGACATCCCCGGTGCAGGTGCGGCGGGTGACGCTGCCAGGCGGCGTGGCGGAGGCAGGGGACGCCGTGGCGCGCGAGGAGCCGCTCGAGATCCGTGTGGAGGGGCGCAGCGTGGCGGTGGTGATGCGCACGCCCGGCCATGATGAGGAGCTGGCGGCGGGCTTCCTGGTGAGCGAGGGCGTGGTGAAGGGATCGCGTGACATCCTGGAGGTCAGCCAGTGTCCGAGCACGGGCAACACGCATGGCAACATCGTGGACGTGCTGCTGGCGGGCAGCGCCGTGGTGAACTGGGACAGTCTCACGCGCCATGTCTTCAGCGCCTCAAGCTGCGGCCTGTGCGGCAAGACCAGCATCGAGAGCGTGTTTCAGCGCTTCGAGCCTGTCGTGGACAACGGTTTTCAGGTGACGGCGGAGCTGCTGACGGGTCTTCCTGCGCGGCTGCGCGAGGCGCAGGAGGCTTTTGCCCGCACGGGCGGCCTGCATGCCTGCGCGGTTTTTGACGAGCGCGGCGCCATGGTGGTTCTGCGCGAGGATGTGGGCAGGCACAACGCGCTCGACAAGGTGCTTGGCTGGGCGCTGCAACGCGGGCTGCTGCCGTTTGACCGGCATGTGCTTCTGCTGAGCGGCAGGGTGTCGTTTGAGATGATGCAGAAGGCGCTGGCCGCCGGGGTGCCCGTGGTGGCCGCCATTTCCGCGCCGACCAGCCTGGCGGTGGAGTTTGCGGAAGGCTGCGGCCAGACGCTGGTGGGCTTCCTGCGCGGCGGCACGATGAACATTTACTGCCACCCCGGACGGGTGATGACCTGAAGCCTGCGCCTCAAGTGCAGAACATCGACCGACGGCGGATCACTCGGCCGATGCTGGCGGAGCAGGCCTGGGAGCAACTGCGGTGCGGACGATGTTCATGCCGCCGTTCAGCTCGCCGCCGGGTTCGATGGAAACAGAACGCGCGGTGACATCCCCGTTTACGGATCCGCCGGAGCCGATGAGAAGCGGGCCGCTGCTGATGATGGTGCCGGTGACTCGGGCCTGGATCTCAACCTCCTCGGCACGGACCACGTTCATGAAGGTCACGTCGGCGCCTTTCTCAATGATGAACCTGCGGCAGTGGATCTCGCCGATGATGGTGCCGGTGGCGCGGAAGATGGCGTCTCCGCTGGCGTGTACATTGGCTTCAAAGAGGCCCTGGCAGCGCAGGTCACGGCATTGGACGACGTCGGTGGAGAGATGGCCGCGCTTGCGGATGAGCACATCACCGCGGGTCTTGATGGGCTGGGTGGAGTTCATGTTGATCTCCACGTCCTCCAGGGAGATGAGGGTGCCGCACTGGGGGCAGTTGGCGGAGCGTGAAGAACGGCTGACCTTGAACTTGTGCCGGCACTCGAAACAGTCCGCGTCCTTGAAGTAGGCGTTCCGGTAGATGCCCTGCTCCTTCATTTTCTGAAGCGTGCTCGCCGACATGGGTTCGGGAGACGGAGTGGGCGGCGGTGAATTGGACTGCGGCCTGCGAGTGGCCTGCTGGAAGCGCCGTGGCGGAATGGAGGGTTCCTGCGGGGGGGCTTCTTTTTCCGGCTCCGGCGGGGCGGGCTCCTGCGGCTGCTCGGCTGGCGCTTCAGCTGCCACCTCCTCTTCCTTGTCTGTGTCCGGAGTTTTTTCGAGGGGTGCGATGGCGGGCGCAACCTGTTGCTTCAGGAAGACGCCAAACCCACCTTCTTCCACTTCCTCCGCCGTGGCAGGTTTGGTGATGTCCTCCTCAACAGGACCGGCGGGTGCCGGGACCTGGATGGGAGAAAGTGAAGACGTGGAAGAAGCCTGCTTGGTTGCGGATCCGTTGACGGCGGCCGCGGCTGGCACGGCTTCCGCCTTGGGTGCCGATGGGTCAGGGGCCTTATCCCAGAGACTGTCGTCCCTCAATCCCCCGGATCGGGTGGAGGTGGAGGCCGTGACCTTGCCACGGTTCACAGAGAGATGGACGCCACACTTTTTACAAAAGGTGGAAACAACGAGGCGCGACTCATACTGAGCCGCGCCACATGCAGGACATATCACCTCGATCTGGCCTTTGGGAGGCGAGGGGCGATCACTTTTCTTGCCGAAAAGTCCCCGGAGCACGAAGGTGATTGGGCGTTAGTTGTTGGTTTGAGGGCGGACGACCGGCGCTGCAGGCTTGGGGGCCTCGGAAGCAGGCGCCTTTTTGCCGACTGAGGACTGACCCATGAAGGTGGCGCCTTCTTCGATGGACAGGGTGCCTGCGGCAATGTCACCGATGAGGATGGCATTGCTCTTGAGTTCGCAGCGCTCCACGACGGTGATGTTGCCTTCAACCTTGCCGAAGATGACGACAGAACGAGTTTTGATCTCACCCTTGATGAGGGCGTTTTCACCAACAGTCAGGGCGCCGTCGGAATGCACTTCGCCTTCGATCTTGCCGTCAACGATCAGGTCGTGGGAGAATTTGATCGAACCTTTGATTTCGACATCGTTGGCAAGGACGTTTTTGCTGGAGGACATAGAAGAATAGGAACTGGAGGGTGCGCGTTGAGGTTGGGCGGCCTGGGCCGAGGAGGAGAGGATGGGGGCGCGTTCAACGGGCGCCGGGGCGGGGGCCTCGGGGCGGTTGTCTTTCGACCCTTCGTTGGGTTGTCCGATGATTTGCCTGAGCATGAGACAGTATTATACGGGGACTGGAACTTGAGTGTCAACGTCGCTCTGGCTTTTTTTGCTTTGATCGAAATTAAGCTCAAATCGGATGGATGAAGGTTTCAGAACTGCTTTTCGGCCAGACTTGATGTTAGAAAAAAGGCTCGAAATCGTCACTTGCGGCGCTGTCAACCTGACTGGGATCCCGAGCTGACGAGGTAGGGGGTCGGGTCAGTCAGGCCGGCGTTGGCAAAGGCCTCCCGTCGTTCGACGCAGGTGCCGCAGGTGCCGCAATGGACATCTCCGCCCTTGTAGCAGCTCCAGGTGTGCGAAAAGTCGACGCCGAGCTCGTGGCCCAGGCGGGCGATGCCGGTTTTGTCGATGGCGATGAAGGGGCGGAGCAGCTCGATGGCCGCATAGGTGCCTGCCTGCATGGCCTCCGCCATGGCCTTCATGAAGGGTTCCCGGCAGTCGGGGTAGATGGCATGATCGCCCGCGTGGGCCGCGATGACGAGACCCTGGGCGTCACGGGATTCGGCGATGCCGCAGGCGATGGCGAGCATGATGCCGTTCCGGAAAGGGACGACGGTTCGCTTCATGTTTTCGTCGGCGTAATGGCCGTCCGGCACCGCGCCGCCGCTTTGCAGGAGGTCGGAGCTGAAAAGCTCGTTGATGAAGGGCAGTGTGACGATGTCATGGCGAAGCCCGAGCTTTTTGCAGTGCCAGGCCGCCTGCTCCAGCTCACGGGCGTTGTGCTTGGAGCCGTAGTCGAAGCTGACGGCGCCAACGACCTCATGTTCGCGCATGGCCCGGTAAAGGGCGGTGGTGGAGTCCATGCCGCCGCTGAGGAGAACCAGGGTTTTCATGCGTCGTCAGGAGTTCAGGGCCGGGGCAGCTCGGGCAGCTCGAGCCGTCCGTCGAAGTCTGGAAAGCGTGCCTCGCAGGTGAGCTGGATGCCTCCGCGTGGGGCGAACCTGCCGCGCACAACGGCCTGCCTGGGGGCGCAGGCCTTCACGAGGTCATCCAGGATGCGGTTGACGATGACCTCGTTGAAGGAGGCGTGGTTGCGATAGCTGGCCAGGTAGAACTTGAGCGACTTGGTTTCGACGCAGAGCTGGTCGGGAATGTAATAGATCTCGATGTGGGCGGCGTCGGGCTGACCGGTGACGGGGCAGAGGGAGGAGAAGTCGGGCTGGCTGAGATGAATCGTGTAGTTCCGGCCCGGCGTGCGGTTGGGAAAGGTCTCCAGCACGGCTTCATCGGGGGAGGCGGGCAGGCGGTGCTCGGAGCGGCCGAGCAGGGAAAGATTGGGGGCGGGGGATTCGGGCATGCGCGGGCATTATGCCTCTCGACGGGGTCACCGCAACCCTCACGCCAGGAGGAGAGACGAAGTCAGACCTCGGGAAGTTTCCATTCGCCGCGCATGGGACGATGACGCATGAGATCGTTGGCGGCCTGGTCGCTTCCGAAGTTTTCCGCCGCGGGGTCCCAGGTGAGCTTGCGCCGGCTTTTCAGCGCGATGGAGGCGAGCTGGCAGAGGGTGTCGCTGCGGACGGCGGTTTCGATGTCGCACACGGTCTTGGCCCTGCCGCGGATGGCATCCAGGAAATTGCGGGTGTGCTCGACACTTTCGGGAAGCTTCACCGGCATGGTGCCGACCTTGTTCTGCGGGTCACGCAGGATGGCGTCGTCACTGGCGGAGATCTTGCCTCGGATGACATGTACCCAGCCGGATTCGCCGATGAAGCGCGCTCCGTGGCCAATTTCCTCGCCCTGGCTGGCGAAGACGACGGGGGCGGCGCTGGCGTATTCAAAGCGCATTTTCCAGTTCAGGACGGCGTCGCAGCCGCCTTCGGACGGATAGACACCGGTGCCTTCGACGCTGACGGGGCCGGTGGCGTCGGTGCCGTTGCCCCACTGGGCGATGTCGAGGTGATGAATGCCCCAGCAGGAGATCATGCCGAGGGAGAAGAGGGTGATGTTCTCATGATTGTCGCGCTTGAGCTTGTCGGCATGAAAAGCTGTCATCGGGGCCGGACCAACCCAGCGGTCCCAGTCAACATCGGAGGGCACGGGCTGCTCGGGCCAGGCGGGCATGGTCTTGCCGCCAGGCACGCCGACCTGGATTTCGCGGAGCTTGCCAAGCCTGCCGTTGAGGGCGAGCTCGGCGGCCCAGCGGAACTTCATGTCGGAGCGCTGCTGGGTGCCGAACTGGAACACGACGTTCTTTTTGCGCACGGCGGCACGCACGAGCCTGGATTCCTCCAGGGACATGCCCATGGGCTTCTCATGATAGATGTGCCTGCCGTTGAGGACGGCGTCGGCGGCGGGAATGCTGTGCCAGTGCACGGGCAGGGCCATGAGGACGGCGTCGATGCCAGCGTCGCGGTTCAGCTCGCGGAAGTCGCGGTAGATGCGTGCGTCGGAGCTGCCATAGGCGTCCTTGAGAAGGCCCTGGGCGTTCTGCAGGCGCTGCTGGTTGACGTCGCATAGGGCGGTCACGCGCACATCATCATGACTGAGGAAGGCGCGCATATCATGGGTGCCCTGGGCGCCGACGCCGATGACGCCGAGGGTGATCTTGTTGGAAGGGGCGGTCTGGCTGCGCAGCAGCCGGGCCGGGACAAACAGCGGGGCGATGCCCGTGGCGAGGATGGTCTGGAGCGAGGAGCGACGGTTCATGGAGAACCGGATGCTCTGACAAGGCGCGGCCTTGGACCAGCTTTTTATGAGGGCGGGTCCTGTGGGGCGGGGGACTGGCGTCTGCTTCAGGGCGCCTTGGGCTGCGGCACGAGGTGCTCGGCCTCTTTGGCGGCCTCCAGGCGGCGGGCCTGGGTGGCGGCGGCGTTTTCCTGCTCGATCTCGCGGCACCAGCCCTTGATCTCAAGCTCGTTGAAGATCTTGCCGATCACGCGGCGCAGCAGGCCCTTGAGGCTGGGAAGCTCGATGTCCGCCAGCGAGCGGATGGCGGCCTCCTTGTAGCTTTCGAGCAGGACGTTGGCCTTTTCATAGGCGCCGGTCTGCTCCGCCCAGCCGCGAATGGTGGGCTTGTCGGGCAGGCTGGCGACGGGCTGGCCGTTCCAGAGGGCCTCCATGATCTCCTTGACCTCATCCTTCCCACGTTCACGCAGGAGGGCGAGGATGATGCTGGGACGGATGCTGACCTGGTTGTCGGCGGCGGAGTCGTCGCCCAGATCATCCAGGTCGTCGCGGATCTGGTAGGCGATGCCGAGGTTCTCGGAGTAGGTGTGCAGGACGTCGGCGGTTTCGTCGAGCTGACCGGCGAGGGCGGCGCCGATCTTGAGGGCGACTTCAAAGGCCGGGGCGGTCTTGCTGCGGAAGATTTCGAGCACCTGGGTGCCGTTGAGGGCAACGGGGTTGTTGTTCCAGAGCAGTTCGGCGCCCTGGCCGCGGCAGAGTTCGCGCTGGCCTTCGGCGGCCACCTTCAGGCAGGCGCTGCGCAGATGGCTGGCGCACTGCATCTCGGCCAGCAGGCGGTAACCTTCACCAATGAGCAGGTCGCCGACATTGAGGGCGACTCCGACGCCGTGCTCGGAATGCAGGGTGGGCTCGCCGTAGCGTTCGGCGTCGTTGTCCTCGATGTCATCATGGATGAGGGAGGCCTTGTGGAAGGCCTCGACGGAGATGGCGGCGAGCTTGAGGTCGTCGGAAATCGGGCTTTCGGGGTCTTCGCGGAGGGCCTGGTAGGCGGCGATAGTGAGGAAGGGGCGCCAGCGTTTGCCGGCGCGGGCCAGCCATTCGCGGGCGATTTCCTCGGTCTTGCAGGTGGGTTTGCCAAGCAGGGCGTCGAGGGCCTCGGGGGTGAACCAGGTCTTCACCTCGTCGTGAAGCGCGTTGAGGTTCAGGCGGCGGGTCTTGTCGTCGCTGGTGAGGTGGATGTAATCCCAGACCCAGTCCACATCGACGGTGGTGTCGATGCAGTCATCCTGAAGCAGGGGGACGGCGACGGCGGGGATAGCGGCCGCTTCCACATAGGGGAAGGTGCGTTCGAGGACGGAGAGGCAGGAGATGCCGACGATGGCCTCGATCTTGCCCGTCTGGATGAGGGACATGACGATGGCGCTGCCCTCGGCGACGAGCACGGCATAGCCGAGCTTTTCGGCCTCGTTCTGGAAGTCCTGGATGGAGCAGAGGCCGCACTGTTTGCAAAGCAGGCCGAACTCATCAAAGGGGGCGGGGCACTTGCTCTCGACGCGCAGGCATTTGGGCATCAGCAGCAGGCGTTTTTCGAAGGGCACGGTGGCGAGGGATTCGCGCCAGGTTTCATTCGCGAGCAGGACCCCGGTGTAGTCGCGATAGGCCGGTTCGATGCCATACAGGGCCATGATTTTTTCCGTGTGAACCTGGAGTTCATCCATGGGCACGGGTGGCACGAGCCGGTTTTGCTCCTGATACTCGCGGACAGACTTCAGCACATGATCGCGGTCCTGCTTGGTCTGCGGGATGTTTTTTTTCGGAGGGCGGACACGTCGTGTCAGGCCGGGGATGACCGGAGGCAGGGAGGCGGAACGGACGGCAACCGTGGACATGGGGGGAGGGGATGTCGGGAAAGGAGGTCAGAGACCAGGGGAGGGGGAGGCGGGGACGGGCGAGCGCCGGGGGTGTAACCGTGGCTGTGGAGCTTGGTCTTGCAAGGATTGCGCTCGGCTGTGCGGAAATTGTTCTTGGCTGATTAGGAGGCGTGAAGAGCCAGTTGGCGCGATTTTTCGCGAACCGAGCGGAGTTTTTGCCAGACCCGCAGGCTCAGGAAGGCATGAAGGACAGGCCAGGGCAGGGCGAAAAGCATCGCGTTCATGAGGTAGGGGTCACGACTGGCGGCAGGCACGCTGGGGGCGATCACCGTGGCCGCCGGGGGAAACACCGCCAGATACCAGGCGGGTCCGCCCGTGGTCTTGGCGAGCATGATGCCGAGGCCGGAAAAGACGCCGGCGAAGAGATAGAGCAGGGCCAGAACCCCGAGGAAAATGGGCAGCAGGTCGGGTGAATGACGGGTGGGCAGCACCTGGATGAGGAAGCTGACCATGCAGACCGTGCTGACCCCGAGGAAAAAGTACGGCAAGCTGTCGGTGCCGATGTCCAGGGCCAGGGCCGTGCTCAGAAAGAGGCTGCAGAGACAGGCAAGCCAGAATCCGGAAACCCAGCCCGGGGACAGAAGGCCGACGAGGACGCGACCCGCCGCGCCGCGTTTGTAAAAAGGGGCGTAGGCGGCAGGCACGGTGTTGATGGACTCTGTGAGGGCATCCAGGGTCATGAAGGCGAGGACACTGGTGGCGACGGTGAAAAACAGGGGGTTGGAGGTTGCCAGGAAAAGCAGGCCCAGGACCAGCAGGGCCAGGCCATGAACGGTGCGTTTCAACCAGGCCAGGGGCTTTCCCGGCGGAGAAATGCGTGAGGCGGCGAGGCTGAGGAAGGCAAAAATGGACCAGCCTGCCAGGCTGATCACACCCAGGACAATCAGGGCTTTGGCTGCTGGCGTGCTTGAGGCTGAAAACATCGTGCCGCTCCTGCCGGTGGCCGTCATGATGAAATAGGACAGCAGGCCAAAGCTGCCAAAAAAGAGAGGAACAAACAGGATGACCATTCGCAGCCAGGCCTGGCGGAGCGTGGAAAGGCACAGGATGGCGGCGGTGATGACGCTGCCAGCCAGCCACTTCGCAGCAAGCAAAAGAAGTTCGGGAACGAGCTCAAGCCCGCCGAAAACATAACGGGCGACGATGTAAGGAGCCAGACTCAGCGTGATGAGCAACGACTGCAGCACCACGCTGGCCCATTTCCCAAAGACGATGCGTCCGGGTGAGATGCGGGTGAGCATGAGCATGTCCAGGGTGCCTTGCTTGATCTCCTCGGCCAGCGCATTGGACACGCGGAAGGGTAGGACGAGGCAAAGGACGAGCGTGGCAATCCCGTCGTACAACCAGCGTGTGTCGTCCGCCGACCCGTAGGCCATCGTCGTCATGAGCGTGACCAGGATGAGCAGGACATGCAGCAGCAGCAGGATGCTGGAGAAGGCACGGGTGCGCAGCCCCTGGCGCAGCTCCTTCACAACCATGGGCGACAGCCGGTCGGGAAAGTCGGTGAGTGGACGAAGGGCCGTGGTCATGGCATCGCTTACTTGCGACAGCCCCGGGCTTCCTGACAATGGCAAAGTCTGGAGGGCGTGAAATTGAACGCGTCGGGCTGTCGAGAAGGAGGGTTGACGGCGCAGGAAAGTGCTTCTTAAGCTCGCCAGAATGAAGGACCCCGGCTTTCAGCCCGCAGATCCCAGGCCGATGGAAGCCCCCCGGGAGCGTCGGGCGCGTCATTTTCCACGTTCTGGGCGGCTGCTGCTGGTCGCGGTGCTGCTGTTTACGGCCTTTGTCGGATTTGCTGGGTTTGTCGCAGGCGTGGTGATGCTGGGCGTCACCCAGGAACGTGCGTGGGGGTGGCCCGCGCTGGGCTGCCTGGGTGGTTTTGCCCTGGCGAGGGCGTTGGTTTTTGTGCTCGCCGATGCGCTGACCTGCCCGCTTTGCCACGGCACCGTCATGAAGGAAAGGCGCTGCCGCAAGCATGATGACGCCTTTCGCCTCTGGCCGCTGTCCTACCGGGCTTCAGCCGTGCTGAGCGTGCTGGGCCGGGGGATGTTCCGCTGCATGTACTGCGGCACCCTCTGGCGGCTGGGGCGAAAAAGGCGCGATTGAAGGCCTGGATGGAAAGCTTTCGTGGACTTGCAGGCCCGGTGTTCGTATGATTCTGGGTCCCGCCCCCCACGATGGATCTTCAGCAGTTTCTCTACTTAGCCGCCACGGTGGTGTTTGCGTTCGCCTGCCGGACCTTCACCAGCCGTTATCTGAGAAAGCTGGGCTGGCTGGCGCTGCTCGCCGCCTCCTACATGCTGGGGTTTTTCCTCACTGGCAGCCATGCGGCGGGAGCCTGTGGCATCGCCCTGTGGTTCATGCTCCCCTGGGTAGAAATCGTGGGTCACGTGCGCCATCTGCGGTTTCCTCTGAAAAGCGAGGTGAAGGGCCGGTTCCCTCCGTCGGCGGACCTCTTTCCGGAGCTGGATGACCTCACGCAGGAGATCGAGGTCCACGGCTTTGAGCGTGTGGAGGACACGGGCTGGAAATGGAGCGACACCGACCATTTCATGCGGCTTTTCTATCATCCAAAGCGCCACGCCCAGGCGATGATCGGACTCGCACAGCAGGATGGCTTTTCCTTTTCCTATGTCAGCGTGACCTCGCGGACCAAGAGCGGCCTGGCGTTCACCACGACCAATTATCCGTTCCCTCCCACCATGAAGGTCCCGCCCCGGCAGAGGCTGAACCGCTTTGTCCACGCGGTTTCCATGGAGGACCTGCTGGCCTCGCACGGGCAGTTTCTCGCCAGCCAGGGGTTGTCGGATGAGGACTTTGCCGCGGTCGATATCGAGCAGCTTCCCGGATACATTGAGCGCGACATGTCCGCGCAGATCGACCACAACATCACTGTGGGCGTCATCGAACTGGTGGAGGAAGGACAGTTCCGCTACTCCTGGAGGGGGTGCTTTTACCTGTGGTTCCAGATGGTGAAAGACATGGTGGTCATCTGACAGATTGCCTGCACCCTGCCTGTGGGAACTTGAATGAGTTTTGAAGTTCGCAGGATCTGGCGTCGCTCACCCCTCGATTGGATCGAAAGGCCATACTCCGTATTTACATGGCCGCCATTTCTGTCCAGCTGCCGCCCGCCTGATTTCTGTCAATGGCAAGAGATCATGGCTGAGCGTCAGCCAGTCTAAATGTGAATGGAAAATTCATGGGACGTGCGTGCAGCCACGAAACCCAAAAAACAAGCTCACAGGAGGGTTCTCCAGGCGAAAGAGGCGCCATTTTGGCAAGATGAATTGTGAACAACTCAATAATTTTCAGAAAAGAAGCTTGGCATTGACCCATCAGGTGCTTTATTTTACGGATACGGTGGAAGGTCTCCCGGACCAACCTCCATCCACATCAACAAACTAAATCGACCAACCTACCAACCATGAAAAGTATGACCTCCGTCATCACGAAGTCGGCTCTCGTCCTTGCTGCTTGCGCCAGCATGAACGCGTTCGCCGGCACCTCGAGCGGCAAGGCTCCGGCTCCCGCCCCGGAACCCGAGTCTGGCGCTCTCTTTGACACCCTCGGCGCCACTCTCGAAGTGGGCTATGACACCCGTTACTACTGGCGTGGCCTGTACCGTGCGGACAACACTGTCTGGACGGGCCTGAGCCTCAGCATCCCCCTTACTGAGCAGCTTTCCCTTGGCTTCGGTGCCGTTTACACCGACTCCGTGGACGGCAGCCAGATCGGCTCCCAGAGCTTCGACTACTCCGAACTGGATCTGAGCACCGGCCTCACCTATGATGCTGGCTTCGCCAAGATCGGTCTGGTGTACAACCGCTACACCTATTTTGACACCTTCACCGGTCTCTCCGACGGCGTCAGCCGCCTGGAAGGCACTGAAGGCGGCATCACGGGTGCCAACGAAGTCGGTCTGACCCTCGCCACCTCCGTGGGTCCGGTCAACTTCACCGCTGGCTACTGGTACAACTTCACCATCGGCGGCTCCTACGCCCAGGTTGGTGCTGAACTGCCGATCGAAATCACCTCCTGGCTCAGCATCGTTCCTGCGGTGCAGCTCGGCTACGGTTTCGATTACTTCACCGCTCCCCAGCTCGGCGCAGCTTCCGGTGGTCTGACCCACGTCATTCCTTCGATCTCCGCTCCGATCAAGCTGACGAAGACCGCCACGCTGACCCCCTACATCGCCTACAACATCTCCCTCGACAGCCGTCACAACGCTGCCGGTCTTGGCACCTCGGCCCCGACCTCCGTCAATGCCAACGCCCAGGACAACGAGATCTTCGGCGGCGTGAAGCTGAGCGTGAACTTCTAATTCAGCACTGCTGATCCAGTCGATCTTCGACATTCTGCACCCGGCCGGGTTTCCTGGCCGGGTGTTTTGTTTTTGAACCACTGCACGGTCCGCCTGATGGGCGGACAGCTCCGTCTGTCCTGACAGCAGGGTCAGAATCAGGGCAAGGAGCTGCAGGGAGGATTTCATGAAAAATGATGCACCATAAGCAGCAGCAAGCGTGCCAACTTTTTTGGCTGAGAGTTAACTCATAAAGCATGGGCTGCCCGCCATGGCCTGACCGGCTTAAAGAGCCAGTTGTCTGGTGGTGGAGAAATGGACTCCCCTCCGGTGCACATATCAGCGTCGGGCTTGTTCCGAACAGCAGTCGTCACCTGGAGAAGAAGCGGTCTCGGCAGGGCATCACAGAAGGGCCTGTTACCGTGCCTGCCGTGTTCTTTGGCACGAGTTGTGATCAACCGGTTCGCCAACTTGGCACGGTCCCTGCTTATCATTTTTTGCGGCTTCACCTTCTCCCGGACAGGTGACGTCGCAGAAAACAACAAACTAAATCGACCAACAATACACATGAAAAGCATGACCTCCGTCATCACGAAGTCGGCTCTCGTTCTTGCGGCTTGCGCCAGCATGAACGCGTTCGCCGGCACCTCGAGCGGCAAGGCTCCGGCTCCCGCCCCGGAACCTGAGCCTGGCGCTCTCTTCGACACCCTCGGTGCCACTCTTGAAGTGGGCTACGACACCCGTTACTACTTCCGTGGTCTCTGGTTCGCAGACAACACCACCTGGGCCGGCCTGAACCTGAGCGTTCCTCTCACGGAACAGCTCTCCCTCGGCCTTGGCGCGCTCTACACCTCCACCGTTGACACCCCCACGGCTGACAACGACTCCCTGGAGTACTCCGAGCTCGACCTCGCTGCCTCCCTGACCTATGACGCCGGCTTCGCCAAGTTCGGCCTGGTTTACACCCGCTACTTCTTCTTCGACGGCTTCTCCGGCTCTGTCGATGGCGAGGCTGTTGGCGCTGGTGAACTCGGCGTGCGTGGTGTGGACGAAGTCGGTCTTACCGTGGCATCCACCGTGGGTCCCGTGAACCTCTACGGCGGTTTCTTCTACGACTTCACCATCGGCGCGTCCTATGCTGAAGTCGGCGCTGACCTGCCGATCGAAGTCACCTCCTGGCTGAGCATCGTGCCCGCTGTCAAGCTGGGCTACGGCTTCACCAACTACTACACCATCCCTGGCACCCACCAGAGCGGCCTGACCCACGTCATTCCTACGATCTCCGCCCCGATCAAGCTGACGAAGACGGCCACCCTGACCCCCTACATCGCCTACAACATCTCGCTCACCACCCGTCATGCGAACAACACGCAGGACAGCGAGATCTTCGGTGGCGTGAAGCTTGGCGTGACCTTCTAATTCGTCGGGATCACCTTTCGATCCCTTCTTCAGCTCCCGACCGGCAACCCCGGTCGGGAGCTTTTTTATTTTCTAGCTTAACGGTTCCTGGCTTCTATCGTTTTGGCTTCCTCCACGATTCATCCTCCCCCATGTCGCAGCCTCTCAACTGGAACTCCTCGTCCCTCACCCACGGCTGGCAGCGTGGCGTCAAAGCTTTCTACTGGGGGCTCGGTTTTACGGAGGCGGACTTTGACAAACCCCAGATCGGCATCGCCACGCCGCTGCTGGATGGAAATCTCTGCAACCTGCGCGCGCACGAACTCGCCAAGGCGCTCGAGAAAAGCTGCGCCGAATCCGGCCTGATCGCCTTCCCCTTTGGTGTCAGCCCGGTGAGCGACAACATCACGCAGGGCCATGAGGGCGGCGCCTCCTCCCTGGTCTCCCGCAACCTCATGGCCAATGGCGCCGAGATGGTCTGCAGCGCCCATCGTTATGACGGCATGATCGGCCTGCATCATTGCGACAAGAACGGTCCCGCCTTTGCCATGGCCCTGGCGCGCATGAACTGTCCGGGCTTGATCGTCAATGGCGGCAGCATCCTGCCGGGCTGTCATCAGGGCAGGTCACTGACCATTTTGGACGCCTACGATTCACAGGCCCAGGCCAACAGCGGCAAGATCACGGTGGAGGAATCCGAGACGGTCATCCGCCACGCCTGTCCGGGTGCCGGCGGCTGTGGCATCGCGGCCTCCTTCAACACCTGGGGGGTCGCCCTGGAAGCCATGGGCCTGAGCCTGCCGGACACCTCCAGCATTCCGGCGGTGGATGCGGGCAAACTGACCGACTGCCAGCGCGTCGGGACGGCGATGCGGCGGCTGCTGGAGCTGAACCTGAGGCCGCGCGACATCCTGACCCGGCAGGCGCTGACGAACGCCATGGCGGCCATCGCGGCCATCGGCGGCTCCACCAACGGGGTGCTGCACATTCTCGCGCTCGCCCATGAGGCCGGGGTGGAGTTCACGCTCAAGGAGGTGCAGGCGATCTGCCGGAGCACGCCGGTTTACTGCAACTTCGCGCCCCGCGGAAAGGGGACCATGGCGGACCTGCATCGTCTGGGCGGCACGGCGATGCTGCTGAAGCACCTGCTCCAGGCGGGAGTGCTGGACGGCTCCTGCATGACGGTGACGGGACAGACGCTGGCGGAAAACGTGGCGCACTGTCCGGAGGTTCCCCTGGACCAGGATCTCGTGGCGCCGCTGGGGCAGCCCTTCAAAGCCTACGCCGATTTGCAGATCTGCTTCGGCAACCTGGCTCCGCACGGCATGGTGTTCAAAGTGTCTTCACGGGCGGACCCGAAGTTCAAGGGGCGCGCCCTTTGCTTCACCAGCGTCAAGGCCGTGTCCGATGCGGCCGCCGAAGGTCGCATCCAGCCCGGTCATGTGGTGGTGCTGCGCGGGGTGGGCCCGGTGGCCGCGGGCATGCCGGAACTGCTGGTGGCCAGCGCGGCCCTGGCGGTGCCGGAGCTCGATGGCAAGGTGGCGTTCCTGTCCGACGGGCGCGTATCCGGCGTCTCGCATGGCGTCATGGGCATCCATGCCTCCCCCGAGGCCGCGGTGGGCGGACCGATCGCCGCCGTGCAGGATGGTGACGAGATCGAGTTCGACCTGTCGGCTGGCACGATCCAGGTGCATGCGGACCTCGAGGCACGTCAGGTGGAATGGCCGAAGCCTTCGTATCAGCGGGGTTATCTGGCGGATTTCGCAGCCACGGCACGCCAGGCGCATGACGGCTGCGTGTCGGCCTGGGTGCTGGAACACTGAAGGCTCTTGAAATGGTGGAGCCTGTTCCAGAGTGCGAAGCAGACATCGGCGCCTACCCACGCGAGGTGGTGGAGCAGGTGTGGCAGCTCGCGCAGCCCGTGCCTGGAAACGATCCGGCGGTCTGGCGCAAGGACGAGTTCGGCGCCTGGTTGCATCGTCAGGAATACCGCAACCGGCACAGCGAATTCGGCTGGGAGATTGCCGACGGCGGCTATCGGATGCGCAAGCTGGGCATGGCGTCGCTGCGGCCGATGCAGTGGCAGAACCATGTGGACTTCCTGGTCGCTGTGCGCAATCAGGCGGTCGTGACCGCCGATGGTCTTCGCAATGCCCGGCGGCTGATCTGATCTGATTCGTTCATGACCTGGCTGGAGATCCTGACCTTGGGCGGCGCCGGTGGCGCGGCCGGGGTGGTCAATGCCATCGCCGGGGGCGGCACGCTGCTGACCTTTCCGGTGCTGCTGATGCTGGGCACGCCGCCGGTGATGGCGAATGCGACCAGCACGGTGGGCCTGGTGGTGGGCACTGCCGGCAGCATCGTCAGCTTCCGCAGCCACTTGAAGGCCGTGCAAAGCCAGGTCTGGAGGTTTGTGCCGGTCTGCCTGGCGGGTGCCGCGCTGGGGAGCTGGCTTTTGACGAAGACGGATGACGATCAGTTCTCAAACCTGGTGCCCTTCCTGGTGCTGTTCGCCACGCTGCTGTTCTTCGCCCAGGGATTCATGAGGCGTTTCGGGCAGAAGCCGGGCTCCGTCTGGTTTCCGCTGCTGCTGCAGCTGCCCGTGGCGGTGTATGGCGCCTTCTTCGGCGCCGGCATCGGCATCCTGATGCTGGCCTCCTTCGGGTTCATGGGCATGACCCACATCCATGAGATGAACGCCCTGAAAAACCTGCTGGGATCCCTGATCAATGTCGTTGCGGCCGTCTGGTTCATTGCCGCCGGCCTGGTGGACTGGACGCAGGCCGTGATCCTGATGACCGGCGCCCTCGTCGGTTATTCCCTGGGCGCCCACTATTCCCAGCGCATCGAGCCCCGGCGCGTGCGCCATCTGATCACCTGCACCGGCCTGCTGATCTCCGCCGTCATGTTCTGGCGCCAGTTTGACTGATCCGGAGACGAATCCGAGCCCGTCAGTGCGCCGGATGGCGAGGGAGAGTTCTGCGAGCCACACTCGACGCGGTTTGTTCAACGGGTGCGGAGCTGCGGCGTTACGGAAAGCCGCACACTTCCTTTCAGTGAGGGCAGGTGAGGTGCGGAGCATCGTCGGTGGAGAGCAACGGTGCGGAGCCGCGAGCTTTGCGAGGCGCTGGAGTTGGCTCGCTGCACGTTGCAGGCCGATCAACGACGCTTTTGGAACAACAGGAACATCAGGGCCATCAGCGCTCCAATCATGACTTCCCACACTAACCAAGGTGTTGTAGTCGGTGGTTCAGGTTGAGCTTCATCGGCCTTATTTTCTGTCCCTTTCCGCGGCTGCGGTGGTGGCGCGCTTTGGACGGATGGAGCTGGGGCAGCACGATACTCATTGGCTGCCGGGCTTTGCCACCATGTCTGCCAAGCAAGAACCTCAGTGGGGCCATACCCTCCTGGCTTACGGTTCATGATCCCTGGCTTGTTGCCAAGTGCGACGCCAATCGCGTCTGCTGCCCGATGTGAGTTGGGGACAGTGTTGAGCCCAGAATCAGGCGGCAGAATGCCCTCGGGGTTTCGGTCATCAAACAAGAAGCGCCCAAGCTCAACAATAGCTTCAGGACTGCCGATTTCACCCAACAGGAAGAAGTTGTTCTCTCGTAATCCTATTTGGCCAGGTTTGGAACTGCTTTGATCAATCTCATCAGCAAGCCTTTTTGCGTGCTCTGGGATGCGACGAATCGCGCCAATCGCTAGGCTCTTTATTTTATCAGATTTGTCTCCCGGCGAGCAGTTTGAACGATCACCGCAGAACTGATGATGTAGTGCGAGTGTCAAAATCTTATATAGCTCGTCGGGTGATTGAGACGCCGAAACGGCAGCGAACGAAGAAGAGTCTCCTTGTGACAACCTCTTTTCAAAATCGGGTGATACCGATTGTGAGGATGCAATCCTCGGCGTCAAAATAACCATGAAGATCATCAGGAGGAAGGCCGATTCTAGATGCTTAGAGAAATGCATAATCATTAGTCTCGAAGGAAGTCATCGTGAAGTTTGTCCCATTCGCCTTTGATCAGCATGCGCGGGTTGGTTGCACGTTTCGGCCCTTCTTTGCCAGACATGAGGCGAAGCTCGTTGTCAGTGCCGGGCAAATAGCTCGGATTCCAGGCCAACTCGATGGTGGAGTGCATCAACTTGCCAATGAAGTGCCCAATCTCATGGCCAATAGCCCACTTGTGATCTGGTGAGTCAGTGCCCATCGGGTAATCCCAAACAAAGATATTTCCCTGATTTACCTTTCTTGCTTTGCCCGCGAAGCCCAGGACAGGACTGTTCGATGAACCGTCCACATTGGTCACCCACATGCCTCCGGAACCTCCAACGATGTCGGCAGCGGCAATAAAATAGACGTTCACATCAGCAGTCGAATCGTGGATCGCTGTTGTGACAGCGTTCTCTTCGTCGGATTCACCGAGACCCGGATTCAGAATCTGGAAGTGCTGGTCTGAGGCACCGTAGTTGTCGCCGCCAACGCCTACTCCAGCATCCCAGTTTACACTCGCACCACCGCTGATCACGACGGTGCAGAAGATGTTGCTTTGATCGCCAAAGGTCTTGTTGAGGAAGGTTTGAAGATCAGCTTGGGAGGGCGTCCGCTGAGGCGTGAGTATCGGACTTCCATTGGCGGTGGCCAATGTGATTGGGTGGACCGCCACTTTGATTTGCCGCCTCATTTTCACCGAGTAGTTTAGTAATGGATCGGAGCCAAAAGAGGTGCCTTTTCCGAAGACCAATCCTTCACTATTTCCCAGTGCTCCACCTTCCCCGAAGGTTATCAGATCGCGATTGCTGCTCAATGTGCTGGGTGTCGCAGATATGTAGCTCAAGCCGTCGGGAATGACTTTCATATCGAGGCCAGAGCCGCCCAAAACGTAGGCGCGATTGTTGCCATCTTGCGGCACCATGAGCCATTTCTTGGGGCTGACTTTATCGAGGCCTGACCATTCTTCTTCGTCCTCAAAGTCAATGGGGAGGAGGCGGAGCAGTTTTTCGGTGTTGGGGGCGGCGGGGCTCATGAGGTCCTCGGTCTCGATGGGGGTGCTGGTGGAAGCCCCAGGGGGGATCACCATCTGCACCGTCTTCCTGATTCGGGTTTCCGTCGCCACTCCCGCGCCTGTCTCCGTGTCAAACTGCGTCAC
>JBIIRD010000002.1:0-139459 GCA_044341745.1 Prosthecobacter sp. | reverse complement strand
GCGAAAGTAGGACGCTGCCAGATTACAAACCCCTCTCCGCAAGGAGCGGGGTTTTTTCTCCCCCTGATTCAATATCGACTTTACAGATAGAGAATAAGGACAAATCTCCAAGACTTCATGAACCCTCAAGAAATCGAGCGAATCAACCAACAACTCCAGGGAGCCAGTCCGCAGGAGGTCGTCTCCTGGGCGGTTGAACAAGGCAAAGCAGTGGTGACCACGAATTTCCGCCCTTATGAGGCGGTGATTTTGCATATGGCGACTGCAGCGCAGCCGGCCATGCCTGTGTTGTGGATTGATCATGGCGCCAATTTTCCGGAAACCTACAGGTTTGCCGAGGCCGCTCGCGAGCGCCTGCAGCTCAACTTGAAGCCCTATCTGCCGCTGATGACGAGCGCCCACTGGCTTGCCTTAAACGGGGGCCACCTTCCCATGCCCGATGAGGTGGAAAGAGTGGAATCGTTCAGCCGGATCATGAAGCTGGAGCCATTTGAGCGCGGAATGCGTGAACTTGCGCCGCAAGTCTGGGTCACCGCCCTGCGAAGGGAGCAAAACCCCCAGCGTGCGGCGTCACTTTCTGCCGTCATGTGGGATTCCAAGTTCAACTGCCTGAAAGTGAATCCCATCCTCGAATGGGGGGAGGCGGAGTTGAAGGCTTATCTGACCCAGCATTCTCTGCCAAACCAAATGACATACTACGATCCCGCCAAAGGGGACGAAAAACATGAGTGCGGCCTGCATGCAAAGCTTGTCACTGACACGAAATAAGCGACCTGATCAGCCCTTCCGAATGTCCTCCATCACGCATCTTCAATTTCTCGAAAGCGAGGCGATCTTCGTTCTGCGCGAAACCGCCGCCCAGTTTCAAAACCCCGCGCTGCTTTTTTCGGGCGGCAAGGACTCGATCGTCATGGCCTGGCTTGCTCGCAAGGCCTTTTACCCGGCGAGAATGCCCTTCAAGCTTTTGCACGTGGACACGGGCCACAATTTTCCGGAGGCAATGACCTACCGCGACTGGTTCGTGAACGAGATCGGCGCTCAGCTGGTCGTCGGCAGCGTGCAGAAGAGCATCGACGAGGGACGGGTTCAGGAGGAAAAGGGACCTTACGCCAGCCGCAACAAACTGCAGACGGTCACGCTGCTGGACAGCATTGAGGAGAACAAGTTCGACGCCTGCCTTGGTGGGGGGCGCCGCGATGAGGAAAAGGCACGCGCGAAGGAACGCTTCTTCAGCCATCGTGACGAGTTTGGGCAGTGGGATCCAAAGAACCAGCGCCCTGAGCTATGGAATATTTTCAACGGTCGCAAGCACTTCGGTGAGCATTTCAGGGTGTTTCCGCTGAGCAACTGGACCGAGATGGACGTGTGGCAGTACATCCGTCAGGAAAACATTCCGCTTCCAAGCCTGTACTTTGCGCACAGGCGCCGTGTGTTTGAACGCCAGGGACAGCTGCTGGATGCTGAAACCGGATTCATTCCCATCCTCGAGGAGGAAAAGGACATGGTGAAAGAGCGTCTGATCCGTTTCCGCACGGTGGGTGACGCCACCTGCACGGGTGCCGTGGAAAGCTCCGCCAGCACCTTGGATGAGATCGTTGCGGAAGTCGCGGCCGCACGCCAGACAGAGCGTGGCACACGAGCTGATGACAAGCGTTCCGAGACGGCCATGGAAGACCGGAAGAAGGAAGGCTACTTCTGAACAAGGCTGCAGACTCATCGAACACCGCACCATTACCCATCCTTATCATGGACGTTCTCGTCAACCCTACTGAATCCAGCCTGCTCCGCTTCACGACCGCCGGAAGCGTTGATGACGGCAAAAGTACTCTGATTGGCCGGCTGCTGTATGACTCGAAGTCGATTTTCGAGGATCAGCTGCTTGCCGTCGAGGAATCTTCGAAGCGACGCGGCGACGCCCACGTCAACCTGGCTCTGCTCACCGACGGGCTACGAGCCGAGCGTGAGCAGGGCATCACGATCGACGTGGCCTATCGCTATTTTGCGACCCCCAGGCGCAAGTTCATCATTGCCGACACGCCCGGGCATATTCAATACACCCGGAACATGGTCACCGGGGCGTCCACGGCGGACCTGGCGATCATACTTGTGGATGCGCGTCTTGGTGTGATTGAGCAGACGATGCGTCACACATATCTGGCCAGCCTTCTGAGGATCAACCAGGTCGTCCTGGCGGTGAACAAGATGGACCTCGTCGATTTTGACGAGGACACCTATCATAAGATTGTGGCTGAATACATGGAGTTTGCCGGCGGCCTGGAATACACGCCGAACATCAGGCCGATTCCGATGAGCGCCCTGAACGGCGACAATGTGGTGGAGCGCTCCTCCCGGACGGACTGGTATGAGGGGCCAAGCCTTCTCGAGCATCTGGAAACTGTGCAGGTGCAGGCGGAGACTGCTCAGGACAAGGCGCGTTTTCCGGTGCAGTGGGTCATTCGTCCGATCTCCGACGCCGATGACGCCAAGCTGGGTAATCTTCATGATTACCGCGGTTTTGCCGGACGCATGGCCAGCGGCACGTTCCGTGTGGGGGATGCCGTTTCCGTGCTGCCCTCGGGAATGAAGACCCGCATCACGGGCATTCACACTTTTGCCGGCGAGCAGGCTGAGGCGATTCCGCAGCTGAGCTACAGCATCACCGTTGCCGACGAGATCGACACCAGCCGTGGGGGCATGATTGTGAAGGCGAACGAGCCTGTGCATACCGAACAGGAGTTTGATGCGATGATCTGCTGGTTTGCGGACAAGAAGACACTGCGTCCCCGCGGGCGTTTTTACCTGCGCCACACGACCAATGAAGTGCGCGCCGTGGTCACGGACGTTCTTTACAAGGTGAACATCAGCACCCTGGAGAAAAGCCAGGAAAGCCAGGAGTTCGCCCTGAATGACATCGGCTGCATCCGGCTTCGCGCCTCGGCCCCCATCTTCTTTGACGCCTACTCGGAAAATCGGACGACGGGAAGCTTCATTCTGGTCGATGAGCAGACCAACAACACCGTGGCTGCTGGGATGATCCTGAAGCCGGTTGCCGGTGTCTTTGACGAGGGTTCGGAAATCTCGATCTGATTTGCCGGCATCGGCGTTGATTTTCACATCCCGGCCGGGGAATCTTTCCGCTCATGCGGACGGCTCTCCGGTCAGCTGGTTCAGGAGAAGGATTTTCTCAGGTGGCTTGGCAGGATGCCCAGGGCCTCGCGATATTTCGCGACCGTGCGTCTGGCCACCTTGATGCCCTGCTGATCGAGGATCTTGGCCAGCTTGTCATCGCTGAGAGGCTTGGACTTGGGTTCGCCCTTGATGAGGTCGGCGATGGCGTTTTTGACGCTGGTGTTGCTCAGGTCCTCGCCGGATTCCGTCCTGACCCCGTGGCTGAAGAAAAACTTCAGTTCAAAGACTCCATGAGGCGTGGCCATGTATTTGCCGGCGATGGCGCGGCTGACGGTGGTCTCATGCACGCCGACCTCGTCGGCCACCTGGGCCATGTTCAGGGGCCGCAGAAAGCCGGTGCCTTTTTCCAAAAACTCCCTCTGATGGGCGAGGATCTGCACGGCGATCTTGTAGATGGTCTGCTGGCGCTGCTGAATGCTGCGGATCAGGAACTTGCCACTTCTGAGCTTTTCCCGGATGTAGTTGCGAACTTCGGTGCTGCTGCCGGGCTGGCTGAGCATGTCCTTGTAGGCGTTGCTGAGACGCAGGTGAGGGAGATCATCGTTGTTCATCACCGGCACCCACGCGCCCGCCTGGTGTTCGACGATGATGTCGGGGGTGACGTAGTTGTTGGTACTCGCAGAAAACCGCGAGGCTGGCCGCGGATCAAGGGTGCTGATGAAGTCTGCGGCGCGTGAAATCTGCTCGACCGGCACCCCCATTCTGCGGGCGAGGATGGGGTAGCGCTTGTTGGCGAGGTCATCAAGATGCATGTCCACGAGCCGGTGGGCAAGGCTTTGGCGCTTGCCAAGGCGCTCCAGCTGGATGAGCAGGCATTCGCGAAGGTCATCGGCGCCGACGCCGACGGGATCGAAGCTGATGAGCAGGTCCTTGGCCTCGCGCAGTTTATCAATCGGGATGGCGTGCTGAAGGCTGAGCTCCTCGACAGGGGTATTGAGGAAGCCCCGGTCATCGAGGTTGCCGATCAGGAACTCAACGTGCTCTGCCACGGTGGCCGTTGCCTCCGCAGTGTGGAGCTGGGAAAGCAGATGCTCCTGGAGGGTGGTGGGGGCCACAATGCTGTCCATGAGGAACTGCCAGCGCTCCTGGTCCTCCGCCGTCCGGCTGCCGGATTGCGCACGGCTTTGCGCCCAGTACTCGCGCCATTCCTCATCCATTTGCGAGAGGATGTCGAGCTCGTCCCGCTCCTCGCGGTTGTCCGGGTCGTCCGGCACGGCGTCTTCAAGGGAAACCTCGGGGCTTTCCAGTTCGAGCACGGGGTTGATCTCGACTTCCTGCTGGATGATCTGGCGCAGCTCCAGCGTGGGGGCCTGAAGGATTTGCAGGCTCTGCTGCATCTGCGGGCCGATGGCCAGCTTCTGCGTCTGAGTCTGATAAAGTCCTTGGTCGGCCATGGTTGGGAGTGCCCCAGTGGAGCGGACACACCCTGTTTCACTGAGGTGGATGCATGGCAAGCAAAGATCAGGCCATCATTGTGGATAATTTTACACACGCACGCCTGAGCCTTGGGGCAGGGCTGGGGCGCCGCAGGGCAGAGGAGTCGGGTTGGCACGAAAAAACGGGTTTTCCCGAGGTTGGATGGCACGGAATGACAAAGCCATGGACAGGGTGGGCTGTCCTGCCAAGGCTGGGCCGATGCCGATTTTTCACCGACGATCCATGTCGTATGTCCTGCCTTTGCTCAGCGGGGGAATGCTGGTGTTTGGTTTTCCCCGCTGGAATCAGGAATGGGTGATCTGGCTCTGGCTGCTGCCCTTGCTGGCGTTGTTGTGGGACGAGGAGCGGTCCGTTTCAGGCTTCAAGACGGGGTATCTGGCCGGGCTGGCCTTTTTTCTGCCCAACCTTGCCTGGGTGAGGCATTCGTCGCGGGTGATGGCGGGGGCCGTGGATCATTCCTGGGTCGGCATCGGGCCTGAGCTGATGGGGGTTGGTGCGGTCGTCGGGCTCAGCGGTTATTGTGCGCTTTATCTGGGTTTATGGGGATGGTTTGTCCGGTGGTTTGCCCTGCCTGACATGCACAAGCTGACGTGTGGCAGCTGGCAGGAGAGCACCTGGGAATCTCTGAGGTGCGCCGTGCTGGCCGCTTCCGCCTGGGTGGGGTGCGAATGGCTGCGCAGCACGACGGTTTTCACAGGGTTTGGATGGAACGGGCTGGGGGTGGGGCTGCATCAAAACCGGGTGCTGATCCAGGCGGCGGACCTTGTGGGAGTGACAGGTTTGTCGTTTCTGCCGGTGCTGGTGGCCTGCACGGGCTGGAACACCTTGCGGCGGCAGCTGGCGGTTTACCAGGGAAAGGGCACCTGCCGAACACGGCTTGACCTGACCCTGGCGCTTGTAGTGCTGCTCGCGACCGCCTTTTACGGGGTGCTCAAGTTAACCCGGCTGCGTGGAAACGTGGTGGAGGTGCAGACCCTGCTGGTGCAGCCCAACGTCTCCCAGGCGGACGCCTGGTCGGGCAGGATGGCTCCACAGGTTTATGAGAGGCTCAAGACCTTTACCAGGCTATATGTGGAGGGTGGAGGGAAGCCTCCGGACCTGGTGATCTGGCCTGAGAGCGCGCTGCCGGTGCATCTGCATGGCCAGGGGGAGCGCTGGGGGCTGCCGAGGCATGAAGATTACTTCAACGAACTGCTGAAGGCGGGTGATTTCAGCCTGATGACCGGGACGGAAATCTATCCAACGTCCGAGCCGGGCCCCGGAGGGCATGTTTCCACCGTATTGTTCCGCGGTTCCTACGGGCATCGGCAGGAGCATCACAAGGTTCACCTGGTGCCGTTTGGGGAGTATCTGCCATTTGGAGGCTATCCGCCTTTTTCTTTGCTGAGATCGGTGATTCCCGGGGATTTTGATGCTGGCGCGAGCACCGAGCCCCTGAAGCTCGAGCAGCCGGCGGTGGACATCATTCCCTTGATTTGTTTTGAAGACACGGTCGGCCGCCTTGCGCGCCGTTTTGTCCGGCCGGAGCCGCAGATGATTGTCAACCTGACCAATGACGGCTGGTTTTTGCAGAGCGAGCAGATGGAGGTCCATGCGGCCAACGCCAAATTTCGGGCCATCGAGCTGCGGCGCCCGATGGTGCGTGCGACCAACACCGGGGTGACTTGCTTCATTGACACCCTGGGCATGGTGACGCAGAGGCTGGCCGATCCAGAAACGGGCAGCACGCTGATAGAAGGCTGTCTGCCGGGAACGGTGCTGGTGCCAAGGCAGCCTGAAATGACGCTCTACGCCCGTTTCGGCGACTGGTTTGCTCTGTTCTGCCTTGGACTTTGCGCCGCCCTTGTTCTTTTCAGAAAGTGGATTCCACGTTCATGCCAGCCCTGACCACCTACACCAAGCCCCTGACCTCCGATCAGGCGTCCCGTTTGCGCGCTCTGCTTGCCGAGGCCGGCTGGTCTTTTGAATCCAAGCCATACTGCCTCTACGCCGCCTCTCGAAACAGGGTCAACGTGCTGGTTTATGAAAAGGGCCCCAAGATTGTTGTTCAGGGCAAGGACACGGAGGAATTCATCACAAATGTCCTCGAACCCCAGGTCCTGGGCGTGGCTGAGCTTGGCTATGAGGAGGTTCATCACCCGGAGATGTTTCAGCCGCATCTGGGCATAGATGAAAGTGGCAAGGGTGACTTTTTCGGGCCGCTGGTGATCGCTGGTGTTTATGTGGATCGCGAGGTGGCTCATGCCCTGCGTGAGCTCGGGGCCGTGGACAGCAAGCGCATTGGCAGCGATGACAAGATTCTCAAGCTGGCGGAGATGATCCGGAAGGTTCCCGGGCTGAGGTCGGAGGTCATCCAGGTCAACCCCGGGCGCTACAACGAGCTCTATGAGAAGTTTGGCAACCTCAACCGCCTGCTGGCCTGGGGGCATGCCAAAGTGATCGAGGTGCTTTTGGAAAAGGTGCCTGGCTGCCCGACCGCGATTTCCGATCAGTTTGCCAATCCGACGGTCCTGCAGCGGGCTCTTCAGGAGCGGGGGCGGGGCATCCGGCTGATCCAGCGGACCAAGGCGGAGAGCGATCCGGCGGTGGCGGCGGCGTCGATCCTGGCCCGGGAGCGCTTTGTCCAGTGGCTGGACCAGACAGGGCAGCGCCTCGGCGCGGAGCTTCCCAAGGGAGTGTCCCCCCTCGTCAAGGGACGGGCCCGAGGCCTTTTTGAAGACATGGGGGAAGAAGGGTTGCGGCAGGTGGCCAAGATGCATTTCAAGACTTCGCAGGAGGTCATGGGACGGGCCGGGGAGGGTGGGGGGGCGTGATTCTCTGGAAACGCGGCCTTCCAGCAAAAACAAACTCCTTGCGCTTCCTCGGGGGACGCCTATTCTCCGCGCCCTTTTTCAACCCCCTCTTATTTCAGTCATGTCGCAACATCGCAGCCTCAAAACGTCCGGTGGTTCCGTCGGCACCAAGCGCAGTGTCCTGAAGCGCGGTGAGCGCATCAAGCTCATGAAAGCCCGCGGTCAGTGGAAGGACGGTCGTCTCCCGACCGGCCTCCCGAAAACCAAGGCCGAGTAACCTTTACCTGAATGCCCGGCGGCACGTCCCGCAGGGATTTTGTTGTGCGTCTCAATCGCTTCCTCAGCCAGTGCGGCCTGGGTTCACGCCGTGGCTGTGAGCAGATCATCCTGGAGGGCCGTGTCGTCATCAACGGCAAGACGATCACGGAGCTGGGCACCCTGGTGAAGCCCGAGGATGAAGTTTCCGTGGATGGCAAGCCCATCCGGACCGAGTCGCCGATCGTCATCGCGCTGCACAAGCCCAAGGGTTACATCTGCAGCCGCAGCGATGAACGGGATCGCATGACCATCTACGCCCTGCTGCCGCGGCAGTTCCAGTCACTCCATCACGTTGGAAGGCTCGACAAGGAAAGCGAGGGCCTGCTGCTGATGACCAACCGGGGAGATCTTTCCCATCACCTCATCCACCCGAGCAAGGGGGCGGAAAAGGAGTACGAAGTGATCGTGGACAAGCCGCTTGACCAGGCGGTCATGGCCAAGCTGGTCAAAGGCATGATGACCGAGGAGGGCCATGCCAAGGCGGAGCGCGCCTGGATGATCACCGAATATCGCTGCCATGTCGTGCTCAAGCAGGGGCTCAAGAGGCAGATCCGCCTCATGTTTTATCAGCTTGGCTTTGAGGTTGAACGCCTGACCCGCACCCGCATCGGCTGGCTGGAACTCAAAGGCCTGCCCAAAGGCGGCTGGAAGGAACTCAGCCAGACGGAGATCCAGCGCTTTTTCAGTGAAGCTGGCACCACCGGCCGTAACAAGCCTGCAGGCGACAAACGCGTGGCGGAAGGCACCGGTGCTGCCTCGAAGTCTTCGGGAGACGGCTGGGATGATGAATCCGACAACCCTAAGTCCGTTCGGCCAGCTTCCAGGCGTCCTTCAGGAAAGCCGACTTTCCGTGCTGGAGGCAAAGGCAAGCCAACGGGGCGGGCGCGATACAGCCGCCCCACGGAACGGTCCTTTGGCGAGAGTCAGAATTCTGGCCCGGGACGTGGACGGCCTCGTGCAGGTGACCCGCGCCGGTCTTTCGGGGAGGCTCGATCGGAATCCACGGATCGCTTTGAAGGTCCCTCTCGCCGACGTTCCGGCGGCGACCGCAGCAGCCCGCCGCGCCGTCCTCGCTCCGACGAAGGATTCTCGGGTGAGTCTAGGCCGCCGCGCCGTCCTCGCTCAGACGAAGGTTTCTCGGGTGAGTCTAGGCCGCCGCGCCGTCCTCGCTCAGACGAAGGTTTCTCGGGTGAATCGAGGCCGCCGCGCCGCCCTCGTTCAGACGAAGGTTTCTCGGGTGAGTCTAGGCCGCCACGACGCTCCGGTCCGCCCAAACGCGACGGTGGAGGTCCGCCAAGAAAACCGGGCGGCCAGGGGCCGCGTCGTCGATTCTGACCTGTCCAGGATGGTAACTGGCATCCAGTTTACTCGCCACGCCTGTCATTGAATTTCCCCTGTTCCAGCCTCAGGCTTTTGCGGCGCAATCGCACAGGTGCCTGGCATTCAGCGACATTTTCCTTCATCGGGCTGCGTTGTGTCTTTTCTTCAGCCATGAAACGTCTGCTACTTATCCCCCTTGTTCTTGCCTCCTTGCTCCATGCCGATGACTGGCAGCCGGATTCTGGCTTCAAAAGCCTGTTCAATGGCAAGGATCTGACCGGCTGGTGTTTCCGGGAGAAGACAAAAAAGGACAATCCCAATTCGGGCAAGGTTCTTGCAACGCATGATGGCAAGACCGAGGCGGCTGATGCCGGACGCTACATCGTGAAAGATGGCGCCATTGCCGTGACCTTTCCCACGGAAATGGACAAGCTCACCGGCCAGATTTACACCGTTGAGGAGTTCCCGAAGAACTTTGTCCTCAAGCTTGAGTTCCGTGCCAGCGTCAATGCCGACAGCGGCGTCTTCATCCGCAAACCCCAGTTGCAATGCCGCGATTATCTGGTTGCCGGCCCCTACCTGGAGCTGAAGCAGTACAAGCCGCAGGAGTGGAACCTCATCGAGGTCACCGTGAAGGATGGTGTCGCCCGTTGCACCTGCAACGGAGAGGTGCTGGAAGCAGCCCTGACACTGCCCGCGACCGGTCCCATAGGTCTTGAAGGAGACCGGGGAGTCATGGAATATCGGCACATTCAGCTCAAGGAGCTTGAGTGAGCCTTACCAGGCGCGTTTGGCTGCAATCTGGGCAAATGCCTGGCTCAGGGCCGCATTGAGCTCTTCGAGAGTGGCCTTTTCCAGCAGAGGATCAATTTGCACGTTGGCCGCCGGGGCCAGGACCTTTTCGATGCTGCCAGCAGGGTGAATTTCCTGAATTTTAACCGGGGCTGTTTCGAAAAGCATGGCTGGCCGGGAACCAGAAGCAGCGGGTTCTGGCAGATGATCGGTGTTTGACGGGGCGTCCAATGCCGTGAGTTGAGCTTCGATTTGTTGACAGGCCTGTTGCAGCGATTGCCGAAGAGCCCGGAGCCGTTCCTTGAGTGAGACCGTGGATGTCTCCTCGGCAGAAAGCAGCAGGTGATCGAAAGGCGAGATCATTTCAAAATTTAACCCAGCTTTCCGTAAAATTCAAAAATTTAACAGATGGTGTGGTGTATTTTTTAATAAAATCATTAAATTTCATATGTCTATAAATCCGATAGACAAGCATGAAAAATACTCGGCTGATAACTTGATTTTCCCCGGGAATCGGTCAGCTTAAATCCCTCATTTTTAGCCCCCCCACTCATGTCCAAAGCCTCCGTTGAAGAGATCAAGCTCGCCTCCGCCGGCCTCCGCGGCCAGCTCGCCGAGCAATTCGCTGACACCAGCACCCCTAACATTCCGGAGGACAGCAACATTCTCCTCAAGCATCACGGCTCCTATCAGCAGGACGACCGAGATGTCCGTGCTGAGCGCAACAAGCAGAAGCTCGACAAGGCCTGGAGCTTCATGATCCGCAGCAAGATGCCCGGCGGACGCATCACCGCGAGGCAGTGGATGATCCATGATGATCTGTGCACCAAGGCGATGGGCAACATGCGCCTCACCAACCGTCAGGGCATCCAGCTTCACGGGGTGCTCAAGGGCGGCCTGAAGGAGGTCATCCAGAGTGTCTGTCACAGCGGTCTCAGCACCATGGGGGCCTGCGGCGACGTGGTTCGCAACACCATGGGGCCGGCCGCTCCGATCAAGGACAAGGTTCACGCGGACACGCAGAAACTGACCGAGGAGATCAGCCAGCGCTTCCTGTGGCGCAGCAGCGCCTACGCCGACATCTGGCTGGATGGCGAGAAGGTGGAGCCGAACTGGATCAAGGATCCGGAAGTCAGTCCCGCCGTCCGTGAAGCCACCCAGGCGTCTGAGGGAGACGACCCGATCTACGGCAAGGTTTACCTGCCCCGTAAGTTCAAGATCGGCGTTGCCATCCAGCCCTGCAATGATGTGGACGTCTATTCGCAGGATGTCGGTTTCGTGCCGCATGTTGTGGACGGGGAGGTTGAAGGCTACACCATCACGGTGGGCGGCGGCTTTGGCATGAGCCACGGACAGCTCACCACCCGCCCGTTCCTCGCCCAGCCTCTCCTCTATGTGAAGCGTGCCCACGTTGTCGATGTCTGCGAGGCCATCGTCACCGCCCAGCGCGACCACGGCAACCGCACCGAGCGCAAGAACGCCCGTCTCAAGTACACCGTGCAGAGCATGGGCCTTGACGGTTTCCGCGCCGAGGTCGTCCGCCGTCTCCCTGGCATTGAAACCTTTCCGCCCAAGGAGCTGAAGTTTGACACGGTCGAGGACACGCTCGGCTGGCATGAGCAGGGTGATGGAAAGCTTTATTGCAGCGTCTATGTGAGCATGGGCCGCATTGTCGACCGCGAAGGAGGTCCGCACTATCGCAGCGCCTTTGCCGAGATCGCCACAAAGCTCGGCCTGCCCTTCATCGTCACGCCGAACACCAATCTCATCATCGCCGACATCGACCCGGCGCAGAAGGATGCCGTGAATGACATCCTCGGCCGCCATGGCATTGTTCATGCCGACGACGTCGGATTCACCCGTGCCCGCAAGGTCGCGCATGCCTGCGTGGCCCTGCCGACCTGCGGCCTGGCCCTCAGCGAGTCCGAGCGCGCCCTTCCGGGGCTCATGGACAAGATCGACCCGGTGCTGAAGGAGCTCGGCCTGGAGGACGAGCCCATCCTGTTCCGCATGACCGGCTGTCCGAACGGCTGCGGCCGCCCCTACAACGCCGACTTTGGCTTTGTCGGACGTGCGCCGAACAAGTGGGCCATGTTTGTCGGCGGAAGCATCCGGGGCAACCGCCTGGCCGGCCTGGAATACAAATCAGTCACCGGTGAGGACATCCCGGGCAAGGTCCGAGAAATCCTGGAGGCCTTCAAGGCGGGGCGTCAGCCTGGTGAAATCTTCGCCGACTGGTTCGGCCGCACCCGCGTGAAGGGAGAGGAGCCGGCACCTGAGCAGTTCCACATCGAGCTGGCCGAGCGTGCCGCCAAGCTTGCCGGGCAGAAGGCTGACGAGGCCGGCTGAGGCGCCTTGGGTTGAAATGCATTGAAAAGCCCCATGAGCCGCGGGTTCATGGGGCTTTCCTCTGTGAGGCGGCAGGCCGGCCTTATTTTCGCACAGGCGGCGGTTCGACGCTGAGCTGAACGATGGCCTCGCGCACTCTTGAGGCCTGCTCGGCGCTCATGATGAGAAAGCGGTGCCTGCCTTTGCCATTTTTGGTTGGGCGGAAGAGTGTCGCGGAATCCTTTTCGACGGTGACATTGCCCGGCGGTGAAAGGTCGAAGTAGCCGCGGTCCGGGTGGATTGCATAAAGCACGGAGGTCGGGTCCCAGGTGGGGCGGTCGTGCGGCGGCGGGTTGTAGAGGCAATAGGCCTCCTTGAGCGGGTGATGCGGCAGGTAGTCCAGATCCTGCTCGATCACGACATGAGGGAATGCGGCTGCGACGCCGATTTCAAAACCGCTCCAGACAATCGGAGTGGGCCAGTCCCTGGCGAGCTTCTGGGCGGCGGGCACGTCGAGCTTGACGTTGTACTCGAGGTGCCGGGTGTCAAAGTTCACTGTCTGGAAGGCCCCGGCCATGATGCTGAGCAGCTTCACCTTCTTCGCCGCGAGCGCCTTCGCCTCCGCGTCATCGAGAAGCCGGGCGAGGTTGGTGAAAAAGCCGACCTGGGCGATCACCACGCTGCCGTCGGGCTGCCTGGAGAGGATGTCCTTGATCAGGCCGACGGCCTCGGGGGCGTCGGCGCCGCTGCGCATGTCATGCGGGTAGCGCAGGCTGCCGTCGGGGTTCTTTTCACCGGCCAGGAGGTTGAACTTCCCCGGCTCCCTGGCGGCCCCGTTGCGGACGACGCCGATGGGTGTGTCCGGATAGCCATAAAGCGTGTTCACAGCATCGACGAAGGCGGCGGCCTGCGGATGATCCTTGGTGACCGTGACGGCGAGCAGTTCGCAGGCCCCCCGCTTCTGCAGGTTGTGGATCATGCAGAGAGCCATGAGGTCATCGACATCATTGCCCATGTCGGTGTCAAAGATGAGCTTCACGGGGGCCGCCTGGGCGAGGCCGCCTAACAGCAGGGATAGGAGCAGATGCTTCATGGCTGGTTTTTGGGGGGAGTGGACATGAGCTCGCCAATCAGGCCGGTGAGAGCCTTCGGGGAGCCTTTGATCTTCACATAACGGTGCGCCGCGGACCAGTCACGCGACCATTGGCAGTGTCCGTCGGAATCAAGGACGACGCGGCCTTTGTCGATGACGTCCCAAGGCTCCGGCTGCGGGCCTCGCACGGCGAGCAGCACGGCCGCCTGGTCATGGCTGGGCTTGCCGTGGGCAAGTGCCGGGGCGCCGTGATGCATGCGCAGTTCAAAGGCCCGGCGCACTGGGTTGGCGCGCGGCGTCTTCTGAAGCTCTGAGCCGGTGATGATGGCCGCGCCGACCTCGTAACCCTGCCACAGGACCGGGCCGGGCCATTCGTTGACGACGGTGACGGCTGCGGCCGGGTCGAGCTTGATGTTCGTCTCGGGGTTCGCGGTGCGTGGGAAGCCTCCGCCCATGATGACCGTGAGTTTGACCTTCTGCCGAACAAGGTCGTCTCCGTGGAGGGGGCTGTGATCGTCCGGCCTGGAACGCAGCAGGTCCTCAAGGTTGCTCAGCGCGCCGACGGAGCAGTAGGTGACGCTGTGATCTGCGGCCGTGGCGAGCACGCGTCGCAGCACCGTGAGCGCGTCGGGCATCTGATCGTCCGGTCTGGCTTGATGCGGAAATTCATCCCGCAGGCCGGGGTGAAGCTGCTTGGCGTGCGGCTTTTCGTCTTCGCTCCGTCCTTGTCGGTGCCGATGGGAATGTCTGGGCGGCCGTAGTAGCCGTTGATGGCCGCGCAGGCGGCGGCGGAGGCGTTTGAGGGGTCTTTGCGGTTGGTGACGACGGCAAGGATCTCCGCCTCGCCCCGGTCCGCCAGCGCGTGCAGCACGGCCAGCGCCCCGGTGTCGTCGCAGTCGTTCGCCATGTCCGTGTCGAAGATGACGCGGGCATGTTCGGCAAGGGCGAGGCTGCAAAGCAGCAGGAAGGCCAGGGGTTTCACTTTGCGTGCGGTGGCTGGAGGGTGAGGTGGACGATGGCCTCCAGGGCGCGGCTTTGCTGGACGGAGGTCAGGGTGAGAAAACGGTCGCGCCTGCCGGGCTGGTTTCTGCCTGCGGGCATGAAGCGGGTGAAGCCGTCGTCGAGCACCTTTACGCGGCCTGGTTCGGAGAGGCCGAAGAAGCCGCGCTCCGGGAAGACGGCCCAGAGCACGCTGCTTTCGTCCCAGCACGGGCGGTCATGCTCGGGGCCGCTGTGAAGAAGATAAGCCTCCTTGACCAGGTGATGAGGCAGGTAGTCGAGGTCACGCTGGATGACGACGCGGGGGAAGGGCAGGGCTTCGCCGATTTCATAGCCGCTCCAAATGACGGGGACCTCCTCCGGCCAAAGGTCGGCCACGGTCTGCATGTCGCCGATGCCGTTGATGACGTTTGCCTCGAGGTGGTAGTTGGTGCGGTTGCAGAAGGCGAACGCGCCGGCCATGATCGACAGAGCCTTCACCTTGCGCTTCGCCAGGTCGATGCCGCCGGGCGATTTGAGCAGTCCGGCCATGTTGGAGGCGATGCCGACGCTGATGATTGTGACGCTGCGATCCTGCTGGGCTTCGAGGAGTTCACGAATCAGGGACACGGCATCCTTCGCGTCCTCGTTGCGCCTCAGGTCATGCGGATAATCCGCTGACTCGGCGAGCTTCAGATACCTGCTTTCGCGGTGCTGGGCCTTCGGGTCGCGCGTGACGCCGACCGGCAGATCGGGCCGGCCGTGGAAGGTGTTCTGGGCATCGACAAAGCTGGCGGTCAGCGGGTTGTTCTTGGAAACCGTGACACCGAGGAGTGTGCAGGCGCCCCGGTCTGCGAGCGAGTGGCACATGGCCAGGGCCAGCACGTCGTCCACGTCTCCGGTGATGTCGGTGTCGAAGAGGATCCTGGGTTTTTCGGCCAGAACGGACGAGCCCAGGGCGAGCAGGAGAAGGAGCAGGGGTTTCATGGATTATTTGCGGCGCCAGGTGTCGGCGAGCACGGCGGCCACGATGACCGTTCCCGTGACGACACGCTTCATGGGTTCCGTGGCGCCGACCTGGACCAGGCCGGCTTCGAGCGTGGCGATGATGAGCACGCCGATGAAGCTTTTCACCACGGACCCGCGGCCGCCCATGAGGCTGGTGCCGCCGACGACCACGGCGGCGATGGCGCTGAGTTCAAACCCGACGCCGGCGTTGGGGTCGGCGCTGCCGAGGCGGGAGCAGTTGAAGACGGCGGCGAGGCCGGTGAGTGCGCCAAGCAGGGAATGGGCGAGAATGCGCGGACGGTCCACCTGGATGCCCGAGATAAGCGCCGCCTCGCGGTTGGCGCCGATGGCGATCCAGTGGCGGCCGAGGGCCATCTGGGAGAGCATCACCTGGCCGACGGCCACCACCAGCAAGCTGATGACAAAAGCCGGTGAGACAATCAGTCCAGGCAACGGAGCGCCGAGAGACTCGATGCCTGAGCCGATGTACTTGGTCTGCGAGTTCGTCGTCAGAAAGGCCAGGCCGCGGGCGATTTCCAGCATGCCGAGGGAGACGATGAAGGAGGGCAGCCGCAGTTTCACGCTCACGGCACCGGTGGTGCCGCCGATGGCCGCGCCAAGGAGCATGCTCGTGCCGAGGGCCAGGGCCAGCCCCCACTTCCAGTCCGCCATCATCACGCCGACGGCTGCGCCGCAAAAGCCGAGCGCCGAGCCGACGGACAGGTCAATGCCGCCGGTGATCATCACCAGGGTCATGCCGGTGGCGACCAGGGCGAGGGCAGGGATGCGGTTGGCCACGGAGCCCAGGGTCGCCGCGCTGAAGAAACTGTCCCGCAGCGATCCGAAAAGGAGAATGATGGCCGCCAGCACGGCGAGCAGGATCAGAAAGTCGGCAAAGCGGCGGAAGGGCATGGGGCGGGACCTGGGTTTTTCAGGGAGGCGTCGGCGGCACCCTCCTGCGGCAGGTCACAACGACAGCAGGCCCGGGTTTTTCACGCAAGCCTGATTGCAGGCGGCGCTGACAAACTTCTAAGGCGACAGATGCCGGACCAGGAACTCCATGCGCAGCCTGCTGCCGAAAGGGGTTTCGGCCGCGCCGTGGCCGGTGCCGGCGATGGGCATGAAGTCGAAGGACTTGCCGGCTTTCTGCAGGGCGGCGACAACCTGCAGGGTGCTGGCGGGATCGACGTTGGTGTCGAGCTCGCCGACGATCAGCAGCAGCCTGCCCTGCAGCATGTGGGCGTCCTCCCTGTTGCTGCTGCGGGCGTAGCTGTCATCGACGGGCCAGCCCATCCACTGTTCGTTCCACCAGATCTTGTCCATGCGGTTGTCATGGCAGCCGCAGTCGGCGACGGCGACCTTGTAGAAGTCGTGATGGTCGAGCAGGGCGCGCATGGCGTTCTGTCCACCCGCGCTGCCGCCGTAGATGCCGATCCTGTCCAGGTCCATCCAAGGACGGGACCTGGCGGCGGCGGTGATCCAGAGCCTGCGATCGGGAAAGCCGGCGTCCTTGAGGTTTTTCCAGCAGACGTCATGGAAGGCCTTGCCGCGATGGTTGGTGCCCATGCCGTCGAGTTTCACCACGATGAAGCCGAGTTCGGCCAGCTGGTGCATGCGCGTGAGGCGGTCGAAGTTCTTGGGGGCAAACGAGGAGTGAGGCCCGGCATAGATGTCCTCGACCACCGGATACCTCTTCAAGGGATCAAACCGGGAGGGCCTGATGATGACGCCGTGGATGTCCGTCCTGCCGTCCCGGCCCTTGGCGGCGAAGCGTTCCGGCAGGGTCCAGCCTGCCGCGAGCAGGGCGCTGATGTCGGATTTCTCCAGGGTGCAGACCAAGGAGCCATCCTGGGTTCGGCGCAGCTCGGTGACGGGCGGCAGGTCGGCGCGTGACCAGGTGTCGGTGAAGCAGCTGCGGTCGGGGGAGAATTCGACATGGTGGTTGCCGTCGCCGGCGGTGAGCTGCCGGAAGCCTGAGCCGTCGAGGCGGATGCTGCACAGATGCAGATGGCAGGGGTCCTCCTGCGGGCGAAGGCCGCCGGCGAGGAACCACACTTTTCGTTCGCGGGCGTCAACATGCAGGACTTCACGCACGGGCCAGGCGCCCCGGGTGACCTGGTGCTTCAAGCTGCCGCTGGCGATGTCGTAAAGGTGGAGGTGGCACCAGCCGTCACGTTCGCTCATCCACAGCAGCTCCCCGCTGTCATGCAGCCAGTGACGCCAGGTCTTCGCGGTGTAGTCGATGAACGTGGCGGAGGTCTCCTCCACGACGACACGAGCCGCGCCGGTCTTTGGATTGACGGCAAGGATGCGGTAGAGCTGATGGCCGCGCCGGTTGTGGTTGAAGTAGAACTCGCTGCTGTCCGGAGCCCACTGGATGTCGATGTGGTCTGATTGAGTGAACGGATTTTCAAACAGGTTTCCGGGCACGCGGATGAAGCCTCCGCCGGGCCGGATGATGAGGAGCTCGGGCCTGGGAAGTTCGTCGCCCGGTTTGGTGTAGTTGAAGGTCTTCAGCCGGGGCTGAAGCTGGGACGCGGGGGTGGATTCCACGAGTGTCACCTGACGTTGCGGCACCGGATCGCACCGGGAGATGACAAACGCCGAGGAATCCGGAGCCCATTGCGGCCGGCCGGTGAAGTTCTTCAGGGAGTCAAGCTTCAGCGGGCGTCCGTTGAGGAAAACCCGGTCCCCGGTGACCTCGGCCCTGGATTTTCCATCTGGAGAAAGGATGCCGGCGGGCCGCTTCTCGGGTTCTGACACACTTTTTGTCAGGCCGCGTCCATCGATCACAAAGGTCTGAACCTGCGGGCCGGCCTCGATGACGGCAAGGTGTCCGCCGGTGCGGCGGGTGATCAGCCAGACATGGCCGTCGAAGGTGTGCTGCTCACGCTCCGCGCCGGCCCTGACGGATCCGTAGCCGACATGTCCGCCCTCCTGGTTGATCCAGTAGAGCTCCAGGTCCTCGCTGAGCTGGTTGATGAACTTCAGGCCGGAGGGCTCCCCGGTGCGTCCTGTCGGCCGCAGTTCGAGCCTGAGCTTGGAGGTCCTGGCGGGCGGTTTTTCAGGCAGCCCCAGCCCTTGAAGTGTTGGTGACACCTTTCGTTCGCCTTCAGGACCTTGAATCAGGATAAATTCCTGGGCGTCCGGCCCGGTCTGCACCCGATACCAGAAGGACCTTCCATCGGGCAGCCAGTTTGGCTTCACACGGTCACGGAAAACCCTGTTCTCGGTGCGTTTGGGGAGGCTGAGCGCGGCTTCGAAATCGGCGGCGAAGCCCGATGCCGCAAGGGCCAGGAGCAGGAGCGGTTTCATGAAATGCCAAGCTGGAAGGGGTCGGCGGGATCTAGGATGAGGGTGGACTCGGCGGTGATGAAGGCCCTGCCGGTGATGGTGGGGATCACGCCTTCTGGGCAGGCTTCGTAGCGGCCTTCAAACACGCTGCCGATGATGCTTTCCTGCCGCCAGCTTTGTCCGGGGGCCAGCCTGCCGTCGGCGGCGAGGCAGGCGAGCTTGGCGCTGGTGCCGGTGCCGCAGGGGGAGCGGTCGTGCTCACCGCCGGGGCAGAGCACAAAGTTGCGGCTGTGGTTGCGGGGGTCCTGCGGCGTCGAGAAAAGCTCGATGTGGTCGACTTCGGGGTGTCCGGCGGCATGGACGGCCATGCGCATCGACAGGCAGGCCCGTGTGAGCTGCGGGATGTTCTCACGGGTCAGTTCAAGGCCATGGTCGGAGACCAGGAAGAACCAGTTGCCGCCCCAGGCGACATCACCGGTGACGCCGCCTGCCTCGACAGCCCGTGCCTTGCGAAAGGAGGGAACGTTGCGGACGCTGACGCCGCCGTCCTCATGAAGCGTGGCTGTGACAACGCCGACGGGTGTCTCCATCCTGTGCTCGCCTTCATGGATGCGGCCGAGGTGGCGAAGCGTGGTGATGACGCCGATCATGCCATGACCGCACATGCCGAGCAGGCCCGCGTTGTTGAAGAAGACGACGCCGAACGTGCAGGAGGCGTCCCCGGGGTTCATGAGAAGGGCGCCGACGAGGATCTCGTTGCCCCGCGGTTCGCAGAGGATGGCGCGACGGAAGACCTCCAGCTCCTCCGGGCTGACCCCGTCCAGCACCACCCGCGTGGGTTCGCCGCCGGTGTGGGAGTCGATGACGTGGATTCGTTTCATCCATTCTGGTTCGGCATTTTCAGGCCGGACGTCTTGGCTGCTTTGCCGGAGGAAGGCTGGAAAATGACCAAGGCGCCCGGCTGCATTCGGCAAGATTTGTTAAGCCTGGGTAAACCTGCGCCACTTTGCGGCGGGTTGTGCGTTAATCGCGTCATTGCTCATGAATCCGCCGATTGTCTCCCGCCGTGTCCGTCCCGCCGCCGCCTGCGTGCTGGTCTTCGCCACCTTTGCCGCCGCGCTGGAGGCACCCCAGGTCAGCGTGGTGGAAAAGGGTGGCAGAAGGATCGTTAAATCCAACGGCATTCCGGATCACGTCACGGGCCAGTTTCCCAACCCGGGCAATCCGAACGCGATCGCCGCCCAGGACTACAAGTTTGAAATGACGCTGTCGCCCAGGCCGGCACCGAAGCCTGCGCCGGCGAACTTTGCCTTCTTCGGGGTCGCGGTGAACGGGGTGCCTTTCGAAGCCGGGACGGCGGAGTTTTGGAACGGTGACCGTGCCTGGAACTATGAGGCAAAGAGCGGAAAGATCGATCTGGGCCTGGACATGAATGATGCGCATGTCCAGCCGGGCGGAGTTTATCACTATCATGGCCTTCCCCGCGGGCTGGTCACCAGGCTGGGCGGAGATGCGGGTGACAAGATGATCCTCCTGGGCTGGGCGGCGGATGGTTTTCCGATCTATGCGGGCCTTGGGCACTCGGATCCCAGGGACGCGACCAGCCCCCTGGTCAGGATGCGCTCCAGCTATCAGTTGAAAAAGGGCGCTCGTCCTTCGGGCAACCGCGGGCCTGGTGGTGACTATGACGGCAGCTTCACGGCCGATTATGAATATGTGGCGGGCTCCGGTGACCTGGATGAGTGCAATGGTCGTTTTGGCGTCACACCCGAGAATCCTCAGGGCATCTACCATTATCAGGTGACGGAGGCGTTCCCGCATTTCTCCAGGCTTTGGAAAGGCGAGCCGGATGCCAGCTTCAAGAAGCGCATGGGGCCGCCTGGTGGGCCAGGGGGGGCTCGGCGTGGACGTCGTGGCGGGCCTGGTTTTGGGCCGCCGCCTGGTTTTGGGCCGCCTCCCGGGGGCGGGCCGCCTCCGGGGCGCTGACGAACCGGGTCACTGACCGGAGGCGTCCGCCGCGGGCCTGGCTTCGATGACGGAGGTCCATTCCCGCAGCACCGCCTTGACGCGAAGGGCGCCCAGCTTGTCGCCGGAGCCGGCTCGCTTTGCATTCAGAGGATCAAGCACGCTCCGGGCCGTCGAGACGGCGTTTTTCACGGATTGCTCATGGTTTTGGATGAGGCTTTCCAACTGTTGCCGGTAGATGCCCCGAAGCTTCTTCATGACAGGTGGCAGAGGAATGTCGCTTTCCGCAGGCGGCAGGCCGTCCTTGCGTCCAAGCAGTTCAAGCTCGGCCTTGATGACAACCTGGTCCGTGGGCGTGGCATGAGGATACTCGCGGCGCAGGGCGTTGGCGTACTGGCTGTCGAGCCGTTCCTTCAGTGCATTGAGTTCGGAAGCCTTGGGCAGCGGCGCACTCTGTCTGATCTGGTCTCGCAGGCTGGCGAGTTCGGCGTCGTGCTTTTCCAGTTCGGTCATCTGGGGGGCGATTTTTTCGAGCAGCGACTTTTCACTGGCGAGGTCGGCCGGCTTGGGAAGACGCCAGACGAGCAGGTCGAAGTCGCCGTCCATCTGATTTTTGGAATCCTTGAAACGCGTGCTCAAGACGGCCCAGCGTCCGTCCTTGCTGACGGCGATGTCAGTGGCGGGTTCTGCCAGGGGGGTCTTCCAGACCTCCTCGCCGCTGATGATTTCATGAATACGGAGGGTGTTGTCTCCCCAGGAGGTGAGCAAAAGCCTGCCATTGTCGATGACCATGCCTGCCTGAATGAAGGGGCCTTCGCGTGGGGGGGGAGGCAGGGACAGCAGGAGCTCAAAGCCTGGAATCTTGAGGACTTTGGCTGACGAGCCGGCGGCCAGCACGGTCTGGAGGCCGGGCGGGCCGTAGAACCGGGTGACGTATCCCAGATTTTTGGCGTCGACCTTGGTGAAGCTGCCCTTGGTGGGTGAATAAACGGTCATGGAGGGCTGGTATGCACGTTTTTCTCCGTTCATGAAGGGTTCTGCGGCGGCGATGACGACATCCTCGAGGCCTGGGGCGAGGGTCATTCCATAGACGCGGCCGGTGAAGCCTTCGATTTCCTGAAACTCATCGCCTTCCGAAGGTTTCCAGATGAAGAGGTTCTTGAGGCCGTCTTCGTTGCTTCCACCGGCTATCACGGAGCCGGAGGCATGGAGGTAGACCGCGCTGACGAGCCGTTGATTCGGGTAGGCAACCGTGTGCAAAACACGGCCGGTTTGAAGGTCGAGCAGGGCCATTTTGTCGGCCTTGTAGCCGTAGGCAAAAGCCACTCGGTCATCCGGGCTGACCTGGAGGCGCATGAGCTGGTCGATGCCGGGATCCGTGCTCCAGATTTGTTTACGGTGGGTCAGATCCCAGGCCCGCACAGTGCCGTCGATGCCCGTGGAGATGACGCGATTCTGGTCGGAAAGCAGGACTGCTGCATAGACGGCCGACTTGTGGCCGTCCAGCCTGGCGACTTCACCTGCGTCACCATCGGCGACTTGAAAGGGTGTGCTCGGAGGGGCTGGCGGCGTGTCATCCGGGCGGGCTTCGCTTTTGGGCTTCGCGGCAGCTTGCGCTTTTGCCTGGGGCTGCGGGGCCGAGGCGGCTGAGGAGGCTCTGGCTGTTTCCCCGGCGGGAGGCGGCGATGTTGGCCGAGGTGTTGGCTCTGGAATGGGACTGGGTTCCCCAGAATGGTTCGGTGGGGCGGCATTGACGACGGGCGGTTCTTGCGCTGGGGGATCGTTGCGAAGGAACAGCGAGGCAAAGGCCGCCACCAGCAGGAGGGAGGCTGCGGCCCAGCCCACGGGGGCGAGCTTGTTGCGCAGCTTCGTCAGCAGAGGCACCCGGTAGGTGGACGGTGGTGGATGCGCCACCGGAGTCTCGTGTGCGGATGGCGTCGTGACGACCGGGCGATTGTGGGGCGCTGTGTTCGGAGCCTGGCTGTTGAGCCTGCCCTCGGAGGTCGCCGTGAGCAGGGCCAGCTTGACCTCGGTGGCCTTTTGAAAGCGGGCGTCCGGTTCGTTGACCAGGCACTTGGCGATGACCTCGGCAAAGCCCGGAGGCAGTCCGTCACCCATCCTGCCATTCAGGGCTGCAGGGGTTTTGCCCGTGAGCATTTCGTGAATGACGACGCCGAGGGCGTAAATGTCCGCACGGTGGTCGACGGTGGCGCCGATGATGAGGCGTTCGGGGGCCGTGTAGTCGGGCGTGCCGTACTCGACTTCGTCGGGGTTGGGCTGGGCGGAAAGGTCGCGCGCCAGCCCGAAGTCGGCCACCTTGACCTTCCAGTCGTTGGTGATGAGGATGTTTGCCGGCTTGATGTCGCGGTGGGCGACGCCGCGGTCATGGGCGAACTGGAGGGCGTCGCAGAGCTGGGCGATGATCTGGCGTGTGCGTTCGACGGTGATCTCGCCCTGCCGGGTGCGCCGGTGAAGGTCGCAGCCCTCCACATATTCCATGACCAGGAACAGGTGGCGTTCATGGGTCTGGCCGAAGTCAAAGACGGCGACGATGTGGGGGTGCACGAGCCGGGCCATCGCCCGGGCCTCCTTGATGAAGCGCTGCACATCCTCCGCGTTTTGCGCCAGGGAGGCGGGCAGGACCTTGACGGCCACCCAGCGGTCGAGCGCGATCTGACGTGCCTTGTAAACCGCGCCCATGCCGCCGATGCCGATGATTTCATGGAACTCGTACTGCGGCAGCAGCCTGGCCAGTTCCTCGAGCGAAGGATGCGGCAGGTCCTCCGTTTGCGGAACGGGTTCAAGACGTTGGGCCTCGGGCTCTGGATCAGGCATCAGGTTCGGGAGGGCGATACTAGCAGCTTGTGATCCAATGCCAACTGGGGAAGCGGCGGCGGGCCGGCCTGTCCGGCCTCATTTTGATCGGGACCGGCAAGCATCGTTCCGGAAGGGCGTATCATGAGCATCCCGGATGGATGTTTTCCCCCACCCAACCCCGTTTCTACGCCGTGACATCCTCGGCGGTCTCGGCGGCGTTGCCATGACGGCCCTGCTGGCGCGTGAACTCCGCGCCGAGGAGGCCTGGCGGCCGCCTGACGGCCTGCCGGTGATCCCGGGGCGTGCGAAGCGCGTGATCTGGCTGTTCATGCGCGGCGGCGTCAGCCACATGGAGAGCTTTGATCCGAAGCCGGCGATCAGCCGTTATGCCGGCAAGTCCATCGGAGAGACTCCGTTCAAGGACGTCCAGGATCCTGAGAAGCTCAAGAAGGTGCGCGTGGTCGTGGTGAATGACGCCAACGGCAAGCAGCGCAACACGATCTACCCGCTGCAGGCCGGCTGGAAAAGATACGGACAGTGCGGCATGGAGGTGAGTGACTGGTTCCCAAACATTGGTTCGTGCGCCGATGAGATCGCCTTCATCCGCAGCATGTGGACCACGGACGACAATCATGGCGCCCAGGTCCAGTTCCACAGCGGACGCCACATGCTGGAGCCGCGCGTGCCGACCCTCGGCGCCTGGGTGAGCTACGGGCTTGGCTCAATGACGGACAACCTGCCGTCCTTCATCAACATGGGGCCGCGCTACTTTGACGTGCGGGACGGTCATTACCTGGGCCCCGCCTACGACGCCGTGAACCTGAAGGTGGATCCGAGGAACCCGCTCACCTTTGCAACGCCGGAGTTCGAGGTCGGCAGGGCGGAGCAGAAGGCGCAGTTTGACCTGATCCACCGGCTGAACGGCCTCGCCGCAGTGCAGTATCCGGGCGACAAGACGCTCGCCGCCCGCATGAAGAGCTACCAGCTCGCCTTCAACATGCAGAGCGCCGTGCCGGAGACGATGAACCTGGATGGCGAGAGCGCCGAGACGAGGAGGCTCTATGGACTGGATGACAAGGAGACGGAGCCCTTCGCCCGGCAGCTCCTCGTCGCGCGGCGGCTCGCCGAACGCGGCGTTCGCTTCATCCAGATCCAGCACGGTGACGGCGCTGCGGGCGCCTGGGACTCTCATTCGGGCCTGAAGAAAAATCACTCCACGCTCGCCCGGCAGGTGGACCGTCCGATCTCCGGCCTGATCAAGGATCTGAAGCAGCGCGGCCTGCTGGACGACACGCTGGTGGTGTTTGCCACCGAGTTCGGCCGCACGCCTGGCTCGCAGGGCAGCGACGGCCGTGACCATCATCCGTATGGCTTCAGCGTCTGGATGGCGGGCGGTGGGGTGAAGGGCGGAACCATTCATGGTTCGACCGATGAACTGGGCTTCCATGCGGTCGAGCATCCTCATTACGTCACCGATGTGCATGCGACGATCCTGCACCTGCTGGGGCTGGATCCGCGCCGGCTGGAGATTCCCGGGCGCAAGCGGCTGGAGCGGGACTTCGGCCACGTCATCCGGGAGATCCTGGCCTGATCCGGGGGGCTGGTTTTGCGCAGGTCAAAAGATCATCCTTGCCAAAATAGAGGATGAATGTCCAATATATCGACATTCATGAAAGCACTCGTCAAAGCACGTGCGGAACGCGGCCTGTGGCTTCAGGACGTGCCGGAGCCCGAGGTCGGCATCAACGACGTCCTGATCAAGGTCAGGAAAACCGGCATCTGCGGCACCGACCTGCACATCTACAAATGGGACGCCTGGGCGCAGAGGACCATTCCCGTGCCGATGGTCGTCGGGCACGAGTTTGTGGGCGAGGTGGTGCGTGTCGGCGGCAACGTGAACGACTTCCATCCCGGCGAAATTGTCAGCGCCGAAGGGCACGTGGTCTGCGGCCGGTGCCGCAACTGCCTGGCGGGCCGCCGCCACCTCTGCAAGGACACGGTCGGCATCGGCGTGAACCGCGCCGGGGCCTTTGCGGAATTCATCAGCGTGCCGATGACGAATGTCTGGCATCATCGCGAGGGGGTGGATGAGGAGGTGGCCAGCATCTTTGATCCCTTCGGCAACGCCGTGCACACGGCGCTGGCTTTTGAATGCCTTGGGGAGGACGTGCTGATCACCGGAGCGGGCCCCATCGGCATCATGGCGATCCCGGTCGTCAGGCATGCCGGCGCACGTCATGTCGTCATCACGGACGTGAATGAGTATCGTCTCGACCTGGCGCGGAAGATGGGGGCCACGGCGGCCTTGAACGTTCGCAACGGCAGCATTGCGGACGTGCAGAGGCAGCTTGGCATGAAGGAGGGCTTTGACGTGGGACTGGAGATGAGCGGCAATGCCTCTGCCTTCCGGGAGATGATCGACAACATGTGCCATGGCGGCAAGATCGCCATGCTCGGCATCCCCGGCGAGCCCATCGCCATCGACTGGAACAAGGTCATCTTCAACATGCTGACCATCCACGGCATCTACGGCCGCGAGATGTATGAAACGTGGTACCAGATGAGCGTCCTGCTGGAGAGCGGCGTCAACATCAAGCCTGTCATCACCCACCGGTTTCACTTCACGGACTACGAGCAGGGTTTCGCCGCGATGGAGGGCGGCGACTGCGGCAAGGTGGTGCTTGACTGGACGGCATAGCCCTGCGTCCCGCCGCCAGGCCCAGTTTTCCAGCATCATGAGTTTCATCTTCCGAACTTCCCGTCATGAACACCGACTTTCTGAACCATGTCTCCTCCCAGATCGAAGCCATCCGTGCCGCGGGCACCTACAAGCGTGAGCGAGTGCTGAGCACGCCGCAGGGCGCGCTGGTGCGGGCGGACGGCGGGGGGCCGGTCCTCAATCTCTGCGCGAACAACTACCTCGGACTCGCCCAGCACCCCAAGGTCAGGCAGGCGGCGCATGACGCGCTGGAACACTGGGGCTACGGCCTGGCCAGCGTGCGCTTCATCTGCGGGACGCAGGGCGTGCACAAGGAGCTGGAGGCTGCTCTGTCCGGGTTTCTCGGCACGGAGGACACGATCCTCTACGGCTCCTGCTTTGACGCCAACGGGGGGCTTTTCGAAACCCTGCTCGGCCCCGAGGACGCGGTCATCAGCGACGAGCTGAACCATGCCTCGATCATTGACGGCATCCGCCTGTGCAAGGCGCGCCGGTTCCGTTACCGAAACTGCGACATGGCGGACCTGGAGGCGCAGCTGAAGGCGGCGGATGCCGCCGGGGCGCGCTTCAAGCTGATCGCCACCGACGGGGTGTTCTCGATGGACGGCTTCATCGCGCCGCTGAAGGAGATCTGCGAGCTGGCGGACCGGCATGGTGCGCTGGTGATGGTCGATGATTCGCACGCCGTCGGCTTCATGGGCCGGACCGGGCGCGGGACGCATGAGCATGCCGGTGTGATGGGGCGTGTGGACGTTCTCACGGGCACGCTGGGCAAGGCCCTGGGCGGGGCCAGCGGCGGTTATGCCAGCGGGCGCAGGGAGATCATCGAACTGCTGCGGCAGCGCTCGCGGCCGTACTTGTTCAGCAACACGCTCTGCCCCTCGATCGCCGGGGCCTCCATCGCGGCCCTCGAACTCCTGGGACAAAGCACCGCCCTGCGTGACGCGTTGGAGGCCAACACACGCTGGTTCCGCACAGCGATGACGGAGGCGGGCTTTGACATCCTGCCCGGGGAGCACCCCATCGTGCCCGTCATGCTGGGGGATGCGGCCCTGGCGGCCAGGTTTGCCGACTCGATGCTTGGCTGCGGGGTTTATGTCGTGGGCTTCAGCCATCCGGTGGTGCCGCAGGGCAGGGCGCGCATTCGCACCCAGGTCAGCGCCGCCCACCCGCGTGAGGACCTGGCGCGGGCGGTGAAGGCCTTTGTGGAGGTCAGGGGACGGCTTGCCTCCTGACCGGCCGCCGGGCTTTTTAAGGATGAAAGCGGCCTCATCACGGTCTAACCTAAAAGATGGACACGTTGTCCGCCACCCTCCTCCTGCTGACGATCATGGACCCGCTGGGCAACGTCGCCACCTTTGTGTCCGGGCTGCGTCCCGTGCCACCGGAAAGGCGGCTGCGGGTCATTGCAAGGGAGCTGGTTTTTGCGCTGATGATCCTGCTGGCGTTTCTTTTCCTCGGCACCCGGCTCCTTGGGTTGCTGCACCTGAAGCAGGAGGCGCTGTTCATCAGCGGGGGGATCGTCCTCTTCCTGATCGCGCTGAAGATGATCTTTCCGCCCGGGCATCGGGATGAGGAGCAGCTGCAGGAGCCGTTCATCGTGCCCCTGGCCACGCCGATGGTGGCGGGGCCCTCGGTGCTGGCGACCTTGCTGGTCTTGGTGAGCACCTACCCTGGGCAGTTCTGGCAATGGTTCACGGCCTTGTGCACGGCCTGGGGGATCACGGCGGCCGTGCTGCTCTGTGCGCCGGCCATCGCGCGGGTGCTGAAGGAGCGCGGTGCGCTGGCGGTCGAGCGTTTGATGGGCATGCTGCTGGTCATGGTGGCCGTGCAGATGTTTCTCAACGGTCTCGAGCATTACCTGAAAAACTGACCCGACATGCCTGCCTGGATCGAATATTTTGCCGTCGCCATCTGCGCCATCACCGCCGTCCTGGCGGCCGAGGGGAAGCGCATGGACCTGTTTGGCGTGCTGGTGCTGGCCCTGGTGACCGCGGTGGGCGGCGGCACCATCCGTGACTTGTGCCTTGGAGTGCGCCCGGTGTTCTGGGTCGAGCAGCCGCCGGTGGTGTGGACGGCGCTGATCGCCGCGGCGGTCACCTTTGTGATTGTCCGGTTTGCGCATCTGCCGGGAAGAATGCTGGCGGTGGCGGACGCCTTTGGCCTGGCCCTGTTTGGCATCGTGGGCACCGAGAAGGCGCTGACCCATGGCGCGCCGGGGCTGGTGGCGGTGCTGCTGGGCATCGTCACCGGCGTGGCGGGCGGCATTTTACGGGACGTGCTGCGCCGCGAAATCCCCTGGGTCTTCCAGGCGGAGGTCGAACTGTATGCGACGGCCCTGTTTGCCGGCGCCCTGGTCTTTGTGCTGCTGCGGGAATGGCTGCCGCCTTCGGAATCCCATCGTTACATCGGCATGGCGGTCATTCTGGCGATCCGGTTTGCGGCCATGCACTGGAAGCTGAGGCTGCCCTCTTTCCAGACCCGGAGGTGATGTTTTTCAGGGACACCGGTTGCCAGGGAAATGCGCATAGCTTTAATCCACCCGCATGAATCGTGACGTCATTGAGGCCCAGGTGCGGGCCGTCCTGCCCCTGGACGGCAGTTTTGCCGTGTTCCTTGGGAACGAGGAAAAGACCTTTGTGATCTATGTGGACGAGGCCGTTGGCGCCGCCATTTCCATGTTCATGCGCGGGGTGTCCAAGGAACGGCCGCTGACCCATGACCTCATGGCCTCCGTGCTGATGGCCTTTGGCGCCAAGGTGGACCGGATCATCATCAACAATGTGGAAGGCACGGTCTTTTTTGCCCGGATCATCATTTCTGCCGAGAATCAGCTCCATGCCAGGAAGGTCATCGAGCTGGACGCCAGGCCCAGCGACAGCCTGGCGATCGCACTTCAGCAAAGCGCGCCCATTTTTGTGGCCAAGCACGTCTGGGACAGCGTGGAGGATGTGAGCGCGACCCTGGAGGAGATTGAAAAACGCAGTGCGGAGCAGGCTTCAGCAGACTCTGCCCTGGGCGCCGGGGAGGAGATGGAGGATGAGAACGTGGAGGAGATCGACCCTGACGACCTGGACCTGGACGCCCTGCAGGGGCTCGACCTGGAGGACGCGGGCGAGGACGATGAAGGTCATGGGAAGGGTTATGATGACGGCTATGGCCGCCCGGACGACGATGATGATGAAGGAGAGGAGTGGAAAAAAGGCAGCTGAAGGCGGCGGGCAGTCTTGCCTTCCGCATCATCCGCGCTTTTTTCGACCCCATGACTGTCACCCTGAACGGTTCCAAGCGTGAATTCCCCGAATCCATGCCCATGCCCGCGCTGCTGGAGGCGCTCGGTCTGGCTGGAAAGCCGGTCGTGGTTGAGCAAAACCAGGTGGCCCTGCTGCCACGGGAGCTCGATGAGGCGGTGGTGAAGGACGGCGATGTGCTTGAAGTGGTCCAGATCACCGCCGGAGGCTGATGTCATGCTCAAGAACGCGGCCATCCTGCTTCTGGCATCCGCCCTGGCCTCCCTTCTGTGGCTGGATCTGCACAGGCCGGCGGCTCCGTTGAATCCTGTGGAGAAGCTGATTCAGGATCATGCCGGGCAGCCCGCTTTTGCCGGTGCAGCCCTCGGATTTTGCCTCCTGGACCCTGATGGACGGGTGGTGGCTTGCCAAAACCCGCATGTCGCACTGATCCCCGCTTCCAGCCTCAAGACGGTGACCACGGCCACCGCTCTGGAAAAATGGGGGCCGGACCACCGGATCGAGACGCGTCTGACGGCGACGGCGGAGATGCTGGGCGGGCTGATCGCAGGGGACCTGGTCGTGGTGGGTGGAGGCGACCCCATGCTTTCACGGCAGGACCTGCGCGACTGGGCCGGCCAGCTGCAAAAGCGGGGCTTGACGCGCGTGACGGGCCGGGTGCTTGGTGACGGCAGGCTTTTCCCAGGAAGCATTTACGATGATTTTTGGAACTGGGGGGACATCGGCAACGGCTATGGCAGCCCGGTGGCTGGGCTGAACCTGGAGCACAATCGTTATGTCGTGGCTTTCCGTGCGGCTGAGCAGGTGGGCGGCGCGGCGATCTTGCTGGGGATGGTGCCTGAGGTGCCGGGGGTGACCTGGATCAATGAGACGCAGACCGGTGCGATGGATTCCGGAGACGGAGTCGTGATCCATGGAGGGGAGCGCACGGGTGTGCTGCATTTCCGCGGCACCGTCCCGCTGGGACAGTCTGCCTTTCAGGTGACAGGAGCCGTGCCGGATCCGGAACGCTATGCGGCGCATCACCTCAGGCAGGCTCTTCTCGAAGCGGGCATCGAGGTGGCCGGGGCGGCGGAGGCCGTGAAGGATCGTACCGCCGGGAAGGTGGAGTTGCTCAGGCATGCCTCCCCCCCGTTGCGGGACATCATCACCAGCATCCATGCCACCTCGGACAATCATGAAACCGAGTGCCTGTTCCGGCTGCTGGGCCTCAGGGAGTCCAAGGCTGCGGAAAGGGTGATCCGAGAGCATTGGAAGGGGCGTGGTCTCGATTTCTCCGGCCTACGCATGGAGGACGGCTGCGGGCTCGCCAGGGCGGACTTCATCACACCGCACGATCTGGCGCGCCTGCAGTTTCTGGCCGGCACCGGACCGCAAGGCGCGGTTTACAAGGCGTCGCTGCTTCAAAAAGGACACCTGCGCTGGAAAGGCGGGGCGATGTCCGGGGTGCGTTCCGTCACGGGAATCGTCACCACCTCCGCCGGGCGTGAGATGTGTTTCGCCCTGATGGCGAATCATTATGCGGACGCCGGGGCGGTGACCGTGCTCAGGGAGGCGATCATCGAACAAATCAGCCGCTGGTGAACTGTCCTGCCTTAGGGCTTCCGGCCCTGCAGAAGCATCGACCCCATCCGATAGCCGGATTCCATGGTGCCTAGCGTCTGTTCCTGGTAGGTCGTGAGCGTCTTGATCTGTTCAGGTGTGAGAAAACCTGCAGCCTGCTGAAGGATCCGGGCATTGCTGGCACGCTGGAATTCGAGCAAGTTCCTGAGGTTGGCATCGGTCATTTGCGCCGGGTTGCTCATGGCCCTGGCGAGCTGCGACTGCTCGGGAGTCGGATTTTGGCGAACCTGGGCCATGAGGTCGATCAACTGGTCCTCCTGCTGGGCTGAAAGCGGCTGTCCGGAGGCGGTAAACAGGCTGCGGCCCATGGTTTCGAACTGGGTTCTCTCCGGCCGGGTGGTCTCGTATTTTTGAAAGGTGCCCCAGTCAGACTCATCGTTCAGGAAGCCGCGGATGGTCTCATCGTAGGCTTTTTTGTTCTTTTCGCCCTCGGCGATGATCTGGCTGCGCTGCTCAGGGGTCAGGTTGGAATCGAGCAGCCTCAGCCCAAGGTCAGCCTCCGTCTTTGCGCGTTCGACCAGCAGCTTCTTGAAATGGGCCTTTTCCTCATCGTTGAGCTTGAGGTATTCAAAGAGCCGGGCGTAGCCGGTCTCGACCTGAACCGCCTGCTGCTGGCCGAGCAGGTCTCGCATGGCGGGGTTTTTCAACATTTCGCGCAAGGCACCGGCCGTGGTGGCCTGGGGGGATTTGGCGGGGGGAGTTTCGACGACAGGTGCAGGCTGGACTGTGGGGGAGGGGACGGGGGAAGCGGGCAGACTGGCAGGCCGGGCGGCCAGATCGCGTCGCAGCTGGGAGATCGTCTGCCGGGCCTCCTTGAGCTCCGTCTCCAGTTTCGCCAGCCGGGGGTCTGCCGGGGCCGACGTGCCCAGGAGCCAGGCAAGGGAGATGAGGCTGACGAGGGTGGTGGCGGCAAAAAAGAGGGTCAGGGCTTTCATGATCACGGGTTGGACTATCTTGTCATGAAAACCATTAAAAACACAAGAGATGAGGCGGTGAAGCCCGGTGCTGGGCAGAAATGCCGCCCGTAGACCGACTTTTTTAACCTCCAGGCGAACAATTTGAAAAATTCCGGTTGCCTATTCTTCATCTTGCCCCACTGTCGCGCCCCCCAGCCCCGGACTTTCCCCAAAGTCTGGCTGAAAACGAGTCTACCCAGGCTCTTTTTGCTATCGGAGCAGTGAACCGGAAAAACACTGTGCAACTCTGAAACTTCAGAGTGGGCACGTTGTCTCTCCTGTTCCCGGCCCGTCGAGGCTCCCATTTAACGGAACGGTTTTCCCTCACTCAGACAACATGCCCACCATCAATCAGCTCGTCAGGCACGGCCGCAAGGACAAGGCGGTGAAGTCGAAGTCGCCTGCGCTCGCGAACTGCCCCCAGCGTCGCGGTGTCTGCCTTCAGGTCATGACCCGCACCCCGAAGAAGCCGAACTCCGCTCTTCGTAAGGTCGCCAAGGTGCGTCTGACCAACGGCTACGAAGTCATCGCCTACATCGGCGGTGAGGGTCACAACCTCCAGGAGCACAGCATCGTGCTGGTTCGCGGCGGTCGAGTGAAAGACCTTCCGGGTGTTCGTTACCACATCGTTCGCGGAACTCTCGACTGCCTTGGCGTTGAGAAGCGTCGCCGCGGCCGCTCCAAATACGGTGCCAAGCGTCCGAAGCCGGGTGCTGCCGCCGCTCCTGCCAAGGGCAAGAAGTAATGCCCCTGGCGAATCAGAACTGATCATTCTCAACCTTACCTCTTCGATTTTATGGCCCGCAGGAAACGCGTTTATGACAAGAAAGTCATCAAGGACTCCCGCTATGACAGCGAGATCGTCGCCAGCCTCATCAGCCGCGTGATGCTGAGCGGCAAGAAGTCCGTTGCGGAGAACATCGTGTATTCCGCCATCGATCTCCTCAACGAGAAGACGGAAACCGTGGATCCGCTTGAGCTTTTCCATCGTGCGATCGACAATGCCAAGCCCAAAGTTGAGGTGAAGGCCCGCCGTGTGGGGGGTGCGACTTATCAGGTGCCTCTTGAGGTTTCCTCCGCCCGTTCCGAGTCCCTGGCCATGCGCTGGATCGTGGGTTATGCCCGCGGCCGCAAGGGGCAGCCAATGCACCGGGCGCTGGCCAATGAACTCAAGGAGGCCTCCCAGGGCCAGGGTTCCTCCGTCCGCAAGCGCGATGACGTTCACAAGCAGGCTCAGGCCAACCGCGCCTTTGCCCACTTCCGCTTCTAACCTGCGGAAGTCTTTCCTAACACGCTGTTCCGTCCCCTCCCTTTTTACTTGCCCCATGTCCAACCCGAACTCTCCCAACCGCGAATTTCCCCTGGAGCGCACCCGTAACATCGGGATTTGCGCCCACATTGACGCGGGCAAGACGACCCTGACTGAGCGTATCCTCTTCTACACCGGCATGATCCACAAGATCGGCGAGGTGCATGACGGTGCCGCCACCACGGACTGGATGGAGCAGGAAAAGGAGCGCGGCATCACGATTACCTCCGCCGCTGTGACGGCCAAGTGGAAGCAGCTCAAGGAAGAGGGCATCTACAAGACGCGTGAGATGGAGGACATCCGGGTCAACATCATCGACACCCCCGGTCACGTGGACTTCACGGCCGAGGTGGAGCGTTCCCTTCGCGTTCTTGACGGAGCCATTTTCGTGCTCTGCGGCGTGGCCGGTGTGCAGCCCCAGTCCGAGACGGTTTACCGCCAGGCTGAAAAGTACGGCGTTCCCCGTATCGCCTTCGTCAACAAGATGGACCGTACCGGCGCGAACTTTGAGCGTGTTGTTGAAGACGTCCGCACCAAGCTTGGCGCTCCTGCCTTCCCCATCCTGATCCCCATCGGCGCGGAAGACAACCTGATCGGCCAGATCGACGTGGTGAACCAGAAGGCGATCATCTACTCGGACGATGAAAAGTTTGGTTCGAAGTACACGGTGCGCGCCCTTGAGGGTGATGAAGTCGCCAAGGCCAAGAAGGCCTATGATGAACTGCTTGACGCCGTTTGCAGCGCTGATGACGAGCTGGGCATGATGTTCCTGGAAGAACAGCCCATCGGACCCAAGGAGCTCAAGGCCGGCCTTCGTCGCGCGGTGATTGCCAACAAAATCATCCCGATGGCTGGTGGTTCCGCCTTCAAGAACAAGGGCGTGCAGTATCTGATCGACGCCGTCATCGACTATCTTCCCGGCCCCCTCGACATCGAGCCTCAGAAAGGCACTGTCGTCGATGAGCCTGAAAACATCGTCGAGGCCAAGCCGGATGACAACGGCAAGTTCATTGCCCTCGGCTTCAAGCTCTGGTCCGACAAGTTCGGTCGTCTGGTCTTCTTCCGCGTCTATTCCGGCAAGGTTTCCAAAGGTGACACGATTTACAACCCACGCACCCGCAAGTCGGAGCGCGTGGGCCGCCTGATCCAGATCCAGGCCGCCGTCCACAAGGACATCGACACCTGCTACTCCGGTGACATCGCCGCCCTCGTCGGGGTCAAGGATGTCCGCACGGGTGACACTTTCTGCGACGAAAGCCTCGAAGTTCAGCTTGAGCCGCCAACCTTCCCCGAGCCGGTCATCAGCATGGCTGTTGAGCCGAAGACCAAGGGTGATCAGGAAAAAATGGGCAACGCACTCCAGCGCCTGTCCGAAGAAGACCCCACCTTCTTCGTCAAGACCGATGAGGAAACCGGCCAGACGATCATCGCTGGCATGGGCGAGCTTCACCTTGAAATTCTCTGTGACCGTCTGAAGCGCGAGCACAAGGTTGAGACCAACACCGGCAAGCCGCAGATCGCCTACCGTGAGACCCTCACGAAGGAGGCCGATGGCGAAGGCAAGCTCGTCAAGCAGTCTGGTGGCCGCGGTCAGTATGGCCACGTCGTCATCAAAGTCCGCCCTGGTGAAAAAGGCTCCGGCATCGTGGTGGAAAACAAAGTCGTCGGCGGCACCATTCCGAAGGAATTCATCAACCCGGCGAAGGCTGGTTGCATCGAGGCCGCCCTGAACGGCATCATCGCCGGTTATCCGGTGATCGACATGCACATCGACCTGGTTGACGGTTCCAGCCATGAAGTGGACTCCAATGAAAACGCCTTCAAGATGGCGGGCATCTTCGCCGTCAAGGACGCTCTGAAGAAGGCCAAGTGCATCCTGCTTGAGCCGATCATGGCCGTCGAGTGCACCACGCCCGAAGACTACCAGGGCGACATCATGGGTGACCTCAACCGTCGTCGTGGCAAGATCCAGGGCATGGACAGCCGCGGAGCCACCGCCATCCTTCGCGCTGAAGTTCCCCTGGCCGAAATGTTCGGCTACTCCACCGCCATCCGCACCCTCTCCTCCGGCCGCGCCAGCTACTCCATGCAGCCCTCGCACTTCGAGCAGGTGCCGCAGCAGATCGTCGACCAGATCGTCGAGCAGCGCGGCGGTGGCAAAGCCTGATTCCCTTAGCATCAAGAAACCCTTTCACGACGGACACACGCCATGAACAATCAGAAAATCCGCATCCGCCTCCGCGCTTACGATTACCGAACGCTCGACAAGAGCACGGCGGACATCGTGGAGACCGCCAAGCGCACGGGCGCCAAGGTCGCCGGCCCGATCCCGCTTCCGACCCGCATCGAGAAGTTCACCGTGAACCGCTCACCCCACGTGGACAAGAAGTCCATGGACCAGTTCGAGATCCGCACCCACAAGCGCCTGCTCGACATCGTTGACCCCACCTCCCGCACCGTGGATGAGCTCAAGAAGCTCAACCTTCCCTCCGGCGTGGACATCACGATCAAGATCTAACCCTCACCCACTGACCTCAAAGGAGGACACCCACCATGGCACTCGGCTTGATTGGAAAAAAACTTGGAATGACAAAGGTGTACACCGACAAAGGTGAGGCGATTGCCGTCACTGTCGTCGATGTCTCCGGCAACAAGGTCATCCAGGTGAAGCAGAAGTCCGGCAAGGACGGCTACAGCGCCGTCCAGGTCGGTTACGGCGAGCAGAAGGAGTTTCGCGTCAGCAAACCCCTCCTCGGCCACTTCAAGAAGCACGGCTCCGCTCCGAAGCGTGTCGTGAAGGAGTTTCGATTCGCCTCCGACGAGCAGCTTCCCGCCGCTGAAACCGAGCTCAAGGCCGACCTGTTCTCCGTCGGCCAGTGGGTCGATGTGATCGGCACAACCAAAGGCAAGGGTTTCCAGGGCGTTGTCAAGCGGTGGAACTTCAGCGGTCAGCCCGCCACCCACGGCCACATGATGCATCGCCGTCCGGGTTCCATCGGCTGCCGTCTCACCCCCGGTCTCGTGTGGAAGAATCAGAAGATGCCTGGTCACGACGGCGTTGAGCGCGTCACGACCCAGAATCTTAAAGTCATCCAGAGCCGTCCGGAAGATGGTGTGCTGCTCATCAGCGGCGCCATCCCCGGCAACAAGGGCAGCATCGTCGTGGTGCGCCCCGCCAAGAAAAAACCCGCCCCTGCGGCCAAGTAACCTGAGGAGGAATTCGAATCATGTCCGCTACTGTTCTGTCCATCGACGCCGCGAAGCAGGCGAACCTGAACCTTGTGGAAGGCCACAAAGGCAAGCAGGCTCTCCATGAAACTGTCGTGGCCTACCGCGCCAATCGCCGCCAGGGCAACGCTCATACCAAAAACCGCTCCGAAGTGGCTGGTTCTGGAAAGAAGCTCTGGAATCAGAAGGGCACCGGCAATGCCCGTATGGGCTCCAAGCGCTCCCCCATCTGGAGTGGTGGTGGTGTCGTCTTCGGCCCCCGCAACACGACGGTCTGGGCCAAGAAGACCACGAAGGCCACCCGCAAGCTTGCCCTTCGCACGGCTCTCACCGCCCGCATCAATGATGGTGCTGTCGCCACGATCGCTGGGCTTTCCGTCGCCGACGGCAAGACCAAGAGCTTCGTGAGCGCCGTCAAGGGCCTGACCAATGCTGAGAAGCTGCTGGTCATCGGCTCCTTCGATGAAAACACCTTCCGCTCCGCCCGCAATGTGCAGAGCGTCCAGCTCATCTCCGCTGAAGACGTGAACGCCGAACAGCTCCTGAACTTCCCCCAGGTGCTTGTCACGACTGAAGCCCTCACAACCCTTGCCCGGAGGACTGCCTGATATGATCCAAGACCCTCATTCCGTGATCCAAACCATTCGCCTGAGCGAGAAGGCCACCCGCCTCGGTGAAGAGAACAACGAGTACGTGTTCATCGTCAACCGGAACGCCAACAAGCTTCAGATCAAGGCTGCCGTTGAGAAGCACTTCGGCAAGAAGGTCGCCGCCGTCCGCACTTCGATCTTTGATGGCAAGGCCCGTCGTGAGCGCCGCGCTGACGCCGGTCGCACGAACCACTACAAGAAGGCCGTCGTCCGTCTGAAGGATGGCGAGCGACTCGACCTTGTGTAATCCCTTTTAACCCCGGTTCCGAACCCTTAACCAGTAGGACTACCAGCCATGGCGCTGAAAACTTTCAAGCCCAACACCCCATCGAACCGCTACAAGGAGTGGAACTCCTTCGAGGAGATCACCAAGGACAAACCGGATCGCAGCCTCACCGTTGCCCTTCGCAAGTCCGGCGGTCGTAACAACACGGGTCGGATCACCTGCCGCCACATCGGCGGTGGCGCCGTCCGTCGTTACCGCCTCATTGACTTCAAGCGTGAACGTCGTGATGAGATCGCCAAGGTCGTTGCCATTGAGTACGATCCGAATCGCTCCGCACGCATCGCCCTGATCGAGTACAAGGACGGACAGCGCTCCTACATCCTGGCCCCGGCCACCCTCAATGTGGGTGCTTCCGTCATGGCCGGTGAAAAGGCCGCCCCTGAGGTGGGCAATGCGCTTCCGCTCCGCAAGATCCCGCTGGGCACCAGCATTCACAATGTGGAGCTCGTTCGTGGGCAGGGTGGTGTTGCCGCCCGTGCTGCCGGCCAGGCCGCCATTCTCTCCAACCGCGAGGGTGAGTACGCTCTGGTTCGCATGCCCTCCGGTGAAGTCCGCAAAGTTCACTCCGAATGCTACGCCACCGTCGGCGCCGTCGGCAACAGCGAGCACATGAACGTGGTTTCCGGCAAGGCGGGCCGCACACGCTGGAAGGGCACCCGCCCGACCGTTCGCGGCATGTGCATGAACCCGATCGACCACCCCAACGGTGGTGGTGAAGGCCGGTCCAAATCCGGTGGTGGTCGTCAGCACCTTCTCAGCCCCTGGGGCCATGCGAAGGGTGAGAAGACCCGCAACAAGAAGAAGGCCACGAACAAGCTCATCGTGCAGACCCGTCACGCCAAGAAGTAATCCAGCCCTGCTTTCCTGACTCATGCCACGCTCCCTCAAAAAAGGCCCCTTCGTCCAGCAGGCTCTGCTCGAGAAGGTGGACAAGATGAACGATTCCAAAGGCCCCAAGCGCCCCATCAAAACGTGGGCCCGGTCCTCCATGATCACCCCAGACCTTGTCGGTCACACCTTCCTCGTCCATAACGGCAAGGATTTCGTGAGCGTCTATGTCACGGAAAACATGGTTGGCCACCGCCTCGGCGAATTCGCCCTGACTCGTATCTTCAAGGGCCACGGTGCCCATACGGTCAAGGCGGCCAAGTAATCCTCCGGCTCACGCTCCTGATCAGCATTTGCAAACGATGAAATCCCGTCTCGCCAGCCTCCTGAAGCCAGCCGCACTGCTGTTCGCAGTGCTGGTGGCCGCCGGTGCGCAGGCACAGACTTCGTTTGAGCTTCAGGAGTTGAACACGACCCTTCAGGTTGCGGCGCAGAAGATCCAGGGCCTGGAGGCCCAGATTGCCGCCTCCAAGGACAAGAACGACGCCCTTGCTCAAAGCGCCGCCGCCTCAAATCAGGAGGCCCTTGAGCTCAAGGACAGATACGAACGTCTTCGCGGCCTGCTTGAAGGGCTTGGCATCGCAGCCCTTGAAAACAACCGCGAGCAGACCCAGGACCGCCTTCTTTCCGCCCTGAGCGACCTGCGCATCTCTGAGGCTTCCCGTCAGAGGCTCGCTGACAGCCTGATGGAGCTGGCCGAAGCCTCCCTTGCCTTTGCCAAGACCGTTCAGGCCCCCGATGCCGTGACTGGCGATCGTCTGCAAAAGGCCCTCGTCAAGGCCGAATCCACCCTTGCCGGCGCCGCCAGCCGAGCCAGTGAAGACCCCGCCGCCAGCACCACCGACCTCCAGGATGCCCGCATCGTCAGCCTCAAGAAGGATCTTGGCATTGCCGTCATCGGCGTTGGTGCCCGTGACGGCGTGAAGCCGGGCATGCCCTTTGAAATTTTCCGCGAAGACAAACCCATCGCGAAAATCCTCGTCACCGAAGTCCGCACCTCAGTCAGCGGCGCGGTGGTCCAGGAACTGGCCTCCGCCACCGACCCCGTCCGGGTGGGTGATCGTGCCAAAGTAGCCGTCAACCGTTGATCCACACCTGTTTTATGGAAGTCCGCTCCACCTACAAATACGCCCGCATCTCCTCCCAGAAGGCGCGCCAGGTCACCCGTGCCATCACCGGCATGCCTGTCTCCCAGGCGCTCAGCGTGCTCGATTTCACCCCGAAAAAAGCGGCCCTGCTGGTCAGCAAGGTGCTTCGCAGCGCCATCGCCAACGCCGCGAACAATCATGAACTCGATGCCGAGGAAATGATCGTCGCAAGCGCCGTCGCCACGCCGGGCCCCTCGCTCAAGCGCATCATGCCTCGCGCTCGTGGTTCCGCCTCTTCGATCAAGAAGCGCATGACCCACATCACTGTCGTGCTTGGCAACAAGCCTGAAGAACCCGCCAAGGCTGAAAAGCCCGCCAAAAAGTCGAAGACCAAGGCTTCCGCCGAATAATCACCCTCACACCACGCACCTCCATGGGACAGAAAGTTAATCCGATCGGCTTCCGCCTCGCAGTCACCAAAGACTGGCGCTCCAAGTGGTTTGCCACTGGCAAGGAGTTCTCCGACTCACTGCATAGCGACATCGCCATCCGCAATTACCTCAAGGAGAAGCTGAACGGCGCCGCTCTTGCCAAGATCGTCATTGAACGTGCCTGGAACCAGGTCCGTGTCACCCTGCACACCGCCCGTCCCGGCCTGGTGATCGGCCGCAAGGGTCAGGAAATCGAGGTGATGAGCCAGAAGATTTCTGAGATGTGCGGCGGCAAGCAGGTGAAAATCGACATCTTTGAGATCAAGCAGCCGGAGATCGACGCCCAGCTCGTGGCTGAAGGCGTGGCCGTCCAGCTTGAACGCCGTATTTCCTTCCGTCGTGCGATGAAGCGTTCCGTGCAGACGGCGATGGACCTGGGTGCGGACGGGATTCGTATCCGAGTCGCCGGCCGCCTGGGTGGTGCTGACATCGCCCGTGCCGAATGGTATCGCCAGGGCAAGGTACCCCTTCAGACCCTTCGCATCCCGATTGACTACGGCTTTTACGAGGCCAAGACGGTTTACGGCATCATCGGCGTCAAGGTCTGGCTGAACCGTGGAAACGCTGGCGAGGGCGGAGTGTCCGCTCCCCGTCGTGAGCGCCGTGAACGCCGTGATCGTGATGATCGTGGCGGTCCTCCCCGCCGTGGCGAGCGCGCCGCCCCGCGCGCCCCTCGTGCAGAGGCTGAAGCCCCCGCTGCTCCTGCTGCTGATGCCGAACCGGTCGCCGCTGCTGAATAAGCCCAAGGCTGATTTGCTTCAGGCCCCCTGAGTCCCCTTTTAAAACCTCTTCATTTAAGTCCCCCATGGCCCTCCTTCCAAGTCGAGTCAAATATCGCAAGACCCAGCGCGGCAACCGTGCAGGCAATGCCACCAGTGCCAACAAGCTGGATTTCGGAGACTTCGGCCTCCAGGTGCTTGAGCGCGGCTGGCTGAAAAACAACCAGATCGAGGCCTGCCGTGTCGCGATCACCCGCTTCCTCAAGCGCAAGGGCAAGGTCTTCATCCGTGTGTTCCCTCACAAGCCCGTCACGGCTCGTCCGCCGGAAACCCGAATGGGCAAGGGCAAGGGCTCTCCTGAGTTCTGGGTCGCCGTGATCCTTCCCGGACACATGCTGTTTGAAATCTCCGGCGTGAACGAGGCCACCGCACGTGATGCCTGCCGTCTGGCCGCCAACAAGCTGGGTTTCCGCACCCGCTTTGTCACCCGTGCCATCTCCCACTAAACCTCACACCTGACCGACCCCCATGAAGATCAAAGAACTCCGTGAGTTGTCCGTGGACGAGCTTGGCGCCCGCAGGCGCGAACTCCGCCAGGAAATGCTGAACCTGCGTGTGCAGCAGCAGATCGGCCAGCTCGAAAACCCATCCCGTCTTCGCACCCTCCGACGTGAGGTTGCCAGGATTGAGACCCTCATCACCCAGCGCACCAGCGCCGCCTCCAAGGCCGCCTGAGAGCAAACAGCGCCTCCCGTCCCCTAACCCTTTGAACTGAACGAAGCATCATGAGCGAAACAGCAGCAGCCCCGGCCCCGGCCAAAGCTCCCGTGCAGAAAACCCGCGTCGGCGTGGTTGTCTCTGCCAAAATGAACAAGACCATCGTTGTCGAAGTTGAGCGCCGCGTGCCTCACGCCCAGTTCAAGAAGATCGTGCGCAAGACCTCCAAGTTCTACGCCCACGACGAAAACGGCCAGGCCAAGGAAGGCGACAAGGTGCTCATTGAGGAGACCCGCCCGCTGAGCAAGCTCAAGCGCTGGAACCTGGTGGAAGTGCTCAAGCACTAATCCGTCGCGCCAAGATTTCTGTTACACTAACCCCCAATCGATCCAGGAGGAAACTGCAATGCTTCAGATGGAGTCTTCAATTCCGGTGGCTGACAACACCGGCGCCCGCATGGCTGAAATGATCGGCGTGCTCGGCAAGAAAAACACCCGTTTCGCCTACGTCGGTGACATCATTACCGCCCACGTTCGCGAGTCCACCCCGACCGCCAGCGTGAAAAAGGGCGAAGTCGTACGCGCCGTGGTTGTGCGCACCGCGCATCCAATCCGCCGCAACGACGGTTCCATCCTCCGTTTCGACAAGAACGCCATTGTCATCATCGACAAGGACAACAACCCCAAGGGAACCCGTATCTTCGGTCCTGTCGCCCGTGAACTGCGCGACAAGAACTTCATGAAGATCGTCTCCCTCGCCCCTGAAGTGCTGTAAGACCCCGCCATGAGCCGTATCAAGACCCACGTCAAAAAAGGCGACAACGTCGTCGTCATCTCCGGTGCTCACAAGGGCGCCCAGGGCACCATCAAGGAAGTGCAGCCCTCCAAGGGCCGTGTGCTCATCGAAGGAGTCCGCATGATCAAAAAGGCCGTCCGCCCTAGCCAGCAAAACCCGAATGGTGGTTTTGTTGAGAAGGAAGGCCCCGTGCACATCTCCAACGTCAAGCTTGCCGACGCTCCCAAGAAGGAGAAGAAGGCCCCGGCCAAGAAGGCTGCCAGGAAGAAGTAAACTTTCTTCTGCCTTCCTTTCCTCCCACCCTTTGACGCCCGCCTTCGCTGCATGCGAGGCGGGCGCTTTTGCTTTTTGTGGTTCCCGGGGCAGGCGCGGATGGAAACCCACCGATCCTGTCCTAGTGCAAATTGTCTCTCGTCAATGCGGGTGGCGGAAGTTAACCTGAAGGGCTGTAATTCATGAATTCGCCTTGGTCCATCCGGCTTGTCCGGGCGCTTTTTTTCTCCCTGTTCGTGTTCATTGGAATCACGATCGCGCTTGGATTTGACCAGCCTGCCTGGATCGGTGCGGTGACGGGAGCGGTGGTGATGGGCATGTTGATGCTGCTCGACATGACCCTGGAAAAGGTGACCCTTCGGGACTTCTCCCATGCCACCTTTGGCCTTGGGGTCGGCTTGTTCTGCGCCTGGCTGGTCACGCGCATCGGGGTTTTCCAGCTCGATTATTTCCAGCTGCGCCCGGGTGGTGAGGCTCTGCAAAACCTGGTGCAGATCATCATCTACGCATCGCTTGCCTTCTTCGGCGTCACCGTGGCCCTGCGAAGTGACAGGGATCAGTTTGCCTTCATCATCCCGTATGTGCGCTTCCGCAGCGAAGGTGCGGAGGGAGAGCCTCTGCTTCTCGACACCAACATCATCATTGACGGAAGAATCCTGCGCGTTGCTGACACGGGTTTTCTCAGCGGGCCGCTCGTGGTTCCACGTTTTGTCCTGGATGAGCTGCAGCGACTGACGGAATCCGGCGACGGGCAGAAAGTGATCCGTGGCAAGCGGGGTCTGGAGGTTATGGAGAAGCTGCGGAGCATGCCCCAGGTTCGGCTTTCCGTGTTTGAGCCTGAGTCCTGGGAAAAGCGTGACGACCTGTCCGTGGACGCCCGCCTGGCCCACCTTGCGCGCCAGCTCAACGCTAGGCTTCTGACCAATGATGAAGACCTGGCCAAGGTGGCCCGTCTGCGTGGCATCACGGTTCTCAGCCTGAATGACCTTGTCATGGCGTTGCAGCCTCAGCTCGCCCCGGGGGATGAGCTTGAGCTCAGCCTGGTCAAGCCCGGCAAGGACAGGCATCAGGCGGTGGGCTATCTGGCCGATGGCACCATGATCGTCGTCAACCAGGCGGTGGGATTCGTGGGGCAGACGGTGGCGGTGGTGATTTCGAGTGTGCTGCCGACCACGGCCGGCAGGCTGGTGTTTGCCGAACTCAAAAATCGATCCTGACACCCCTTCGCCGACGGCGGAGCAGAACGATGCTGGTGATGCCGATCAAAACCAGCCCGCCAGGTTCGGGCACGGGCGTGATGATCGTCAGGATCTCGGCCGAGCTTGTGGAGATCCTGGAGGCGTAAAACTGCGTGGGTTTGTCAAAGGGCGTGTCGGAATGGAAGGTCCAGCCGGTGCCGTCGGTGCCTTCGTAAAAACCGCCCTTGTCGAAGAGGGCTGCGTTGAACTCGGAAAAGTCGCCAGCCGTGTTGTTTGTGTCGAAGAGGCCGTCGGCGGCATAGTTGACGCCTGCCAGATACCATTGGGCACCGACCTTGATGAACAGTCCGCCTCCTGAGTCACCCACGGAGAGCGTGGCTTCATTTTGTCCGGGGCTGGCGCTGAATTCAGCAGCAAGAAGGTCTCCGACACCGCTGGTGAAGATGTTGTCCACCTGGTTGGCGCCCCATCGGGCCACGCCGTCGCTGCCGGTGGTCAGCCAGCCGTGCAGCTCCGGCCCCAGCGTCACTTCCGCCCCGCGGGCCCCGCCGCGCCCAAAGGTGACGAGGGTGGATCCGATCTCCCCACCGCCCGTGTAGATGGGCGCCCATGACGAAAAGGTTTCGTTGATCTTGAAGATTCGCAGGTCGGTGCCTGCGATGTTCCAGTAGCCGGTTCCGCCGTTTGCAGCACTGTCAATGGTATAGGTGACATCTCCGACGCCGTTGAAGCCCGCCGTGCTGACAAACGTCCCCGTTCCTTGAACGCCAATGTGTTGAGCGGTGATGAAATACTGCTCACCGATCATCGTGCCGAGAAAGGAGCCATATTTGCCCTGCCATTCCCAGCCGCTGTTCTGGTAAATGCCGTTGGGGGCGCCGGTGTTGTCGAGGGGATTGGCCGTGTCGTACAGAACAATGGCCTTGGCCGGAGGGAGGCTCAAAACGCAGGCGAGCAGCCCCAGAAGCGGGGCGTGCCAAAACCAGGGAAGGGTGAAATGCCTGCGGAGCATGAATGCTGACAAATTTAGCCAAGCGAACCATAATTACCATAATAAACTTTGCAGAAAGCAATCTGCGGAGATCAGGAGCAGGGAGGATATCTGCGAGAAGTAAAGCTTGTCAGGGACGGCGTAGCAGAGGCTTGCATCCTGTTTGTGAAGATAAATGCGTCCGCAGCATGAAGGCCGTGCATAATGACTGTTTAACAACCACCCATCCTCTTTGAAGACCCTTTCCGAAATTCATTCCCGTGCGGCCCTGATCATCGCGGGACACGGCTCGACGGTGAACCCCGATTCCAGCGCCCCGACCCATCAGCATGCAGACAACATTCGGGCGCGAGGCCTGTTCCGGGAGGTGGCCTGCTGCTTCTGGAAGGAGGAGCCTTCGATGACCGAGGTTTTTGAGTCGGTGGAGAGTGAGGTCATCTATGTGGTGCCCAATTTCATCAGTGAAGGTTACTTTTGCCAGCAGGTGCTGCCCAGGGAACTGCGGCTGAACGGGCCGGTGACGCGACGGGATGGGCGCATGATTTTTTATTGTGATCCCGTCGGGGTGCATCCGAACATGACGCGTCTTCTTTTGCAGAGGGCGGATGAAGTCGCCGCCGGGGTGCCGCGTTCTGAAACAAGCCTGGTGATTGTCGGCCATGGCACCAATCTGAATGAAAACAGCACCAAGGCGATTCAGGACCAGGTGAAGCTCATCCGGGAGGGAAACCATGGCTTTGCCGAGGTCATCGATGCCTACATGGAAGAAGCGCCGCTGGTGGCCGACTGGGACAAGCTGACGACAGCGGCAAACGTGGTGGTCGTGCCGTTCTTTATCGCGGACGGTCTGCACAGCTTCCAGGACATTCCGGTGCTGCTGGGGATTGAGCAGGAGCCGGGACGCGCCATGAGCGAGATGGATGTGTTCAGGCACAATCCCATTCCGCTGCGCGGCCGGCAGCTTTATTACAGCCAGGCGATCGGCACCGAGACGTTGATGGCGGAGGTCATCCTGGATCAGGTGGCGGATTTCGACGAGCGGCATGGGACAGCCGGACTATTCACGGATTCGACGGAAAAAACGATTTCGTCGAGAAGGCAGGTGATGTTGAAGTGGCTGGATGAAGGCAGGGATGTCATCGGCCAGATTTTGATTCGCAGGCAGGGGGAGTCCTTCAGCCTCTGCCATCTGGATGACGAGAATTCCACAGGCCTGCAGGTGCATGCAACCGTGGAGGCGGCGCGTGAGCTGGCACGTCACAATGAAGCGGGTGCGTTCCGGCCGATCAAGACAGCTCCGGACCTGCGGCGGGGTTGGCAGTTGAATCTGACAGGAGTGGAAAATCTGCTCCTGGCGCTGGAATTCTTTTATCCGGCGGCAGTTGGGCTTGCCCAGGCCGAGGAGCAGGGCGCCCTGCGGCCGGTGCCATTGCGCAACCTGTTAGCAAGGCAAACGGGGATGTACCGCTTTGCGAACAACATCACGGATGAGCAGGCTTGTGAAATCATTGGATCGAAGTGCCGGACTTCCACCCATTGCCTGCGTCGTATTGTGTTCAGCTTGAATGAAGGGCAGTCATTCCACGGGGCTGCGATGGAGAAGCTTTCGAGTGCTGCGGGCGGGGTGCCGAAGGGGTTGAATGAAAAGCGTGCCATCCCCCTGCTATGCATGGAAGCATGCAATCATATTGTTTCTGCGGCCCGGTCTGTTGCGCGGAAATCGTATGAGGAAAATGCCCGATCATTGAATGGGTGTAACGTTTAACAGTTTAGTAATGTTTACCTTTTTCGCTCGGTTCGGGTGATTTGAATACCGGATAATAGTCTTTATGATGCAAGGATTGGCTTGCGAAGTGCATTATGAAAAGTCAACTTCATCCACCCCCCCCGGAACCATGGCAACTATCACCAAGCGAGAAATTGTATCAGACCTGAGCGACCAAACAGGTCTAAGTCAAGCAGATGTGGCGCAGATGGTCGACGCGTTCATTGACCTCGTCGGAAAAAGGCTGGCTGAAGGCAATGATGTGACCTTCCGCACTTTTGGCACGTTTGAAGTTCGCGTATCGAAGGCGAAAATTGGGCGCAATCCCAACAAGCCTGACGCTGAAGTTCGCATTCCTGACCGCTGTACGGTTCGCTTCAAGCCGGGCCGGGAGCTGAAAAGCAGTGTCGCCTCCCTGCCGCCGGAGAAACTCCTGGCAGGTGAGCCAAAAAACTGAGGCACGTCGACTGTATCAATCCCCAACAAGAAGGGCAGACGCAAACGTCTGCCCTTCGTTTTTGACGGGATCAACCGGCAGAGGGTCATCAGATCAGACCCAGCTCGGCGACGGCGGCTCGTTCTTCCTTGAGTTCATCCTCGGTGGCCTTGATCTTGGCCTGGCTGAATTCGTTGACCGGCACACCCTGGACGATTTCCCACTTGCTGCCGTCGGTGCGGATTGGGAAGGAGAACATGAGTCCTTTTTCGATGCCATAGCTGCCATCGCTGCAAACGGCGACGCTGGTCCAGTCTCCGGAAGGCGTGGGGCTGGTGAGGCTGCGGACGGTGTCACAGGCGGCGTTGGCGGCGGAGGCGGCGCTGGAAAGGCCGCGGGCGGCGATGATGGCGGCGCCGCGCTGCTGGACGGTCTTGATGAAGTCGCCTTTCAGCCAGTCGTGGTCGCTGATGACGTCCGTGGTGGCCGTGCCGTTGATTTTGGCGTTGAAGAAGTCGGGATACTGGGTGGCGCTGTGGTTGCCCCAGATGGCGAGGTTGCTGACGCTGCTGGCAAGGACGCCGGCCTTGGTGGCGAGCTGGCTCTTGGCGCGGTTTTCATCGAGGCGGGTCATGGCGAACCAGCGGTCGGAGGGGATGCTCTTCGCGCTGTTCATGGCGATGAGGCAGTTGGTGTTGCAGGGGTTGCCGACGACGAGGACGCGGACATCACTGGCGGCGTTTTTCTCGATCGCCTGTCCCTGGCCTGTGAAGATCTTGCCGTTGATGCTGAGGAGGTCCTTGCGTTCCATGCCTGCCTTGCGCGGGACGGAGCCGACGAGGATGGCCCAGTTGGTGCCAGCGAAGCCCTCGTTGATGTCGGAGGTGGGGGTGATGCCGTGCAGCAGGGGGAAGGCGCAGTCATCGAGCTCCATGCAGACGCCCTTGAGGGCGTTCATGGCCTTCTCGTCAGGGATTTCAATGAGGCGGAGCTTGACCGGCTGATCAGGGCCGAAGAGGGCGCCAGAGGCGATGCGGAAGAGGAGGGAGTAGCCGATCTGGCCGGCGGCGCCGGTCACGGAGACAGTGATGGGGGACTTGCTCATGGAGGGGGAGATGGGAGCGGCGATGATTCGCAGGCCCGGGCCTGCGGCAAGGGGAAAGTCAGCGCTCTTATTGTCCGGGGAGATTGATTGTATCAGGCCACCACCAGGACGATGGCGCTGAGCATCAGGGCGGCGCCAAACAGCCTCCAGCGGAAGACCCTGGCTCCGAGATGGCGTTCCTGGTTCATGAACCAATGGCCGATCATCCAGACCAGAACGACGCTGAGCAGGCCGCGGGAGGCATAGACGATGTTGGCGGACGTGGCCCTGCCATAGACGGCGAGGGTGCTGACAAAGATCATGCTTTGGGTGCCGAGAAGCACCGAGCCGCCGGAGAGCCAGGCCCAGCCCTGGCGGGGGATGGCGCTGAGGGGGGCTGTGAAGCGGAAGATGAGGCCGAAGGAAAGCAGGGCGTTGATCCAGAAGATGCAGGGGAGGAGGCGGGTGGCCCCCCAGGAGGGGCCCCACTTCTGCACCAGGACGTCAAAGATGGCGAAGGCGAAGGCGCCGATGCCACCGGCGACGAGGGTGATGACCAGCCCGCGCGGGTGGCTTCCGCCTTCCTTGCGGTTGAGGAAGGTGATGCCCAGGACGCTCAGCAGGGCGGCGGCCCAGGTTTTTGCGCTGACGGCGTCCCCGGTCAAAAGCGGGGTGAGAAAGGCGACGATGACCACCTTCAGGCCGAAGACCGGCACCGCCACGGAGACATCGCCCTTCTCCAGGGCCAGGAACTGGGCGAGCTGGCCGACGAACAGGCAGAGGGCGATGACGCCCGGCTGCCAGAGCAGCTCGCGCTCGACCTCCGGCCCGCCCATGAGCCAGAGCAGGGAAAAAAGCGCGGCAACGATGAGGTTGGCCACAAAGGTGGTTCGCCAGAGGCCCACGCCGAGGTCGCTGGACCGCTTCAGCACCAGGGCCCCGAAGGCATAAAACAGGGCCGCGATGAGCGGATAGATGACAGTGGCGGTAGAGGCGGGCACATCCGTGCGTAGCATGTCCGGTGCTGGGTTCAACTGATCCCCTGACTTCCGTCCGCGCCACACCCAACAAAAAGCATGAAACTTCTCCTTCCCCTGCTGCTGTGCGGCCTCCGCCTTTCCGCCGCGGACCCCGGCATCGAGTCTCTCGTGAAGGCGGAGCTGCCCTCGCTGGCCGGCCTTTACCAGGAGCTGCATGCCAGTCCCGAGCTGTCTCTGCATGAGGTGGAGACGGCGGCGAGGATCGCCCGGGAGCTGCGCGCCGCAGGCTTTGAGGTGACGGAGAAGGTGGGTGGCAACGGCCTGGTCGGCGTGCTGAAAAACGGCGAGGGACCGGTGATCCTGGTGCGCACGGACCTGGATGCGCTGCCGGTGAAGGAGCAGACCGGCGCGCCTTACGCCAGCACGAAGGTGGTGAAGGATGACCTGGGCCGCGAGGTGAGCGTCATGCATGCCTGCGGCCATGACATCCATATGACCAGCTTTGTCGGCACGGCGCGGCTGCTTGCCAGGCTGAAGCCGCAGTGGCGCGGCACGCTGGTCATGATCGGCCAGCATGCCGAGGAGCGTGTGCTGGGGGCGCGGCTGATGCTGCGCGCGGGCCTGTTCTCCAAGTTTCCCAGGCCTGACAAGGCGGTGGCCCTGCACTGCGCCTCGGACATTCCGCATGGCACGATTGGCATCGTTGAAGGGTATGCGCTGGCGAATGTGGACAGCGTGGAGATTGTCGTGAAGGGCGTGGGCGGTCATGGCTCCATGCCGCATCTGACCAAGGATCCCATCGTGCTCGCCTCGCAGATCGTGCTGGCGCTGCAGACGATTGTCAGCCGCGAGGTGCGTCCGGGGGATCCTGCGGTGGTCACCGTGGGCAGCATTCATGGCGGCACCAAGAGCAACATCATCTCCGACGAGGTGCGCCTGCAGCTGACCCTGAGGAGTTACAAGACGGAGACGCGGAAGCGCCTGATCGAGTCCATCCGGCGCATCGTCAAAGCCCAGGCGGAGTCGGCGGGCATGCCTGCGGAAAAGATGCCTGAGGTGATTGTGTCGGACGACCAGGCGCCCGCGCTTTACAACCAGCCGGCCCTGTGTGCGGAAGTGCGCAGGCACTGCGAGGCGGAGCTGGGTGAGTCCAACGTGCTGACGCGTGAGCCGGTGATGGGCGCGGAGGATTTCGCTGAATATGGCCTGACGAAGGAGAAGGTGCCGCTGTGCATGTTCTGGCTGGGCACGCAGGCTCCTGCGGCGGTCGAGGATGCCCGGGCGAAAGGGACCACGCTGCCCTCCCTGCATTCCCCTTATTTCAAACCGGAGCCTGAACCGACGATCACCACGGGGGTGCGGGCGATGACGGCGACGGTGCTGGGGCTGCTGGGGAAGCCTTGAGTGAAGTCCGAAGTCCGAAGTCCGAAGTCCGAAGTCCGAAGTCCGAAGTCCGAAGTCCGAATGCAGTGTTTGGGTGTCGGGTTTCGAACTTCGAACTTCGAATTTCAACCGCCCGTTCGCCGCGGTTGCTTCAGTCCTAATCCTCCACGCCAAGGCGCACCTTGAGCCGGTTGAGCTGGGCCTTGAGGATTTCGATTTCCAGCTCCATGCGCTGTCGCCAGCCCTGGTCATCCACGGCAAAGGGTGTGGGAGGTGAAAGCGGCACCGTGGGAGGCGACGGCGGATAGACAGGTGCGGAATAGGCTGCCTGGGGAAATTCAGGCAGGCTGCCGTAGGCGGCGGGATCTGCGGCCGGGGAGGCAAACTGGATGATTTCCTTCGGGGCCAGGCCGGAGGCGGGTTCGCCTGTCAGGAGCTGGGCATACTGGGCGACGCGACGTCCCGGGCCGGCCGGCAGGCAGGCGACCAGGGGGCCTTCGCTGTAGGTGATGAGCTTCATCAGCTCCGCCTCGACAGCCGGCAGATCGGGAAAGCTTTGCAGGCGTTCGGTGCGCTGGCGGAGTTCGCCGAGGGTCTGCTCGCCACGCAGAAGGAGTACGCAGAGCAGGCTGATGGCCGGATGCGCCAGGCCGGGAAGGCGTGCCTTCACATTGTGGCGGTATTTGTTCACCCGGGCGCCGACGATGCTGATTTCAAAGACCCAGCCCCGGGCTTTCAGGGAGTCCAGGGCGCGTCGGACCTGGTTGTCATCCAGGTTCATCAGAGGCTCACGGTTCGTCGTCTGGTTGCAGGCGGCGGTGAGGGCGTTGAGCGTCAGCGGGTAGTAATCCGGCAGGGTGATCTCCTTCTCAAGAAGGCAGCCGAGGATGCGAGCCTCGATGGCATTGAGCGGGTCGTTGGCGGACATGGCAGGAAATCAGGCGACGGGAGGTGGGGGGTTGCCGCTGCGCTCCTCGTCCTCGCGGGCGAGCTCCTCGGTGGTTTTTTCAGCGGCCGCAGGCTCCTGGGAAGGTGGCAGCTCTTCTTCGTCGGGCATGACGGAGCCCTGGTCCTCGCCTTCATCGACAGGGTCGCTCATGGCCACGGTGTTGGAGGCCTTTTCAATCTCGGGCGGCGGCGCGGAGGGGCGTGGCGGGCGCTGGTATTCGTCCTCAAGATCCTTTTCGGTGGAATCGTCCTCGGAGAACCAGGGGTTGTAGTTTTCGTTGTCCCAGTCGTCCTTCACCTCCTTCTCGAGCTCCTTCTCGTCCTTCTCGATCTGGGCGTAATATTCGGGGAAGGCCTCGCGGTCCTTCTTCTCGATGAAGTAGGCCAGCCAGATGCAGATTTCATAGAGGATGTAGAGGGGGCCTGCGAGGAGCAGCAGGGTCAGCACGTCCTGGGTGGGGGTGATGACGGCGGAGAAGATGGCGATGGCGATGATCGCGTGCTTCCGCGTGGTCTTCATCAGCTTGTAGGAGAGGAAGTCGAGCTTCACGAGGGCCATGACGACCACGGGCAGCTCGAAGCTGATGCCGAAGATGAGGATGAAGCGCGTGGCGAAGGTGATGTAGTCGCCGAGCATCCAGGTGCTTTCGAAGCCATGGTCAAAGTTCCAGACGAAGAAGAAGTCCAGGGCGCGTGGAAGCACCATGGAGTAGGAGAAGGTGACGCCGGTGAGAAAGAGGCCAAAGCCCACGGCAAGAGCCGGGAACAGCACCTTCTTTTCCGTGTCCTTCAGCCCCGGGAGGATGAATTGAAGGAGGTACAGCAGGAGCAGCGGGAAGCTGATGATCACGGCGGCGATCATGGAGACGTTGACGGAGGCCATGAAGCCTTCCTGCGGGGTGCGCGTGCTCGGCTTGCGGAACTCCACCACGGGGGGCGGCTGGCCGGCGTCGGTCGCATTTTGCAGGATGGTGACCTTGGCGGTGTCCCCGGCCCATTGATAGGGCAGCAGCACGATGTCCGTGAGCTGCTTGTTGAAGACGAAGGTGCCGAGCACGCAGACCAGGAGCGTGACGGCGATGCGCACCAGCATGCTTCGCAGGTCCTCAAGGTGGTCGAGGAAGGGTTTCTCCTCGTCCTGGGGATTGAGGTTCAGGGCGATCTTCTCGCGGGCTTTGAAGACTTTGGTCAGGAGGCCTTGCCACATATCGGTGATGAAAAACGGGTGCGTTGCAGACGGGGTTAGATCGATCCCTTGGCCGCCATCCGCGCATAGAGTGCCAGCGTCAGGGCGGTGGTGATCTCACTGGCAGCGATCATCCTCCGCAGTTCTCCCGGGCTGACAAGCCGCGCGGGGCTGATGTGCTCGCTGCCATCCGGTGAGGGCTGGCCGGCGACGCGCACGGGCTCCGCTTTGAAAAGGTAAACGTGTTCGTCGGTGAAACCTTGCGAGGGCAGGAACCAGCCGAGGGGCTCCAGCCTGCCGCCTGACGCGAGGGCGTAGCCGGTTTCCTCGGCCAGTTCACGTAGGGCGGTTTCGCGGATCGTTTCACAGGTGATGTCGGTGACCGCGCAGTCAATCTGGCCGGCGGGAAATTCCAGGCACTCTTCGGCGACCGGGATGCGCTCCTGCCGGATCAGGACAAAGTCGCCCGACTCCGTGACGGGGGCGATGGCGACGGCGGCCTTGCGCGTGACGACGAGCCAGGGCACAGGCTGCTCTCGGCGATGGGGTGTCAGCACTTCCACCTGGTTGACGCCGACATGCGGGTTGTCGAACACACGTTCTTCCCTCACCGTGCTCCAGCCTGGACGGGCCTGCTGATGGAAGAGCGGGAAGTCGCAGCTCTTCGGCCTTGCTTCCTGAGCAGCCTGGAGGGTTGCCCCGCCTGCGGAGTTCACGAAAGCGCCTCCTTCCAGCGTGCGATCTGTGCGGCCACGTTCTTGGGCGAGGGGGCGCCGACGGCCTGTCGGGCCGCGAGCGCGGTTTCGAGGTTCAGGCAGGCGAAGAGGTCGGATTCAAAGGCGGGGGAGAATTCCTGGTACTTCGCCAGCGGGATGTCGGCAAAGGCGGTTTTTTCCGCGAGGCTGTGGGCGACGAGCTTGCCGATGACCTCATGGGCCTGACGGAAGGGCACGCCATGGTTCACCAGGTAGTCGGCGAGGTCGGTGGCAAGCAGCATCGGGTCGCTGGTGGCGGCGCGGGTGCGGGCTTCGTTGACCTCCATGCCGGCGATCATCTCGGCGAACACGGCCAGCGCGGCCTTGAGGGTGTCGATGCTGTCAAACAGGGGCTCCTTGTCCTCCTGCATGTCGCGGTTGTAGGTCATGGGCAGGCCCTTGAGCAGGGTCAGCAGGGCCATGAGATTGCCGACAAGGCGGCCGGACTTGCCGCGGGTGAGTTCGGCGACGTCCGGGTTCTTTTTCTGCGGCATGAGCGACGAGCCGGTGGTGTGGGCGTCGCTGAGGGTGATGAAGCCAAACTCGGCGCTGCACCAGAGGATGACGTCCTCGCTCAGCCGGGAGAGATGCACGCCGCAGAGGGCGATGGCGAAAAGCACCTCCGCCGCGAAGTCGCGGTCGCTGACGGCGTCCATGGAGTTTTGGGTGACGGAGGCGAAGCCGAGCTGGGAGGCCACGTATTCGCGGTCGAGGAGGATCGTGCTGCCGGCAAGGGCCCCGGAGCCGAGGGGCATGACGTCGATGCGTTTGCGGGCGTCCTGGAGTCGTGCGGCGTCACGGGAAAGCATCTCCACATAGGCGAGCAGATGATGGGCGAAGAGGACGGGCTGGCCGCGCTGGAGGTGGGTGTAACCGGGCACGACGGCGCCTCCGGAGCGCTCGGCGGCCTCGATCAAGGCACGCTGAAGGCCCTGGATCAGGGCGATGAGGCTGTCCACGGCGTCGCGGGTGTAAAGGCGGACATCGGTGGCGACCTGGTCGTTGCGGCTGCGGGCGGTGTGCAGCCTGGCGCCTGCCGGGCCGATGCGCCGGGTCAGCTCGGCCTCGATGTTCATGTGCACGTCCTCGAGGGATTCCTTCCACTCGAAGTTGCCGGTTTCGATCTCGTGGCGGATTTCGAGCAGGCCTTGTTCAATCCGGGACTGTTCGTCGGCGGTGATGATGCCGGCCTTCAGCAGGCCCTTGGAGTGGGCGATGCTGCCGCGGATGTCGTGGGCGTAGAGCCGCCAGTCAAAGGACACGGACTCGCCATAGCTCTGCACGAGCTGGCTGGTGGGCTGGGAGAAACGGCCTTTCCACATGGTGATTCGGGGGAGAAACGGGGCGCGGAGGTTAGCGCCCCTTTTCCGGGGTGCAACCCGCCCCTGTAGCCACTGCGGCAGAATCTCAGGGCTTGGGCATCAAAGTGAGGAAGGGGTTTTTTCGACAGGATCCACATGATGGGCAGGATGAACAGGTCTGAAAAATCCTGTTTATCCTGCGAATCCTGTCACTGAGACCATGAGATACAATCACCAGCCGAATTGATGCGTAAGCCCTGCCAGAATCCCGGCCTTGTTTGCCCGTCTCCTACCAGTTGGCGAGGTCGTCGTGCAGGGCGTCCATGGCCCGGGAGTGGATGGCGCGTTCGGGGAGGTCTGGGCAGCCGAAGGGCACAATCTCCACCTTGTTATACCGCAGGGCGGTGATGCCGTTGATGCCCTTGGGATCCAGCAGCGCCTTCCAGGCCTCTTCGGCAAAACGGGCGGCAAGGATGCAGTCGCCCGGAGTGGAGTGGCCGCCGCGCTGGAGGTGGCCAAGGACGGAGGGGCGGACCTCGAGGTCAGGGAAGGGGGCGCCTTCCCGCTGGAAGTAGGCCTGGAAGGCGTCGCGCAGGACATAGGCGCCGTTGCGCTTCTGCCCGGGCTCAAACTTCACTCCCTCGGCGATGAGGACGATGGCGTGGCCGCGGCCGCGGGTCATGGCGCCTTCGATTTTTTCGGCAAGGCCGCGCATGCGCTCCTCGGTGAGGGCGCCGCCCTCCGGGGTGATGACCATTTCCGCGCCTGAGGCCAGGGCTGCCATGCGGGCGAGGTCGCCGCTCTCACGGCCCATGGTTTCCAGGACCATGACGCGGCGGTGGCTGCGTGCGGTGTCAATGAAGTGATCGACGGCCCAGACCAGGGTGTGCACGGCGGTGTCAACGCCGAGGGACATTTCGGTGAACTGCAGGTCGTTGTCGATGGTGGCGGGAACGCCGATGATGCGCAGGCCGCTTTCCTCGGCGAGCAGCCGGGCGCCGGTCAGGGAGCCGTCGCCGCCGCTCACGATGAGGGCGCGGATGCCGAGCTTGCCCAGAAGCTCGATGACTTCGCGGCGGACTTCGGGCTTGTGGAAGTCGAGGCAGCGTGCGGAGCCGAGGATGGTGCCGCCCTTGCCCATGATGCCGGAGACGCTGGCGTGGTCCATCTGGATGATGCACTGCTGGGCGTCGATCAGGCCGCGGTTGCCGATGTTGCGCTCGATCTCCTGCTTCAGGCGGTAGAGGGCGTCGGCGTCACTGTTGACCTGGCGGGCGGCGCGGACCAGGCCGCGGTAGCCGTCACGGATGCCATAGACAGGGATCTGGTGCCGGTTGAGCCCCAGGCGCACCACGGCGCGCAGGAAGGCGTTCATACCAGGGGCATCGCCGCCACTGCAAAGGACGGCCACGGGGCTTTCAGGGGAGAGGGACATGGTTGGGGGAGGTCCACCGGAAGGATTTTCGGGAAACCTGCCCGGCGGGCCGCCAGTCATAGCGGGCTGTGCGGGGGTGGCAAGCCACGCTGTCGGGGAAGTTGATGGAGGTCTGCCGCCTCCAATCCATCCTGCGGGGCTTACCTCGGCCTGGCAACGATGATGCTGGTGCGCTCCGGCTGGTAGAGGTAGCCGAAGCCAAAGTCCACGGGATGCGCCGGGTAGCGGCCGCTGCGGTAGGCGCTGACCAGGTCCGGCTGCTGCTGGGAAAAAATGCCAATGGTGCCCTGGTAGCTGCCATACAGGGATAGTGACAGGCCGCTGCCGGCGAGCGTGCGCCAGGGCACGCCGGAAGGATCCTGCACAAGGCCGCTGGTGCTGCGCACAAGATGGTTCCGGATGGTGGAGAAGGAGTCGCCATGCATCAGGTAGGAGGCGCTTTTGACCAGGGCGGGTGGATAACCCTGCTTGGACACAAAGGTCAGGAAGGGGCCGCCGGGGCGGGTGCCGGAGTTGGACAGGTCCTGGCGGAAGTAAAACAGCCGTTTTATGCCGCCGAAGCCCTGGTGAAAGCGGATCATCAGGCCAGGGGCCGCGCCCTGGTAGGTGCCTGCCAGGACGGCGTTGCCGGAGGCGTCGATGCGCACGATGTCCACGCTTTCCACCGTGGCGCCCGTGCGGGCCAGGAAGGTGAGCAGCACGGGGAGCACCCCGCGGAACCGGCTCGACTGCAGGTCGCGGCGCATGTCCACGGTGATGAAGTAGCCGGCGTTCATGATGCTGTCCAAGGCGCGGCGAAGCGAGTCCAGGCCGGCGGCGATTTCCCCATCGGACAGGCTTTGCAGGTCAGGCAGGGGTTCGGCGGGCTCCAGGCCGCAGAGCACATAGGTTTCCGCATGGGGAAAGAGCTCATGGGCAAAGAGGTAGTCCGGGCCGCTGAAGGGGTAGAACAGCGCGCGATGCCCCTGCAGGTCGGCGATTTCCGAGGCGGCCCAGGCGCGCACTTTCGCGCCGCGGTGCCATTCATGGGTGCGCCAGAGGGATTCCATCTGCTGCTGATGATGCAGGGAGGCGGAGGAGCCGGGCAGTCCGGCGAACATGCGCGCCACCTGGTTGATGGTGGAGGATTTGGAAGAGAGCCCAAGCTCCCAGGCGCCGGCGAACAGGCTTCCGCCTGTGGCGGATTCAGCACGCCTGACGGTTGTGTCCTGCGGACTCATTTCCGGCGGCAGTCGGCAGCCGGTCAGGGCGGAAAATATCAGCGCAAGGGCGAACCACCGGCAGGCAATCAGGAGTGCTTTCATGGCAGGGCGGAGGAGCTTGCGGGCACGGAACACGGACCATCCCCGGCAGCTGTCGCCAGCTTTAAACAAGGACCTCGTCCTGCGTCAATCGACACCTCGGCCTCGAAGTCCCAGCATTATCAGAGTTGCGACACATGGAAGCACATACAGCGCCTTGCCTGTTCCTAAACACGGCCTACAAAGGGTCGGATGTCGCAGCTCGCATGGTATGTCCACCGGCTTCGGGCCATGAGCCCCGGGGAGGTGGTCCACAGGCTGGCCGACCGATGGAGGGGGCTCAACGATGCCGGCTTTCTCCGGCGCTGCGCCACGCTCGACATTGCCAACGCGGCTGATCTTGTGCCGCGTCTGCCTGACCGGGCCACCGCTCCCGCGGCCCTGCGCATCCAGCTTGCTGACGATGCGAAGCGCCTGCTGGCAGGTCATTGGCAGCTGTTTGGCTGGCGCGAGGTGGAGGTCGGAGCGCCGCCCTGCTGGCATCGCGATCCTGTCTGTGGCGTCGTCATCGCCCATGACACGCCTTCGCGCTTGATCAACCACCGCCATCTTCCCGATGGGGCGGATGCGCGCAGCATCTGGGAGATCAACCGCTGGACGGAAATGACACGTCTGGCCATGCATGGCTGGATCAATGATGATGCGGACGCGATCCGCGCTTCGCAGCTTTGGATTGAGGACTGGTGCGAGCGCAATCCGCCGGGCACGGGCATCAACTGGACAAGTCCGCTCGAGGCGGCGCTGCGCCTGATCAATTTCGTGTGGTTTGACGCCCTTGTCACCGCCTGGGCCGCCGGCCAGGTGGCGAAGGGGCATTCGATGCGGGATCATCAGTCCGCGCTGCGCCGCCGTGTCGTCGCCGTGCATGCGGGCTGGATCTGGCGGCATCGTTCCCGGGGATCTTCGGCAAACAATCATCTCCTGGGAGAGCTTGCCGCCCTGGTGCTCGCAGTTTCCCGCTGGCCTGCCCTGGCACGCCTGACCTGCAGCGCCGAGGCCGCCTGGGAGATTCTCGGGCGCGAGGTGCTGCGCCAGTTTGCCCCCGACGGCGGCTCGCGCGAACAAGCTTTGCATTATCATGCGTTCGCCTTTGACCTGGCCTGGCAGGCCGTGCGCGCCGTCGGCTGCCGCGCCGGCGAGGTGCATGACCGGCTGGCCCTGGCCGCACGCTGCCTGCTGGCGCTGGGCCAGGGGCGCGAGGCCTGGGACTTTGGCGACAGCGACGACGCGATCGTCCTGCCGCTGGCCCTGATCCGGGCAAACGGCATGGAGGAGATGCGGGCCTGGCTGCTTGGCGATTATGGCGCGATGAACTGGTGGCTGGGCCCTCCGCCGATGCCGGCCTCACGCATCTTCACCACCGGGTTGACCGTGCCGGAATGGCAGGCCTTTCCCAGTTCGGGCCTGGCGGTGCTGCGCAGCCATGGCTGGGTGGCGCGGCTCGACGCATCCCCGCTGGGCTTCGGCCCCCTGGCCGCGCATGGCCATGCCGATGCCTTGCACGTCTCGGTCTGGGATGGCGATCTTGCCCTGCTCATCGACCCTGGAACCGGGGGCTACCACGGTCATCCTGAACTGCGCGCCGAGCTTGCCGCCTGGAACGCCCACAACGGACCGAGGCCACACCCCGCCGGGTTCCGTACGCCGCGCCGACTGGGGCCCTTCCTTCAAGTCGCGCCACATGCGACACCGAGGCTGAGCGTGGATGGCAGTGTCGCCCAGGCTCGCCTGACTCATGAAGGGCATGCGTTTCAGCGTCAGGTCAGGCGCATGGACGAGGTTCTGGAGATCCACGACACGGAGGCGGCCCAGTGTTCCTTTGCCGTGCGCTGGGTGCTGGCTCCGGGCACGGAGGTGCGTGAGGTGCCTGGAGTCCAGGGCACGACCCTGCGTCTCCGCCGCGCCGGCAGGAGCTGGCTGCTCAGCCTGCAGGCGCCTGGTGAAACCGTGATTGCCCTGGAGGAATGCCGTGCGTCACCGGCCTACGGACGCCTGGAGACCGCGCCGGTGATCAGCGTTGAAAACATCCGCTCCGGGCTTGTCACGCGCCTCAGCCGCGCCTGAATCCCCGGCTGCCATGAACACCGCCCCGATTCGCGTCACTGTCTGGAACGAGTTTGTCCACGAGCGCCAGAACGCCGCCGTGGCCGAGGTTTATCCATACGGCATTCATGGCGCCCTGCAGGAGGCGCTGTCCGTGCATTCGGACATGCAGGTTCGCACCGCCACGCTGGATGAACCCGAACAGGGCCTGCCGGATTCGGTGCTGGAGAGCACCGATGTGCTGCTCTGGTGGGGCCATGCGGCGCATGATGCGGTGAGTGACGCTCTGGTCAGCCGTGTCCAGCAGCGGGTCATCGCGGGCATGGGCCTGATCGTGCTGCATTCCGGCCACTGGTCGAAGGTCTTCAAGCGGCTCATGGGCTCCAGCTGCGCCTTGTGCTGGCGCGAGGCTGGCGAGCGTGAACGTGTCTGGGTCGTCAACCCTGGCCACCCCATCGCCCAGGGTCTGGGCGACTGCATCGAGATCGAGCAGTCGGAAATGTACGGCGAGCCCTTTGGCATCCCGACGCCGGACGAGCTGGTCTTTGTCTCCTGGTTCCAGGGCGGCGAGGTTTTTCGCAGCGGCGCCACCTGGACACGTGGCAGCGGGCGCATCTTTTATTTCAGCCCCGGTCATGAGGTGTACCCGATCTATCATCATCCGGACGTGCGGCGCGTGATTGCCAACGGCATCCGCTGGGCGCGGCCCCAGGGTCTCGCCGCGAACACGCCGCGTCATGTTCCCGTCGAGGCGGCGCGCGAGAAGATCGCCTCACGCGGCGGCACAGTTCATTAGGCCTTGCGGCGGCAAGGTTGTCATGAGCTTCAGCTCGTGACGGCGTGGGAGGCGGGAGAAGGAATGACCAATGACCGAGTCCCAATGACCAGGGAATGATCCAATGCGCGAAGGTTCAAGCAAGGCTGAGCAAAGTAGTCATGAGCTTCAGCTCGTGACGGCGTGGGAGGCGGGAGAAGGAATGGCCAATGCCCGAGCCCCAATGACCAGGGAATGGCCCAATGCGCGAAGGTTCAATCTCATCCACGGCGCGGCTTTGTTGATTTGATGACACCGATGGTTAGGCCGCCTGTGAACGCATGCTGGAGGCGTGCAAGAAATGAGCCGACTCGCGAGTCCAGCCCTTGCGCCTTGAACCTTGGGATTTCCTGGGTCATTGGCCCATGGATATTGGGCATTCACCCTAACGGCCGCTGCCACGGGGGCTGGCGTTTGCGTCCTCGGGCCGGCTCCTGAGGTGCGCAAGCAGCAGCGCGCCGTTGAGCAGCAGCGGCATGAAGGGCACGAACAGCGACTTCAGGATCGAAGGGCTCGCCGGGGTGCCGTCGCCCGCCACCGGCTGGAAGTCGATGTGCCGGACATACCAGGCGAAGCTGAACTCGATCACGGCCAGCGTCAGCCCGAGGGCGGCCACGGCGGCCCCCAGGCGGTGGCGGCGCTCCTGAAACAGCTTCAGGCCGCCGGCCACGAGCACGCAGAGGCCCGCCACGCTGAAGCTGAACAGGGCCAGCTTGTGGAAGGCCGGATTGATTTCGTCGGAAGCCGAGACGGTGGCGATGATGGCAAGGAGGCTCATTTTTTCAGTTCAAAGAAGTGGCCGGCGACGCCCCAGGCGATGTCTTCACGCGGCAGCACGCCGTCGCCGCCGACATAGAAGAGGCTGGCGACAAAATAGTTGTCCCGCTGAACCCCTCCCTTCCTGCCGCCGGAGATCAGGTCGGCCACCGCCATGCCGATGGTGCCGGCGATGCCCTGCTTCTGGCGGATGTGCTCGCGGAACTCCGCCTCATCCGGGTTGGTGAGGAACAGCACCACCGCGACTGCGGCAGGCAGGTAGAGCAGCTTCTTCATGAGGCGTGGCCGTCGGACGGAAGAAGGTTCACTTCACGGGAAGCCAGCGAACGGCGTCGACGACGACATAACCATCGGCGCCGGAGTTGCCGATCGTGATGGCGGTGTCGTTGCCGCAGTCGAACTCCCCGAGGTCGATCCAGATGACGCCGTCGCCCGGCCTGGGTGACTTCAGGTCCACCTTCAGCCTCTCCACGCCGCCCTGATGCTGGATCTCGACGGGGGCGTTGGTGGCGCGGTTGTTGTTAGGCGGGGAGGCGAGCTGAAGTCGGTGGCGGCCTGGCTTTTCCAGCTTGGGCTCAAAGCGCAGGCTGCCCTGGCCGTCCCTGGCGTTGCCGTCGTGCCGATAGCCGTCGCCGATGTAGGCCTTGGCGGCGCCGCTTTCCTGCCAGTGGCCGGTGACCTTGGCGTCCATGTCGTCCATGACAATGCCCTCGACCTTGCCGGGGTCGATGCCGCGTGATGTCTTCGGGCCTGTGTAGTGGAGGATCTGGCCGTCCTTGAGCAGGCGTTCACGCAGCTTCTCATAGGGCAGGTCCTGCACGTCCAGGCTGCCGCCCAGCGCGAGCACGGCGGCGGTGGCGGCGGACTGGCCGAGGATCATGAACACGGGCTCCATGCGGATCGAGCCGTAGGCGATGTGGCTGGCCGACATGGCGACGGGCACGAGCAGGTTGGCGCCCTGCCCTTTTTTCGGAACGAGCGAGCCGTAGGCGATCTCATAGGGCCCGTTCGTGCTGACGCCGATGTCGCCCTCGTTCTGCACGTCCCCCTCGGGCGTGATGTAGCGCTGGACGTTGTGGCTGTCGATGGTGTAGCTGCCCATGCCGACGGAGTCCGGGGTGGGTTTCTTTTTGCGCAGCTCGTTTTCCGTCATGACGAAGCTGCCGATCATCCGGCGCGCCTCGCGGATGTAGAGCTGGTGGCTCCAGTGGCCGTTGTCCTTGAACTCATCCTTGGGAAGGCCCCACTGGCGCAGCTCCTCCTGAACCTTCCTGGGCACGCGCGGGTCGTTGGCGACAAACCAGAGCAGGCCCTGCTGGTAGCGGCGGTGCTCGGCGATGATCTCCCTGCGGCGCTCGTAGCCGGCCTCGGGATAGTCGTAGTTATAACCGATGTTGTCGAAGCTGAACGGGCCGTGGTTGTTCGTGTCGGTCTTGTGGTTCGGAATGGGGTCGAACTTCTCGAAGAACTCGCCCCAGCCGGTGTTGAGCACGCGCAGCAGCAGCTCGTACTGGCCGGCGTCGTAGCCTTCGGGCCGGGGGAAGGGGACGCGGTTTTCCGGCACGTTGGTGTAGCAGCTGCGGAAGCAGTAGGCCTGGACGCGTTTGTCACCCTCGCCGAACTTGCCGGCAAACTCGGTGCTGATGCGCGGCAGCACGCCGCTTTTTGGGTCGCCGGGGACCTTGTAGGCGCTGATCTTCTCCTTCACGGCGCCGAAGTGGTGGCGGTGATGCAGCACGCCCACCTGCACGCCGTTGTGCTCTTCGCCGTAGACGCTGTTCGCCTCGCGACCGACATGGTAGTCGCAGCCGGCGGCGGCCATCAGGTCGCCTTCATAGGTGGCGTCGATGAACATGGTGCCGGAATAGGTTTTGCCGCTGAGGGTGGTGATGGAGATGATCCTGCCGGCGGTTTTTTTCACACCCTTGTCACGGTCCAGCCATTCATCCCGCATGACCTCGATGCCAAACTCACGAACGTAGTCCTCGAAGACCTGCTCGGCGGCGTGCGGCTCAAAGATCCACATGGTGCGGTTTTCGCCGTCCATGGCGGGCGTGCCCTGGCCCTTGTTGCCGTATTCGGACTGCTTCTGCCAGGTCCAGGCGTCCTGCTTTTGGTAGTGCTTCCAGATGCGGTGGTAGAAGTCGCGCGCGAGTCCGCCGATGACGGCCTTGTTGCCGGTGTCGGTGAAGCCGAGGCCGCCGCTGCTGAGGCCGCCCAGGTGCTTGTCAGGGCTGACGATGATGACGCTGCCGCCCATCTGCTTCACCTGCACGGCGGCGGTGACGGCGGCGCAGGTGCCGCCATAGATGACGACGTCATGGCGGCTGTCCGCGGCATGGCAGAGCGCGCTCAGGGCAAGGCAGGAAAGAAGGCACCGGGATTTCATGGAGGCGCAGACATGCGCTGCGGGCGGCGCGCTGCAAACCAAATCCTGCCCCCTCCTCCTCCCGCGTCATCCTACGGGCCCATCCAGCTTCTCAGGTCGGTCATGCCGTCCCGGAAGACGCCTGCCAGCTCCCTGAGGATGGGCATGAAACGGCTGGTGAGCGTCCAGATCAGGATGAGCCAGACGGCGGCGTTGAGCACGAGCATCGGATAGACGAGCTTTTCCACCCAGCGCGGCCAGGTCTTCAGGAAGCCGTGCTCGTCGGTGACCTTGCGGAAGATCCTCTCCTGGAACACGGAGGAGGCGGCCTGCCAAAGCAGCGGCGGGAAGAACAGGAAGCCGCTGAGCAGCCGCCGGATCACGACTCCTGAACGCAGGGCGGGCGGCACCTTGTGATAATCCCGATAGCGTGCCACGCGCCGGCGCTGGGTCACCTGGCTCACCATGGCCTCCTCATCCTCGTTTTGAAACTCGGGCAGCATCCGCAGCGGCGTCCAGGAGCTGTCCCCTGCGCGCATCACCAGGTCATTGCTGCGCAGGGAGCCGTAGGCCAGGTAATTGCGGAGGTCGTCGAGGCTGCACGGACCTGCGGTCTTGCCTTTCTTGGAGATGTAGTATTCCTGGGACACGTGATGATCTGCGTACGTTCACGGCCATGAGGCGGTTGTGTCAAGGCGCAGCCTGGGCTTGCGGTGCTTTTTGAGGCCTTTGGGGATGCAATCTTGCCCTGAAACGCAGGGCCCGGTAGCCTGCAGTGATTTTTCCCAACCAAAAACATAACTTGCCGAAGCCATGAACGCTCCCCTTGCTGAATTCCTGGGCACCCTGATCCTTGTCCTGCTGGGTGACGGCGTGGTGGCCAACGTCGTCCTGAAGCAGACGAAGGGGCATGGCGGAGGCTGGATTGTCATCACCGCCGGGTGGGCCTGTGCGGTGGCCGTGGCGGTTTATGCCACCGTGGCGGTGAGCGGCGCGCACCTGAACCCGGCGGTCACGCTGGGCATGGCCAGCATCGGCAAGTTCGCCTGGGCCAGCGTGCCCGCCTTCATCGGTGCGCAGATGGCCGGGGCCTTCACCGGCGCCGTGCTGGTCTGGCTGGCCTACCTTCCGCACTGGCGGGCCACCGAGGATCCGGATGCCAAGCTGGCCGTCTTCTGCACCGCGCCCGCCATCCGCCACAGCAGCTCCAACCTGGTTTGTGAAATCATCGGAACCGCGCTGCTGGTGCTTGCCGTCCAGGCCCTTCTCGCCCCGGCCAACCTTGTTCCCGACTCCGGTTTCGACAAGGCGCTGGCCCCCGCCCTGGTCGGCCTTGTCGTCTGGGCCATCGGCCTCTCACTCGGCGGCCCGACGGGATACGCCATCAACCCGGCCCGCGACCTCGGCCCGCGCCTGGCGCATTTCGTCCTGCCCATTGCCGGCAAGGGCGGCTGTGACTGGGGCTACGCCTGGGTGCCCGTGGTCGGACCGCTCATCGGCGGCGTCCTCGGCGCGCAGGTTTACCAGGCCTTGTGGGGCTGAGGAAAGTGAAGGGAGGTCATCCCGCGCTGGAGGTCAGCGAAATCAGCGGCTCTAAAATGCGCGGGATTTTCCACCCCGGTTTCATCGAAGCGAGGTTGCACGCGTGCGGCTCTCCTCTATTGCTGGCGCCCTCTCATGACTGACCTGCCCTGCCTGCTGGCCCTGAACCCCTTTGACATGTCCTGGATCGCCTCGCCAGAGGCCTGGATCGCGCTGCTGACCCTGACGGTGATGGAGGTGGTGCTGGGGATCGACAACATCGTGTTCATCTCGATCCTGGTGGACAGGCTGCCGGCGGCGGAGCGGCCGCGCGCACGGTTCCTCGGCCTGGCCTTTGCCATGGTCACCCGCATCCTGCTGCTGCTCTGCATCACCTGGGTCATGCAGCTGAAGGAGCCCCTGTTCGCGGTGCTCGGCCATGACATCTCCGGCAAGGATCTCATCCTCATACTCGGCGGCCTCTTCCTGCTCTGGAAAAGCACCAAGGAGCTGCATCACAAGGTCGAGGGACATGAGGAGGAGGGCCACGGCTCCGGACGCGGCCGTGCGGCCCTGGGCGCCATCCTGGTCCAGATCGCCATCCTCGACATCGTCTTCTCCCTCGACTCCGTCATCACCGCCGTGGGCATGGTGGACGACATCATGGTGATGGTCATCGCGGTGATGATCGCCGTCGGATTCATGATGATCTTCGCCGGCTCGGTGAGCGACTTCATCAGCCGTCACCCGACGGTGAAGGTGCTGGCGCTGTCCTTCCTGCTGCTCATCGGCACGACGCTGATCGCCGAGGGCTTCCACGTTCATTTCCAGAAGGGCTTCGTTTACTTCGCCATGGCCTTCTCGGTCTTTGTCGAAATGCTGAACATCCGCATGAAGACGAAGGCTGAGAAGAAGCAGGCTTCCTGAACCCCTGATCCCGTCCCCATGCCGCAGCCCGCACGCCGACTGGAAGTTTTCACCGAGTCCGTCATCCGGGAGATGACGCGCCTGTCCAACCGCCATGGTTCCATCAACCTCGCGCAGGGCTTTCCGGACTTTGACCCGCCCGCCGAGCTGGTGGATGCGCTTGCCACGGCCATCCGCGGGCCGTTTCACCAGTATGCGGTGACCTGGGGCGCGCCGAGATTTCGCCAGGCGCTGGCCCGCAAGCATCAGCGGTTCACCGGGCTTGAAGTCGATCCCGACCGCCACCTGGTGGTGACCTGCGGCAGCACGGAGGCGATGATGGTGTCCATGATGACCGCCTGTGACCCCGGCGACAAGGTCATCGTGTTTTCGCCCTTCTATGAAAACTACGCCGCCGACGCCATCCTGTCGGGCGCGGTGCCGGTGCATGTGCCGCTGCACGCGCCGGACTTCAGCTTTGACCGTGACGAGCTGCGCCGCGCCTTCGCCGCAGGCGCCAAGGCGATCGTGATCTGCAACCCGTCCAATCCGAGCGGCAAAGTTTTCACCCGTGAAGAGCTGTTGTTCATCGCGGGCCTTGCGGAGGAGTTCGACGCCTTCGTGCTCATGGACGAGGTCTATGAGCACATCGTTTACGCCCCGCACCGGCACACCTGCTTTGCCACGCTGCCCGGCATGTGGGAGCGGACGCTGAGCTGCGGCTCGCTTTCCAAGACCTACTCGATCACCGGCTGGAGGCTTGGTCATGTCATCGCGCCGGAGAACCTGATCTCCAGGGCGCGCAAGGTGCATGACTTCCTCACCGTGGGCGCCGCCGCGCCGCTGCAGGAGGCGGCGGTCACCGCGCTGGAGTTTGCGGATGGCTATTATGAGGAGCTTCAGCAGGCCTACGACCGCAAGAAGGAGCTGTTCCTGGGCTTCCTGAGGCGGACTGGCCTGAAGTTCACCGAGCCGCAGGGCGCCTACTACACGCTGCTCGACATCTCGCCTCTGGGCTTCAGCACGGACACCGAGGCCGCCGCATGGATGACGCGCGAGGTCGGCGTGACCGGCGTGCCCGGCAGCAGCTTTTTCCGCGAGCCCGAGCACCGCTACATCCGCCTTCACTTCGCCAAGAAGGAGGAGACGCTGCGCGCCGCCGGTGAAAAGCTGGTCGAAGGCCTGCGGCGTCAGGCCTGATCCGCGTCGGGAGTTTTTCCTCTCGACGCCCGGACCGGCCCGCTGTTTAACTGCGCGGGATGTCCGCCGACGCGATTGTTTCCGAATCCGAGCTGCTTGCCGCCGCCGCATCCGTCGACGCCCTCCGTCAGGCGTTGAACAACGTTTTGTTCGGCCAGGAGGAGCTGGTGGAGATGACGCTCTGCGGCGTGTTCGCCCGCGGCCATGTGCTGCTGGAAGGCCTGCCGGGCCTGGGCAAGACGGAGCTGGTGAAGGGCCTGGCGAAGGCCCTGAACCTGACCACGCGCCGCGTGCAGTTCACGCCCGACCTGCTGCCCGGCGACATCACGGGCAATCCGGTGCTTCAGGAGCAGGACGGGCGCCGTGAGTTCGTCTTCCAGCCGGGGCCGGTGTTTGCCAACCTGCTGCTGGCCGACGAGATCAACCGCGCCTCGCCCAAGACGCAGTCCGCCCTGCTGGAGGCGATGCAGGAACGCTGCGTGACCGTGCAGGGGCGGACGCATGCGCTGCCGGACCCCTTTTTTGTGCTCGCCACGCAAAACCCGATCGACCTGGAGGGCACCTACCCGCTGCCTGAGGCGCAGGTGGACCGCTTTCTCTTCAAGCTGGAGGTGCCGCGCAACACGGCCGCCGTGCTGGCCAGGATCGTGGCGCAGCGTGAGCTCGGGGTTGATCCGCAGGTTCCGGTCATCCTTTCCCGGGACGAGTTTGTCCACCTGCAGTCAACGGCGCGCCGGATCTATCTTCCGGAGGTTGTGGCGGATTACATCGCGAGGCTCGTGGACGCCACGCATCCCGGCCAGTCGAAGGCTTCCGCAGGCGTTCGTTATGGCGCCAGCCCGCGCGCCGCGCTGAGCCTCGCCTCGGCGGCCAAGGCGCGCGCTCTGATGCATGGACGGCCGAACGCGAGCTTTGAGGACGTGCAGGCCCTGGCCCTGCCGGTGCTGAACCACCGCATCCAGCTCGACTATGCGGCGAGGATGGACGGAAGGACAAGCGTGGATGTCGTTCGCGCGGCGGTCGCCGAAGTGCCGGCGCACAACCTGGCCCTGCCCAAGACACTCCGGGAGGTGGCTGCTTGAAACCGCTGCCGGTCGCCCTTGCCTTCTTGATCCTCGGTTCGGCGGCGCAGGCGCAGAAGTCCGTCTGCGCCTCGGAGGAAGAGGCGAGGTCATTGAAGGTTCGGAGCGTGTTTGACCCCATGCCGCCCACCGGCTTCGCGCCGCTGCGCGTCGAGGCGGAGAACAAGACCGATGCCTTCATGCGGTGGGACCTGGCTTCGATTTCGCGCACCCAGCGATTTCAGAAGGACAGCGAACACCGGGGCCGGATGGTCCTGCTGACGCCGCCGCAGAGCATGCAGTCAGGCGTCTTCATGGCGCCGATGACGGTGGATTATGACTCGTCTGGCGCCTTGAGCTTCGTCAATCAGCATGAGTTCAGCCTGGCGGTCGAGTCCACGGGACATTCCTCACGAAGCTTCCCGGAATATCATGCCCGCACCAGGTCGTTTCCGGCCATCGCCATCAGCAAGAGCCTGGCGTCCGCCAACCTGACCCGGCTTGAGGAGGAGGTCGAAAGCCTTCTGACAAAAACCAAGTCGTCGTCTCGCGTGGGCGATGCGGTCTTTGGCAGCACCTTTGATCCTGCGGATCTGGCGGAGGACTGGCGGGGGCTCAGCGGCTTTGATGGCCTGATGATCACCTGGCAGGAATGGCAGCGGCTGAAGCCGGGCCAGCGTCAGGCGGTGCTGCAATGGGTCAGGCTTTACGGCCTTCTGGACGTCTATGCGGAAGCCGGTTCGCCCGTCAGCGGGCTGGGGCTGCCCGAGGGTCTGGATAAAGGAGCCAGACAGCATTCGTTCGGTCGCGTGGAGCGGCTGGTCTGGGACGGCCGCACGCTTGATGCCAAGGCCGTCGTCGGGCGTCATTGGGGAAGGGCGACGCGGCGTGCCGATCTCGTCTCCGATCATGCGGTGGCCGGCGGCGGCCCGGCGGTGAGCGGCTGGGGGCTGCAAAACCTTCTCGGCATGCGCAGCTTTTCCTCGTGGCAGGTGGTGGTGTTCCTGGTGGTCTTCGGCCTTCTCGTGGGGCCGGTGAATCTTTTTCTGCTGGCGCCTGCGGGGCGACGTCATCGTTTGTTCGTCACCACGCCGCTGCTGTCAGGCGGCATGAGCCTGGTGATGCTGGTCGTGGTGGTGGCCCAGGACGGGGTTGGCGGCAAGGGGGTGCGAATGGTGATCGTCAACATCGAGCCTGCCGAGACCGCCGCCTATGTCACCCAGGAGCAGGTCTGCCGCACCGGGGTGCTGCTGGGCGGTGAGTTTGAAACCGAACACCCCGTCCTCATCGAGCCCCTGGCCCTGGCGGATTCGCCCTGGGTGAAGCTCAAGAACAGGCCCGCTTTCCAGGCGCCCCACCTGTATCTGGAAGGCGCACGACACGGCGGAACCTACTTTCAAAGCCGGGTTGAGCAGGCCCATGCCCTGCGTGCGGTGGTGCCAGGGCGCGCTCGTCTGGAAATGAAGGCCGGTCTGGCTGCTGGTGCGGCACCGGAAATTGTCTCCAGCCTCGGCTTCAGCATCGAGAACCTCTTCTATGTGGATGAAGCCGGCGCGGTCTGGAAGTCTGGGCAGGTGCTGGACACGGGCCGCTCGGTGAAGCTCCAGGCCTCGCAGGCGCAGGAGCTGACAAAGCAGATGGCTGATCACGTGAGCCTTGCCGCAGGCCTGTTGCGCAAACGGCTGGATGACCTGCTGGCTTCATCGCCTCCGAAAAACTTCTTTGTGGCGACGACCCCGAGGGCGCACGGCTTTACCCTCGCCACACTCCCCTCGATCGACTGGAAGGAGGACCGTGTGCTGGTCTTCGGCAGTCTTGCACGCCCCTAGTCCATCACGCCTTTTCCTTCATGCCCTCCCGCGTTGAGTTCGACCCCTTCCAGCCGGCCATCCAGGTCGAGGATCTGCATCGTTCGTTCGGCGCTCTGAAGGCGGTGGATGGCGTCTCCTTCAGCATCGAGCACGGCCGCGTCGTCGGCTTTGTCGGCGCCAACGGCGCGGGCAAGACCACCACCATGCGCATTCTCGCCACGCTGGACCATCCCGACGGCGGTGTCGCGAAGATCGGCGGGCACGACGTCGTGAACGATCCGGACCGGGTGCGCGGCCTGCTCGGCTGGATGCCCGACAGCTTCGGCACCTATGACCACATGACGGTGCTGGAGTACCTGGACTTCTACGCCCGCGCCCTCGGCTATCAGGGGGCCGCCCGCGAGCAGAGGGTCCAGGAGGTCATGGACTTCACCGACCTCACGCCGCTGGCCGACCGGCTGAGCAACAAGATGTCCAAGGGCCAGACGCAGCGGCTCTGCCTGGGGAGGGCGCTACTCCATGACCCGCAGATTCTCATCATGGATGAACCGGCCGCCGGCCTCGATCCGAAGGCGCGGGTGGAGCTCAAAAACCTCATCCGCATCCTCGCGGAGGAGGGCAAGACCATCCTCATCAGCTCACACATCCTCTCGGAGCTGGCTGAGATGTGCGACAGCCTGCTGTTCATCGACAAGGGCCGCATCGTTCATCATGGCGATGCCGAATCCATGACGCGGCCGGATTCAAGGCAGGAGACGCTGGTGAACGTGCAGGTGGCCGGCGACCGCGCCCGGCTGACGGAGTGGGCTCTCACGGCTCCGCAGGTTCGGCTGGTCGATGAATTGAAAAAAGGCGCACGCCTGTGCATTGAGTCCGCGGACGAGGCCGTGATCGCCGCCACCTTGCGGCGCATGATCCTCGACGGCCTGCCGGTCGTCGATTTCCACAGGGAGGAGCGTCGTCTTGAGGACGCCTTCATCGACATGCTCGGTCGGATGGACCAGGGGCAGGCTGCTGCAGCCAACAGTCCTCCGTCAATTCCTCCGCCGCTGCCCCCGCAGTCTCCGGCAGCCGGTCCGCCCATCTGACGGAGGCGTTTCAGCAGACGGGGCAAGACTGTCCGCGGGTTGACGTCACCCGATCTCAAGGTCTGCGCAAAGCCTTCGGTTTTTCAGGCAGGCCGCCCGCCGGCAAAGACCCGGCGCACCCGCAGCCGCCGGTCCAGCACCAGCACGTCCGCCAGCTTGCCGGGCTCCAGGCTGCCCGTCCTGCGGGCGATGCCGGTCCGCTCCGCCGGTGTCAGGCTCGCCATGCGGATGACGTCCCACAGCGGCGCGCGCGTGCTCTTCACCATGTGCCGGACCATGTGGTCCATGCCCATGATGGAGCTCGCCAGGCTGCCGTTCGGCGCCCAGCCAACTTTGCCGTCACTCGTGAACCAGGAGCCGTCCGCCTCGACGCCAAAACGGTACCTGCCCGCCGGCATGTCCAGGGCGCGGTTGGCGTCCGTCACCAGCAGCAGCCTCGACGCCCCCTTCATCCGCCAGGCAAACTCCAGCAGCTCCGGCGCCAGATGACAGCCGTCGGCAATCACCTCCGTGCTCATCTCCGGATTCGCCAGCACATATTCCGCCATGCTGCCCTGCATCGGCACGCCCAGCCGCTGCCGCACCGAGGCCACCGAGCTCATGGCGCACCAGAAATGGTCCACATGCCGCATCCCGGCCTTGAAAGCGGACGCCATCTCGCCCCAGCTCGCGTTCGAATGCCCGCAGGTCACCAGGCAGCGGCGCTTGCGCGCGGCACGGTAAAACGCCTCCGCCCCGGGCAGCTCCGCCGCACAGGTCGCCACCTTGACCACGCCGGTGGCAAAGTAGCGCTCATATTCCGCAAAGCTGGGTGAGCGCCGCCCCTCGGCGGAATGACAGCCGACCTTGTCCTCGGCGAAAAACGGGCCGTAAAGATGCACGCCTGCAATCCGGGAGCCGCTGTGCGGCTTCTCCTTCATCACCTGCGCGCAGCTTTGCAGCATGGCCAGGATCTGCTCAGGCTGTCCGGTGGTTGTGGTGGGAAAGATCGTCGTGGTGCCATGCCGGACGTGGGCGGCGCAGGCCCGGCGCACCGCCTCCGCCGTGCCGTCCATGAAGTCGGCCCCGTCGCCGCCATGCACATGAATGTCAATGAACCCAGGCGAGATGTAGCCGCCTTGGGCATCCACCACCTGCGCTGTCTTCGGCAGCCTGCGGCCCGCCCTGTCCACCCGCACAATCCGGCCGCCGGCACATTCAATGACGGCGTCCGAAATCAGCCTGTCCGGAAGAACGGCCGTGCCATTGATGAAACAAAGGGAACTCATGACGTTCAGGAACGTCACCCGGCCCCGCCACTTTGCCGCCCCCCCTCAATCTCCCTGGTTCATTCTTCGAGTTTCGGCTTTCGAGTTTCGAGTTTCAATCTTCCTGTTCCCGCGGACATAACCGCATGCTTGTTCACGGCCAGCCCTACCGAACCCTCTGGATGACCGATGACGCCACCGTGCGCATCATCGACCAGCGCCGCCTGCCCTGGAGCTTTGAGCTTCTCGACCTGCGCAGTGTCGCCGACGTGGCCCATGCCATCCGTGACATGGCCGTGCGTGGCGCGGGCCTGATCGGCGCCACCGCCGCCCACGGCATGGCCCTGGCGGCGCGTGAGGCCGGCTCGCCCGCCGATCTGCAAAGGCTCGCCAACGAGCTCACCTCCACGCGCCCCACCGCCGTCAACCTGGCCTGGGCCGTCAACCGCCAGCTGGCCGCCGTGGCGGCTGCGGACTTTGAAAACCGCGTCGCCGTCACGTTGGCTGAGGCTCTCCGGATCGCTGACGAGGACGCCGCCATGTGCGCGGCCATCGGCAGTCACGGACTGGGGCTGATCCGTGAAATCGCGAACCAAAAGCCTGGCAAGGTGGTGAACATCCTCACCCACTGCAACGCGGGCTGGCTGGCCTTTGTCGACCATGGCTCCGCCACCGCCCCCGTCTATGCCGCCCACGCCGCCGGCATCCCAGTTCATGTCTGGGTGGATGAAACCCGGCCGCGTAACCAGGGCGCCCGCCTCACCGCCTGGGAGCTCGGCCAGCAGGGCGTTCCTCACACCGTCATCCCCGACAACACCGGCGGCCACCTCATGCAGCATGGCCTCGTCGACCTGGTCATCACCGGCGCCGACCGTGTGACGCGCGGCGGCGATGTCGCCAACAAGATCGGCACCTACCTCAAGGCGCTCGCCGCCCGTGACAACGGCATCCCGTTTTATGTCGCGCTGCCCTCCTCGACCTTCGACGACTTGCTGACGGACGGCCTGCGCGAGATCCCCATTGAACAGCGCGGCGAGGACGAGGTGACCCACCTTGAAGGCGTTGCCGCCGACGGCTCTGTGCAGACCGTGAGGGTCGTCCCGGAAGGATCCCGGGCGGCTAACTACGGCTTCGACGTCACCCCCGCCCGGCTGATCACCGGGCTGATCACCGAACGCGGGGTCATGCCAGCCGGCCGTCCTGGGCCGGAATAACAAAGAATTTGTCCAACGGTTCGTTTCAGCATCGGCACCATGCACACCCTTCCGCGCCGGCAGATGCTCACGTCGATGTCCTCCGGCATCGGCTGGCTGGCCTTTTCAGCCCTGGCCCAGGGCGCCGCCGGCGGTTCTTTTCCTCGGCATCCGCACTTTCCGGCACGTGCCAGGCGCGTGATCTTCCTCACCATGCGCGGCGGCCCCTCGCATCTGGACCTGCTGGATCACAAGCCGGAGCTGGCCGCGAGAAACGGACGTCCGGCCGGCGTGGGGCGGGATTCCAGCGGCGCAAAATTTCTCGGGCCCGTGCAGCCCTTCGTTCGTGCCGGGCAGTCCGGGCAGTGGATGAGCCCGCTGCTGCCGCGCCTGGCCCGTCATGCGGATGACCTGTGCATTGTCAATTCGATGCACACCGACCTGCCCAACCATGCGCAGGCCTTTGTCCAGATGCACACGGGAAGCTTCCAGTTTGTCAGGCCCTCCGTCGGCGCGTGGACGCTCTACGGCCTCGGCTCGGCCAATGAAAACCTGCCCGGCTTCATCACGCTCAACCCGCCTGCGGACAACGGTGGCGCGCAGAACTATGGCAGCGCCTTCCTGCCCGCCGTCTGCCAGGGCACGAAGATCGGCGGCTCCCAGCTTCCCGACCTCTACGCGGCCCTGCTGAAAAAGGATGTTGCCCCCGGGCCGCCGATGAAGAACATCGAAAACCCGGCCGTGCCGCGTGAATTCCAGCGTGCGCAGATCGACCTCATCCGCGGTCTCAACGAGCGTAAGATGGCGCGTGACGGGCACGACGCCGAGATCGAGGGCATGATCGAGTCCTTCGAGCTCGCCTTCCGCATGCAGGCCGAGGTGCCCGGGGTGCTGGATCTTCGCGATGAGCCGGAGCACGTCCTGAAACTCTATGGCATCGGCCGGGGCAAGGATCAGTTTGCCCGCCAGTGCCTCCTGGCAAGACGGCTGGCCGAGGCCGGTGTGCGCTTCATCGAGATCGCATCACCCGTGCAGTGGGATCATCACAACCGCCTGCGTGAGCAGCTCGCCACCTGCTGCGCCGCCACCGACCAGCCCGTCGCCGCGCTGCTCACCGACCTGAAGGCGCGCGGCATGCTCAAGGACACCCTGGTGGTCTGGGCCGGCGAGTTTGGCCGCACGCCCTATGCCCAGGGCGGCGACGGCCGCGACCATAACCACAAGGGTTACAGCATCTGGATGGCCGGCGGCGGCGTGAAGGGCGGCATGACCTACGGGGCCACGGACGAGGTCGGCTACAAGGCGGTCCAGGACCCCATGCACATCCACGACTGGCATGCCACGATCCTGCATCTGCTTGGCCTCGATCACACTCGGCTCACCTTCAACCACGGCGGCCGAGATTTCCGCCTGACCAACGTCAGCGGCACGGTTGCCAGCGGCATCCTCGCCTGAGGCTTGTGCATGAAGGGCTTACTTCAGGCCTTCCTTGATCACCTCGCGGGCCAGCTTCAAGGCCTCGCCTCCCGTCTGGATCAGAACCTTTTGATCCGACTTTTTGTCCGGCAGCGGTGTCGTGGGTGCCATGCCGCCGTTGTAGGGGCGCACGTCCGGCAGCGGCACGGTCTTGCCGGTTTTGGCGTCAATCATCATGCTTGTGACCGGCTTCGGCTCCTCCTTGGCGGGGTCGGCAGGCTTGGTTTCGCCCGTTCCCTCCGGCTTGGCTGAAGGGGCCTCCGGCTTCTTTTCCGGCAGCGCCTCGGGTGACTTGGCGTCCGTCATTTTGCCCGGGTCCGGCTTGGATCGCACGGCCTGGAAGAGCAGGTTGTAGTTGTGCCGGATGGCGGCCGGAAAGGACACGCGGCCCGGCTCGACGATCTTCTCCCGCAGCAGCTTGGACGACAGGTCGGCCACAAGGTCGGTGCCGATCTTCACCGCCCGGTCCACATAAGGTGCCGCGACGGAGGTCGAGGCGGAGGCGCCTCCCTTGATCAGCTCGCTGCTGATCGTCCGGCCCTGCAGCGCGAGGCTGCTCTGCGCGGTCACCAGGGTGCCGTCGGCGGCAAAGCTGAGCTCCAGGCTGGCGTGGTCGTCGCTCGCCATGAAGCCGCGCACATGGTCGATGCGAATCGACACAAAGATGCCGCCGTCCGGAGAGGGCGAGGACTCGGGCTGGTACGTGCGGTAGGTGGCCTCGGAAATCTCGTACTCCGCCGCCTTGCCCTTGCGCGCCTTCCAGCCGCCCAGGCTTTCGCCGAACGTCTCCACGTCAATCTCGACCGCGGCATGCAGGGGCAGGGCGAAAAGCAGGCAGAGAAGCAGGAGGGGGGTCTTCATGAGGAATCCGTGCCGAAGGGCGGGAGGCATCTTTAAACTGTTTGCCGGTGCATCTTATTCAAGCTCGTTTCCTGCTTGTCTCGGTTCTGGAGAAAAGGGATGATCGCCCGCACCCGCCGATCCGTGATGAACCCCTCCTCCGACCTCAAACGCCGTTCCTTCCTGCGCGCCGCCCTGTCCGGCGCGGCCGTCAGCCCGGGTCTGCTTGCCAGCGCTGAAGAAGCCAGGGCGGCCGCGTCCATGCCAGGCGGGTTTCATGAGGAGGCCCGCGACCTGCCTCTCAACCAGGACGCCGATGTCATCGTCTGCGGGGCCGGTCCAGCAGGCGTCGCCGCCGCCATCCTGGCCGCGCGCGCCGGGGCGAGGGTCCGGGTGTTTGAATGGCGCGGCTGCCTCGGCGGTGTGTGGACGGCGGGCCTGCTCGGCTACCTGCTCGACTTCGACAAGCCCGGCTTCAACCAGGAGCTTTTGAAGCGCCTCGACGAGCGCGGCATGCGCCGGGGCAGCAGCAGACAAAGTGTTTGTTATGAACCCGAGGGCATGAAGCTCCTGCTGGAGGAGATGTTCGTCGAGGCCGGCATCGCCTTCCAGTTCCACACGCGTGTGGCCGCCGCCTACAAGGAGGGCTCGCGCCTGACCACCATCGTCACCGAGTCCAAGTCCGGCCGTCAGGCCTGGAAGGCGCCGGTCTTCATTGACACCACCGGCGACGGCGACCTCGGCGCCCTGGCGGGATGCAGCTATGAGTTTGGCGAGTCCGAAGCCTGCCCCTGCCAGCCCATGTCCCTGAACGCCCTGCTCGTCTGCAAGGACGCGTCCGCCCTGGCCGGATTCATCCACGGCTCCGACCCGAGCAAGGCGGACGGCGACGCCAAGGACAAGCTCCTGGCCGCCATCAAAAGTTCCGGCCATTTCCCCAGCTACGCCAAGCCCACCCTCTGGCAGATCCGCGACAACCTGCTGCTGGTGATGACGAACCATCAATATGGCGTGCCCTGCTTCGACGCCGCGAAGATCACCGAGGCCACCGTGCAGGCGCGTTCCGAGCTGCACAAGATCGTCAACGGATTGCGCGGTCTCGGCGGCCCCTGGGAGGGCTTGCAGATCGCCGCCACCGCAGAGCAGATCGGAGTCCGTGACGGACGTCGCATCAGGGGCCGGTATGTCGTCGGAAAGCAGGACGTCATCGACGGTGCGCGCCACGAGGACGCCGTGGTGCGTGCGACCTTCAGCGTGGACATCCACGCCCTCAGCGCCGAGAACAACAAGAAGGCCGCCTACCACAACGCCGGCATCAAGACCAAGCCTTATGACATCCCCCTGCGCGCCCTCATTGCGAAGGATGTGGACGGGCTCATGATGGCCGGGCGCAACATCAGCGGCGACTTCATCTCGCATGCGAGCTACCGTGTCACCGGCAACGCCGTCGCCATGGGCGAGTCCGCAGGCGTCACCGCCGCCCTGGCCGCAAAGTCAGGGCGCCTTCCTCATGACGTTGCCTGGAGCGAGGTCTCGGCGAAGCTGGAGGCGCTGCGCAAGCCCGTCTGATTCATGGCCTCTAGCCCAGGCTCACCGGATCCACATCCCAGGTCACGAGGATCTCGGGCGGCAGGGTGATGGAGGCCATGACCCTGCCCAGGTGCCGGGTCAGCGGGCGGATGCGGTCCGTGCGCAGCAGCAGCTGAAAGCGGAACTGGCCGTGCGCCTTGGCCAGGGACGAGGGCGAGGGCTCGCCCATGACCGCTCCTTCCGGAAGCCCCTGCTCCAGCCGCTTGTGCAGGGTCTGCAGCGTGAACTCTGCCTGGGTCTGATGCTTGCCTCGGCTGCTGATGAGCACCATGTGGCCGTAGGGCGGGTACTTGAAGGCCTGGCGGTGCTCCAGCTCCTGCTCGGCGAACCCTTCAAAGTTGTTATGGCGCGCAAACTGGATCGCCGGGCTGTGCGGGGCGTAGGTCTGCACGAACACCTCCCCCTTCAGCTCGCCGCGCCCGGCGCGCCCGGCCACCTGGATCAGCAGCTGCAGCGTGCGCTCCGCGGCACGGAAGTCCGGCAGGTTCAGGGCGGTGTCCGCGTTCAGCACGCCGACGAGCGTGACGTTGGGGAAGTCGAGCCCCTTTGCGATCATCTGTGTGCCGATGAGGATGTCCAGCTTCTGGGCGCGGAAGTCCTTCAGGGTGTCGCGGAGCTGGTTCTTGCGCTGCATCGTGTCGGTGTCCACGCGGGCGATGCGTGCCTGGGGGAACACCTCGCGCACCGCCGCCTCGACACGTTCGGTGCCGAAGCCGCCATACTTCAGGCCCGGCTCCTTGCAGGACGGGCACTTCGTCGGCGGGACACGCCTGGCGCCGCAGATGTGGCAGACGAGGCGGTTGTCCGCCTTGTGCAGCGTCATCGGCACGGCGCAGTCCTGGCACTGCACGACTTCGCCGCAGGCGGTGCAGTCGAGCGTGGTGTGGAAGCCGCGGCGGTTGAGAAAGAGAATCGTTTGTTCGCGTCGCTCCAGCCGCGCGGTGACCGCCGTCCGCAGCCGTTCGGAGAGGATCATGGCGTTGCCGATGCTGGTGCCCGTGCCCTTCCGCCGCTGCAGCCTCATGTCGATGATGCGGATCAGCGGCATGGACTTGCCGTCCGTGCGCCGCGTCATGCGCAGCAGCTCGTATTTTCCGGACAGGGCGTTTTGAAACGACTCCAGGCTGGGCGTGGCGGAGCCGAGCAGCACGGCGCAGCCCTCCAGCCGGCCGCGCACGACGGCGAGGTCACGAGCATGATAACGCGGTGCGTCCTCCTGCTTGTAGCTCGGCTCATGCTCCTCGTCGACGATGATCAGCCCGAGCCGCTCCAGCGGCGCGAAGATGGCGCTGCGGGCGCCGATGACGATGTCCGCGCGGCCCTCCTGCACCTTGAACCATTCGTCGTGACGTTCACCATCGCTCAAATGGCTGTGCAGCACGGCGATGCTGTCCTTGCGTTCTGAAAAGCGCGCCTTGAAGCGCTCGATGGTCTGCGGTGTCAGGCTGATCTCAGGCACCAGCACCAGGGCGGTTTTCCCCGCCTTCAGAACGTCGGCGATCGACTGCAGATAAACCTCCGTCTTGCCGCTGCCGGTGACGCCGTGCAGCAGCAGAGGCTTCGCATCCGCCGGTTTCCGGACGGCTTCGATCACTGCGTCATAGGCGGCCTGCTGCTCCTCCGTCAGCGTCAGCGGCTGTGATGGCAGGAACTCCTCGGTTTGAAAGGGGTCGCGCGTCACGCGGATCTCGGCGCGTGTGATCCAGCCGTTTTTGACAAGGCTCTTGATCACCGTGGTGGCGCTGGGCAGGTCGCGACGCAGGTCGCTCAGCGTCGCCCCGCCCCCGCGCCTTCTCAGCTCCTCCAGCAGCCTGGCCTGCAGCGGCGCACGCGTTGTCATCTTGTCCAGCACCTCGGGCGTCGGCTCCCTGACCAGCTTGAGGTGGCTGTCCTTGAGGAAGGTTTCCGGACGGTCGCGCACGGCCTGGGGAAGCATGGCCCTCAGCACGCGGTGGACGGGCACGAGGTAATACTCGGCCACCCAGTCTGCGAGACGGAGCAGGCCGGGGGTGAACATGGGGCGCGAACCCACGATGCCGGCGATCTCCTTCAGCCGATGCCGGTGCGGGGAGGATTCGAGCAGCTCGATGACGACCGCTGGGACTCGCTGGTTCTGCAGGGGCACTGTCACGCGGGTGCCGACGCTGACGCGCCCAGCCAGCTTTTCGGGAACGGCATAGTCCAGCTCCAGGGCGGCGGAACCCTCCAGCTGCACCCTCGCCATCCTGACGAAGGATTCCACGCCCTGAACGGGCGTCCCCGGTGAAGGGGCGTCATTGGCGAAGAGGCTGAGCTGGTCCGGAGGCATCCGGAACCTGCATAGTCGAGATGAAGGCGCCTGTCGAACGCCTGGACGCGCCTCAGGGCTGTGTCACGCGCAGGCGCAGGAAGCGGCGGTTGCCGCCGGTCATCGGTGCGTTGCTGTCGCGCACGGTGATGGTTCGGACGGTGCCGTTGACGACGCTGCTCACCGGCAGGATGCCCGTGCTGGACCAGCCGGCCGGGCTCATGCTGGCGTTGCCTTCGACCACGTAGCTGATTCCGGAAGGGGCGGGCTCGGGGCGGACATAGGTGAGGGTGAGGTAGTTGGAGCCGCTCTCATTCACCTGTCCGTAGCCCAGCCTGCCCTGATGGCCGCGTGTTGCCGGGGTCAGGCCCAGGGCGTATTTGACCAGGTTCTGCAGGCCGTCATCTGCGGGTGTGGCGCTGGCGCTGCCCTGGCCGCTTTCATCCATGGGCAGGCCGTTGCTGAGCAGCCAGTTCTGGTAGCCTGTCGCGGTGCCGGGGGCGGATTTGGAAAAATCGTACCACTGGTCTCCTCCCGCCGTCTCCTGGCTGACAAGGTAGTAGCCGGTGCCGGCGGCCAGGGTGACCACGGAGGGCAGGGAGGCATAACGGACCTGTCCGGCCGGAGCCCCGCTTGTCGCGATGCTTGCCGAGGCGATCTCGGTTCCGGTGGCCTTTTCGATCAGCTTGACGGAGTGCGTGCCGGAATTGCCCGCCACCACCCAGCGGCCGAGTTCGGAGATCGTGAGGACGGAGGCTCCGGTGGTGAACTCCATGCCCAGCCAGCCGGTGTAATCGTTGCGCAGTCGTGTCATGCTGTGGCCGCTGACCAGTGCTGTGGAGGCGTTTGAGTAGAGGAAGTTCACGGGGATGTAGCTGTTGTTCGCGCTGTAGCCCGTGGTGTAGGTGGTGCCGTTGCTGGAATACACGGACTGGTCAACGGTGGCGATGCTGGTGTAGGCGAGTGTGTTATTGCCTTCATACCACTGGTCGCCGCCGCTCACCTCCTGGCTCACCACATGATAAGTGGTGTTGGCGGCCAGCGTCACCGGCACCGCCAGCGGCGTGTAGGCAAAGGCGCCTGCGGGGGCGCCGCTCGTGTTCACCACGGCCGAGGCGCCCGGCACGTCGAGGCTGGTGGCGGCATTGACGATCTTCACGGTGTGGGCGCCCGTGTTGCCGGTGAGCACCCATCGCGCCAGTTCACGGACCACGACAGGCGAGGTGCCGGTGGTGATCTTCATGCCGAGCCAGCCGTTGAAGTTGTTGCGCAGCGCCGAGGTGCTGAGGGTCACGCTGGACACAAAGCTGGCCGGCGGTGTGTAAAACATGAGGCTGGTCGGCACATGGGTGTTCTGCTCCGGTGCGTCGGCCCTGCTGAAGGAGACGCCATTGGGGGAAAACACCGCGCCTGTGATGTTGAAGGCGCCGCTGTGGACGACGGAGGGCACGGTGGCCCAGGAGGAGGTGCCGGCAGGTGTCGCGGCGCGGACCCGGTATTCATAGACCACTCCCGCCAGCGCGCCGGTGTCGGTGAAGGTCGTGCTGCCCGCCGCCGTCGTCTGGAGCAGGGTCCATTCGCCGTTGGCGACCCGTCGTTCGATCTGGAAGCCTGTTTCGTCGGAGGTGGTGTCCAGCCAGGTCAGCACGACATTGCTGCCCGCTCCGGCGCTGCGTGTGAGGAAGCCGGGCCGTTTCGGCTGCGTGCTCGCGGCGGTGATCTCCAGGGTGGGCGGGGGCAGGGTGGCATGCTCTCGTGACGCCCAGATCATGGCACCGCTGAAGGTGGCGCCGGGAAGCAGGGCGATGGTGAGCAGGTTGTTGGCGCCGCGGTTGGTGTTCAGCGTGCTGGCGGTGAGGTTGAAGTCCACCACGCTTCCCGCCGCAGGCAGCGTGGAGGCGTCAAAATGGAAGTAGCTGATGACCTGCTGGCTGATCCCCGTCACTCCGGCCGTGGTGGTGTTGTTCTGCGGGGCGCTGCTCCAGGTGACGGCGGCCTCGTCCCAGGTGTCGGAGGCTTCCGCCAGCAGACGGCCGGTCATCCAGTAGAAGCTCTCCGCGGCAAACGCGGCGTCGAGGTTTTCACCGCCCACATAGGCCAGCCGAAGCTTCGCCGACTTGATCGTCGGAACGGAGCCGATGTTGAAGCGCAGCCAGCTTTTCGTCACCGGCGTGAAGGAGCCGTCGGTCACCGCGGTGTCCGTCACCGGCAGGGTGGTCGTGGTGCCGAAGTTCGCGGCCTGGCTGTCATAACGCAGCGTGGCGTCGGCCCCGCCCGCGTCCTCTGTGGTGACGGTGTAAACCAGGTCACCCGCCGGTGTCATGGTCTGCACGGCGTTGCTCCAGGGGCTGCCGCCGGTGCCGTTGTAGGCCATGATGCGGTACTCGTAGGCCGTGTCGGAGCGCACGGTGGTGTCGTTGTAGGTGAGCGTCGCCCCGCTGACATCGGCGACGATGTCCAGCGAGCCGTCATCCCCGCGTCTTTCAATGCGGAAGCCTCCGGCGTAGGAGGTCGCCGCCCAGGTGAGCGTGATCGAGGTGTTGGTCACCGTGGGCGTGTCCAGGTTGGTGGGGCTTTCCGGCACCGGCAGCGAGGCCACGCTGAGATTCTGGTAGGTGGCGAGCTGGTAGTCCGCCAGATAGGTGCTGCTGCCCGACCAGTCGGCCGAATAATGGAAGACACCCCACAGGGCGGTGGCGGGCATGGTGGAAATCGACGTGCTGCCAAGCAGGGTCCATTCGACGCCGTCGGGCGAGGATTCTGAAATGAAGGTGCTGCCCGCCCGGGTGAGGCGCAGCCACTGCGGCGTGTCCATGTTGTTGTCCGCGGAAGGCGTCACCGTCATGCCTCCCCCCACCGTGCTGCGGTAGGCGAGCTTGGTGCCGTGACCTGCGGCGGAGCTGGCGCCGACTGTTGCGGCGGCGACCGCCGTGTTGGTCGTCGAGGCACGAACCATGACGGCAAACCGTGCCGCGCCCTGGGCGGGCGTCGGCGTGGGCACCTGAACCGTGATGACACCGTCGCCGGTCCTGGACTGATGGATGAACCTGCCCGCCTCCGAGGTCGCGCCGCTGCTGACTCCGGAGCCTCCCATGATGCTGTCGCCGATCATGCCCTCGGCGCTGACGGCAGGCGAGCTGTCGGTGACCGAGCTGATCATCGCGGATGTCCAGGGTGCGTCCAGGGTGGCCGTGGGATCCTCGATCTGCACGGCCACGTTCAGCCACTGGCCGATGATCAAACCGTTGGTCGGGCTGCTGAGCGCGACCTTGAACTGCCTCGGCAGCTGCGGTGTCGCGGTGTTGGTCACCGGTACGTTGATCGTCTTGGGGGCCGTGTCTCCGTCCGCCCAGTTCAACGTGCCGCTGGTGGTGGTGAAATGCGTGCCAGCAACCGCGCTCGAGCCGCTGGTCGCATAGCTGACGGACACCGCCCCGATGGCGCCGCCGACGCGTGGCACGCTCAGCGCCACGGTGCCGGCGTTCTTGTTCACCTTCACCTTGGTCGCCGTGAACTCGACGAATCCGGCCACGGCTTCAAACGACGCCTCGTTGGAGGTGGCGGAGTCTCCCGGGGCGCCGGTGGCGATGATGCGGTAGTAATAGACATTTCCCTGGGTGAACGGCCCGCTGTCCGTGTGGCTGACGGAGTTGGCGGCCAGGGTTGCCACCGTGCTCCACGAGCCGGCGGCGTTCGTCTTACGTTCAATGCGGAAGCCCGTTTCATCCGTGGCGTTGTCCTGCCAGGCCAGGCTGGCGCTGGTGGAGCTGACGGGCGTGACGGCAAGCTCGGTCGGGTTCGGCGGAACGCCTGTGCCGGCGCCGGAGACGGTGAGTGTCAGCGGTGAACCGACGCTCAGGTTGTAGTAGGAGCCGCCCGGCACGCTCTCCAGCTTCAGGGTGCGGACGAGGTAGCTGTAGCTGGTTCCCGCCGTGACTGCGGAGTCCGCATAGGATGTCGTGACCAGCGGGGTCGTGGTGAGCTTCACAAACGGTCCTGATGGGGCCGGGGCGCGGTAGACGTGATAGCCCTGCAGACCGCTTTCGGTGCTGGCCGCCCAGCTCAGGCTGACCTGGCCGGAGGCGCTGGTGCCCGCCAGGCGACGCGGCGGTTCGACGGCATGCATGCGCAGCGCCGGATCACCCATGAGGCCGATGTGCACGCCCCTGTAGGAGGAGCCCCCGGGCGTGTAGGAGCCGCCGCCGGTGAGGCCGCCGTTCATCGAGACACGCGTCATGAAACCCATCGTCTCCCCCATGCCCGGATGATGCGGAAACCAGTTCGGCCTGCCGGCCCAGAAGCAGGTCAGGCCGAGCGAGTCGCCCGCGGCATTGCCGGCGATCATCGTGCGCATGAGGTTGTTGTCCGCGTCCCAGTCGCCATGGTAGCTGCCGAACAAACTGGTGAACACGACCCGGCTGGGAAGATGGCCGACGTCCGTCGAGGTGCCGAAACTGCTCGCCGACTCATGGCTGCCACCGCCGCAGCCATGTCCCCAGAGGTAGTCCTTGCCACCGGCATAAGTGGCCGAAAACCACTGCCCGCTCGGTGCTTCATCAATGGTCCCGTCAGGCGGCTGGCCGACGCAGGCGAAGGCCCCCATCCAGGCCGTCACGGCGAAGGGTTCGGAGGTGAAGGCATGCCCGAAGCCGTCGCGGATCAGCGTCCGCCTCGGAATGGCGGCATACGCGCCCTGCTTGTGCCTGAAGTCATGGGCGCGGCGCAGGTAGCGCCTCAGCCTTGAAGCCTCGGTCACACCGGTGGCGGGCGAACGGTTCAAGGTGTGCAGGTCCACGCGCCCGACTTGAAGCTCGACCAGGCCCGGAAAGCTGACCTGGTCAAACTTGCCGTCGCCCGGGATGTTGTCGTTCTGGATTCGTGAGGCGGAGGTGTTGTTCACCGATGTGTCCGTCCAGGTGCCGTCCATGTCCCCGTAATAGCCGTCCGCAGGCCAGGCGCCGACATGATCTCCGTGACCATCCGGAGCCTGGTTGCCCGAGTAGGGCACCGGCACGTGGCCCAGCAGGAAGACGGACTTCACGTTCGCTGGATCGGCGTTGTAGGCGGCGGTGATGAGCGCCCTGGTGCCGGCGGCGGTGCCGTTTCTGGGGGCCGTGATCTGCTGCACCGTCCAGCCGTCGCCGGCCAGGTCGAGCTTCAGCTGCTCGATCTCCGGGGCCAGCGTCGTCACCATCGTGTCATCGACCAGCAGCAGCAGCGTGCCGCGGGCATGCACCTCGGCCACCTTCACCCCGGCGCTCAGGTAGCCCATGGCCGTGCTCGGCGTCAGGCCGGTGAAGGTGCGCTCCATCCAGTATTCATACTCCACTTCAGGCAGCGCCGTGTCGTCCGTGTAGCTCGTCTGAGTCGTCGTCAGGTCCGCCAGCTTCACCCAGGTCGTCTCGCCCTTGAGGCGGCGGTGGATCCTCTGGGCGGTGATGCTGCCCTGGACCCGCTGGGTCCAGGTGAGGGTGATGTGCGGGGCGACGTCCGAGATCGTGGCCTTCAGGTCCACGGCAAAGTCACGCGGCACGGCGGCGGAAAGCATGGACGTGATGCCGAAGGCTGCGAGCAGGGCGCAAAGAACGAGCTTGTTCATGGATGGATTTGGGGAGGCGATCATGACCGCGCCAGGCCTGGATAGGAGCTTAAAGTCATGCACCAGTTGCACGGCCGGCGAACCCGGGCACCCTGTCCGCTGTTCATGAACCGCAAGCCGTCCTGCACCCTGCGTGATGTGGCCGCCCACCTCGGCATCTCCCATGCGACCGTCTCCCGCGCGCTGCGCAACGATCCGCGCATCACCGAAGCCGTGCGACTCAGCGTGGTGAAGGCCGCGGCCAGGCTTGGCTACAGGCGTGATCCCCGGCTGGCCGAGCTGATGAGCCACATCCGTGCCGGCAGGGCGCGCGCCCATCAGGGCACGCTGGCCTGGATCACCGACCATGACCTTTCCCTGCCTGCTGAAAAGGTTCCGCATGAGCTTTACTGGCTGTCTGCCGTGCGGCGCGCCGAGGAGCTCGGTTACAAGCTGGAGCGCTTTGACCATGTTCTCCCCGCCGACGCCCCGAGGCTGGAGCGCAGGCTGCGGGCCCAGGGCATCCGGGGCATCGTCATCCAGCAGTTCAAGGCGGCCTTTCACCTGCCTGACTGGCGTCTGAACTGGAGGCATTTTGCCGTCATCCACAACGGCTCCAGCCAGATCACGCAGGTTCTCGACAGTGTGGACGCCGACGATGTGGCGAACTGCGTGCAGGTGTTCACGGCCCTGGTTTGTCGCGGATACCGGCGCATCGGCATCTGCACGACCCAGGCCATCGAGGCGGCCACCAGCCACAGCCTGTGCACCGCGGAGGCACGATTTTCACTGCTGAACCCGGGCATCCCCAGGATTCCACCCTGCCTGCTTCCAGACCTTGGCCCGGACTCTGCGGCTGTCGCGAACCGCTGGCTGAAGCAGCACCGCGTTGACGCCGTGATCTCCCAGGTGCGCGGCATGAAGGAGATGCTGGAAGGCATCGGACGCCGGATCCCCGATGACCTGGGCCTGGCCTACCAGGGAGTCAATCCGCACGGCAGCAACTCCGGCATCTGGCAGCGTGAGGACCTCATCGCCGCCGTCATCATCGACACGCTGGTCGCCAGCGTTGAACAAGGCCGCTTCGGGCTTCCGGAAACCCCGCGCCTCACCCTGATCCAGGGCACCTGGCATCAGGGTGTGACCTGCGTTGAGGAATGCTGGGCAGGCGGATCGGTGGGCCTCACTTCGCTGCGGTCGTCGGGGCGGCGGGCTTGACGCGGACGTGGATGGGCTTGGAGATCAGGATCTCCACGGTGTCGGTCGGGCTTGCGGCACTGCTCACGGACTTCATCCTGCTGGCGGCGGCGGTCATGGCGGCCTCCGCGGCCTTTTGCTTCTCGGCGGCCTTCTTCGCGGCCTCGGCGTCGGTGGCGGCGATCTTCTTCGCCTCGGCGGCCGCGGCGGCGAGCAGCGCCTCGGCCTTCTTCTGCTCAGCTTCGGCAAGCGGCACGGCGGCCGGGTTGTAGCTGTATTTGCAGATGCCGAGGCTTTGCAGGGCGAAGGTGTGGTCGCCCGGCGCGATCTTCAGCGCCGCGAGGTCGAGCACCAGCTCATGCGTGGCGGCCTTGAGGGAGATGTCGAACTCCTTGATGGCGCTGAAGCCCTCGCCGTAGGCCTTCACCTTGATGGACGTGCCGTTGAATTCGTTGCGCCAGGCCAGCTTGAGCGGGATCTTGAGGGTGGTGCCGGCCACGGCCTCGTAAACTTTGTCCTCGGCGGCGGCGATCGTCAGCGGCGCCTGTTCGGAATCAGTCACGGACACGGGCACGTCGGCCATGAGGCGGGGGGAGGGAATCTCGCCTTTCGCGTCCTTCACCGGCCACTCCATGCTCGCCAGGTGGACGGGGCGCCGGACTTCCTTGCCGTTGATGACAGCCGTGCCGGTGAGCCTGGCCAGTGAGAAGCCGCGCGCGGCCTTTTCATCGGCGGTGAGGATGAGGTGGCCGTAGGTCCTGCCCTTGCCGATCTTCAGGCCGGCGGCGCTGACCCCGGAGGGCAGGTTTTCCATCAGGATGTCGATCTCTCCGTCAAAGCCGTCGCGGCGCTGGACGACGACCTCAAAGGCGCGGGCCTCCCCCTGGCGCAGTGCCATCGGCTTGGAAAGCGCGGCGCGGTCGCCGTTGCGCAGGGTCATGTGAACGGCCCAGGCGGCCAGGGAGAAATCCGGCGAGGCCTGGCGGACGATGAGGCGGTAGAGGTTGTGCGGGTTGCTGCGCGTGCCGCCGAAGAGGTCGCGCACCTGAAGGCGGTAGGTGCCGTCCTCCTTCACCTCGAACTTGCCAAGCACGTCGGGAGAGCCTGCGTCATAGGGCGGGCCGTCGTAGGAGTAACCGTTGCTGGTGACCTTCATTGGCGGCGCGATGTCATAGAGCTCGGCCACGTCGGTGAACCTGCCGTCCTTGACCTGCTGCACGAGCACGAAGGGGTCGGTGTTGAGGCCGAGGCGCTCGCTGGCCACCTCCACCCACCAGGTCTCTCCCTTCCTGGCGGTGAACTCGTAGGTGTCCACGTCGGCGGCGGGGAAGAAGGCGCCGGCGATGTCGCAGGGCAGGCTGATCTTCTGAGCCTCCTTGTTGTTAGGCTCTGCCTCGCTGGCGGCGGCCCTGGCGGCCAGGCCCTCCGGCGGCCAGGACATGGCGCTGACCATCCGGGTCTGCGGCTGCGGCTCCGCAGGACCCTTCTGAATCGCGAGACGGTAGAAGTGCCGCTCGCCGCCCTGGTAGGTGAGGTCGCTCACCTTGATGATGTAGGTGCCGTCGGCGGGAGGGGTGAAGTCGATCATGCCGCCGGTGCGGTTCACCTTCAGGTCGGCTCCCCTGGCGTCGGCCAGCACAAGCACCGGAGTGAGGCGTGAGTCGATGCCCACCGCCGCGCAGTCCACGGCCACGGCCTGTCCCTTCACCCCCTGGAAGGAATAGAAGTCCACGGCCCGCCTGGTCATGGTGGCGTTGCAGATGGAGCCGACGGCGAGGGGCAGGGCGGTCTCGAGCGTGTTGTTCGGCTTGGTGCGCAGCACCTCGGGCAGCCGGTTCACGGAAAACGCGCGGGCTGAAGACACGCCGAGGCGCGACATCACGCGGGCGTCGTAAACACCGGCCGGCAGGTCGGCGGCGATGCTGACGAGGAACTGGTTCGCCGCTCCGGCGACGGGTCTGGCGCTGATCTTCGGCGTGGAGAAGGTGAGTTCGGTGACGTCCTCGATGTTCTCCCCGGTGATTGTCACCTGAACCTGCTGGCCGGCCTGGCCGCCCATCGGCATCATCGTCAGCAGGCGCGGCAGCGGCAGGGTGACCTGCTGCGCGACGAGGGCGGAGGTGGAAAACAGGGCGAGAAGGCAGAGGCTGCGCGGGATCATGACCCCAAACCTACGCAGCAGGATCCGTGAATCTTGAAGGCGCCGGTCAAATCTTGATCCGGGCGGGTCCAGGGGCGGGTTGTGCCGAGGCGGGGCTTTTGTCCGAATGCAGGACGTACGGAGAGGGTGAAGGGCTGAGCCTGCCAGACGCCTAGCTCATCTCACGGAGCGAGATGGCCACTTTGCTGCGCCCGGCCACAGGCCGGTTTTCAAACACGGTTAGGCGGCTGACACCTGGTCCGAGACGGGATAAAGCAGCAATGACCCGGACATATTCTTGGGCAGGGAGGTGAGCAGCACGAAGCTGGTGTCCGTGGCGGGGTCGGCCCAGGCCAGGGTGCCTGTGGAGCCGCTGTGGCCGAAGGCGCGTGCCGAACAACCTTTGCCGAGACCGATGGGGCCGCTCATGAAGCCGATGCCACGGTGCGCCTCCAGCCCAGGTGTGTGGTCCCGGACCATGAGCCGCGCGGTTTCCTCACGCAGCACGCGACCGTCAGGATGCAGGAAGCTGCGCAGGAAGGCGGCGACGTCCGCCGCCGAGCTGTGCGCCCCGCCCCAGGGTGCAGCGAGGTTCCGCCAGTAGTCGCTGTTCCAGTCCCAGCTTCGGGCGGACGGGTCGCCGGCGCCGGCCTCTGGCGCGGCATGTTCCGTCTGCATCGGCACCATCTCCGACTTTGCATGGGACCCGAGCCCGAGCACGGAGCGTGACATGCCGAGGGGTGTGAATAGATGCTGCTGGAGAAACCGGGGCAGCGGCAGGCCTGACACCCGCTCCACAATCTCCGCCGCGAGCAGGATGCCCATGCTTTGATAATGATACCTTGTGCCCGGTTTGAAGAGCAGGGGCGTGCGCATCGCGCCCTTCACAAACTCCGACAGCGTGGCGTGACGGGCGCGCAGCGCGTTGTTGTCCTCCAGCTGGTCGGGCAGGCCGGAGGTGTGGGTCAGAAGGTGTTCGAGGGTGATGTCCCGGCGGGCTCCCTCGCCGAGCTCGGGCAGGTGTTTCACGGCGGGATCCGCAAGCTTCAGCGCGCCCCGGTCGGCCAGGATCATGACGGCGGCGGCCGTCAGGGGCTTGGTGATGGAGCCGAGCAGGAACATCGAGCCGGCATCCGCCCTGCCAAAGGCCTGCAGGGTCACCTCATCGCCCCGCTGGACATGCAGCACGGCGGAATGGAGCGTGCCGTTGTCCACCTTGGCCTGGATGATCGGGTGCACGGTCTGCATGGAGGGAGGGGCGGCCCGGGCGCGGGAGGCCAGGCCGAGGCCGGCAAGCGTGAGGGCGAGGGTGTCGCGGCGGTTCATAAGTCTAACCAAGCATTTCGCAGGAAGCTCCCGGCACATTTCATCCATTCACAGGCCCGGTGACGCCGTTGACGACATTTTCCAGCGGCCGGCCGGTGACGGCGGCCAGGGCGATGCGTGCGGAGGTGCCTCGCATCTCGATCTTGGACTCGACGCTGCAGAAGGCGGCGTGACAGGTGGCGATCAGGTTCGGGGTCGCCGCCTCCTCAGACGTGCGCAGAGGCTCGTCCTCGATGACATCCAGTCCGGCGCCTGCAAGGCGGCCGTCGCGCAGCGCCTGCAGGATGGCGGACTTGCGGATGACGGCCCCCCGGGCGGTGTTGATGACAAACGCGCCCGGCTTCAGCAGCTCCAGCTCGCTTTCGGCAATGAGGTGGTGCGTCTCCTCGTTCAGCGGACAGTGGAGGGAGAGCACGTCGGTCTGCATGAGGAGCTCGTCGAGCGATCTCGCGCGTGTGACGCCCACCGCCTTGTCCGCGCCGTTTGGGAGGTAAGGGTCGAAAAACACGACCTTGAAGCCGAGGGCCTTGGCGCGCAGGGCTGTGGCAGTGCCGATGCGGCCGAGGCCGACAATGCCAAAGGTGAGCGTGCTCAGGCGGCGCAGCCTCGGGGTGACGCGGATGTTCCACCCCAGGGTTTTCGCCTCGGAGTCGAGGGGCAGGATCTGGCGGCAGAGCGCGAGGGCCAGGGCGATGGCGTGGTCGGCCACCTCCTCGGTGCCATAGTCGGGCACGTTGCAGACGGCGATGCCGCGTTCACGCGCGGCCTGGATGTCGACGCTGTCAAAGCCGACGCCGTTGCGGATGATGGCGCGGCATTTTTTCAGGCGATCGATGCCGCGCGCGGACAGAGGCATGTTGTGCCAGATGATGACGGCGTCGGCGGACGCGAGCTCGTCGTCGATGTCCGCATCGGTGTCGCAGAGGTGCCGTGTCACCCGCGCGGCCTGGCCAATGATGTTTTTTTCAATGGCGGACTCGGCGTCGCCCTGCGGGGCGGTGCGCCAGTCGATGATGGCGATGTGGGGCTGCGGCATGGGCCGGGATGATGAGCGCGCCGGAGCATCGCCGCCAAGCAGAAACCGCCGGGCGTGAAATCGGACGTTTCGCAAAGGCCCGGCCCCCGAGGTGCGTACTGGGTTTGTCATGCAAGCCGTCCTGAGCCGCCGCGACCTCCTCCGCCGATCCGGCATGGGGCTGGCCATGCTCGGGCTGGGTGACGTGCTGGCGGCGCCGGGAGCGCGGCCGCATCATGCGCCCAAGGCGAAGCGCGTGATCCACTTCTTCCTCAACGGCGGCCCTTCGCATGTGGACACCTTTGACCCCAAGCCGGCGCTGGAACGTTATGCCGGGCGGCCGGTGCCGGGCCATCGCATCACCGAGCGCAAGACCGGGGCGGCGTTTCCCTCGCCGTTCAAGTTCAGGCGGCACGGACAGAGCGGCATCGAGGTGAGCGAGCTGTTTGAGAAGACGGCGGCGCACATCGACGACATCGCGGTGATCCGTTCGATGCAGGCGCAGGTGCCCAACCATGAGCCGTCGCTGATGCTGATGAACTGCGGCGACTCGATCCAGCCGCGCCCCAGCCTCGGGGCCTGGCTGACCTACGGGCTGGGCAGTGAGAATGCGAACCTTCCCGGCTTTATCGCGATGTGTCCGGGCGGCCTGCCGATCAAGGGGGCGGAGAACTGGCAGGCGGCGTTCCTGCCCGGGGCCTACCAGGGAACGTATGTCGATTCGAAGCATGAGGCTGTGGAGCGCCTGATTGAGAACATCCGCAGCCCTCATGCGGATGAACGGGTGCAGCTGCGTCAGCTGGAGCTGCTGAGGCGGATCAACGCGGCACATCTTGCCGGGCGCTCGGATCCAAGGCTGGAGGCGAGGATTCAGAGTTTTGAGCTGGCGTTCCGCATGCAGATGGAGGCGGCGGACGCGTTTGACGTGTCGAAGGAGCCCGCGCACGTGCGCCGGATGTATGGCGAGGGCGTGCATGGAAGGCAGACGCTGATCGCCCGCCGGCTGCTGGAGCGCGGCGTGCGCATGGTGCAGCTCTGGCACGGGGCGGGGCAGCCGTGGGACAACCACGACAACATCGAGAAAAACCACCGGAAGCTGTCGGCGGAGATCGACCAGCCGATCGCGGCGCTGCTGACGGACCTGAAGCAGCGGGGCATGCTGGAGGAGACGCTCGTGCTGTGGGGGGGCGAGTTCGGGCGCACGCCGACCGTGGAGATGAGCGGCACGCAGTCGAAGCTTGGCCGCGACCACAACCACTACGGCTTCAGCGTGTGGATGGCGGGCGGCGGCGTGAAGGGCGGCACGGTGCACGGCGCCACGGACGAGCTTGGATTCGCGGCGCAGCAGGACCCGGTGAGCGTGCACGACCTGCATGCGACGATGCTTCATTTGTTAGGCATCAGTCACGAGGAGCTGACCTACCGCTACGCCGGGCGTGACTTCCGCCTGACCGACGTGCACGGGGATGTCTTGACCCGCATCGTCGCCTGAGGGACAATGCCCCGCGTCATGACCGTGATCCGACGCCTTCTTGCCTTGCTGCCGGCCCTGTCCGCCGGCGCTGCCGCCGATGACGGCACGGCCTTCTTCGAGGTGAAGGTGCGCCCTGTTTTGATCAAACATTGTTATGAATGCCACTCGGCGGAGGCCGGGAAGACGAAGGGCGGCCTGCTGCTGGACAGCCGGGAGGGGGTGAGAAAGGGCGGTGACACCGGGCCTGCGGTGGTGCCCGGTGATCCTGGAGGCAGCCTGCTGCTGGCGGCGGTGAAGCACGAGCAGGACCTGGAGATGCCGCCCAAGAAGCCGAGGCTGCCTGCGGCGGTGATCGCCGACCTGGAGGCCTGGATCAAGGCGGGCGCCGTGGATCCGCGTGAGGCAGGGAAGGCGGCCGCCGGCCGTCCGGGCGTGGCGTGGCGGGGCTTCTGGAGCCATCGGAAGCCGGTGATGCCACCCCGGTCTGCGGCGGGCATTGACGGAATGGTTCGTGAGAAGTTGAAGGAGCACGGGCTTGAGCCCGCGCCTGAAGCAGCGCCGGTCATCCTGCTGCGCCGGCTGCACTTTGACCTCACCGGCCTGCCGCCCACGCCGGAGGAGGCGGCCACTTTCAAGATCGCGGACCTGGAGGCCAGGGTGGATGCGTTGCTGGCCTCGCGTGAGTTTGGCGTGCGCTGGGGGCGGCACTGGCTGGATGTGGCGCGTTACGCCGAATCCAACGGACGGGAGTCCAACCTCACCTTTCCCCATGCCTGGCGTTACCGTGACTATGTGATCGATGCGGTGAACGCGGACATGCCTTACGACCGCTTCATCACGGAGCAGGTGGCGGGCGACCTGCTGCCCGCGAAGGATGAGGCGGAGCGCGCCCGGCTGCTGACTGCGACCGGCTTTCTGGCGATCGGGGCCAAGGGGCTCAATGAACAGGACAAGGCGCAGTTTGCCGCCGACGTGGCGGATGAGCAGCTGGATGCGGTGACACGTGCCGTGCTGGCCAGCAGCATCGCCTGCGCGCGCTGCCATGACCACAAGACCGACCCCTTCACGATGGAGGATTATTATGCGCTGGCGGGCATCTTCAAAAGCACGCAGACGTTTTACGGGAACTGGATTGATTCGGAAAACAACAACCACGGGCATCTCATCCGCCTGCCTGAACTGCCGGGGCAGGTGGTTGTCGGGAAGCCGCTGCCTGAGGGGCGGGTCAGGCAGTTGAAGGCCGATCTGGCGAAGCTGAACGCGGATGAGAAGGCGCAGGAGGAATACATCGCCAGGGCCCGGGCCGAGGGCCGTGATCTCGGCGGCGAGGCGCACCAGCTGCTCTCCAACGCGCTGCGCATCCTCTGGACGCGGGGTGGTGTGGAAGGGGCGCTGGAGGCCGTGGATGACAGGGGGCGTCCGCTGCCGCTGTGCATGGGGGTGAAGGATGCGGAGGTCATGGACTCGCCGCTTTATGAGCGAGGCGAGATCAGTCATCCGCGCGGTTTGGTGCCACGCGGTTTCCCGAAGGTCTGGCCATCCGGCGTCAGGGTGTCGGAAAAACAAAGCGGCCGCCTGGAGCTGGCCCGCTGGCTGACGGAGCCTGGCAACCCGCTGGCGGCGCGGGTGATGGTGAACCGGATCTGGCATCATTTGTTTGGCACGGGGCTGGTCCGCACCGTGGATGACTTCGGCGCGACCGGCGAGGCGCCGAGCCATCCTGAGCTGCTCGACCACCTGGCGGTTCGCTTCATGGAGGGCGGCTGGTCGGTGAAGAAGATGATCAAGGAAATCGTGATGTCGGAGACATACCGCCGGGCTGGACTGAGGGAGCCCGGACGATCCTCCAAGGTGGATCCTGACAACCGCCTGCTGAGCCACGCAAGCCGCCGCAGGCTGGATGCGGAGGCGATCCGGGATGCCATGCTTTCCGTTTCCGGGCTGCTGGATCTTTCGCGCCGGCCGGGCTCGCTGGTCGCTGAACTGGACGGGCAGTCCGTGTCCCTGATCGGCTTCAATGCGAAGCTGCCGCCGGACCTGGACGGCTCAAGGCACAGGTCGGTCTATCTGCCGGTGATCCGGGATCATCTGCCGGATGTATTGGAGCAGTTTGACGTGGCGAACCCGAGCCTGGTCACGGGCGTCCGGGATGTGACGAACGTGCCGCTGCAGGCGCTGTATGTCATGAACGGGCCGTTTGTGCAGGAGCAGGCAAGCTCTCTGGCGCGGCGGGTTCAAAAGACCGGGGATCCCGTTCAGGAGGCTTTCCAGCTCTGCTTCAACCGTCCGCCTGACGAGCCGGAGAGGCGGATGGTGCGGAAGTTTCTGGATGACGCAGGAGGTCATGAAAAGGGCCTGGCTGCTTTCTGCCAGGCCCTGCTTGCGAGTGCGGAGTTCCGCCTGGTGGACTGAGCCGGACCTTTGAATCAGGGGGTGATCCGGGCGCCGGCCTTCTTCATTTCCTCGACGAGCTTTTTCGAGGCGTCATTGAGCGGGCAGTCGGTGAGGAAGATCTGGCAGTAGGGCGCCCATTCGCGGGCGCCGTCGTTGTCCTTCTTCCAGGCGCGGTGCAGCGGCGCGAGATCGGCCACCGGGTTTTTGTCGAGGAAGAGGAACTGCAGGTCGGTGAGGGCCTCGATGGGGGTGAGGTCGCTGACCTGGTTGCCCTTCAGGGAGAGCATGGAGAGCCACTTGAGCTGGCCGATGCCGTCGAGCTTGGAAACCTTGTTGCCGTCGAGGTAGAGGGTCCAGACCTTGGGCAGCTTGAAGAGGGCGCTGACGTCGGCGACCTGGTTGCCGGCGAGGTAGAGGGAGTTCAGCGAGGCGATGCCGCCAAGCGGGGCGACGTCGGCGACCTTGTTGTTGGTGAGCTCGACGTACTGAAGCATCTTGCAGGTGGCGAGCGGCGAGATGTCGGTGATCTGGTTGTTGGCGACGTCCAGGAACTGGAGGCGTTCCAGGCCCTTGAGTGCGGCGAGGCTGGTGATCTTGTTGTCGGACAGGGTCAGTGAGGCGAGGGCGGTGCATTTTTCCAGGCCGCTCAGATCGGTGATGCCGGCGCCCTTGCCTTCGATGATGGAGACGGTGGCGACGTCCTCGGCGGTGATGACCTCCTGGTTGTCGCGCTTGGCGAAGACCTGTTTGCGCACGGCGGCCTCGAGGGCCTTGTCCTTGAAGACGGCCACAGGCTTGGGCGGCGGGGGAGGAGCGGCAGGTTTGGCGGGCTCAGTTTTGGCGGCGGCGGGCGCCGGCTTGGCCGGTGTCGGGGCCGGAGCGGGAGCCGGCTTGGATTCAGGCTTGGCGGCAGTCTTGGCCGGAGTTGGAGCGGAAGCCGGGGCGGGTGTTGTCGGTTTGGCGGCGGCCGGAGCAGCAGCCGTGGCGGGCTTCGGAGCCGGCGCAGGTGACGGAGTGGCGGCAGGCTTCGGCGGAGCCGCAGGTGCAGGGGAGGGTTTCGCAGGTGCAGGCGCCTCAGCTTTGGCGGCAGGCTGGGCCGGGGCGGGTTTGCTGGCGGCGGGGGTAGCCGGGGCGGGCGCAGGAGCTGCGGCGGCTTTGGTTTCCTGGGCGGACGCTGCGTGGGCAGACAGGAGGAGGAAGAGGGCTGGTAGATGCTTCATGTCTGGTAGGGGGCAGGATGGAAGAGGGAATGTACGACGCTCTGACGCTGGTTTTTATGGCGAATCTTGCGGTGTTTTGAGCCCGGGCCTGAAAACAAAACACCCCCGCGAGTTGCTTCGCGGAGGTGCTCTGAACGTCAACAAACCAACCACAGCCGGCTTTCGGAGCCTTGCCGCCGTCGGAAATCTGTCGGATCAGCCTTCGTTCTGGCTGACTTCCTTCACGGACATGGCTTCCTTGCCCTGACGGCCGCGGAGGTAATGCAGGCGGGCGCGGCGGACGCGGCCGGCCTTGGTCACTTCGATCTTGGCCACTTTCGGGCTGTGGAGGGGGAAAACACGCTCAACACCTTCGCCGTAGGAGATCTTGCGAACGGTGAAGGCCTCGTTCAGGCTGCTGCCTTTGCGGGCGATGACGATGCCGGCGAAAATCTGAATACGTTCCTTGTCACCTTCGATGACTCGGGTGTGAACTTTGACGGTGTCGCCGACATTGAAGGACGCCACGTCCTTTTTGACCTGCTCGGCTTCGATTTTGGAGATGATGTTGCTCATGATAACAGTCAGGATAATCCCTTTACCTCGCGGTTCCCTGGAGGGGCCGAACCGGGCAAGGGGCGCGCATAGTGGAGGTGATCCAGGGTTTCGCAACCTGTTTTTCCGCTCTTGCCGCCACCCCCGCCCGCCTCCATAAACGCCCCCATGACCGCCGATTTTCTCCTGATCGACGTGGGCAACGGCCGGACCAAGCTCGGCCTGTCCACCTCCGAGCACCTGGTCGACCGCCGGGATCTGCCCTCCGTCGGGGTGACTCCCGAGGCTGTCCGGGAGGCAGTTTCAGGCTGGCGGTTTCGCCGGGCGGTGATTGCCAGCGTGGTCCCGGCGGTCGTGCCGGTATGGCGGGAGGTGTTTCCCGACCTCCTGGAACTGCGTCACGACACCCCGATGGGAATCGGCGTCCGCTACCCGCAGCCGGAGTCCATCGGCCAGGACCGCCTGGCCAACGCCGTGGCCCTGGCCCATCTTTACGGGGCTCCCGGCATCGTCATTGACTTCGGCACGGCGGTGACTTTCGACATCCTGTCCGCCGACCGTCATTACATCGGTGGCGTGATCGCCCCGGGACTGCGGCTGATGACCGACTACCTGCATGAGCGGACAGCCCTGCTGCCCCAGGTCGAGCTTTGCGAACCCGCCAGCGCCATCGGCCAATCCACGGTCGGGGCGATCCAGGCCGGGGCGGCCATCGGCTACCGCGGCATGGTCCAGGGCATTCTGGAAGCCTTGAAAAAGGAGATGCCCACCGGGTTGCAGGTGCATGTGGTGGCGACCGGCGGCGATGCCGGGTGGATCATGTCGGGCATGAAGGAAAACATCCCCGTGGACCCGGACCTGACCCTTCACGGCCTGCGCATTGTGGCCAACATGCACTCCTGAAGGCGGGTTTCCGGTCATCATTGCCACCTCGTTCGTTGAGGTCAAAGGCGGCCCAGGTTGACACCATGTGACGTTCTGGCCTACTTGAATAGATAGAATCCGGCATCAAAGCTGCGTTCCTCCCCCTTTCTAACGATTTCTCATGCTGTCCCGGTTCCCAGCGTCCCTTGCCCTGCTGACGGTTGTCCTTTCCCTGGTCTCCTGCGCTGTTTCTGAACCGCGCGGCACCGCTTCCGGAGACATGAGCCTTGGAGCGATGAACGGTTATCCCGCGGCCAGGCCGGTGGCCTATGATGAGGGTTTTGCCATGGATGTGGAACCCACGCTGGCGGTGGCCTCAGGCCCCCCCATTCGTGCGGCCTCCTACCTGCTGATCGACGCCAACACCGGCCGCCACCTTGCCGGACGTGCGTCGGAGACACCCCGGGCCGTGGCCAGCACGCAAAAGATTCTCACGGCCCTGGTGGTGATGGACGCCGGCAACCTCGACAAAAAGGTCACCGTCCAGGCCTCCGATGTCCGGGTGGAACCGACCGTGCTCGGCCTGCGCCCCGGAGACACCTACACCCGCCGCCACCTTCTCTACGCCTTCCTCATCAAGAGCTGCAATGATGTCGCCAACGTGCTGGCCCGGGACAATGCCGGCAGCATCAGCGCCTTCGCCGCCAAAATGACCGCCAAGGCCCGCTCCCTGGGCTGCACCCACAGCAGCTTCCGCAATCCGCACGGCCTGACCGTCGGCGGACAGTATTCCACGGCGCGTGACATGGCCCGGATCGCCATGGCCGCCTATCGTAACCCGGTCATCCGCGACGCCGTGCGGCGCAAATACTACACCTTCACCCGCCGCGACGGACGCTCGGTCACCCTCAAGAACACCAATGAACTGCTCGGTGTGATGCCTGAATGCAACGGCATGAAAACCGGCTACACCAACGCCAGCGGCCGCTGCCTCATCTCCACCGCCAGCAGCCGGGGCAGGAACGTCATTCTCGTGCAGCTTGGCACGAAGACCAAATACATCTGGGACGATGCACGCACCATGATGTACTGGGGAATCCAGCGCGCCAAGGGCGCCGGAATCGCCGCCAACTGGTGAACCTGACTGACAAAGCTCGTCCGGACCGCCTCAGCGGGTCGTGCCCAGCGGCGGCATCATCGCCCGCCGCGACATGAAGCCCCGGCCCGTGTAGGGCGGCACCGAGTTGAAGGCGATGCGACGGGTGTCATAGTAGTCCATCAATCGGCTGCGCGTGGCGATCAACCGGCTCCGAAGCTCCGCATGAGCCGGATCATGGGGGAGTTCCGCGACATTGCGGTTCAGATGCCGGATGCCCTTCACCACCGGAACATGGCAGTATTGTGCCGATGGATAGCGCGCTTCGAGCTGCTTCTGCGACAACCCCAGGTAAACCACCGCCGTCTTCCGGCCGGCGTTCGTTCCCAGCAGCGGGGCGGAGAGGCTTTCCGGCCCGAAATCGGAGGCGGGAAGCCGCAGCGTCTGGCCAAGCAGAGGCTTGATCTCAAGCCCGCCGCAGGAAGACAGGACTGGCAGAAGCAGGCCAACGAGAAAAAGACGGCAGGCGGACATGCGCCCACCTGTGGATGACGAACTTCGGCGGTCAACTTGGAACAAGCGGGTCTTTTCGGGGGGGGCTAAGTCACATATCCACAAATCATGATGCGTTGATGCGAGGGGTTGACCTATCCATGTCCGGCGCTAGTTTTCGCCATGCCCGCCCGCCCCAATTGCCGCCCTGAACTCGAAGCCGCCATGCGTCAGCGCATCCTGGTCATCGATGGAGCGATGGGGACGACCATTCGCCAGTACAAAGCCAAGGGCATGCTCGATGAAGCCTCCGCCCGCGGTGAGCGCTTCCGCGACAACGAGAAGGACATCCTCAACAACGGCGACATCCTCTCGATCACCCGCCCCGACATCATCGAGGACATCCACAAGCGCTTCCTGGAGGCCGGGGCGGACATCATCGAGACCAACACCTTCTCCGCCACCAGCATCGCCCAGGCGGAGTTCTTCCGCGAAGGCAAAAAAAATCCGGAGTTCTTTCAGGGCATCATCGAGGACAAGTTTCTCAATGACCTTGCCTGGGAGATCAACTTCGAGTCCGCCAGGCAGTGTCGCAAATGGGCGGACATTGTTGCGGAGCAGACGGGCCGGAAGCGCTATGTCGCCGGGGCCATCGGCCCGCTCACGGTGTCGCTGTCGCAGTTTCCGGACCTGAGCGACCTGAGCTTCCGCTACGTCACCTTCGACCAGGTGAAGCAGGCGTACAAACACCAGGTGCGCGCCCTCATCGCCGGCGGCGTCGACACGCTGCTGGTGGAGACCATCTTCGACTCGCTGAACGCGAAGACCGCGCTCGTGGCCATTCGTGAGGTGTTTGAGGAGGACCGGGTCGAGCTGCCGGTGCAGATCAGCGCCGCCGTGGGACCCGGCGGTGAGACGATGATCTCCGGCCAGGTCACCGAGGCCTACCTGAACGCCATGCGGCATGTGAAGCCGCTCTCCATTGGTCTGAACTGTTCGTTAGGCCCGGACAAGATGCGCCCCTTCCTCGCCGAGCTTGCGGCGAAGGCGGACTGCTTCGTCTCCGCCTACCCGAACGCCGGCATGCCCAACCCGCTGGCGCCCACGGGCTTCGACCTGCTGCCGCCGGACATGGCGGGCTACGCGAAGGACTTTGGCGGCAGCGGCTTTGTCAACATCATGGGCGGCTGCTGCGGCAACACGCCCGAGCACATCGCCGCCATCGCGAAGGCGGTGGAGGGCCTTGCGCCGCGCGAGGTGCCCTCCGACCCGCACACGATGCGCCTCAGCGGCTCGCAGCCCTACGTGCTGAGCCCGGGCTCCAACTACCTCATGATCGGCGAGCGCACGAACGTGGCCGGCTCGCCGAAGTTCGCGAAGCTGATCAAGGAGAACAAGCTCGAGGAGGCCGTCGCCATCGCCCGCCAGCAGGTCGAGAGCGGCGCGAACGTGATCGACGTGTGCATGGACGAGGGCCTCATCGACGGCGTCGCCATGATGACCAAGTTCCTGACGCTCCTGCAGACCGAGCCGGAGGTGAACAAGGTGCCCTTCATGGTCGACTCCTCGAAGTGGGAGATCATCGAGTCCGGCCTGAAGTGCCTGCAGGGCAAGGGCATCGTGAACTCCATCTCGCTCAAGGAGGGCGAGGAGAAGTTCAAGGAATACGCCCGCAAGATCAAGCAGTACGGGGCCGCCACGGTCGTGATGGCCTTCGACGAGCAGGGGCAGGCCGCGACTTATCAGGACAAGATCCGCATCTGCGAGCGGGCCTATCGCATCCTCGTCGACGAGGTCGGCTTCCCGCCCGAGGACATCATCTTCGATCCGAACATCCTCACCGTCGCCACCGGCATCGAGGAGCACAACAACTACGCCGTTGATTTCATCGAGGCGACCCGCTGGATCAAGCAGAACCTCCCGCACGCGAAGGTCAGCGGCGGCGTCAGCAACATCAGCTTCAGCTTCCGCGGCAACAACAAGGTGCGCGAGGCCATGCACAGCGTGTTCCTGTATCACGCCATCAAGGCGGGCATGGACATGGGCATCGTCAATGCCGGCATGCTCGAGGTTTATGAGGAGATCCCGCCGGAGATGCTCGTGAAGGTCGAGGACGTCATCCTCAACCGCCGCCCGGACGCCACCGAGATCCTCGTCGATTACGCGGAGCAGTTCAAAGGCCAGGCCGGCGGTGCAAAGAAGGCCGAGATCGACCTCAGCTGGCGCGAGGCGCTCGTCGAGAAGCGCCTCGAGCACGCGCTGCTCAAGGGCATCACCGACTTCATCAACGAGGACACCGCCGAGGCGCTCGCCAAGCTCGGCAAGCCGCTCAGCGTCATCGAAGGACCGCTCATGGACGGCATGAGCGTCGTCGGCGACCTCTTCGGCGCGGGCAAGATGTTCCTGCCGCAGGTCGTCAAAAGCGCCCGCGTGATGAAGCAGAGTGTCGCGTATCTTCAGCCCTACATGGAGGAGGAGAAGCTCGCCAACCCGGCGCAGCGCAGCGCCGGCAGGATCGTGCTCGCCACCGTGAAGGGCGACGTGCACGACATCGGCAAGAACATCGTCGGCATCGTCCTGGCCTGCAACGGCTTCGAGGTCACCGACATGGGCGTCATGGTGCCCTGCCAGAAGATTCTCGACAAAGCGGTCGAGGTCGGCGCCGATGTCATCGGCCTCAGCGGCCTCATCACGCCGTCTCTCGATGAAATGGTGCACGTGGCCTCCGAGATGGAGCGTCTCGGCTTCAAGCAGCCGCTGCTCATCGGCGGAGCCACCACCAGCGCCGCGCACACCGCCATCAAGATCGCGCCGAAGTACAGCGGCAGCATCGTTCACGTGCTCGACGCCTCGCGCAGCGTGCCGGTGACCACGGCCCTGCTTTCCGAGGATCAAAGCGCCGACTTCGTGAAGAAGAACGAGGAGCGCCATACGAAGCTCCGCGAGGAATACGGCCGCAAGAAAGACCGCGAGCTTCTCAGCCTCGCCGACTCCCGCGAGAAGGGGCAGAAGTTCGACTGGAGCACGCAGGACATCGCCACGCCGAGCTTCACGGGCACGAAGGTTGTCGAAGGCCCCGAGCTCATCGCCACGCTGCGTGAGTTCATCGACTGGTCGCCCTTCTTCCACTCCTGGGAGCTGCGCGGCCGCTGGATCGCCGCCGAGAAGCGTTTCTCCTCCGCGCACGAGGATCCCGAAATGAAGGCCAAGGCCGAAGTTGAGGCCTTGAAGCTCTACAATGACGCCAACGCCCTGCTCGACCGCATCATCGCGGAGAAACGCTTCACCGCGAGAGGCGTCTTCGGCCTCTTCCCCGCCAACAGCGTCGGTGACGACATCGAGGTTTATGAGAACGGGCAGCTCAAGACCACCTTCCACACCCTGCGCCAGCAGGTCATCAAGAAGGACAAGCCCAACTTCGCCCTCAGCGATTACGTCGCGCCGAAGGACAGCGGTCGCATCGACTCCATCGGCGGCTTCTGCGTCGGCATTCACGGCGGCGACGAGTTCGCGAAGGAGTTCGAGGCCGCGCACGATCCCTACCACGGCATTCTGACCAAGGCCGTCGCCGACCGTCTCGCCGAGGCCTTCGCCGAATACCTGCACCAGCAGGCCCGCTTCGCCTGGGGCTACGAAAAGCCCGGCGACTTCGCCAACGCCGATCTCATCAAGGAAAACTACCGCGGCATCCGTCCCGCGCCCGGTTATCCCGCGCAGCCCGACCACACCGAGAAGCCCATCCTTTTCGCCCTGCTCGACGCCACCGCCAAGACCGGCGTCGAACTCACCGAAAGCATGGCCATGCATCCAGGAGCTGCGGTCAGCGGCCTCTACTTCGCCCACCCCGAGGCCCACTACTTCGGCATCAGCGTTCTCGGCAGGGACCAGGTCGAGGACTACGCAAAGCGCAAAGGCAAGACCGTCGAGGAGATGGAGCGCTGGCTCGGCCCCTGGCTGGGGTATTGATGCACTATTCGTTCAGCCGGGGCGACAGGCCGCCGTGGTGAAGGGCGTAGGTTTACGCTCTCCATGAACCTGCGCCTGTTGCTCGCCCTTCCCGTCGCCGCCCTTGCCCAGTCCGGACCGCCTCCGAAGGCGCCGGACGTTCCGAAGGACCTGCCGCCCCAGATTGAAACGCTGCAGCCGGGCGTGAAGATGACGCTGCTGGCTGAGCATCCCGACCTGGTCACGCCGACCGGCATCGATGTCGATGACCAGGGCCGCATCTGGCTCGCCGCCTGCCACACGCACTTTCGTCCGGAAGGTTATGCGGGGCCGGAGCATGACGAGATCCTCGTCTTTGACGCCGACGGCAAAAACCGCCGGGTCTTCTACAACAAGACCGACGCCACGATGCATGTCGAGGTCGGCCCGGACGGATGGATCTACCTTGCGGAACGCGACCGTGTGCTGCGCGTGAAGGACAGCGACGGTGACGGCAAAGGCGACACCGAGGAGAACCTGGCAACGCTCGATTCTGTGGCCGACTATCCGCACAACGGCCTCAGCGGCATGGCCTGGCATCCGGATGGCGGTCTGGTTTTTTCGTTAGGCGAAAACTTTGGCAAGGACTGGATCCTCACCGGCACGGATGGCGCGAAGGTGAGCGGACGAGGTGAAGGTGGCGTGTTCCGCTGCACCGCCGATGGCAAAGGCCTGCGCCGCATCGCCCGCGGTTTCTGGAATCCCTTCGGCCTGATGGTCCGCGCCGACGGCGAGATCTTTGCGGCGGAAAACGACCCGGGCAGCCGTCCGCCCTGCCGCCTGCTCAACGTTGTCGAAGGCGCCGACTACGGTTTCCAGTGGGTCTATGGCAGCGCGCCCGTGCATCCCTTTGTCGCCTGGAATGGCGAGCTGCGTGGCACGCTGGGCATGGTGCATCCCTGCGGTGAAGGCCCCTGCGCCGTCGTCGAGCTTGGCGGCGGCGTGATGATCCCCAGCTGGAGCGACCACAGCATCGACTACTTCCCGCTTCAGAGAAAAGGCGCGGGTTACACCTCCGAGCGCCTGCCGCTGGTGAAGGGCAGCGACTTCTTTCGCCCTGTCTGCATGGCGCAGGGGCCTGACGGCGCGTTTTACCTCACCGACTGGGTGTTCAGCTCCTACCCGATCCACGGTCGTGGCAGGCTTTGGAAGCTTGAAATCAGCAAGCAGCCCTGGATCGTCGAAAAGCAGCCTGCGACAGCGGAGTCGGTGCTGGCGAAGAAGCTGCGTGAAGGCGCTGAAAAACGGAGCACGGCCGAGCTGCTGAAACTGGCACGCGGGACGGACCGATACCTTGCCGACGCCGCCCTCACCGCCCTTTCCCGCTCCGGCCTGACGGTTGAAGCCGTGAAGGCCCTGCCGCCGCAGGATCGCGTCTGGGCCTTCGTGGCGATGCGTCGCGCCGACCTCAATGACGCCCGCTGGGTGCGCGCCTTCCTGGACGATGCCGAACCAGAATTGCGTTTTGAATGCCTGCGCTGGACCGCCGACGCCGTGCTCACGGAATTCCAGCCGCAGGTCGAGGCCATGCTTTCGGATCCAAAGCTCGACTTCAGGCTTTTTGAAGCCGTGCTCGCCACCTGGAACACCCTTCGCGGCGAGCCTGGCGCCGGCGTGACCAACCCCGAGGTGCTGGTCGACCGCATCACCAACCCCGGCACGCCTGATCGCATCAAAGGTTATGCCCTCCGTCTCGCGCCGCCCGCCCACAAGGCCCTGACGACCGAGATGCTGCGGGGTTTTGCCGCCAGCGGTGACGAGGTGCTGCAGCTTGAAGCCGTGCGCACGCTCGCCGCCCGCCGCGCCAGCGCTGAAGTCGCCGCGGACGGGAAACGCGGCCCGCAGCTCCGCGCCGAGGCCATCCTGGGCACGGATGACGCCGCCCTGCTGCAGAAGCTCGCGAAGGACGACAACGCCCTCATTCGTGATGAGGCGAAGCGCGCCCTGCGCTTCACGGACGGCTTCACGCCGGTGGCGGACCGCCCGCCCTTTGAGCAGACCGAGGCCTGGCTGAAGCGGCTCGACGCGCTTCCCGGCGAACCTGACCGCGACAAGGGCCGGCGCATCTTTTTCAACACGAAGGTCGCCCTCTGCTCCACCTGCCACCGCCACAGCGGCCGTGGCAACGTCGTTGGTCCCGACCTCACCCTGGTGGCCCAGCAGGGTGACCGGGCCGCCATCCTGCGCTCCATCCTGGAGCCGCACCGTGAGGTGGCGCCGCAGTTTTATCCCTCGCTGGTCGAGCTCAAGGATGGCACCACCTTCACCGGCATCCTGTTGCGCTCCTCCAGCTCTGATGTCTTCCGCGACCTCACGGGCAAGGAGAAGTCCTTCCCCGAGGCCGACATCGTCAGGCGCACCGAACTGCGCACCTCCCTCATGCCGCCCGGCCTGGTGGCCGCGCTCACCGACGCCGAGCTGCGTGACCTTCTCGCCTTCCTCCTCAGCCAGCCCTGATCATGAAAATCCTCCGCGACCTCCTCCTCGCCACCGGGCTGCTTCTGCCCGCCTGCGCCCTGTCCGCCGAAGCCATCACGGGTGAGACGGAACATTTTGTTTACCGCATCCCCTCGGCGGACGAGCCCTATGTGGACACGCAGCGGGACAACCGCGCCTTCGCCTTCCTGGGAACGAAGATCATGCTTTCCGAGGACTGCGGAAAAACCTGGCCGCATGTGGCGGACTTTCCCGAGGCCCAGGACATCACGTTCAGCGTGCTGCTGAAAAACGGCAGCGTGCTGTTCGCTACGCGCGAGCGGCTCTTCCTCAGCACGGACAACCTGAAATCATACCGCGAGATCATCGTGAAGCGCCCGGACGGCACTGATTATCGGCCGCACAAGCCGGTCGACCCGAAGAATCCGGGCTGGTACTTTCATTCACTCGACGGCGAGCACTGCTTCGAGGTGGGCGGACGGGAGATGCTCGTCTGGGGCAACTACTGCAACGTCCTGGGCGGCGCGGTGCCGGTGAACATCTACTATTCCACCGACCATGGCGAGACCGTGAAGCTGGCCTATGGCTTCGGTCAGAACCCGCATTTTCAGCAGAAGGGCGCGCCGCCGGAGGCACCGCTTCTGGGCGACCCAACCAACAAGCTGATCGCCCGTCACATCCACAACGTGACCTACCATTCGGCGGAAAATGCCTTTTACGCCTGCACCGGCGACATCGACCGCGGCCATGGCAAGGAGGTCCACTGGCTGCGCGGCACCTATGAGGCGAAGGCCGATGCCTGGGACTGGAAGCACGTCATCTCGGTGGACTCCAACTCGCGCTTCAAGGCCGGCGGCATGAACTTCATCGACGGCCGGATGTACTGGATCGCCGACGCCAACGGCCCCGCCCTCGCCAACCGCCATGACCGCGGCATCTTCACCTGCGCGCCCGCCGATTTCACCGACACCTCGAAGCACACGCTGCTGTTCAACCCGATGTTTGAGTCCGCCAACATGCTTTACCAGGACGGCATCTTCATCGCCACCCACTGCGCGCCCGCCTCGACCTATCAGAACGGCATCATCTGGTCCTCGGACAAGGGCCGGACCTGGACGCAGCATGACCTCAAGGTGCCCGGGCCACGCAGCGGCTGCCGGATCAACCAGAAGAACAGCGACGGCTGGTTTCGCATGGACCTGCGCAAGGGCTGGATCGAGCGGGCCGAGGTGCTTTTCCTGAAACCGAAAGGCTGAGGCTCCGGACAGGCAGACGGTTCCCATCCGGTGAATCCTGCCAATCGTGTGAATCCTGTATTTGATGTCTGGGTGATGGGGGCACCTCTGCCCCGTTCCGTTCGCCCGCCACCCCATCTTCCCCCTTGCGGAACCGCGCCTCTGCGGCTCCCTTCGCGCCCCTTCGCCGGGGGCATTCCAGCCTTTCGGCATCTCCAAAACTATCCGTTCCCATCCAGTCCTCATGTCCACCGACGCCAAAAACCAGACCGCGCTCATGGAGAAAATCGTCTCCCTCTGCAAGCGCCGCGGCTTCATCTTTCAAAGCAGCGAGATCTACGGCGGCTGCGGCGGCATCTGGGACTACGGCCCGCTTGGCGCCGAGCTGAAACGCAATCTGCGCACCGCCTGGTGGAACACGATGACCCGCGAACGTGAGGACGTGCTGGGCCTCGACGCCTGCATTCTCATGAACCCGTCCATCTGGAAGGCCAGCGGCCACGTGGACACCTTCGCCGACCTCATGCGCGAGTGCTCGCTGACCAACAAGCGCGTCCGTGCCGACCACGTCGAACCGCAGTCCGGCACCGTGCTGAAGTACACTGGCGCCCAGGCCCCGAACGGCTGGCGCTGGGACCGCCCGATCACCGCGTTGCTCAAGAACGGCGAGCACATCGAAAGCTTCCGCAAGCGCGTCCGCAGCCTGATCGCCCAGAACGCGGGCGAGTCCGCCGGCAAGCCTGAGGAGATCGAGCTGCTCAACGAGGAGAAGATCGACGCCGTCAACGGCAGCGTCGATTTCCACCCGGAAACCGGTGGCATGCTCGGCGAGGCCCGGCCCTTCAACCTCATGCTCAAGACCTACCTCGGCCCGACGGCGACCGAGGCGGATGTGACCTACCTGCGTCCGGAGACCGCCCAGGCGATCTTTGCCCAGTTCAAGAACGTCTTCGACTCCAGCCGTGTGAAGGTGCCCTTCGGCATCGGTCAGATCGGCAAGGCCTTCCGCAACGAAGTCACGCCGAAGAACTTCACCTTCCGCAGCCGCGAATTCGAGCAGATGGAGCTCGAGTTCTTCATCAAGCCCGACGAGGCCGTTGAGATCATCAGCGGCGAGGTCGCGAAGTGGCACGAAGGCGCCGATTTGAGCGAGCCGCAGCCGAACTGGGGCTGGCAGATGTGGCACCGTTACTGGGTGGCCGAACGCACGAAGTTCTACGAGGGCATCGGCCTTGGCGGCGTGCTGGAATACTACTGGCAGACCCCCGAGGACTTGGCCCACTACGCCCGCGCCTGCGTGGACATCCTCTGCGAGTTCCCCTTCGGCACCGAGGAGCTGGAAGGCATCGCCGCGCGTGGCGACTTCGACCTTTCCCAGCACCAGAAGCACAGCACGAAGTCACAGGAGATCTTCGACGAGGAGCTCAAAAACGCCGCCGCCAAGCTCAGCGACGAGCAGAAGGAGGCCCTCATCCAGAAGCGTCTCGCCGCCGAGAAGGCGAAGACCAAGGGCGAGCCGATGCCCGAGGCCGATGTGCGCGCCTGGTTCGAGCGCCTGTTCAAAGGCAGCTACGTGCCGCACGTCATCGAGCCGTCTGCCGGTCTCGATCGCATGGCGCTGGCCGTCATTGCGAAGGCCTTCGAAGAGTTCGAGAAAGTCGATGACAAGGGCAAGAAGGAGACCATCACCGTCCTGCGCTTCCATCCGCGCGTGGCCCCGATCAAGGTCGGCGTGTTTCCGCTTCTGAAGAACAAGCCGGAGCTGGTCGCCAAGGCCCGCGAGGTCTATGCGATGCTCAAGAAGCACCTCAACTGCTTCTATGACGAGACCGCCTCCATCGGTCGCCGCTATGCCCGCCAGGACGAGGTCGGCACGCCCTTCGGCGTCACCATCGACTTTGAAACCTGCGGTGAAAAAGGCCCCGAGCTTCAGGACACCGTCACCCTGCGCCACCGCGACAGCGGCGAGCAGGAGCGGGTGAAGATCTCGGAGCTTCTCGGCAAGCTGCTGCCGCTCTGTTCCTAACCCGTGCGTGAACCGTCCATGGTGGATGGCTCACGGCTTTTTCATTCCTTCCAGATCCGGTTTTAGAAAAATCCGACGCAAACAAAGTTGGCGACAATCCTGCGAAGGCATCCCATACTGGACGACCAGTTTTCCCTCTCATGACCGAACCTGATGTGAACCCCGAAGCACAGGCTGCTTCCGCCGCCGGTGTGGATCTTTCTGACCTCCGCATGATGCCCTCCTGGGTGTCAAGTTTCGGCGGTTCATCCAGCGGCACGGACTTCAGCCGCTATGAAGAGCGCGAAGACCGCGGACCGCGTCGTGGCGGCATGGGCGGAGATCGTGGCGATCGCCGCGGTCCTCCCGCAGGTCGTCGTGACGGTCCGCCGCGCCGTGATGGAGATCGTGGAGACCGTCCCCGTCCGCCCGGCGGTGGAGGCGGCCAGGGCCAGGGACAAGGTCAGCGCGGCGACTTCCGCCCGCGTCGTGACGGCCCTCCTGGCGCCGGTCCCCGTGGTGATCGTGACCAGCGTGGTGGTGGCGGCCCGCGCCGTTTTGGCGATCGCGACCGCAGCCGTGAAGGCGGCCGTCCGCCGCAGCGTGAGTGGGTGGAGATTCCGAAGGACGTCCAGGTGGTCATCGAACCTGAGGACAAGTCTGCCGAGGCTCTGGCCGCGCACATCCGCGGCACCGGTCATGCTTTCAGCATGTTTGACGCCGCCCGTCTGGTGCTGGCCGAAGGCGACCGTTTTCACGCCCGCTACATCTGCGCCTCCGAGCGTCCCTCCGGCCTGTTTGTCACGAACGACGGCGGGTTGTTCCTGACGCGTGACGAGGCCCTGCAGCATGTGCTGCGCGGCAGGGCGCTGGAAGCCTTTTACCGGGCCGAGGAAATTGAATTGGAAGAGCCGAAGGGTGACTTCAAGAGCGTCGGTGTCTGCGGCATGAGCGGCGAACTGCTCGGCCCTCCCAGCCATCACAGCTTCCAGACTTCCATCATCCGGATGCACCGTGAGCGTTTCAGCCACATGCCGCTGGAGGATTACAAGCGTCGCGTGCGTATCGAAAACGAGCCGGAACGCGTGGCGGAATGGAAGGAGAAGCAGAAGAAGGGCTTCCGCTGGGTCTGGCTCAAGGATGCGCCGGAGGAAGGCGCCGAGCCGCTCAGCTTCAGCACCCGTGCCGAGATGGAGGCGCATTTCCGCCGCACCCACGCCGATGAGGCGGTGCAGGAGAAGCGCGATGTTCATGTGCCTGGCAACATCGACAAGGCGAAGCTGACCCATGTGCTCTTCATCCTGCTGCGCCAAGGCGTGGAAAACGCCCGCAAGCACCTGTTCGACATGTCCCAGAAGCTGGGCGCGAACTTTGAGCGCCGCGGCCTGAAGCTTTTCAAGCGCCGCGCAGGCAAGCTCTTTGTCAGCCGGGTCAAACCCAGGGCCATTGATGCCGGAACCGTGTTCTCCGAGCGCGTTTCGAAGATTGTCGAGGTGCTCAAGGGCAAGTCGGGCATCCTGCTGCACGACCTCGTCGAGGCGATTGAGCCTTCTCCTGCTTCCGATGCGTCCGCTCCGGCAGCTGAAGGCGTGGAAGCAGACCCCGCGCCTGCCGCACCCGCCAAGCACGCTCCGACGGAGGCTCAGATCAATGTCATCAAGGACATCCGCTGGCTCGCAAACGAAGGTTACGTCATCGAATACAGCGACGGCATGGTCTTCCTCGGCGTGCAGGGTGAACCTCAGGCTGCCAAGCCCGCCGCCGCTCCGGCTGCGAAGGAGGCTGCTCCCGCTGCTTCGGAAGCTCCAGTTGAATCCACCGCGGTTGAGCCGGAAGCTGAAGCGGCTCCTGCTGCTGCTGCTGTTGAAGTCGAGGTCCCCGCAGCCGAGGCGGTTGCCGAAGCTGAACCGACGCCAGCCCCTGTGGCTGAAGTCGTTGCGGAAGCCTCCTCGGAAGTCGAGGCGCCGGAAGCGCCTGCCAGCACTGAAGTCAGCGGTGACTCGGAAGCCACCGCCTGATTTCAGAATCACGCAGTTCACGCCATCTGCCCTTGGCCAGGTCTCCCAGGCTAAGGTTGCCGATGGCGATGCGTACCAGCCGCAGAACCTCCAGGTCATTGGCTGCCAGCACACGCCGGATGTGACGGTTGCGACCCTCATCCAGGGTGATTTCCAACCAGGTGTTCTTTTCGCCCTGACGCAGCCGGCGGATCTCGCGCAGTTCCAGCCGTTCACCCTGGTCCACCACGCCCTCCGCCAGTTTTTTCAGAAGAGTGTCGTCGACCAGCGCTGAGACCTGGACGTGGTAAGTCTTGGGAAGATGGGTCGCGGGATCGGTGACCCGGTTCGCCCAGGCGTTGTCATTGGTGAACAGCAGCAGTCCTTCACTCGCCTTGTCCAGTCGCCCGACAGGCGAGAGGTGGGGCAGGGCATGGCCTTCGAAGCAGGAGAAAACCGTGTCCCGTCCCTGCTCATCGCTGGCCGTGGTGACCAGCCCCCGGGGCTTGTTCAGCATCAGGTAGCGGAAGGCGGGGCGGTCCACTTCGGCGCCATCGACGCTGACTTTGTCCTGATCGAGCTGCACCGGCTTTTCAGGATCGCGGCAAACCCGGCCGTTGAGGCGGACCTGCCCGGCCTGGATCAGCTCCACCGCCTTGCTGCGGGAGCAGAAGCCCAGCTTGGACAGGGCGCGGGCGAGACCGGTTCGGGGCATGGCGGCGCAGGTGGGCTTGGAGGTTGGGCGGGCAAAGAAAAGGGCGGACTCGATGGTCGAGTCCGCCCGGAAGAGCTTTCGTTGGGAGGCGAAACGGGATCAGGCCTGAAGGGCGGCTTCGTCCACGTTCACGCGGCGGCCGTCCTGGTCGAAGCGGACGCGGCCTTCCACGAGGGAGAAGATGGTGTGATCCTTGCCGATGCCGACGTTGCGGCCGGGGGTCCACTTGGTGCCGCGCTGGCGGATGATGATGTTGCCGGCGATGACGGCTTCACCGCCATACTTCTTCACGCCGAGGCGCTTGCTGTTGCTGTCGCGACCGTTCTTGACGGAACCTTGACCTTTCTTATGAGCCATGAGTGTGTCCTCCTGAGTGGGTGTTGATGGAAAATGAGTTACGCGTTGATCGCAGTGACCTGGACGCGGGTGAGGGGCTGGCGGTGGCCCTTGGTCTTGTGGTAGCCCTTGCGCTTCTTGAACTTGAAGGCGGTGACCTTCTCGCCCTTGAACTGGCTAAGCACCTTGGCCTGGACGGTGGCTCCGGCGAGGGTGGGGGCGCCGATCTTCAGGCTCGCGCCTTCACCGGCGGCGAGGACCTGGTCGAAGGAGGCGGTTTCGCCCTCGGCCACTTCGAGCTTTTCCACGTCGAGCTTGTCGCCCACGGAGACTTTGTACTGCTTTCCGCCGGTTTTGATGATTGCGTATGCCATAAACTGAGACTTCTGAAGGGTGAGTGGCCGCAGAGCAGGAGAAACGAGGTGCCCGGGCGGCAGGGGGCGTGGATAGTGGCACTAATCAACCTTCCGGCAACCAGTTTTTTGCTTTCCCTGCGGCTCCGGCCTTGTCAGCCCCCTTCGGTTGCACGAAAGACGGCCCCCATGCTCCGTGGTGCTGATCAATGGCTCGTCCCCTATCTGCGTTTCCGCAGCCACCCCGTACGACCGTCCCTGGACCGGCCGCTGCACGCCTGCATCGCCGTCTGCGACCACTATGAACCCCTGCATGACACCGACCTGGCCGGGGCTCAGAAGGCGGTTGCCCACTGGCAGAAAACCTGGCCGGGCCTGGTCGAGGAGTTTCGGGACAGCGCCGGTCGCGGCCCCCGGCACTCCTTCTTCTATCCAATTGAACAGTATGAGCCCTCGCTGATCGCGCCCCTGGCTGATCTCTGTCACCGGACCGGCAGCGAGGTGGAGATCCACCTGCATCACGATGGCGACACCGAGGCAACCCTCACGGAAAAGCTGTTGAAGGGTGTTTCCGACCTGTCGGGCCACGGCCTGCTCAGCCGGGGGGCGGGCGGCCTGGCGAAGTATGCCTTCATCCATGGCAACTGGGCGCTCGACCACTCCCACCCGTCCGGCCGCAAGTGCGGGGTGCCTAACGAACTGGAGGTGCTTCGTCGCACCGGTTGTTATGTCGACATGACCATGCCTGCGGCGCCGGATCCCTGCCAGACGAGCACGATCAACGCGGTTTATTACGCCCGGGAGGACGGTCTGCCCAAGTCGCATGACCGGGGGACGGCAGTTGAGGCGGGAAAAACCTGTCATCTGAGGGATCTTGAAGATCACCTGCTGCTGCTCCAGGGGCCCCTGGGGCTGAACTGGCACTGGCGGAAATGGGGTCTGATTCCCCGGGTGGAAAACGGTGACGCCTCCGGCAGCAATCCGCCTGGCGGGCACCGCCTGCGCCTCTGGCTAGAGCTGTGCCCGCGGGTGAAAAACGGCGCGCCCTGGGTGTTCATCAAGCTGCACACGCACGGCGGCATCGCGAAGAACTACAACATCCTGCTCGGCGAGAGAATGAGGCGCTTTTACCGGGACCTGGCCGCCTTTGCCCAGGCGACACCAGGTTTTCACTACCACTTTGTCACGGCGCGCGAGATGACCAACCTGGTCCACGCGGCGGAAGACGGCAGGACAGGAGCCCCGACGGAGTGGCTGGACTACCTGCATGCACGTCCGCCGGTGCTTGGCTGACAGGATCAGGCGCGGATGGGCGGCCCGAACCAGACGTAGCACATCAGGTAGATGATGATGCCGGTGATGCTGACGTAGAGCCAGACGGGCAGGGTCCACCGGCCCATGCGCTTGTGCTTGTCGAAGCGGTTCTTCAGGGCCGGGATGACGGTCATGATGATCATCGGCAGGTTCAGCACCGCCAGCGGAATGTGAGTGAGCAGCAGGGTGAAATAGACCGGCCGTGTCCAGCCGGTGCCGGCAAACTTCACGTGGCCGATGGTGAAGTGATAATAGAGATAGCAGCCCAGGAAGGAGGCGGAAAAGATCAGTGCGATTGCCATGCTGGCGGCATGGGCCTGGCGATGGCCTTTTTTAATGAGGATGAGACCTGCCGTGATGTGTACGAGGGCGCAGGCGTTGAACAGGGTGTAGAGGCTCGGGAGCTCGGCGGTGGTCATGCAGGGCTTTTACGTTCGCAGGCGTGTCTTGGGGTTCTCGATTCCGGCCTGCTCATGGAGGAGACTGGCCGGTTTGTCGAGGGCTAGCACGCCTGCGGGAAGTCCGCCTGCCCGAAGACGGGTTACTTTTTCACGTTCTTCAGCTTTTTCACCGCCATGGCGCGACGCAGCACGGGCTCAAAGATCTGGGCCTGGCGCATGAAGCCGAGGTCGCTGGCGTGGGAGGCGTCGGTCGCGCCTTCGGTGTCGTTGCCGTAGAGATTGTCGCCGCGGATGTAGTGGAGGTTCTTGATGCCGGCCTTCTGCAGCGCCGTGTAGGCGGCCTTCAGGGCGGCGTGGTTGTCGGTGTGGAACTGCTGCTTCTCGGGCGTGATCCAGTCATTGGTGAAGCGTCGGTCCTCGACGAGGACGATGGGCGTCTCCGGCTTCGCGGCGCGCAGCTGCTTCACCAGCGGCACGCAGCGCTCGGTGACCAGGGCGGCGTTCATGTTGGGCAGGCAGTCGATGACATAGCAGGCGGCGTCGAGCTGCACGAGGTAGTCGCCGACGGCGGTGTCCATCTTGCCGTTGCCGGAGAAGCCGAGGTTCACCACAGGCATGTCGAGCTTGCGGCCGAGGATGCCGGTGTGGACCATGCCGGGGCGGCTGGCGCAGGCGCCATGGGTGATGCTGGTGCCGTAGAAGACTACGGGCTTTTCACGCGGCGCGAGACCGGTGAACTTCGCGCCCTTGGCGACGCCGATTTTAAGGAACTCGACGCCGTTGTAGAGGGGCAGGTAGGCGGCGTATTCGCGCTCGCCTGGGGCCAGGCCCTTGATGATCTCCGCCTTCACCTCCTGCGTGGCGGGCTTGGTGACCTGCACCCACTTCCATTTTCCGTCCTTGTCACGGGCATAGAGGTCCACGCCGCTGACTCCCGTGGCGGGCATGTGCGGCATGCCGAGGGTTGCCTTGGTCAGCTTGTAGTGGGCGTGAATGGCCGTGGCGTCGGTCTTGAAGCGCACCATCATGCCGGAGCTGTCACGGCTGAGGTTCCAGACATTCGGCGTGACCTTGCCCTCGGCGCCGGCCGGCAGGCGGTCAAACCAGCTCTTGCGCGGCTGTTCGGGCAGAATGCGGCCTTCCACGCCCCAGGTTGTGACGTCATGCCACTCCAGGTTGTCGGCGGCCTGCTTGTTGACTCCCATGGCGGGGTCGAGCCTGGACACGTCCGGCGCCTTCTGGGCGAACAGGAGGGTGCTGGAAAAAAGGGCGGTGAGGAAAAGTCGCGTGGTCATGGCAGGTTCCTCAGTACGGCGCGGCACGGGGCATATTTCGCCCGGTCCGCAGGCTCATGGGCGCCAAACAAACTTGGCAACAAGCGGCATCACATGCTGTATTCGCCCCCACCATGAAGACACCCCGCCCCTGGATGATCGCCGAGACAAACTGGAAGCATGTCCAGGCCACCCGTTATGAGGTCGCCGTCCTGCCCTGGGGGGCCACGGAGGCGCACAACTACCACCTGCCCTACGCCACGGACAGCCTGCAGAACGAGGCCATGACCGCCGAGGCCGGGCGCATCGCCTGGCAGGCCGGGGCGAAGGTGGCGATCCTGCCGAACATTCCGTTCGGCGTGCAGACGGGCCAGCTCGACATCCCCTTCTGCATCAACATGAACCCAGGCACCCAGATGGCGGTGCTGGAGGATGTCATCGCCAGCCTGGAGGGCGTCGGCGTGCCGAAGCTGGTGGTCTTCAACGGCCATGGCGGCAATGATTTCCGCCAGATGCTGCGCGAGCTTCAGGCCCGGCATCCGCGCATCCACCTGAGCCTGGTGAACTGGTTCAACATCGACGCCGGCAGGGACATCTTCACCATCGTGGGCGACCATGCTGACGAGCGTGAAACCAGCCTCGTCCAGCATCTTGAACCCGGGCTTGTGCTGCCCCGCGAGGACTGGGGCGAGGGCCGTGACAACCTGCCCGTGCTGAAGGCGATGCGCGAGAAATGGGCCTGGGCGCAGCGTCCCTGGACCCAGGCCACCAACGACACAGGTTCCGGAGACCCGCGGCACTCCACCCCCGAAAAGGGCCGGCTCTACTTTGAGCGCCTCACCCAGAAGTTCGCCGGTTACCTGATTGAGCTCGCCGCCGTGGATGCGGCGAAGATTTATCAGAAGGACTGAGCCGCCCTCGGTTTTCCTCATCACCCTCTCCTGGCATCATGGGTTGTTAGGCCCCGGACAGTGCTTAGGCATCAAATCGGCTGATGATTGTATCGCATGGCATCAGTGACAGGATTCGCAGGATAAACAGGATTTTTCAGACCTGTTCATCCTGTCAATCTTGTGAATCCTGTCGAAAAAACTTTCTCGCTTTGATGCGTAAGCCCTGGGCTCCGGGCAAGCTTCCCTGATTTCCCCACAAGATACTCACCCTCCGTTCGTTAAGTGCCTCCCATTTGCCTCATGAAACTTTTTCTTCTTCCCCTGCTGCTCGCTTCCGCCACCGGCGCCTTGGCCCAGATTGCCGGCCAGGCGACTCCCGTGGACAAAATCAAGGTCGCCAAGGGCTTCAAGGTCGAGCTGCTCTACTCCGTGCCCAAGGAGTCCGAAGGCTCCTGGGTGGCCATGACCCAGGATGACCAGGGTCGCATGATCTGCAGCGATCAATACGGCGCACTTTACCGCATCACGCCGCCCGCCCTCGGCGGCAGCCCGGGGGAAACCCGGATCGAGAAGCTCGCCGTCGATTTCGGCCACTGCCAGGGCCTGCTGTATCATGCCGGCGCGCTCTATGGCGTGGTGAATGACGATGCCTACCAGGGCCGCGGACTCTACCGTTGCAAGGACACGAACGGCGATGACCAGTTCGACTCCGTGGAACTGCTGCGCGCTTTTCCGGGCAAGGCGGGTGAGCATGGCCCTCACGGCGTGGTGGCCGCGCCGGACGGCAAAAGCCTCTATGTGATGTGCGGCAACCAGACGCCGGAACCCGGCTGCGAGACCAGCCGCGTGCCGCGCCACTGGGCCGAGGACCAGCTTTTCCCGATGCTGCTCGGCCGCGGCTTCATGCGTGACGTGCTCGCCCCCGGCGGCTGGCTGGCTCACACCGACCTCGACGGCAGGAAGTGGGAGCTCGTCAACACCGGCACCCGCAACACCTACGACATCGCCATCAGCCGCAGCGGCGACATCTTCGGCTTTGACGCCGACATGGAATGGGACACCGGCATGCCCTGGTACCGCCCGACCCGCGTCTGCTTCATGCAGGTCGGCGGAGAGTTCGGCTGGCGCACGTGCAGCAAGAAGTGGCCGGTGCGCTGGGAGGACAGCCTGCCGCCCGTCGTCGACATCGGCCCGGGCTCGCCCACCGGTGTGGCTTTTGGTTATGGCGCGAAGTTTCCCGCGAAATACCAGGACGCTTTCTACATCTGCGACTGGAGCTACGGCAAGATGTACGCCGTGCACCTGAAGCCTGACGGGGCGGGTTATGCCGGCGTCGCCGAGGAGTTCATGAGCGCCTCGCCGCTGCCGCTCACCGACATCGAGGTGTCGCGCAAGGACGGCGCCATGTATGTCAGCGTCGGAGGTCGCAAGGTGCAGTCGGGCCTTTATCGCGTGACCTACACCGGGGCTGAGAAAACGGACGCTTCCGCTGCTGCGGAAACCACGGAGCTTGCGAAGGCCCGCGCCGCCCTGGAGGCCCCCGGCGCCACGGTCGAAGCCGCCTGGCCGCATCTGGGTTCGCCCGACCGCCACCTGCGCTTCGCCGCCCGCATCGCCCTCGAACACCAGCCGCTCGCCGCCTGGAAGGACAAGGCCCTTTCTGAAACCAGCCCGCGCGCCGCCCTGACCGCCCTCATGGCGCTGGCCCGCAGCGGCGACGGTGACAAGACGCTGCAGAAGCCGCTTCTGGACGCGCTGGGCAGGATCGACTTCAAGGCGCTGAAGGGTCTCGACCGTGTTACCTACGTCCGCGACCACATGCTCGCCTTCACCCGCCTCGGCGAGCCGGATGCGGCGACGAAGGCCGCGCTGATCGCGAAGCTGAACCCGCTTTTCCCAACCAATGACACGGCGCTGAACCGTGACCTCGCCGAGGTGCTGGTGTATCTTGGCGACGCCGGCATCGTCGCGAAGGCCGCGCCCCTGGTGAACGATTCGCCGACCCAGGAGGAGCAGATCGACTACGCGCGCATCCTGCGTTTTGCGAAGTCCGGCTGGACGAAGGAGCTGCGCGCCGGCTATTTCCGCTGGTTCCTGCGTGCCGCGAACTACAAGGGCGGCGCCTCGTTTGACCTCTTCATCGGCGAGATCAAGAAGGACGCGCTTTCAACGATGACCGAGGAGGAGAAGCTCGCCATCAAGGATGTGCTGGACGCCAGGCCGGAGGTTCAGGCGCCCACCTTCACGGCGAAGCCGCTGCAGTTCGTCAAGGCCTGGACCATGGCGGACCTGGAGAAGTCCCTGGGCGTCGGCCTGGAGGGCAACCGAGACTTCAGGAACGGCCGCAACATGTTCGGCGCGGCCACCTGCTTCGCCTGCCACCGCTTCAACAACGAGGGCGGCGCCATCGGGCCTGACCTCACCAGCGTCGCCGGCAAGTACAGCCCGCGCGACCTGCTGGAGCACATCCTTGAGCCCAGCAAGGAGATCAGCGACCAGTATGGCAGCACCGTGTTTACCAAAAAGGATGGCAGCCAGGTGGTGGGCCGAATCGCCAACATGAAGGAGGACACCATGATGGTCTGCACGAACATGATGGACCCGAACAACTTCACCAATGTCAACGTCAAGGACGTGGTGAAGACGGAGGAGAGCAAGGTCAGCATGATGCCGCCCGGCCTGCTCTACATGCTCAAGGAGGACGACATCCTCGACCTGATGGCCTACCTGCTGAGCAAGGGCAATCCCGAGGATCCGATGTTTGTGAAGTGAGCCTTCAGTTTGGCGTCCGGGTCAGTCTTCCACTCATACTCCCAGCAGCTCGCGCGCCTCGGCCTGCCCGGGTGCCGGGCGGCCGTGTTCGCTGGCCGTGACGCGGGCGAGGGCGCAGACATGACGCCAGCGGAAGGCGGGACGGGTGCGATGGAACTCGTCGTGGCAGGTCTGGTAGTATTTTTCGGCATGCAGGGCGCCGTCCTCGCTGATGGCAAAGCGGCGCAGCAGGTCGAGCACAGGCTTGGCGGGAAGATTGAGCTGGCTCCAGCGCTGAACGACGGCGGCGGCGTGCGACTGCAGGTTGCCCCGGATATGCGACTCCAGTTCGGCCAGCAGGGCCGCCTGTCCGTTCGCCGTGACGCCTTTGACCTGCCTCTGGGTGGGCATGGGCTCCCAGTCGAGAAAGGGCTGGTATTGACGGTCGCTGGCGATCTGCCAGGCGGCGAGGATCAGGCAGGCGAAGACGTTCCTGCCCTGGCTGACTGAGGAAAGGTTGCGCCAGGCATGGATGGAATCGCTGGCATGCACGCCCACGGAGTCGCCGTGCACGCTGCCGGTCGGCTTGCCGGGAAACTCCCACTGGGGAGGCCGGCCGTGGTCGCGAAGCACAAACTGGTTGGCGGCGAGCGACAGGGCCTCGCCGATCTCTCCAGGATCCAGCCCCTCGGCAAGCGCCTCCGCCACGGCTCCTGCGGCGTCCGCCGGGGAGCCGCCAAAGATCGTCAGGGCGAGCTTTTCCAGGGCTGCATCCTCCAGGCCCCGGGTTCCTGGCGAACGGCTGAGAAGCCGGTGCTCATCCATCAGCCGGGTGAGGATCCTGCCATGCTCGTCCCATTCCGGCCGCCGGTGTTGTTCGGCGTTCAGACAGTAGCGCAGGGACATGCGCAGAAGCGTGGTGGCGTGTTCGTGGCCGACCAGGTCAAGCATGTCCCAGGCACGGTAGGGGAGCACGGTGCGGTGCACCTCGGGATGGTCCTGCACGCATTCCAGCAGCGCGTTGAAGCCGGCGGCGGCATCCTGATGCATCAGCCCGGCAAAGATCTTTTCCGCAGCGGCCACGTCCTTCTTCTTCACGGCGTCATGAAGCCGTGCCGCGTCCGGCGCACCTTCGTCCGCAGCCACCGGATGCAGCACCTCCGCCTTCCTTCCGCCGTTCTCCTGGATGCGGCTGGTGTTGCGGTAAAGCACCTTGAGCACCGGCAGCGCGGCCTCCTTTGCATCCATGGTCCCCGCCATGCGCCAGGCCGGGCCCATGGCCATCAGCGTGTGGAAGCCGATGTAGTCCTCTCCGCCGAAGCTGCGGGCGTTGGCGAGCGCCCCGGCGGCGATCAGACGCTTCAAGGGCTCACCGCCCCGCAGCCTGCCGACGAGAAGCGGCTGGATCTTGTCCGCCGGCGTCTCCTGCATGAGCCGGACGAGCGGCTCGAAGTCGCCAAAACCGAGTTCGGCCCTGGGTTCGGAGGCCCGTGCCGGGGCAAGGCCAAGTTCGGAGGCGAGGGCGGGGCCCAGGCTTGCCAGCAGGGTTCCCCTGCCGACCTCGGCAAGGAACTGGCGGCGGGAATGCGGTGCGTTCATGGTGATGACCCCCCGGGTTGGAATTAAACGAAGCCTGCCGAAGCCTAACAAAAAGGTCAATCACAAATGACGCCTGCTTCAGCGCGGCACGACGGCGTCGCGGTCGCGGGCGGAGAGCCGTTCGAGCAGCCGTCGGAGCGCGGCGGTTTTTTCGGGTTCCTGTTTGGAGAGGTCGCTGGCCTCGCCGGGGTCGGTGTCGAGGTTGAACAGCTGAACGGCCGGGGTTCTCTGTTTGCCTCCCTGGGTTTCAATCAGCTTCCAGGGGCCATCCCGCACAGCGCGTTCCCGGAAGCCGGGGCCGGTCCAGTAAAGCTGCCGGTTGTCCAGTGGAGGGGCCTGCCCGGAAAGCTGCGGCCAGAGGTTGGCGCCGTCCCATTTCAGGTCCTGCGCGGGGCTGTGTCCGGCCAGGGCGCAGAGCGTCGGCATCCAGTCGGTGATGTGGACGGGGGCGTCGTATTTGCCCGGCTTCAGCACGCCCGGCCAGCTGACGACGGCGGGCACGCGGATGCCGCCTTCGTAAAGGCTGCCCTTCTCGCCGCGGTTCGGCAGGTTGCTGCCGGGCAGCCTGCCCCTGGGATAGTCGTCGGCGGGATATTTGGCATCGCTGTTCTCGGAGGTGCTGGCGCCGTTGTCGCTGGTGAAGACGACCAGCGTGTGATCTCTGCGTCCGGTCTCCTCCAGCGTCTTCAGGATGCGTCCGACCGAGTCATCCAGGTGCATGAGGCAGGCGGCGTAGTGGCGCGCCACGTCGCCGGTGATCGCGGCCGGCACCTTGTTCAACCAGGCTTCGGGCTCCTTCACGGGCAGGTGAACGGCGGTGTAGGGCATGTAGAGCAAGAATGGTCTGTCACCGCGCTGGCCCAGCCACTTCACCGCCTCGTCCGTGATGAGGTCGGTGACGTGCCCCGCCTCGGTGACGAGCCTTTCGTTGCGGTGCCAGGTGACGCTGTAGGGGCCCTGTTTGTAGAAATGATTGTTCGGCCCGACACCACCCGCCAGGGAGCCGTAGGCATGGTCAAAGCCGTGGTGAAGCGGTCCCCATTCGGGCTTCGAGCCGAGGTGCCATTTGCCGGTGATGCAGGTGTCGTAGCCGGCCTCCCTGAGGGCCTTCGGCAGCGTCACGGTCTCCCAGGGCAGGGCGCGCTCGTTCTGGGGCTGGGTGACGCCGAAGCGGCTCCAGAAACGGCCGGTCATCAGGCCGGTGCGCGTGGGGCTGCACACCGGGGCGACGTAATGACGCGTGAGCTCCAGGCCTTCGCGGGCGAGCCGGTCGAGGTTCGGCGTCGGGGCGGAGCCGCCATGGAAGCCGACATCGGCCCAGCCTAGGTCGTCGGCGATGATGAAGACAACGTTAGGCCGTTCCTGCCCGGTGGCGGAAAGGGAAAGCGTGGCGAGGAGTGCAAGCAGCAGCGGACGCATGCAGCGGAGAACGAAGGCCGGGCAAGGGGGCTTGCCGCCATCTGAGCCTTGACGTGGTCACGCACAGCCTCCTCCCGCAGACGGGCGCGGTGGCAGGGCCGGCCTGCGTGCGGGCCGAGCTTTCCTCCCTGCCCTCCGGGCCAACATCGGCCCGAACCCGCTCCGTCGAGACCATGACGATGGAAGGAACGGGCGTGATGTGTCGTTCCTCGTCCAGCCATGCACCGTCGCCACGCGTTCCTGCTTCTGCCGTCCTTGATTTTCTGCCTGTCCCTGTCCGGCATGGCGGTGGAGTCCGCAAAACCCGCCGCGCCTGCCACCAGTGCAGCCACGGTCATCCCGCCGGACCTCAACGGCTACAAGACCGTGATCGCCCCTCCGGCAAAGGCGGCGCCGGTCAGGATCGCCATTTTCGATGGCAAGGGCGCTCCATCGGGGGGAGTCGAGAACGTCTGTGACCGGGTGAAGTCGATGCCCGGGTCCACCATCACGCTGGTGAAGCCGGAGGCGATCGCCGCTGGCGCCCTGAAGGACTATGACGTGGTCGTCTTCTCAGGCGGCAGCGGAGGCACTCAGGCGAAGAGCCTTGGCGAGGCCGGGCGTGAGAAGGTGCGCGAATTTGTCCGTGGCGGTGGTGGTTATGTCGGCATCTGCGCCGGCGCCTACCTGGCCTGCTCGAATTTTGACTGGGGCCTGGGCATCCTCAACGCCTCGACGGTGTCCAGCAAGTGGATGCGTGGCAGCGGCTTTGTGGAGACGGAGGTCACCGTGGATGGCGAACCCGTGCTCGGCCGGGTCAAGGATCGCTTCCTGGTGCGCTACAACAACGGCCCCATCATCAAGCCGGGGTCACGCGCCGACCTGCCCGCCTACCGGCCATTGGCACTCTTCCGCACCGAGGTGGCGAAGAACGGCACACCGGTTGGTGTGATGGTGAATTCACCGGCCCAGGCCGTGTCCACCTTTGGCAAAGGGCGTGTGTTCATCTCCAGCCCGCATCCGGAAAACACGCCCGGCCTGGAGCACCTGATCCCGCGTGGCATTCTCTGGGCGGCAGGCAGGCTTGAGGAGCATCCAGCGTCCGGAACCGTGCCATGAAGATCTTGAAATCCTTTTGGATAATCATCTCCCTCTGCGCGGCCGCCTGCGGGGCGGAGGAGTCAGGCCGGGAGGTCCTCTTTGGCAGGCACCGCTTCATCGAGTACCAGCCGGGCACGCTGCCGCTGGTCATTGCCGCGCCTCATGGCGGGCGTGAGAAGCCCGCCGACCTGCCGGACCGGACCCAGGGGGTCGTGGACATGGATGCGAACACCCAGGAGCTGGCGCGGGTGGTGGTGGAGGCTGTTCATGAAGCCACCGGAGGCCGGCCGCACCTGGTCGTGTGCCACCTGCACCGGAGCAAGCTGGACGCGAACCGTGACCTGCCCGAGGCGGCGCAGGGCAATTCAGCGGCTTCCCAGGCCTGGCGAGAGCATCATGGCTTCATCGAGCAGGCCTGCCGGAAGGCGGTGAAGGATCATGGCGTGGCCTTTCTGATCGACCTGCACGGGCACGGCCATCCGGATCCCCGCGTGGAGCTGGGCTATTTGTTCAACGCCTCCGAACTGGCGGAGGACGAGCAGGCGCTGAACAGCCCTGCGTTTGTTCAGAAAAGCAGCCTTCGCTGGCTGGTCGAGAAGCGCGGCATTCCGCACATCGACCTGCTGAGGGGTCCGTTCAGCCTCGGGGCGCTGCTGGAAGCTGAGGGGTTTCCGGCGACGCCGAGTCCTGGCAAACCGGTGCCTGGCACGCCCTTCTTCCGCGGGGGCTACACGATCGTTCGCCACTGCAAGGCCGAGGCCGGAGTCACCGGACTGCAGATCGAGGCCAATCGTCCTCGGCTGCGTGACACGCCTGCCAACCGCCAGCGTTTTGCCCAGGCCCTGGCCGCCAGCCTGAAGACCTATTTTTCCAGAAACCTCGGCATCACGCTCGGCGCGGAACGCGCGCCGAAGTGACAGGCTGGCGGCCGTCGGAGGGATGAAGGGCATGGGCTGCTGAAGGCAGGATGCCGTAGAGACAAGGCAAACTCCTTGCTTTAAAAACATCGCCTGCTTGGCTGGGCGGGACACTGCATGGCTTCCGACACCGCCAAACCCCTCGAACCCTGTCCCTGGAACTTCGCCTGTTTCATCCGGGGGGTAAGGGATGCGTCCTAGTTCAAGCACCACGCCCTCTTTGGCACTGGCAGGCAATCGCGAGTTTCTGGGCAGCCTGCGCTGTGTGATTGTCTTTTGCCACCACCTGATCACTATCTTAAGCCATGAAACTGCTGCATTTCGTCGAGATCGAGAATTTCAAGCGCTACGGGGACACCCAGCGCATTGAGCTTGATCATCCGGCCGTGCTCATCGGGCCGAACAACTGTGGCAAGACAAGTGCGTTGCAGGCCATTGCGCTCTGGTCGATCGGTCTGCGAACCTGGCGGGCGGAGTCGGAGAACTCGAAGGCGGAAAAGCGGAAAGGCAAGGCATTGAACCGCTTGAGCATCCTGTCCGTGCCGGTGCCGAAGACGCGTCATTTCTGGCACAAATTGAAGGCAGGCAGCAAGGACCTGAGAATTACAGTGGCGGTGGATGTGAGCGGACAGCCTGTGCCACTGACGATGATTTTCCGCCATCATTCCAGCGACGAACTGGTGTATTGCGAGCCCGCCCCTGAATCACTGGTTCACGAAGAGGCCTTTCAGGCTGCGGCGGGGCTGGATGTATCCCTGCTGTATCCGATGTCCGGCATCTCTGCGGACGAGGCGGTGATCAAGCCCAGCCGGATTGATTTTCATCTCGGGCGCGGCAGCACGGCCGAGGTGGTGCGGAACCTCTGTCTGCTGGTGCATCAGCGGGCACCGCAGGATTGGATGGAGATCACGGAGCTCATGCGCCGCCTTTTCCATGTGCGGCTGACGGTGCCGCTGGAGAATGAGCGGGGGGCTGTGGACCTGGGCTATGAACAGGAGGGTGCGGGTGGTGAGCTTGACTTGTCCCTTGCCGGACGTGGGTTTCAGCAGATGCTGCTGATCTTTGCCCATCTCTACTCCCACAAGGGCAGTGTGCTGCTGATCGACGAACCGGATGCTCACCTGGAAATCCTGCGTCAGCAGCAGGTGTATGTGCTGTTGCGTGACATCGCCCACAAAAACAGCTGTCAGGTGATCATCGTGACTCACTCGGAAGTGGTGCTGCGCGAGGCACTGGACCGAAACCTGACGCTGATCCTTGCGGGGCACACGGAAAACCTGGCGAAGAAGGCGCAGATTACGAACGCATTGAAGCACTTTGGCGCGGAGCACTATGTGAAGGCGCGGGAGACAGGCCATGTCTTCTATGTGGAGGGAAGCACGGACGTGGACCTGCTCCGGGCCTTTGCCAGCAAGCTCAGTCACCCCGTCAAGGAGTGCCTGGATGATGGGGCGCATCTGAATGTTTACTATCTGCAGGACAACTTTCCCGGCTCTGATCGCAGCCTGGATGATGAACTGGACCGTGTGGAGGGAGGCTATGGTCTGCGCGCTCCGGAGCATTTCCATGCCTTGCAGGGCATGATTCCCGACCTTCGAGGACTGGAGATCCGCGACAATGACGGCAAGCCGCACCGGGAGGGCGCTCAGGGTGGCCTGCAAATTCGCATGTGGAAGCGATATGAGCCTGAGAATTACTTCATCACGCCGGAACTGCTGTCAGCATGGGCTGACAAGCACCTCACGAACGAAGATTTGTTTGCTCAAACAAGGCGGAAGCTTCTGGAGGATCTGATTTTGCGCGTGGTGTTTGAAGACAACCGGGAAGACTTTGAGAATTATCAAAAGGCGGACCACTCCACACGCAAGACGCTGTGGCGGGCTCAGACGCAGTCGAAGAAGCTGAGCCTGTTCGCCGAGGAGTTTTTCCGGCGGCTGGCACACGAGACAGGAACCAGGATGCTGGCCCGCAAAGGAGAGCTGCACGCGCTTGTGGACCTCTGTGATCCTGGCGACCTGAACGGAGAAGTGCGTGAAAAGCTCGATGCACTGCACGACCTGCTGAAACTCTGAATTGAGACTCCGGCGCACGCCAAGCCCCGCCGGGCACAAAACTGCTCAAACCCGCTTTTTTGCATGTGTGCGATGGATTGACTGGACCTGTGCCTCCGCCCCTGCGCCTCACTTCTTCAGCACGAAGCCGTCCTTGAGCTGAACGGTGCGGTTGAAGACGGGGCTGCCGGGCCTGCTGTCCTTTGGGTCGGCAAAGAAGTAGCCGACGCGTTCGAACTGATAGTGGCTGCCGGGGCTGGCGGAGAGGATGGAGGGCTCGACCTTGGCGGTGACGGTCTCCAGGGAGCCGGGGTTGAGGAACTGGGTGAAGTCGCCGTCCTCGCCGGCCTGCTCGTCCGGCTGCTCGACGGTGAACAGCCTGTCATAAAGACGGACCTCGACATCGGCGGCCTGCGCGGCGCTGACCCAGTGAATGGTGCCCTTGACCTTCGGGCGTCCGACCGGCTTGGCGCCGTGACGCGTGGCGTCGTCGTAGGTGCAGCGCAGTTCGAGGATGTTGCCGGCGGCATCCTTGATCACTTCCTGGCAGATGATGCAGAAGGCGTACTTGAGGCGCACCTCACCGCCGGGGACGAGGCGGTGGAAACCCTGGACGGGCGTTTCCATGAAGTCGTCGGCGTCGATGAAAAGCTCGCGGCTCAGGGGCACCTGACGTTTGCCGTCGGCCTCGTTCTCGGGGTTGTTAGGCACCTCGACGTGCTCAACCTGGCCCCCGGGATAGTTGGTGAGCACGACCCTGACGGGCTTCAGCACGGCATAGACGCGCCTGGCGATCTTGTTGAGATCCTCGCGGACGTGATGCTCCAGCAGGTTGAGCTCGGTCAGTGACGGATACTTGGTCAGGCCGATGGCCTTGCAGAAGGCTCGGATGGCGGCTGGGGTGCAGCCGCGGCGGCGGATGCCGCTGAGGGTGGGCATGCGGGGATCATCCCAGCCATTGACGAGACCGTCCTTCACGAGACGTAGCAGCTTGCGCTTGCTCATCACAGTGTAGGTGAGGTTCAGGCGGGCGAACTCACGCTGGTAGGGCTGGCCTGGCAGGCCGTCCACGTTGTTGACCAGCCATTCGTAGAGCGGGCGGTGGTGCTCAAACTCGAGCGTGCAGAGGCTGTGGGTGATGCCTTCCAGCGCGTCGCTGAGCGGATGCGCGTAGTCGTACATCGGGTAGATGCACCAGGCGTCGCCGGTGCGGTGGTGATGGGCGCGCAGGATTCGGTAGATGACCGGGTCGCGCAGGTTCATGTTGGGCGACGCCATGTCGATCTTCGCGCGCAGGACCTTCTCGCCGTTCTGAAACTGGCCGGCCCTCATGCGGGCGAAGAGATCCTTGCTTTCCGCCGGTGAGCGGTCGCGGAAGGGGCTGGCCGTGCCGGGCGCGGTCAGGGTGCCGCGGGTTTCGCGAATCTGTTCGGGCGTCTGGTCATCGACATAGGCGAGGCCTTTTTCGATGAGCTGAACGGCGAAACCGTAGAGCTTCTCGAAGTAGTCGCTGGCGTAGAAGAGGTTGGAGCCCCAGTCGAAGCCGAGCCACTTCACGTCCTCCATGATGCTTTCGACATATTCGACCTCCTCCTTGGTCGGGTTGGTGTCGTCAAAGCGGAGGTGGCAGCGTGAATGGGGGGCGTATTCCTGGCTGAGGCCGAAGTTGAGGCAGATGCTCTTGGCATGGCCGATGTGGAGGTAACCGTTGGGCTCCGGCGGGAAACGGGTGACGACCTGGCCGCCGTTGCGTCCTGCCGCGACATCGGCGGCGACCATTTCACGGATGAAATCGAGGGAGGCGGTGGGGGCGGCGGGCGCGTTTTCGGACATGGGAGGCGGAGGTTTGCTGCGAAGGGGGGCGAGGTCAAGGGGCTTGGGCACGTCCGAAACCCGAAACCCGAAACCCGAAGTCGTGGGTGGTATGGGCAAGGATGGGATTGCCAGGGTGGGGAGGGTGGGATTAGAATGCACCGATGAACTTGTTTTTTGTTCGCGGATTCCTGCCGGTGCTGGTGCTGACGCTGGCCGCCTGTGAATCCACCGTGCCGACTTCGGCGCAGCTGGATGCCCTGGAGCAGACGGTGCGTGCCGAGCATCAGTCGGAATATGCCGAGCTGGCGTCGCTGCGTGCGTCGGGCCGGATTTCCGCCGAGCAGCATGCGGAGTCCGTGGAATCGCTGGACAAGAAGGTGCGCAACAAGGTGGACACCATGCTGTGGAGCCGGCACAACCTGGCGCAGAGCGAGCGGAAGTCGCTGGGCATCCCCACGCCGGACCAGCCTGTGCAGCTGGATGCGCCGACTGCCGGACAGATCAATGGCTCGCTCTACAGTTCATCCCGGGTCAACGGCATGGGTAACCAGATCCAGGGCAACTTCATGCGTGATGTCGGAGGCTCGAACTACAACACCCGCCGCGCCGGCACGTTGTATGATTCCTACTGAAAGCCGGGGACATGAGTCCGAGTCATCTTGAAAATGTGGCTGACACGGTGATCCGGCAGGTGCTGGGCCGGCTGCCGGTGGCGGTTCGTGAGAAGGCTGGCAGCTGTCCGGTCGAGGTGGGGTGGATCAAGCAGGCGATGGTGGATGATCCTGATCTGCCGGAGGATCTCCTGGGGCTGTTTGAGGGCCGGGCCTGCGGCGAGCCGGATGACGAGCATCCTGCCAGCCTTCCGAGGATCCGGCTGTTCCTCGACAACATCTGGGAACATGCAGGGCGTGACAGGCAGGCGTTTCGGGAGGAGCTGCGCATCACGCTGCTGCACGAAATCGGCCACTACCTCGGACTGGACGAGGAGCAGGTGGAGGCTCTCGGCCTGGCCTGAAGCTGGTAAAATCCATCTTCCCAGGCACCGGCATTCATGGCATAAGGCAGGGTGATGATCTGGTTTTACAACAATGAGGGTGCTGCTGACGGTCCGCATGATGAGGAGGCCATGAAGGCCATGATCAAGGAGGGCAGGATCAACGCGCGCACCCTCATCTGGCGCTCCGGTCTGGAACTCTGGGAGGAGGCGGGAACGCTCATGGCGGCATGGTGGCAACCCCAGCTGAAAAAGATCAGGGTGGCTGTAAAGCCGGGCACGGAAACGTCAGGAGTGCGGCGCACTCCGACGCCTCTTGCGCCCACCGAGGAGGATGCGCCCAGGCCCAAGGAGGGGTTTTTCACGCGGCTGTTCGGCCGGAAGAAATCTTCCTGAGGCAGGCATGACCGGACGTGGTCATCCATTGTCGGCCGTCGAAATGAAAACGCACTCATGGCAGGGCCAGAGTGCGTTGACGGGGAGGAGCAGGCGGGCGGCCGGTTGTCTGCCGGCGTTGCGGAGTGGCGAGTTACTCCTCGCCGCCGCTGCTTGCGCCACCTGAGCCGGAGGCGGCGCCGCCTTTTTCGGCCAGCCTGGCCTTCACGGCCTCCTCAATTTCGGCATAGAGGCCGGGATCGTTCTTGAGGGTTTCCTTGGCGGCGTCGCGGCCCTGGGCGAGCTGCGTGCCCTTGTAGCTGATCCAGGAGCCGCGCTTCTGGAGGATGTCGAACTCCATCGCCAGGTCGAGCATGGAGCCGACGTTGGAGATGCCCTCGTTGTACATGATGTCGAACTCCGCCTCGGTGTAGGGCGGGGCGAGCTTGTTTTTCACGATCTTCACCTTGGTGCGGTTGCCCGTGACGGTGCCGTCGCTGCTTTTGATGGCGCCGATGCGGCGGATGTCCACACGGACGGAGGCATAGAACTTGAGGGCCTTGCCGCCGGGGGTGGTTTCCGGATTGCCGAACATGACTCCGATCTTTTCACGGATCTGGTTGGTGAAGATGCAGCAGGTGCGGGCCTTGCTGATGATGGCGGTGAGCTTGCGCAGGGCGGCGCTCATGAGGCGGGCCTGCGCGCCGACGGTGCTGTCGCCGATCTCGCCGTCGAGCTCCTGACGGGTGACGAGGGCGGCCACGGAGTCGATGACGATGACGTCGAGGGCGTTGGAGCGGACCAGGGTTTCGCAGATGCGCAGGGCCTCTTCACCGGAGCTGGGCTGGGAGACGAGCAGCTCGTCCATCTTCACGCCGAGCCGCTTCGCGTAGTTGGGGTCGAGGGCATGTTCGACGTCGATGAAGGCGGCGAGGCCGCCGGCCTTCTGGGCCTGGGCGATGGCGGTGAGGGTGAGGGTGGTTTTACCCGAGCTTTCCGGGCCGTAGATCTCGACGATACGGCCGCGGGCGAAACCGCCGACGCCGAGGGCCTGGTCGATCAGCAGGTTGCCGGTGGGGATGACGCTGACCTCGGCCTTTTCACCGGTGCCCATGCGCAGGATGGCGCCTTCGCCATAATCTTTCTGAATCTGCTGGATGGCCAGGTCGAGGTTGCGGGCGCGGGCTTCCGCGATCTTGCTGGTGTTGGGTTCGGCGGAGGGTTCCTTGGGTGCTCTGGCCATGATGATGAAGTGTTGTTGGTTATGTTCGGGTGAACACTTGGCGCATTCGCCGCCTTTCGTCCAGCGCATTTTTTGCCGGGTGCCGGGTTTTAAAGCAGTGCGGCCCGGGTGCCGCAAGCACTCAGATGCCTGAGTGGGGCTTTCCCGGCAGGACGGGGTGAGATTTTGGCACGGCGGCCGTTTTCATCGGAAATCCTCACGTCATCATGAGTTCCTCCTTCTTTCCTTGTGCTGGTGCGCGGGCCGTCCATGCACCGACGCGGCGCGAGTTTGTCTACGGCCTGGGCACCTCGCTGGGCAGCGTGGCGCTGACGTCGCTGCTTGCAGCGGAGTCGAAGGGACCCCTGGCGCCAAGGCCGCCGATGCTGCCGGCGAAGGCGAAGAACTGCATCTTCCTGATGATGGAGGGAGGGCCGAGCCACATCGACTGCTTTGACCCGAAGCCGGCGCTGGAGAAGCTGCACCTCAAGGAGTTCGTTCGGGAGGGCAGGATGAAATCGGCGATGGAGAGCGGCAGGCGTTATTATGTGAGGTCGCCCTTCAAGTTCGCCCAGCACGGCAGGAGCGGGGCCTGGATGAGCGAGCCGTGGAGGCATCTGGCGAAGGTGGCGGATGAGCTCTGCTTCTACCGGGGCTGCCAGGTGGATTCGGTGAACCACCCGACGGCGATGTACCAGATGAACTGCGGCAACCGCTTCGGCGGCGACCCGGCGATCGGCTCCTGGGTGACCTACGGGCTGGGCTCGGTGAACCAGGACCTGCCGGGCTTCATCGTGCTGCCGGAGATCAGCTACCCGCAGGGCGGCAGCGCAAACTGGGGCAACGGCTACCTGCCGGCGCATTTTCAGGGCACGGCGCTCCGCTCTAGGGGCTCGCCGATCCTTGACCTGCAGCCGCCCCGTGGCGTCACGCCGGAGCAGCAGCGGGAGAACCTGGACTTGTTAGGCCGGATGAACGCGCGGCATGCCGAGGAGCATCCCTGGCATGACGAGCTGAAGGCGCGCATGAACAACTACGAGCTGGCCTTCCGCATGCAGATGCAGGTGCCGGAGGTGATCGACCTGGAGAAGGAGGATGCGGGGACGAAGGCCGCCTACGGCATCGGCCGGGACGCCACGGACGCCTTCGGCCGCAAGTGCCTGCTGGCGCGCAAGCTGGTCGAAAAAGGGGTGCGCTTCGTGCAGCTTTACGCGGGAACCTGGGACAGCCATGACTACATCGAGCGCGCCCATGGCAACCTCATCCGGCAGGTGGACCAGCCCATCGCGGCGCTGATCGCGGACCTGAGGCAGCGCGGGCTGCTGGAGGAGACGCTCATCGTCTGGTGCGGCGAGTTCGGCCGGACGCCTGACAACGGCGTGCGCGGCGGCACGGCCTACGGGCGCGACCACAATCCGAAGGCGATGACGATCTGGATGGCCGGGGGCGGCTGCCGGGCCGGGCATGTCATCGGCGCGACCGACGACCGAGGCATGGAGGCCGTCGAGGAGGTGCATCATGTGCGCGACCTGCACGTGACCCTGCTGCGGATGCTCGGGCTGGACGACAACCGGCTGACCTTCTACCACGGCGGCCGCTTCAAGCAGCTCTCGCAGATCGGCGGGCAGGTGATCGACAAGCTGATCGCCTAACCAAACGGGTGGCAATACGGCCGGGCGGCTCAGGCCAGGCGCACGCTGCGCTTCTTGTCGAGCTTCAGCACGGCGCCGCTTTCCCAGGCGGGCTCGGCCTTGGGGTCGGAGAGTTTTTCGCCGTTGAGCTGGATGCTGCCACCCTGGATGAGGCGGCGCGCGTCGCCGCCGGACACGGTCTGGTTGAAGACGGTCTGGTAGGCGTGCTGAACGACGCCGACGACGTCGCGACGGTCTCCGAGGGTGAAGGCGGGCAGCTCGGCCTGGGCCAGGTCGCGCTTGCTGAAGCGGGTGTCCCAGTCCTCGCGGCATTCCTGTGCGGCGGCCTCGCTGTGGTAAACGGCGACGCACTTGCCGGCGAGCTGCTTCTTGGCCTCCATGGGGTGCATGGCGGTGTCGAGGACTTCGCCGAGCACGAGCAGGTAATACTTGGCCATCAGCTCGTCCGGGATGCTCATGAGCTTGCCGAACATGTCCTTGGGCGCGTCGGTGAGGCCGACGTAGTTGCCGAGGCTCTTGGACATCTTCTTCACGCCGTCGAGGCCCTCAAGGAGGGGCAGGGTCATGCAGACCTGGGGTTCCATGCCCTCCTCCTTCTGGAGGTCGCGGCCGACGAGGATGTTGAAGAGCTGGTCGCTGCCGCCGATCTCGACATCGGAGCGCACCACCACGCTGTCCCAGCCCTGCATGATGGGGTACTGAAGCTCGTGCAGGCGGACCTCGGTGCCGCTGGCGACGCGGTTCTTGAAATCTTCACGCTGGAGCATCTGCTGAAGCGTGACCCGGGCGTTGAGCCTGATCACCTCCATGAAGGGCATCTCCTTGAACCAGGAGCCGTTGAAGACGACCTCGGTCCTGTCGCGGTCGAGGACGAGGAAGGCCTGCTCGGTGTAGGTCTTCGCGTTGGCGAGGACCTCGTCATAGGTCAGGGGCGGGCGGGTGGTGGAGCGGCCGCTCGGGTCGCCGATCATCGCGGTGAAGTCGCCGATGATGAGGACGATGTGGTGGCCCAGGTCCTGGAACTGCTTCAGCTTCCGCAGGCCGACGGCATGGCCGAGGTGGATGTCCGGCGAGGTGGGGTCAACGCCCAGCTTGATGCGCAGGGGCCTGCCGCGGGCGAGCTTTTCGGCGAGCTCCTTCTCGCTGTGGATGGTGACGGTGCCGCGCTTGAGGATGTCGAGTTGTTCTTGGACGGGAAGCATGAGGTGACGAAGCGCTCAGAATGATGAAAGTACGGGGAAACACAACCTGTGCCTTGGATATTTGGCGGGCCTCCCCAGGGGGCGGGTTTCAAGATTCACGGCTTGCTTTCAACGTCGGGAATTCAATAATCGCGGCCCTTCCTCAACCCAGGCACCTCATTTTCATGGCAAAAGATTCACTCATCAGCGTCTGCGGAGCAGGCGGTTTCATCGGTGGCGCGCTCGTGGCGGACCTGAGGGCCCAGGGGTTCACCCGCATCCGGGCGGTGGACCAGAAGCCCTTCGACCAGTGGTATCAGCGCTTTGACGACGTGGAGAACCTGGTGCTGGACCTTCAGGACCGCGAGGCCTGCGTGAAGGCCGCCGAGGGGGCCCGCACGGTTTACAACCTGGCGGCGGACATGGGCGGCATGGGCTTCATCGAGAACAACAAGGCCCTGTGCATGCTCAGCGTGCTGATCAACACCCACCTGTGCATGGCGGCGCGCGACAGCGGCGTGGAGCGCTTCTTTTACGCCTCCAGCGCCTGCGTCTACAACGGCGACAAGCAGAAGCAGTATGACGTGAAGCCGCTGAAGGAGGAGGATGCCTATCCAGCTTTGCCGGAAGACGGCTATGGCTGGGAGAAGCTGTTCTCCGAGCGCATGTGCCGGCATTTCCGCGAGGACTTCGGCCTGAAGACGCGCGTGGCCCGCTACCACAACGTCTACGGCCCCTACGGCACCTGGGATGGCGGGCGTGAAAAGGCGCCTGCGGCGGTCTGCCGGAAGGTGGCCATGGCCAGGCTGAGCGGCCGTCATGAGATCGACATCTGGGGCACCGGCGAGCAGACGCGCAGCTTCATGTACATCACGGACTGCGTCCACGGCACGCAGATGCTGACCCAAAGCGACTACGTGGAGCCGATCAACATCGGCAGCGCCGAGATGGTGAGCATCAACCAGCTGGTGGACATCGTCGAGGAGATCGCCGGGGTGAAGCTGCAGCGCAGCTACAAGCTGGACGCGCCCAAGGGTGTCAACGGCCGCAGCAGCGACAACACGCTGATCAAGCAGGTCTTCAACTGGGAGCCCTCCACCCGCCTGCGTGACGGCATGGAGAAGACCTACGCCTGGATCTACGACGAGATCGTCAAGGGACGGAAGTCGCTGTGAGATTCATCTGGTCCTGAGAGGCCGCAGGCGGTCCGGGGCGGATCAGGGGGTGAGCTCCTTGTTGCTCACGCCCGCGGTGCCGGGAGGGAGCAGGTTGCCGCTGAAATGCAGGTTCCTGGGGTGGCTGGGCTCGCTGGCGATGATGACGGCGTACTTGTAGCGCACGGGCCCGGGGTTGTGGATCAGGTTGCCCTGAATGAGCACGTCGGTGAGCGGCGGATCATCGGCGTCCTGCCCGGCGTCAAACTTGAAGGGCGAGCGCTCCATGCCCCACATCCAGTGCGCCTCGCCATGGCCGAAGTCGGAGATGATGTTGCCGCTGATCACGGAGCCGCCGTCGGCGTTCGCCGGCCTGTCGCCGGTGGCGGGATGGGCGGCGGCGCCTGGCATGAGGCCGATGGCCCAGAGGTCGTTGCGGATGAACTGGTTGCCTGTGATGAGCACGTTGCGGCTGCCGTGCATGGCCTTCATGCCGATGTGGGCATGGTTGACGATGTTGCCTGAAACGATGGCGTGGTCGCAGTGCAGGTCGATGCCCTGGGCGGCGTTTTCAAGGTGGTTGTTGACGAGCCGGGTGCAGTCGCTGGTTTCCGGCGCGGTGACCTGGATGGCGCTGCCCTGGCGCCAGTTGTCGGTGTAGCCGGCGTCCCAGGCCTGCTGGCTGAGGTGCGGACCCTTCTGCGGGTTCTTTTTCACAAAGCTTCCGAGCTTGTGCCGCTGCTTGATCTCCGGCGTGGGCCGGAAGGTTTCCTCGACGACCTGGCAGCCTTCAATCAGCGTGCCGGTGCAGTAGCGCACCATGATGCCCGTGCCGTCGGTGCAGTTGAAGGCATAGCCCGAGACATCGCCCTGGGTGCGGTCGTCGATGCAGACGCACATGTAGTTGCGCACCTGGCAGCGGCTGATGCGCGTGCCCTGGCTGTCCGTGACCAGGATGGCGCCGGACTTGCCGCGGTTCTCATGGACGCGCACGTTGTCGATGACCAGGTTCCGGCACTTCTGGGCAATGATGCCCTCCTTGCTGTTTTCGCTGCCGCCTTCCGGGCGGGTGAGGGTGAGGTCGCGGATCTCGGCGTCGACGGCGTTTTCGATCTCGATGACCGGCTGGCCGGGGGTCTTCTGGATGATGCGGCCGGGCCCGTGGAGCCCTGAACGTTCGCCGCGGATGCGGATCTTCTCGGTGATCACATGATCGCCCGGCGGCACGAAGACCATCCTGCCGGGGTTGGCTGCCAGCGCTTCCTGAATCGTTGGATAGGCCGCGGCGGAAATCTCGCCCGCAGGGCCGGCGAAGGCGCGGACGGTGAGAAGAAGGGCGGCAAGCAGGCTCGGTTTCATGGGCGGACAGGAACGGTCCACAGCCGGGGGCCTTGCAGCGATGTGGGCGGCCGGCTTCGGCAGGGCGGCCGCCGGGCCGGTGAACGATGCCTGGTTTGAACTGGCCTCGGGAAGGTTCGCGGGATAGGTTGCTCCATTCATGCTTCGTCTGCTGTTCGCATTGTTGGTTGGCGGCCTGGCCGGTCTTTCCGCCCAGGAGGCCGGGCCTGCGCCCGTGGACGGCATCCGGGATGACACGCGCGCCCTGGCGGCGGATGCGCGCCGGGAGCTGGCGGCGGAGATGGCGGCGTTCAAGGAGCGGCACGGAATGGATGTCTGGCTGGTGGCCGAGACCTTTCAAATGCAGGCCGGCGGCCTGAAGGACCGGGCGCGTCTGCTGCGTCAGGCCTGGAGTGGTGACAGGGATGCCGTGCTCATCCTTTACGACCGCTCCACCGACAGGGAGTACACGAGCCTGTCGCCCGGCCTCTGGGAGCTGCTCCCCGCCGCCGGCATCTATCAGCTGCACACGAACCTGCACGAGGTCATGACCGACAGGAAGAGGACGGCGGACACGCGCCTGGCCGAGGCGGCTGGCATCCTGCTCAAGGGCGTTGCCGGCATGAAGTCGCGCGAGACCCAGACCGCGAACCTTTTCACGCGCGACTACGGCCGCATGCTGCGGGCCTTTGCCGGCTTGCTGCTGGCGGGCGCCGTGCTGGCCTGGCTGGTCGGCGGCATGGCCAGACGGCGGCATGTTCACGCCTCGCGCCAGGTTCTTCTGCCCAAGCTGGGCGCTTCTCCTCGGCTTGGCGCCCCGCATGGGGCCGAGGTCATTTCCAGTTCGCAAGGCTGAGCCAGCCTCGAATGTAGTGATGGGATTGACGATGTCCGGCGTACTTTGACAACCTATCACCCTTTCATGATCCGCCCCCCCCTGCTCCTGCTTTTCACCGCCTGCTTGCTTCAGGCCGGTGACACCCATCGTGTCTATTTCGGCTGCTACACGAACGCCAGGTCCGGCAGCAAGGGCGTTTATGTGTCGGGCTTCGACGCTGAAAAAGGCGTGCTTGGCGAGGCTGAACTCGCGGTGGAGACTGCCAGCCCGAGCTTCCTGGCGCTGCACCCTAACAAAAAGTGGCTTTATGCCGTCGGCGAGACGGGCTCGCCGGGGCAGAAGGGCGGCGCGGTCAGCGCCTTCAGCATCTCGGCCTCCGACGGCCGGCTGTCGCTGATCAACCAGGTCTCGTCCGTGGGTTCGGGCCCCTGCCACATCTCCGTGGACCGCACCGGGGCCATGGCCGTGGTGGCGAACTACGGCGGCGGCAGCGTCGCCAGCTACTCCATCCTGGAAAACGGCGCGCTGAGCGAGGCGCGGTCCTTCATCCAGCATGAGGGTTCGGGCGTGAATCCGAAGCGCCAGGCCGGGCCTCACGCGCACAGCATGAACTTCAGCCCCGACAACCGTTTCGCCTTCGCCTGCGACCTCGGCCTGGACAAGGTGCTGATCTACAAGGCCGACCCCGCCGCCGGCACGATCAGCGGCCAGGGTTTTGCCACGGTGCCGCCCGGCAGCGGTCCGCGCCATTTCGCCTTCCACCCGACCGGCCGGTTCGCCTTCGTGAACAACGAGATGCTGATGACGGTGACCTCCTTCGCCTACGATGCCGCCGCAGGTTCGCTGAAGGAGGTGGAGACCGTCTCGACCTTGCCGGAGGCTGACCGCGGCAAGGAAGGCCTCAGCACGGCGGAGACCGTGGCGCATCCGAACGGGCGTTTCGTCTATGTTTCCAACCGTACGCATGACACGATCGCCGTCTTTGCCTGCGACCCCGCCACAGGCCGCCTGAAGCGGGTTCAGAACGCGTCGGCCGAGGGCAGGATCCCGAGGAATTTCTGCCTCGATCCCACCGGTCGCTGGATGATCGTCGCGCACCAGGACGGCAACACCGCCGCCCTCTTCCAGGTGGACGCGGAAAGCGGCCGCCTGACCTTCACGGGGCGGAAGATCGCCGTCGGCGGCGCCGTCTGCGTGCGCTTCCTGGCGCTGGACTGAGCTTCAGCCGCCTAACGAAACAGCTTCTGCGCGAAGTCGACGAGGTAGCTGCGCCAGACCGGCCAGGAATGGTCGCCGGCGGTGAGGTGCCATTCATGGCGGATGCCCCGGGCCTTGAGGATCTCGATGAGGTGCAGGTTGCGGTCGAGCAGGAAGTCCTTCTCGCCGCAGGCGATCCAGAGCAGCTTCAGCCGCTCATTGGTCTGCCGGGGCTGGTCGAGCGCCTGCTGGATCTCCTTTTCATCCACGGCGCCGCTGAAGGAGCCGATGGTGGCAAAGCGGTCCAGGCGGGTCATGCCGGTGCTGAGGGCCTGCCAGCCGCCCATGCTGAGGCCGGCGATGGCGCGCTGGGCGGGCTCCGGTTTCACCCGGTAGAGCTCCTGCACCAGCGGCAGGGCCTCGTCGAGCAGCTCGGTCTGGAAGGCCTGGAGCGAGGCGGCGCGACGGTCGGCCATGTCACGCGGCACCATGCCGAGGGGATGGCCGTCGATCATGAGCACGACCATGGGTTGCGCTTTTTGTTGGGCGATGAGGCTGTCGAGGATCCAGTGCGCCCTGCCGTGGGTGATCCAGCCGTCGTGGCGGTCGCCGGAGCCGTGCTGGAGGACGAGCAGCGGGTAGGTGGCGGCGCTGTCCTTTTCATAGCCGGGCGGGGTGTAAACCCAGGCCTGGCGGCGGCGGCCGAGGGATTTGGAAAGATAGCTGTGCTGATGCACCGTGCCGTGCGGCACGTCCTGGAAGTCCCAGGGGTTGGGCGGGCTGCCGGGGATGTGCAGGATGCTGGCGGTCGAGATGCGCTGGGGCTTCTGCTCAGGATTGGCCGGATCCGTGATTGTCAGGCCGTCCACGACAAAGCTGTACTCCCAAACGCCGGCCGGGATGGCGGGCACGGTGACCTGCCAGAGACCGTCGGCGTCGCGGGTCATCGGCTCCGGCTCCTTGGTCCACTGGCCGCGCAGCAGCACCTCCTTCGCCTTGCCGGCGCGCAGCCGGAAGGAAACCGCGCCCTTGTCTCCGAGTTCGGGTGAAACCACGGCGGCCTGCCTTTGCGCTGAGGCGGACATTGGGAAAATGGCGGCGAAGCCAAGAGTCAGGACGAGCAGGCGGGACAACGGGATCATGGTCTTCGATCCTGGCAGCTTTGCCGGATCGAGGGAAGCCTGTTTTGGCGGCTCGGGCAGAGGGGCTTGCCGGATGCGTCGGGAAACGACTAACAGCTCATCACAAGCTGAAGGGGCGTCATCGGGCCTGTGCCTGCTTCCAGGCCGGCCAGCCGCCCTTGAGGATGAAGCAGTCCTCCAGGGGCACCAGCGTGAGCAGCTTTTCCCGCACATGGCGGCTCGCCTCGCACTTCTGGCCGCCGCAGTAGATCACCACGGGCCTGCGGGTCTTTTGCAGCTCGTCGAGCAGCTCCAGCAGGAGAGAATCAAACTCCTGTTCATTGAGAAGCCGGGCTCCCGGGATGTGTTCCTGCTGAAACTGGTCGCGTGGACGGGCGTCCAGCCAGATGACATCGCCCTTCCAGCGTTCCATCACCTCCTTCATGCCGGCCTCGTCCGCCTTGAGCGGCTCCTGAACGGCATGCAGGGCGGGGGCGCGGGGATGAAGACAGAACGCCGCCACCGCCGCCGCAGCTGCCAGCAGCGTGATCACCAGTGCCTGGAGGAGGGGCTGCTTCATGGGTTCTCAGCACCACTGGCCGGCTTTCGATAGACAGAGAAGAAGGCGAGCTGCCGCTGATACTTGGGGATCTTGCTGTCCGTCTCGATCTTCAGCGCCCCCAGCACGACTTCCGTGGTGTCCTTCGGCTTCACGGTGACTTCATACTCCCTGCCCGGGGTGATCTCCTTCCAGGAAAACTCCACGCGCTCGCGGGTGGAGGTGATGTGGGTGATTTTCATGGGTTCCGCGCCCATCATCGTCACCCGGGTCACCTTGGCGTCCGCCGCATCTCCGAGCCACCATTGCAGGGTCTTGGGCTCGATCTTGATCACCTCCGGCACCTCGATGGCAAAGTTGATCACCCACTCCGGCTGGGCCGGGTCGTCCGTCTGCACATGCACGCTCTTCTCGTGCCTGCCGATGAAGCTGGAGATCTTGAACTCCGCCTTCCCGACACCCTTTTCCCCCGGCAGGTAGACGGCCTTGTCGAGCGAGGCGCTCAGGCAGCTGCAGGCGCTGTCGATCGCCAGCACCCGCACGGGCTTCGTGCCCTTGTTGTGAAACACAAAGTCGGTCGTGATGACCTCGTCCTCGGGCTTCGGCTTCAGCT
>JBIIRD010000080.1:0-21426 GCA_044341745.1 Prosthecobacter sp. | reverse complement strand
AGGTTTCCACCCTCTGCGGGTCCCGCTGGGCAAAGTCTGAGTCGTTGTGGCCGTAATGGCCCGCAGGGCTGCTCATCGATGGGTAGCCGGCCTCGGCTCCGGCCCTCTGCGGCTGGACGCCCGGGGCAGCGGCCTTCTGCTGGGTTCTGTGATTGGAAAAGCCGCCGGTGCTATTGCTGCCCTGCACGGAGGCGCTGCGCCAGACATGCTGCCACTGGAGTGTGAATTCCGGGTTGGGCTGGGTGCTGCCGGGGCCGTCGCCTGGTCCTCCGCCCGTTCCAGGTGGCTGAGGTGGCTGCACCTCCAAACTCAGGGCGGCCTCGCGGCCGCTGCCCAGCCTGACGAAAATAGTGTGCCTGCCTGCCTGCGAGGGCGCCTGTGCGCGCACATGGACGTAGCCTGCGTCGTCGGTCCTCAGCGTCAGCGGGTTGGCACCCGGGGATGGCTCATCACTATCCTGGATGAACAGCATGTCCGCCGGGCCGCTGAAGGTCACCTCCTCATCGGCCAGGGCCGTGAACCCGCTGCGCATGCCGCCTGCACCCATCACCTCGCGGATCGCCTGCACGACGAATGGTTCGGGCAGGCCCTGGCCGGCGGTGGCGCTCTGCACGCCTCCGCGCCGCACCCGCAGATATGTCGTGTCTGCCACCCGGGGATCGGTGCCGGAAAGGAACTCCTCCAGGTTCGTCCAGCCGTCGTGGTCAGGGTCGATGCGCCTCATCCACTCCCATTGCAGCTGGCTCCAGCCCCAGCTGGCGGCATAGTCCTCCGGATAGGACATGACGACTCCAGCCTGCTTGATGTCCATGAGTTCGGCACGCTGCGCCTGCGTCAGTGCGGGGTCAAGCACAAGGTCGGCGTCGCGGGCGTCTTTGAAGTCCAGGCCGTGACGATGTTCCCAGCCGTCCGGCAGGCCGTCGTCATCGCTGTCCGGATCAAGCGGGTTCGTGCCATGCGTCTGGATCTCCTCGCGATTGCTCAATCCGTCCTGGTCAGGGTCAGCCTCATAGGGGTCGCCTGTCACCGGCTGGTCGGTGTAGCGCAGGCGGATGAAGCTTGGAGACGGCTGTGCCGGGAGGCTGACCGATGTTTGGGTTCCAGTGCCCGTCAGGACATGGCCTTCATAGCTCCATTCCACGCTGAGATTCAGGTTCGGGGAGGTTTGCACAAAGTAGGTTCGGCCTTCCTTGCCCCACCATTGCAGAAGAATGCCCTGGCCGTTTGCTTGCAAGGTCGCCCTGAGATCTTCGGTGACCTCGGCATTTGACTGGGCAAGCAGCACAGGATCTTGAAAAATGAGGCAGGCTGCCAGCAGGAGAGCCGAAGCCGCTCGTGGAACCGCCAGGGAGATAGTGAGGAGGGACCGGGAGCGCAGACGACCTAACCAACAGGGGCGATAAGAGTTAGCGGTGAGGGAGGAGGAACAGGCCTGTGGGGTGAGGTGGCGAGGATCCATGGAGTGCCCCCGGTGATCACCGGGGCTCCATATCTAGATAAACAACCTGAAACAAATAGTCGGTAAAACTACCGACAAGGCAATCGACGCGCCGTCAACATTGCTCAAACTAGACGTTGTGCTGATTGGTCTTTTCAGGCTTCCCAGATCATCGGCTGTAAGGGAGGTAAATTGAAAGCTTGGGGGATTGCAACCATGCCCAAACCACCCCTCCCTGCTGCGTTTTCCAACTCCTTCTCCATGCCCTGACATGGCCATGGGCCCTGGCGCGTTGAGTGTGGATGCTTCGGCCCCCTCCCGGCTTTCAGCTCAACGCGCCCGTCGGCCAAGCCGTTGCACGCGCCTCCGTTATCCTTGAACGATGAACTGACTGTCCGGCAGAGCTTCCCTGTCAGGCTCCGGCCAGCAGCGGTGGACGCCCAGCGTCTGGCGTCCGGCCTGAGGACGCGCCCCCACACCGAGGGGCGAGCCTACGTTTTCAAGCCTGCACGCCCGGCAAGGCCGGACGCGCTTGAAGTCCGGCACACGGCAGGCGGGCGGTTTTTTGGAAAGCCTCGGCAGGGCCGCGCACGTTTCATTCCTTTGCTTGCCGCCTGCGGGCAGGCCTGTCAGGTTTCATCCCCCCGTCATGATCTTCTCCCTCACCTCGCGCATCCTCCGGACGGTCGATCCCCTCTGCCTTGCCAGGATCGGCTGGAACTTCGGCTACAAGGGGGCGCGTTCGGTCATGCTCTTCAAGAAGCGCATGGAGCAGGGGCAGTTCTTCCCGCCCTTCCTCTACATCTCCATCCTCAACTCCTGCAACCTGCGCTGCCAGGGCTGCTGGGTGGACGTGGACAGGCCGCGCGAGGCGATCTCGCTCGACGAGCTCAACAAGATCATCAACGACGCCAAGGCTCACGGGAACGCCTTCTTCGGCCTGCTCGGGGGCGAGCCCTTCATGCACCCGGAGCTGCTCGACCTGCTGGCCGCGCACCCGGACTGCTACTTCCAGATCTTCACCAACGGCCAGCAGATCACGCCGAAGATCGCCGAGGGCCTGCGCAGGCTGGGCAACGCCACGCCGCTCGTCTCCGTCGAGGGCAACAGCACCGTCAGCGACGAGCGCCGGGGCAACAAGGACGTGCTCAACCGCACCTTGCGCGGCCTGCGCAACTGCCTGGAGGCCAGGCTGCTCACCGGCGTGGCGACCAGCCTCTGCCAGACCAACATTGACGACCTGCTCAACCGCGAATGGCTGCAGAAGCTGATCGACATGGGCGTGCATTACACCTGGTACCACACCTACCGCCCGGTCGGGCCGAAGATCAACGAGCAGCTCGCACTCAGCCCCGATCAGATCACCCGGGTGCGGCGCTTCGTCACCGCCATGCGCGCCGAGATGCCCATCGCCATCGTTGACGCCTACTACGACCACAACGGCAAGGCCCTGTGCCCCATGGCCACCGGCATCAGCCATCACATCGGCCCCACCGGCGGCCTGGAGCCCTGCCCGATCATCCAGTTCGCCAAGGAGAACGTCCGCACGCAGCGCGACCTGTTTGACGTCTTCACCCAGTCGGAGTTTCTCAAGGACTTCCGCGAGACGGCGGCGAAGCACACCCGCGGCTGCATCGTTCTGGAACGGCCCGATCTGGTGAAGCAGCTTGCCCAGAAGCACGGCGCCCAGGACACCACCCTGCGGCAGACCGCGCTGGCCGAGGTCGAGGCGATGAAGCCGCGCACCAGCCAGTGGCGCGAGGAGGAGGAGATCCCCGAGAAGCACTGGATGTACAAGATCGCCAAGCGCTTCTTTTACCACGACTTCGGCGTCTATCAGCAGCTCGATCCCAAGGCCCGAAGCCCGCAGGGTTGAAGCTGGCGTGTGGGTGGTTCGGGTGTGTATGGGCGAACCACCCTGCTGCGGATTTGGAAATCCGCGCCCCGGCGCTGGCGCGGGGATCGGAACGCCCCCCGATTCCGCAGCGGTTCTCTGGATCGCGGAACTCCGATTCCGCAGCAGCGCGAACAAAGGGGAAGGCGTGGAGCAACCCTTGTGCTGCTTCGAATCTCCGGCTTGCCTAATCAGGCCCATCCTGGGAATCCTGTCAGCCAAGCCTGGAGAAACGGGGTGCGTCAGACCTGGGGGCTGACCCGCTGGAGAACTCCCCGCTTGCCAAAGCCTGGAAGTGTGGGATTCTGTTTGCCGGTTTTTTCCGGCTTCCACCCCCTTTGGGGCCGATGTTTGCCTTGCAGCCCGCCACGGTTTGGCGGTTTCCCGTCCCGCTCTGTGAGCGCGACGCTTTGACGGCGGACGGGTCGCCCATTTCACGGAGCCTTACCGCCGGTTTAGACAAGGACAAGACATGGAAAAGACATTTGCTGATCTCGGCCTCGCGCCGGAACTCCTCCAGGCTGTTCAGGCCCAAGGCTTTGAACAACCCTCCCCCATCCAGGCCGAGGCCATCCCGGTCGCCCTCACCGGCCGTGACGTGGTCGGCCAGAGCCAGACCGGCTCCGGCAAGACCCTCGCCTTCGGCCTGCCCTGCATCCAGCTGACGGACGCCAGCCTGCGCAGCACCCAGGCGCTGATCCTCTGCCCCACGCGTGAGCTGGCCCAGCAGGTCTGCGCCGAGCTGCACAAGGTGACCAGCTTCAAGGAAGGCCTGCGCGCCACGCCGATCTACGGCGGCGCCTCCTATGACCGCCAGATCCGCGCCCTGCAGAGCGGCTCCCAGCTCGTCGTCGGCACCCCGGGCCGCATCCTGGACTTCGTGGACCGCGGCATCCTGCGCCTCAACGACATCAAGACGCTCGTCTTTGACGAGGCGGACGAGATGCTCGACATGGGCTTTGCCGAGGACATCGAAAAGCTCATGGAGGCCCTTCCTGAGAAGCGCCAGACCATCTTCTTCTCCGCCACCTTCGACCCGCGCATCCGCCGCCTCATCGACCGCTACACCCACGATGCCGCGACGATCACCATCGAGCAGAAGGCGCTCACCGTGCCGACCATCGAGCAGCGCTACTACGAGGTGCAGGGCCGCAGCAAGACCGAGGTGCTCTGCCGCCTGCTCGACATGGAGGACCCTCGTCTCAGCATCATCTTCGCCAACACCAAGAAGGCCGTGGACGACGTCACCGACGCCCTCATCGGCCGGGGTTATGCCGCCGACCGCCTGCATGGCGACCTCAACCAGATGATGCGCGAGCGCGTCATGCGCAACTTCCGCAGCGGCACCATCGAAGTGCTGGTCGCCACCGACGTCGCCGCGCGCGGCCTGGACGTGAACGACGTGGACCTGATCGTGAACTACGAGCTGCCCTACGACACCGAGGACTACGTGCACCGCATCGGCCGCACCGGTCGTGCCGGGCGCAAGGGCACGGCGGTCAGCCTGGTCGCAGGCCGTGAGATCTACCTCATGCAGCGCATCCAGCGCTTCACCAACGCCAAGGTGGAACGCGCCAAGGTGCCTTCGCAGGAGGAGGTGGAAACCAAGCTGGTGGACCAGAGCTTTGAGAAGCTGAAGGCCACGCTCGAGTCCGGCGAATACTCCAAGCACGAGCACACCACGCAGCGTCTGCTCGACGCCGGCTTCACGCCCACGGATGTCATGAGCGCCCTGCTCGACCTGTGGATGAAGGAAGGCTCGCGTGAAGGCGAGGAGATCCACGAGGACCGCGCCCCGGTGAAGAAGGATCGCCCGCAGAAGGAGTTCGTGCCGCGTGACCGCCCCGAAGGCGCGCCTCAGGGCGGCGGAGAAGGTGGCGAAGGCCGCCCGCAGCGTCCGGCGGGCCCCCGCCCTCCGGCGGCCGGCATGAAGCGTCTCTTCATCAACATCGGCGGCATGGACAACGCCCGCCCGGGTGACATCGCCGGCATCATCTACAACACCTGCCAGATTCCCGCAGGCACCATCGGCTCCATCGACGTGCTGCCGAAGTGCAGCTTTGTCGAAGTGCCCGAGGAGCTCGCCCCGGCCGTGCTGACCAGCATCGAAGGCGCGACCTTCCGCGGTCGTGACGTGCGCATGGACAATGCCGACCGTGAAGGCGGTGGCGGTGGTGGTGGCGACTTCCGCCCGCGTCCTCCGCGTCGTGACTTCGACGGACCTCCGCGCGGCGAAGGCGGCTACGGCGGCAAGCCCCGCTTTGGCGGCGGCGGTGGTGGTTATGGCGGCAAGCCCGGCTACAAGGGCGGCGGCGGCTTCAAGAAACCCTTCGGCGGCCCGCGCCGTGACTTCGACGACCGTGGCGGTGGTTACGGCGGCGGCGGTGGCGGCGGTTATGGTGGCAAGCCCGGCTACAAGGGCGGCGGCGGCTTCAAGCCTCGCCGCTGGGACAACGACGGCTGATCGCAGCCCGTGATTTCATCGACGCCGTCCAAGGCTTCCCCGGAAGCTCTGGACGGCGTCTTTTTTTGCCCCGCTCGGACGCATTTCACATAGAGTTTGTCGTGGCGGTGGCGGCGGGCTTTCCGTTATGAATGGGGAATGAAGACCGCAAGCCAAACCCGCCGAGCCTTTGTCCAGGCGTCCGCCGTCGCCGCTGTCACCCCCTTTTCTCTGACGTCGGGAGCCGCCCCGGCGGTGGCGGTTTCATCTGGCCGGAAGGTGCTCGAAACGGACGTGCTGGTCTGTGGTGGCGGCTGTGCTGGCAGCGCGGCGGCCCTGGCGGCGGCAAGAGCCGGAGCCCGTACCTTGCTGGTGGAGAAGGCCCCGTTCGCCGGCGGCATCATCACCAGTGTCGGCCTGCCTTACTTTGACGGCATCGCCCACATCGACACCCGGCGCGTCGTTGTGCGCGGCATCGCGCTGGAGCTGCTCTCCAAGTCGGGTGTGTGCGCGCCCGATGCAAAGACGGTGGAGAAGCACAACCCGACGATCTCCAACACTTTTGAGTTCAAGCTGCTGCTGGACCGCCTGTTCCAGGAGCGCAAGGCGGAGCTGTCCGTGCTCTTCAACAGCGTCATCTGCGACGCCACCAGCGGCGGCGGCCGGGTCGAGTCCGTGACCGTGGCCAACAAGGACGGCCTGGTGACCGTGAAGCCGAAGGTGGTGATCGATTGTTCGGGCGACGCCGATGTCGCCGCCTGGGCGGGTGCTCCGTATGAGCAGAACGCCGAGGTGCAGCCGCTGACCCTGCACTTCCGCATCGGCAACGTGAAGCCGGCGGCCAGGCTGAGCCAGGCCTGCAAGGAGTCGCTGAAGAAGGCCCAGGAGCGCGGGGAGCTGCCGTATTTTTACGGGCCGGGCGTCATGTTCCTTTATCATGGCACCGAGGTGTACGTGCACGGCGTGCGCGTGCCGGCCAATCCGACGGACGCTGCTGATTTGACACGGGCGGAGATGCAGGGCCGGGCCGACGCCCATGCGATGTTCCGCGCCTGGAAGCAGGACGTGCCCGCCTTTGCCGACGCCTATTTCATCGAGGCCTATCCATGGATCGGGGTGCGTGAGTCGCGCCGCATCCTCGGCCGTCATGTGCTCACCGAGGATGATCTCATGAACGCCCGCCGCTTTGACGACGCCATCGCCACGGGCTGCTGGTACCTCGACCTGCATCCGAACAAGACCGTCCTCGGCAGCGCCAACGACTTCGACCCGAAGAAGGTCCAGCCGGCGCCTTATGACATTCCATACCGCTCCCTGGTGCCGCAGAAGCTCGGCAACCTGCTGGTCGCCGGACGCTGCCACAGCGCCACCCGCGGCGCCCATGCCTCGACCCGTGTCACCGCCACGGCCATGGCCATGGGCGAGGCCGCCGGCGTGGCCGCGGCGATGAGCCTGAAGTCCGGCACGGATGTGGCGGCGCTCGACGGACGCCTTGTGCGCGAAACCCTTTCCCGGCAGAATGCCGGCCCCTTCACAGAATCATGAACCTCGCACGTCTCGAAAACAAAGTCATCATCGTCACCGGCAGCTGCACGGGCATCGGCAAGGCCATCGCCAGGCGCTGCGTCGCCGAGGGCGCCAGGGTCGTCATCCACGGCCTGGAGGCGGAGCTGGCGGCGGAGGTCGTCGCGGAGCTTGGTGCAGGCAGGGCGGTGGCGCATGTCGAGGATCTCACCCGGGAAGGCTGTGCCGCCGCGCTGGTGAAGCTTGCCGTGGACAGCTTCGGCCGCCTGGACGCGGTCGTGAACAACGCCGCGATGGTGCAGCAGGGCAACATTCACAACACCGACCTGGCGTTCTTCCGGAAGATGCTGGAGGTGAACACGCTGGCGCCGTTTGCGCTCATCCAGGCGGCGCTGCCCGAGCTGCGAAAGGTGCGTGGCAGCGTGCTGAACATCGGCAGCGTCAACGCCTACAGCGGCGAGCCCAACCTGATGCCCTACAGTGTTTCCAAAGGGGCGCTGATGACCCTGACCCGGAACCTGGGCGACACCCTGATGCGCGAGGACGGCGTGCGGGTGAACCAGGTGAATCCAGGCTGGGTGCTCACGGAGAACGAGGCGAGGCGCAAGCGTGACCAGGGGTTGCCGGAGGACTGGTATGCGGACCTGCCGAAGGTTTACGCGCCCGCCGGGCGCATCCTCTGGCCGGAGGAGATCGCGGCGGCGGCGGTTTACTGGCTGGCGGATGAGAGCGGGCCCGTCAGCGGACAGGTGGTGGACCTGGAGCAGCATCCCTTCATCGGCCGCAATCCGCCGAAGGACAGCACGACCATCCCCACCCGTTAGGCCAGTGCCGGGGGCGTGTAATTCTTTGCCCTGCCCTGCGTTCTGGAATAGCAGTCGCGCCCGCTCATGCCATCCAGAACCACCAAGATCCTGATCGCCGATGACCATGCCGTTGTCCGCCGCGGCTTCAGCATGATCCTCGCGGCGCAGTGGGACATGCAGGTGCAGGCCGAGGTTTCCAACGGACGCGAGGCGGTCGAGAAGGCGGAGGAGCTGCAGCCTGATGTCGTCATCATGGACGTGACCATGCCCGAGCTGAACGGCATTGAGGCCACGAGACGGCTGCTGAAGGTCTCGCCGAAGTCGCGTGTGCTCGCCCTGTCCATGCACAAGGACTCCGTCTATGTGCGCGAGATCCTCAGGGCGGGAGCCAAGGGCTACCTGCTGAAGGACAGCAGCGAGACGGAGTTTCTCAAGGCCGTGCGGGCGGTGGCCGTCGGCCAGGGCTACCTGAGCCCGGAGGTGGCGGATGCGGTGCTGGACGACTACCGCAAGCATGTCACGAATCCGATCGACCTGCTTTCCACGCGTGAACGCGAAGTCCTGCAGATGATCGCGGAAAGCAGGACCAACAAGGACATCGCCAACGCCCTCAACCTCAGCGTCTACACCGTCGAGGCGCATCGCGGTCGCATCATGGAGAAGCTGAACATGCACAGCATTGGCGAGCTGGTGCGTTTTGCCGTGCGCAACGGCCTGATCGACTGACGGAGCCGCTTCATCATGACCTTCCGGTTTTCACCCTTTGCGCGGCGCATCACCGACCGCACGGTGCTGTGGGGCCTGGTGCCCGGATTTGTGCTGGTCATGGTGCTGCTGGGCATGGCCGGGCTCGTGGCCGTGAGAGACAGCCGTGAGATCCGCCTGAGCGCCACGAGCCTGGTGAAGGACCAGCTTTTGATCGCTCGGCTGCTCCATGAAGCACAGGCCGAGGAGGATGCGCTGGCGCTGGCCCTGCACCGTCTGACAACGGAGGCGAGCGCCCAGGAACGGCTGAAGCGGATGCAGGAGCTGAAGGAGGCTGACAAGACGGTGGCGCGCCTGGCCAGGCAGGCGGAGAAGACCCCCGATGCAGCGGAATGGCGGCTGCTCGCCCAGGCCACGCAGGAGTTTTCCAGGGAGGCGGAAAAGGCCTTCGCCCAAAGCCAGGCCGTTCCGCAGGACGTGATGGAAAGCCTGTTCACCGGCCATGAGAAGGTCGTGAAGCTGATCCATGACCTCATCCTGCAGAGCAGCCGTCACCTGATCGAGGTGGACGAAAAAATGAGCCTGCAGCTCAAGGAGCTCGCCGACGAGTCCGCCATGCTTCTGGGCTCCTGCTTCCTGCTGGCGGCGCTTTGTGCCGCAGGCACGGTCGCCTTCGTGCGCCACAGCGTCCGGCGCATCGAATGGCAGACGGACGAGCTGGACCGTGTGTCCTGGCACATGCTCCAGACTCAGGAGGAGACGGCGCGGCGCTTCTCCCATGAGCTGCATGATGAGCTGGGACAGTCTCTGGCGGCCCTGCGCGCCCACCTGACCTCGATGAGCGCCGCCGACCTTGAGGAACGGCGTGCGGATGGCGTGCAACTGGTGGACGAGGCCATCGCGAACGTCCGCGAGCTTTCCCAGCTGCTGCGTCCGGTGATTCTTGACGACTTCGGGCTGGATGCCGGGCTGCGCTGGCTGACGGAGAAGTTCGCCCAGCGAACCCGCATCAAGGTCGAATATGAATCCAGCCTTGCCGGCCGTCTTCAGAGCGACGTGGAGACGCATCTGTTTCGGATTGCGCAGGAGGCGCTGACGAACATCGCGCGTCACTCGAAGGCGGGCCGGGTGAACATGACGCTGGAGGCCGAGGCTTCGATCGTTCGGCTTGCGATCGCGGACAACGGCATCGGCCTGCCCGAGGGCAGGCAGGAGGCCACGGGAAGCCTGGGCCTCATCGGCATGAGGGCGCGTGCGCGTGAATGCGGCGGCAGGCTTCTGCTTCAGCCGGTTCAGCCCAGGGGTCTGCGTGTCCTCATCGAGGTGCCCCTGCGGCTGCTGCGGGAGTCCTGATCAGCCGCCAAAAGGCCAGGCCGACAGCAGCCAGATGCTGGGCGTGTGGTTGGCCTCCCATTTGTCACCGCCACGACGCTGGACTGTCTGCTCCATGAAGCCGATCTCCAGCCGTGTCGTGGGCGTGAGCTTGCGGCCGATGCCGAGGAAGGCGCGGTTCTGGTCGAAATGGTTCTTGTCGATGTTGCCGCCGAAGTTCAGGAACACCTCGTTCCAGAGGGCGAGGTAGGTCTTCTTGTCGGAGCTGAGGGGGAGCGAGGTGCGCAGCATGTAGCGGAAGCGGTTTTCGCCACGCCAGTTGGTGGTGCGCCCGGCCTTGTTCTGCTCCTCGATCCAGCGCTGCTCAAGACGGAAGCGGTGCTGCCACTCCAGGCCGAGAAACTGCACCTTCCAGCCCAGCTGCTCCCAGATGCGATGCTCGTCAAACTCATGGGCGACAGGCAGCTCCCCATAGGGATAGGTCTTGATGTACCCATAGCCGGCGCTCACGGTGACGCTGGGGCTGAGGGTGTAATTGATACCAGGCCTGATGAGGAGCTGCTGCCATTCGTCTCCCCAGTCCTCGCGGCGGTTCTGCACCTCCAGGTGCACGCCCCAGGTGCTGCCGGACAGAGGATGATCCCCTACATAGTTCCACCAGAAGTTGTAGTTGTCCGCGTGCTGGTCGGCGGCCCGGCCTGCGGAGGCAAGGCAGGCGGCCAGGATGAGGACGGGCAGGACGAGTTTCATGAATCAGTCCTGATACAACATCCGGCCGTGGAATCAATGCGCTGCGTCAGCGGAGGCGTGGCTGCGCTGGTCGAGGGTTTTCAGCGCCTGCATCTGCTTCATGGTGCGCTCGAGCCCTTCATTTGAACCATCAAAGAACAGGACGTTGCCCTTGCCGTGCTCGGCGACGTACTTCATGCCGTCGAGCCACATGGTGAAGAGCATGAACCCCGGGGGGACGTCCCCCTTCTGCATGGTTTTGCCGGCGTTGGCGAGGCCCTCGGCCACCTGCTCGCGGAAGCGTGCGTTCCCCTCGCCCTTCAGGCGGGAGGCTTCGCGCTGGGCCTCGGCCTTCACCTGGATGGCTCGGGCCTCGGCCTCGGCGGCGCGGGTCTTGATGAGATACTGGGCCTGGGCCTCATTCTCGGCCGCCATCTTCATGTTGTTGCTGCTCACAACCTGGGACATGGAGCGCATGATGGCCTCGTCGAAGGAGATGTCGTTGATCTGGAGGTCGAGCAGGTGGTAGCCCCAGCTGTTGAGGGATTCCTCGAGGTGGTCCTTCACGGCGCCGATGATCTCGGAGCGCAGCACCAGGATCTCGGCCTGCCTTTTGTTCGCCACATAGGAGCGGATGCTGCCCTCAACGCTGCGGACGAGCGTCTGCATGAAGCTTTTTTCGTCGATGAAACGGAAGGCTATCTTCTTGATGGTCTCCTCCCCGGCGTCCTGCGCGGAGAAGACGATGAGCGATTTGAAGTTCACATAGGCCTGGTCGAGCGAGATGGCCTCGAACTCGAGCTCGATGGACTGGTTCTGCGTGGAGATGCTTTTATAGACGCCCTCCAGCAGCGGAAGCTTGAAGTTGAGGCCTGGAAGCATCAGCCGCTGGTATTTGCCGAAGCGGGTGACGACTCCGACGTGCCCCTGTTTGATCACAGAAGCGCTGAGGAGGATGAGAACGATGAGGATGACGGCGGCGGGTATCATGGGTGTGGCTTGGTTTGTTTGTGAAGGGGGCGGGGTTGAAAATCAGGCTGGGAACTCGGAGGAGTGGTGCTCGAGAATGAACCAGCCAGTTTTTTCCTTTTTGCAGACGAAGGAGTAGCGGGCGGGCACGGTGATGAGCTCCTTCTTGCGCTTGAAGGTGAAGATGTATTTGCCGGACTGGATGTAGATGCCGCCGTATTGGCGCACTTCGCCGTTCTTGAACTCGACATGCACGTCCTCCAGCTCAAAGAGGTGCTCGAAGTAGCCTTTGATCTTGGAGTGGCCCTCACGCAGCTCCTTGGCGAAGGTTCCCCAGAGCAGGCCGCTCATGTCATAGCAGCCGACGACGGCGGGCAGGCTGTGCGAGTTCACGCCGAAGGCCCAGTCGTTGATGAAGTCGCCCAGGGTTTTCTTTTCGGCGGCATTGTGGTTGATGGTGCTGTAGCGCAGGCCGCCGATCTGATCGTCGTGATGCACAAGCAGTGTGTCCGTGCTGCGCGAGTCAACGTCCTCGCCAAATTTATGAGCGAATTTTTTCAGGATCTCGATCAACGGGATATGGTCGTGACGGAAGATGACAAAATTGATAAACAGGTGCAGCACAAGCACAACGACCAGGCCCTCCATGATTCCCTCGAAGTAGGTCAGTAGGCCGCAGAACAAGGCCAGCAGCAGTGCATAGGGGCCGTGGGACGCGACATGCACCAACCCTGCGATCATCCTCCAGCCGGTAAACACCATCAGGACCGCGAGCGCGAAATAGGGCAGGTGAGTGAGCAGGTGCGGGGCGATCAGGAAGATGGAAAGCACCAACGCAGTGAACAGGTTGGAGATCTTGGTGACGGCGCCGGCCAGGGCATTGGTGGCGGAGGCCTGAAGTCCGTCGAGGTTCGTCATGCCGCCGAAGAAGCTGGAGCCAAGATTGGCAACCCAGATCGTGAAAAGGCTGTTGTTGGAGTTTGCCGGACGGCCGAGCGGGTCAAGTTTTTCGATGGCGGCGTTGCTCAGCACCTGCTCGATCACGTCAATCAGGCAGAGCATCATCGCGTAGATGAAGATCTCGACCAGCATCCTGGGCGGAATTTTGGCGAAATCGGGGATGGGCAGCTCCAGTTTGATCGGCGAGTGCTCGATGTGCAGCATCGGCACCTCCATGTAGATGCCGCAGACGACACCCAAGACGATCACGGCGACATAGGGGGCGGCGGGAATTTTGGCCTTGTACTTCCCGAACAGATGCAGGAAGAGAATGAGGGTGGCGAGCGAGAGCACGATCATTTTGATCCGCTCCATGCTCAGCCAGTCGTGGCTCTCATGGATGATGCCGTAGGTGTAGGGAAGGAATTTGAGCGCCGTCTTGAGCCCGATGCCTGAAAGCAGGCCTTCGACCAAATAGACCGGGATCGCCTTCATGACGAAGCGCTGAAGGTTGAACTTCCATGCGACCGCCTGCATGACCGAGGTGCAGAAAATGAGGAAGGGCATGTTCTCCATGCCGAATTTGTGGACACAAAACGCCAGCACAGGCGCCAGGCCGGCCGCGACGCCTGGCGTGCCGACATAGTTGCCCGGCTTGAAAAGGAACGTGACGAATCCGATCACGCAGGCGAAGACCACGGTGAGCAACCCCGTCTGAATCGGATACTCCGACATCAGGCAGATGCCGACCGTCAGCGGCACCGCGACCAGGCCGGTGACCGTTCCGGCCAGCGCATCGCGACGGAGATTCTCGAGCGTGAAGATCGCCGGCTTCTTCGCCTTCTCCGCAATCAGCAGATCACTGGCGAGAGGCTTCTTTCGCTTCTTCGAATGTGGATGCGGGTGCGGGTCTGCCAGCGCGGCGGCGTTTGGGTGGATGAGGGCAGATTCGGCGGAATGAGACATTTTCATCCCCAATAACCCGAGCCGGGCCCCGAAAAACCATCCCCTCCTCAGGTTATATTCATCCCCGGCGAAGGGGGGCGGCTGCTCCGGCGCCCTTTTCACAAAACATGTCTTCAGACCGATGCCGTTCGTGCGGCAGGAGATTTCGAGACCGCCATCGACGATGCTTGACGGGGCCGGTGTTGAACGTCAACGGCGGCGTGCAGGGCCTGCTGACAGGGGCAGACGGAGGGTGATGCCGCAGCCTTCATCTGGGAGAAGCCTCATGTCCTGGTGACTTCAGGATCTCCCTCGCCCGTTCGATGGCGGCCTTGAAGCTGGGGCAGATGTTTTCCCCGCCGATGTGGTGGTGGAATTCAGCCTGCGTCATCAGTTTTGCGGGCTGCGCCCTCATGCCGCAGAGGATGAGCTGGCGACCGGAGGCCACAAGGCGCTCCGCCAGGTGCTCCAAAGCGTGCAGGCCGGTGGCGTCGATGGCGGTCATGTTGCGCAGGCGCAGCATGACCACGGCGGGCAGGGCATCGAACTCCTCCTCGATGACGCTGAGCTTGTCCGCGGCGCCAAAGAGAAACGGGCCGTGAATGTGGTAGGCGGCCACACCTTCCGGCATCGGGTTGGTTTGCAGGCTGTGGATGTGGCCGGCCTCCACATACTCCGGCGTGATGCGGGCGACGGTGGTGGAGCCCGTGACCTTCACGATGTAAAGCAGCGCGGCCATGACCATGCCGACCTCCACCGCCACCGTGAGGTCCGCCAGCACGGTCAGGGCGAAGGTGATGAACCACACGGCGATGTCCGCCTTGCTGAGCTTGAGGATCTCGGGGATCTCCGCCCACTCGCCCATGTTGTAGGCCACCATCATCAAAATGGCGGCGAGCACCGTGAGCGGGATGTGCTTCGCCAGCGGCGCGGCGACGAGCAGGATGAGCAGCAGCGTGAGCGCGTGGATCATGCCCGCCACAGGCGTCTGCGCCCCGGAGCGGATGTTTGTGGCGGTGCGGGCGATGGCCCCCGTCGCCGGCAGGCCGCCAAAGAGGGGCGACATCACATTCGCCACGCCCTGCGCGAAGAGCTCGACGTTCGGCTTGTGCTTGTCACCCGACATGCGGTCCGCGACGACGGCGGAGAGCAGGGACTCAATGGCGCCCAGCATCGCCACGGTCAGCGCGGGCGAGAGCAGCGGCAGGATGAGGTCAAATCGGAAGGCGGGCAGGGCAAGCTGCGGCAGCCCGGCAGGAATGCCGCCAAAGCGCGTCTCGATGGTCTCCAGCGGCAGGTGAAAACCCCAGGCGACGGTCGTGCCGAGCAGCAGCACGACGATGGAGCCGGGCACGCGCTTGATCCACTTCATGAACACGATGAGAACCCCGAGCGACAAACACGAAACCGACGTGGCGGTGGGCGAAAGCGTGCCCCAGTGGGCAAAAACGGCCTCCATGCGCCCGAGGAACTCGCCGGGCGCCTTTTCAATCTGAAGACCGAAGAAGTCCTTGATCTGCGTGCTGGCGATGAGCACCGCGATGCCGTTCGTGAAGCCGATGACGACCGGACGCGGGATGTACTTCACCGCCGTGCCAAGGCCCGTGAGACCCAGCACCATGAGCAGAACCCCGGCCATGAGCGTGCACATGAAAAGGCCATCAATGCCATGCTTGGAAACAATGCCTGCAACGACCACGACAAAGGCCCCCGTCGGCCCGCCGATCTGCGCGCGAGACCCCCCGAGTGCGGATATGAGGAATCCGGCGATGACCGCCGTGTAAATCCCCGACTGCGGCGGCATGCCTGAAGAAATGGCAAAGGCCATCGCCAGGGGAAGGCTGACAAGGCCGACGGTGAGCCCGGCGACGAGATCCGCGATGAACTTCCGCGCGCTGTAATCCCGCAGCGCAAGGATGGACTTGGGCAGGAAGGAATGATCGTGGGAGGTTTTCATGTCCAGTCGGCAACCGGGATTTTGCGCTTTCGGGGTTTGGCTTCCTTCACTGCCTCAACCCTGGGCTCGGCCTGTGGTTCAGGATCGGGCGGCAGGAGGAAGATGCTGCAATAGCCGCACACCTGTAGCGCCACATCCGCTCGGCGCATATCAGAAAGCTGGCCGCTTGGCAGAGACAGATGGCAGCCTCCGCAGGTGCCGTTGCGCACCTTCGCCGCACCTCGCCTGCCTTTCGAAACCCGCTGATCATAATGCTTGAGGATGGCCGTTGGCAGGCGTTCACGCACTTCTCCAACCTCAACGTCGAGCTTTTTTAACGCGATGGACCTGGGATCGCTGCGACGTCTGTTTTCGTCGATCCCGGCGAGTTGGGTGAGGTCTTCAATGAGGGTGGCGATGGGCTTCATGGGCTTGGGGTGTTGAATTTCGGGAAGTGGACGGCGGAGGACTTCATGCCAGGACAGGGCGAACTTCATGCTTTCGTATCAAGCGGATGGTCAGGCCGGCTGAAGACCGCAGGAGCCACGTCCAAAGATGACAGGCTCTTCGGGCAGTGAGTGCATGATGCGCCGGGCTTTCGCTTCGGTGTCGTGCTTCACCCAGAGCTTGAGCTTGTCATCAAAGGCCGTCTTCTCGCAGTCGTAACCTGCGGGGATTTCGGAGGCGTCACCGCAATAAGTGATCACGCGGGTGCCGGCCGGCAGCTTCGTGAGTTCCTTCTGCACATGCTCCGTGTATTCCGCGTAGAGCTTCGGAGCGATCTCCACCTCGAAGTCGATGCGCAGCGATGGAAACACATTCTCCTCGAAAGGATTGAAGAGGTAAAAGGCATCGTAGGCGGTGAAATCGATGCCGGTGATGTTGCCGTGGATGATCTCCACGTTTTTGAGTGAGTGGCGAAGCACAAGGTCCCTCGCGGTCCGGACCAGACGACCGCGCTGCTCCACTCCGGTGAAGCGCCCCTGCGTTGTCGCCGCGCCGATCATGCAGAACTTCCCCGGCCCGCAGCCAATGTCCAAAACCCGGGCGCCAGGCATCTGCACCAGCAGCTTGGCCGCCAGCCGACACACATTCACCGGGCTCCAATGAATGGCCGACTGCTCTCGAATGGAGAGAGGATAAATGACGTCGAATTCGTTGTCCTTTTGGGCGTGCAGAAACTTGCTGTCGGATTGGTTTCGGGACGATGAAGCGTGCTGGAAGGAGGATATAACCATGGCATTACCTGGCATTGCATTTCACATGCCAGGCGCCCCATGAGTCCTCCAAACCATTCTGGATCAATGATTCAGGCGTGACGCATGTCTTCTATGGCATTTTGATAATCTCGTAAATGTGCAAAAAATGCACTTGTCGGCCTGATTCTGTGCAGGATTTGTCGGCAAGCCGTGGAACCCGCCAACATTCACATCCTCGTCCTGGACCGCGACGCCGCCTCCGCCCGCGTCATTCGTGATGTTTTAGCCAGGGTCGGCTACAAGGTCTCCGTGGCCTCGCATGAGTCCGGCGCGCTGGACCTGGCCTCCGGCAAGCTGTTCAATGTCGTGGTCAAATCCTTCGACGCACAACGCATCGACGCGGTTGCGCTGATGGAAAAGGTGCGCGGCATCACCCCGGACACGCAGTTCATCTTCCTCAGCGACAAAGGCACCATCCACACGGCCGTGGAGGCCATGCGCAAGGGCGCCTTTGACTATCTATCCAAGCCGATCAACGCCGCGCAGCTCGTCGAATCCGTGCGCAAGGCGCTGGATCATCAGTCGCTCGTGGCCGAGGACCAGCAGATCAAACTGCGCCTGCGACGCCGCTCGGACCCCGACATCTTTGCGGGCAGCAGTGCGGCGATGAAGGGGATCAGCCGCCTCATCCAACAGATCGCCCCCACCGATGTCACCGTGCTCATCGGGGGCGAAAGCGGCACCGGCAAGGAGGTCGTCGCCCGCGCCATCCACGAGAAGAGCCGCCGCAAAGCGCAGCCCTTCATCGCCGTGAACTGCGCCGCGCTTCCGGAGAACCTGATCGAGGCGGAGCTCTTTGGCCATGTGCGCGGCGCCTTCACCGGAGCCGTCGGTGATCGCAAGGGCCGCTTCCAGCTCGCCCAGGGCGGCACGCTCTTCCTGGACGAGATTGGCGATCTCTCACGCAAAGGCCAGGGCGACCTCCTGCGCGTGCTGGAAGACGGCACCTTCCGCCCGGTGGGCAGTCAAAGGGTCGAGCGTGCCACCGCCCGCATCATTGCCGCCACGAACAAGGATCTCGAAGCCGAGGCCGTCACCGGCGGCCTGTTTCGTGAGGACTTGTTTTACCGCCTCAACATCGTCTCGATCATCATGCCTCCGCTGCGTGAGCGGGCGGAGGACATCGCGCCCCTGGTGAAAACCTTCACCGATCATTTCTGCACCAAGCACCATCGGCGGCCGAAGAGGTTCAAGCCCGAGGTGGTGAGCCTCTTTCAGACTCTGCGCTGGCCCGGCAACGTCAGGCAGTTGCGCAACCTCGTCGAACGTCTCGTGGTCACCGTGCCTCATGCCGCCATCGGACTGGACGATCTGCCGCCCTCCATGCACCAGGGCAAATGCGAGCCGCACGCCGTCGCCATCCAGCCCGGCATGACGCTCGCCCAAGTCGAGGCCGAGCTCATCCGCCAGACGCTGCTCAAGGTCACCTCCAACCGCGAAGAGGCCGCCAAAACCCTCGGCATCAGCCGGCGGGCGCTGCAATACAAGATCCAACGCTACAAGCTCGACAGGCTGCCAAAGCGAATCGGCTAACGGTTCGTCAGCAAGCCCGGCAGCGACCTTCCGAGTCGCGGAGCGCCTTCCACAGCCGGCTTGTACCACTCCTCATGTGTTTCATCGATGTCGATATGACCGCCTGTACGCTCATGGTTTTCACGCCAGCCATGCAGGGCCTCGAAGGCTGCATGATCGATGAAGTCAACGGCAAGGTCGATGTCAACGGGATGACCGGCGGGAATCGTCGCCAGGGCCGCGGTGAGCCTGGGCACGGAGGCGAAGGTGAGCGTGCCTCCGATTCTCACATGCCATTTGCCGCCGCGCTGCTCGACCAGGACATCGGTGCTCGACAGCCGTCGGAGCAGGAAAAAGACGCTCAGGGCCAGGCCGATGCCGACGCCGGCAAGAAGGTTGACGCAGGTCACGCCCAGCACGGTGGCCCAGTAGGTGGCCGCCTCGTTGTGCTTCGTGAGCTCCCTGATGTGGTGCGCGTTCACCAGGTTGACGCCGACATGGACCAGAAGCCCGGCGAGAACGGCGAGCGGAATCTTTTCCAGCACCCCTCCGAGAAACAACGCAAAGAGCAGGATCCACACTCCATGGAAAACGGCCGACCAGCGGGTTGCGCCGCCAGCCATGATGTTTGCGGAGGAGCGCACGATAACCCCCGTGATCGGCAGGCCACCAAGAAGGCCGGAGACGAGGTTGCCGACACCTTGGGCCGAGAGTTCCTTGTCCAGCTTCGAGCGCACCCCGGAGTGCAGCTTGTCCGTCGCCACCGCGCAGAGCAGGGACTCGATGCTGGCGATCAGGGCGACAGTGATGACCGCGACGGCAAAGCCCCCCCAGTCTCCCGGCGGTGTCAGCTGCGTCAGGGCAAAGCTCTCGGGCAGCTCGACGCGCTTGACGTCCATGCCCGCGGCCAGCGCCGCAAGCGTGCCAGCGATGACAGCCACAAGCGGGCCGGGAACAGCCTTCAGGGCGGGTGACTTGAGCTTTTTCCACAGCACGAGAATCGCGATGGTCAGGAGGCCGAGAACGGCCGCCTGCGGGTTCATCACGCGAAGCTGCGCAGGCAGGCCCAGCAGGTTCGTCAGCGGCGAACTCTGCGGCGTGCCACCAAGCACGACATGCACCTGCGCGAGCGCGATGGAAATGCCGATGCCCGCCAGCATGCCATGCACGACCGAGGGAGCGATGATCAGCGCCCCGCGCGCCACCTTGAAAAACCCGAGCACGATCTGCAAGGCGCCGGCACAGGCCGTGATCAGGCACATCGTCTCCCAGCCGAATTTCCCCACCAGTCCGGCCACGACAACCGTCAGTCCGGCGGCCGGCCCCGAGACCTGCAAGGGTGAGCCCGCCAGCAACCCCGTGACGATGCCGCCGACCACCGCTCCGATGAGCCCCGCCATGATGGGGGCTCCCGAGGCCAGCGCGATGCCCAGGGACAGCGGCACGGCGACAAGAAAGACAACAAGGGAGGCGGGAAGGTCGCGGCGGAGGTTCATGAGGGCGTCGGGGACGGCATTGTGTGGCGATGCCGTCGAATGAAGGCAATCAAGATGCGAATCTGGCACGAATCCATCCCGTCTGCGGGTTAATTCAGGCACCTTGGCCATTGGTCCCTGGCATCCTTGGGTTTTGGGGGCCGCCCCGCCCCCTCCTCCGCCTTCGGCTTCTCAGCACCCCTCCGCCAGGTTCCTGGACGCTCGCCCTTGATCCCGGCCTCCAGCCCGCCATGACTAGCGCCCCTATGCGCATCCTTTCCGGCCTCCAACCCAGCGGACGTCTCCACATCGGCAACTACTTCGGCATGATGGAGTCGGCCCTGAAGCTGCAGCATGAAGGTGACGCCTACTACTTCATCGCCGACTACCACTCGCTGACCAGCGTCCATGACGGCAGGCTGCTGCGCGACCACGTCCGCAACCTCGCCATCGACTTCCTCGCCTGCGGCCTCGACCCCTCCAAATGCGTCTTCTTCCGTCAAAGCGACATCCCGGAACACACGGAGCTGGCCTGGATCCTCAGCACCGTGACCCCCATGGGCCTGCTGGAGCGATGCCACAGCTACAAGGACAAGGTGGCACGCGGCATCCACGCCTCCCACGGCCTCTTCGCCTACCCCGTGCTCATGGCGGCCGACATCCTCATCTATGACAGCGACATCGTCCCCGTCGGCAGGGACCAGAAGCAGCACGTCGAGGTCACCCGCGACATCGCCATCAAGATGAACGAGGCCTTCGGTGAAGGCCTGCTCAAGCTGCCCCAGCCCCGCATCCGCGAGGAAACCGCCGTGGTGCCCGGCCTGGACGGCCAGAAGATGAGCAAAAGCTACGACAACACCATCCAGCTCTTCGAGGAGCTGCCGGCGCTGAAAAAGAAGATCATGAGCATCAAGACCGACTCCACGCCCGTGGAGGAGCCGAAACCCGTCGAGGACAGCAGCATCCTGGCGCTCTACAAGCTGGTCGCCTCCCCGGCCGACCACCAGGCCATGGTGGATGACTTCCAGCGCGGCGGCATCGGCTATGGCGAGTTCAAGAAGCGCCTCCTGCAGGCGACCACGGACTACTTCGCGCCCTTCCGCGAAAAGCGAGCGGAGATCACGGCCAACCCGAAGTACGTTGACCAGGTCCTGGCGGAAGGGGCGGAAAAGGCGCGCGCCGTCGCCCGCAAAACCCTGGCCCGCGTCCGCGACGCCGTCGGTCTCGGCTGAGCCGCGCCTCCGGGCATTCCTTCAGCCCGCCGTTGACAGGCCGCCGTGGTGCCCTGCATCTTTGCCCATGCAATCCGTGTCCGCCTTTCTCCGCCTCTGCCTCATTCTGGGGGCCCTGCCGGTCTGCCATGCCGAGCTCGCCACGGAGTCGCCCGTCATCGAGCTGAAGCCGAAGCCCGAGGACGAGGTCATCACGACCGACTTTGTGTTTCACAACAAGGGCACGAAGCCCGTGCGGGTGCTGGCGATCGACAGCGCCTGCAGCTGCCTGAGCGCCTCGCTCGACAA
>JBIIRD010000031.1:0-60218 GCA_044341745.1 Prosthecobacter sp. | reverse complement strand
GAGGTCCATGAATGGAGGCCTCGTCACCGTGACTTCGGGATTCCATCCGTTTGCATCACCAAATGATGCCGTGAGGTTTGAGTAGGTCGCAGGGTTTGGGAGGTGCCTTGAGGTGCGTCATCCAAGTGCGATGCTCTGACGGCGCGGGGCATTCATTGCGACGCGGTCCTGGCTCTTGTAGTCACCGAAGTCGATGTGGGCCTTCCACTTGCGCTTCAGATGCCGCTTCTCCGTGGCGATGCGCTCTGCGCTGCGGAACAATGAATTGCCGCCCAGGTTCTTGTCGCGCTCCTGCACAAAGCAGAATCGCGCCTCATTCCAGACCAGGCGATTGTCGAGAAGCTCCTGGAGCGAGGCGTCGATGTCGCACTTGCACTTGAGTAGTTCATCCCAAACCGGCACTCCACCTTCAGCATCGCGCACCACACCAACCGCTCCGCCCACCCAATGATTCACGCCAAAGGGATCATTGCGTTGCAGCAGGCGCGGATCACTGCGCTGATGCCAGCCAAACAGGCGTGCTCCAGCTCCACGGGCATTGTAGGCCGAGTTGCTGAGCATTTGCAGCGTTTCCTCCACGGACAGCTTTCGGCAGCGAAGCGACACCATGCAGACGCAGGCGCTGATGTCGTCATCGAGCATGATGATCGCGTCCTCCTTGAAGTGTTGGAGCAGCCAGTTGCGCAACGAGGAGATACCCATCACGGCATCAGGCACCGTGACCTTCTCCAACGGGATGTGGGCATATTGCTCAAGCTCGCTTTCCGGCACGAGCAGCGTGGCGTTCGGGAACAGTTTGTGGCTGGTCATCGTTCGCGCCCGACTGCGGCTCAGGATGACCAGGCGCAGGCTCAGGGGTTGGAGTTCCGGCCAGAGCGGCTCGTTTGCAGAGATCGAGGAGGCGTTTTCCATAGAGGACACGGCCGATGCCGAGTTTTTTGGTGGTTCGTGTGATCGAGTAATCCACCTCACGCACGCCCATGAGTTGAAGCACCTGCATCCAGTCGCGCAGGTCATGGAACATGAAGACGAGGTAGTCGTGGTGCTCGAACGCCTGACACTCCATGCGGGGGATGATTTCCATCTCCTCGGCGGGGTCTTCGGCGTCGAACAGTTTGCGGATCTCGTCTTCGGCAAAGCCTGTGAGTTCGAGATCAAAGGAGGGATCGCTTTCCTGGATGGATTTGAGCAGCCGCTTCAAATCACCTTCATCAAGTTCCGCCAGTTCTGCGAGGCGGTTGTCCGCGAGCAGATCAGCGAGTTCCTCGGCTTCGCTGGCATAGTCCTGCTCATCCACCGGCACGGATTCACAGCCGATCAGAAGCGCCGCCTCCAGCCGACCATGCCCGCGCACGATCATCCCGCTGCGTTTGGAGAGGGTGATCGAGTTCCGCCAGCCCTGCTCCTGAATGATGGAGGCCAGCAAGGCGATCTGATGCGCACTGTGCCGGTTCGGGTTGGCCGGGTTAGGCTTCAGCGTGTTGGGATCAATGAGCCGCGTGTGGGCGCAGTAAATGGGAATACTCACGCACCGCGAGAAGTGTCAACGGCGTTGACGTCAGATGCGGGCTATGCGTGACTTGCGTATGGCTGCCATGAAACTTCCCAAAGGGGTGACTCCCCGCAAATTCGCCCGTGCACTTCAGGCATGGCGGGAGAAGAAGGCGTTCAGCCAGCGTGATGCGGCGGAGTTTCTTGGCATCAGCAAGCGAACGCTGGAAAACTGGGAGCAGGAGCGCGCCACACCGCGTGGCTATGCCGTGGTGGCGTTGATGAAACTGCTGGCGATGAAGTGACGTTGACTTCGCAGCCTGCGGAGCATGGAATCCTCGCTCCCGCCTGATCTCGCCCGCAAGCTCCTCAACAAGGATCTCGCCAATCTCGTCCAACGCGTTCACAAGGGAGGCAAGCTGACGCGAGCGGAGCGCAGCATGCTGCAAAATCTCGCCAGCAGCACGGCGGGTGGAAGCGGCCCCGCCTTCGCCCGCAACTTCGTGGAGTTGGCCGAATTCCTTGGCACAACGCGGCAGTCGATCACCACGTGGAAGAAGCGCAAGGACGCGCCACAGGCCGCCGCTAACGGCCTGCACGATGTGGCCGCATGGCGTGAGTTCATGAAACGGCATGACCTGAAGGGAGCCGAGCCAGGCACTGATTTCGACACCGCCCTGCGTGCCCGCAAACTGCTCGCCGAAGTGGAAGAACGCGAACTCAAGGTCGCAGTCCGCAAAGGACTTTATGTGACCGTCGAAGAAGTGAGGCGCACATGGACGACGCAGATCGGGCGGGCCACCGCCTTGTTGCGCAACAAGTTCGAGTCAGAGTTGCCACCGATCCTGTCTGGACTCGATGCGACGGGCATTCAAGAGGAGTGCCGTAAAGCCATTGATGAGGTGCTCACCATCCTCCATGAGGGCGGGAAGTGATGCACTCAGGGCTGCTGAGCCTTCTCAACAATCAGACTCTCAACCGGGAAACCAAGCCCGCTGCAATGAGCGACGATCTCGTCATAGGTGGCTTTTGGCAGGCTGGTCGTGCGCGCCAAGATCCAAAGGCACTTCCGATCCGGCGTTCCCACGACGGCGGCGGAATAGTCCGCCGCAAGCCAGACGATGAAGTAGTTCCCCTGTTTCGCACGAGGAATGAAGACGGAGAACCATTCATTGAATCGCACTTCGAGAACCGCATTGCTTCGGGCATCAACCACGGTCGCCGTCCCTCGGACTTGCTTTGGCTTTCCGTTCTTCAGGCAGCGATTGATGACTGATACCGCTCCATCTGGTTTTATCGCATACTCGGCGGTGGATTTGACGCAGCCACGCTGGAAGAACATGGGCAACCTGGCCACCTCATGCCACTTGCCCATGTAACGGGGCAACTCGACTTTGGGAACGGTTGCGAGCGGTTTCACAGGGTGGGATGCGCAAGAATTAAAGAACACTGTGGTCGCAAGCAGCAAGGCGGTAAGGACTGGCCGGATCATCGTTCATTCTAGCTCGGGAACATTTCCTGTCGTCGCATTTTGACTTCGCGCCGTTTGAGTGAGCATTCTCGAAGCAATCTGGTGCGAAGCATGGCGTCCACCTGACCGCCGTCCACCATGGGCCTGGGCGGAGGAACACATTCATTCCATCCCCTACTCGCCGGTTCCGGGCAGATTTCGTGCGGACAACTCACCGTGGTTGAAGGAGCCCCTTGAAGCTCTGGTTGATCCCAAGGTTCGGATCGTTTCGATCATTGCGGCGATCCAATCGAGCAAGACCACGATCGGTGAGATCGGCCTCTGCTACATCATCCCCAACCTGCCGGGACCCGCGCTCTGGCTCGACCAGACCGATGATGACGCGAAAGATCAGGCCGAAAGCCGCCTTGGCCGAGTGTTTGATGAGTGCCCCAGCGTGCAGGCGCTCTACCCGCGTGACCGGCACAAGCTCAAGACGAGCACCAAGCATTTTTCCAATGGCATGACGCTCTGGGTGCTTGGTGCCCACAACAAGACCAACCTGCAACGCCGCTCCATCCGCTGGTTGATCGGCGATGAAACCTGGCGCTGGCCCGTGGGCCACATGGCGGAGGCGGAAGCCCGTGTCACCGCCTTCGGCTGGCTGGGCAAGTGCCTCTTCATGTCCCAGGGCGGGGAAGAGAACGATGACACTCACCGCAAGTTTGAAACCACTGACATGCGCGAGTGGACCTTTGCGTGTCCGCACTGTGACCTCCGCCAGCCTTTCAAATGGGAGAACGTGGAATGGAGCAAGGACGCCCGCGATGATGATGGCGAATGGAACTTCGCCCGCGTGCGCGAGACCGCCTCGCTGACTTGTGAAGGCTGCGGTCATGCGTTCGATGACAGCGACCGCACGCGACGTGTGCTCAGCACCACGGGTCGTTATGTGCGCACCAATCTGAACGCGTCACCGGAGAACGTCGGGTTTCATTGGAACGCCCTCTGCGCGATGAGCTGGGGCAGGCTTGCTGAGTTGTATCTGCGTGCCAAGGCGGCTGCGAAGCAGGGCGATCTGGAACCACTGCGTCAGTTCTACCAGAAGCGCCTTGCTTTGCCATGGCGCGACTACCTGGAGGATTTTAAATTGGAGATCACTCCCAGCGGTTATCGTCTCGGTGAAACTTGGGACGATGAGGCGGCGGTGAACCGGCAGGGCAAGTTCCTCACGCCTCCCTTCGATCCTGATCAGGTGGCGTCGCCGCTTCGATTCATGACGGTGGACTGCCAGATGGATCACTTCTTCGTGATCGTGCGTGGCTGGTCGTTGGAAGGTTCTTCGCGTTTGGTGTGGCGTGAGCGCGTGCCCACCTGGGACGAAGTGCTCACCTTGCAGGAACGCTTTTCCATTCACTCCAACCTGGTATTCGTCGATGCCGGCCACGCCACCTATGACGTGTATCGCGAATGCGCCAAACACGGCTGGGTGGCTCTCATGGGCGACCGTCGTGCCACCTACGTTCACCGCACCAAGGAAGGCCGGAGCGTGCATCGGTTCTACTCCCCTCGCCGCAAGGTGGTGCTAGGACGCGGCCAGACCTGCTCAGTGTTCTACTGGTCGAACCTCAACATCAAAGACATGCTCGCGCGACTGCGCCGCAATCAGGACCCGGAGCGTGGCCCCACCTGGGAAATCGCTGAGGATGCCGGAGATGACTATCTCACGCAGATGGAGAGCGAGCAGCGTGTCCGCAAAGGCGGCAAGTGGTTGTGGGAACGCATCGGCAAGCGGCCCAATCATTACTGGGATTGTGAAGCCATGCAGGTGGCCGCAGCGGTGATGCTCAAACTGGTGGGACAGGAGTCGGTGAAGGCGGATGCCGAGATCAAAGAGGACGACGAACCCACCGCAGATTGACACGGCTCCACGGGGCATGAACCCCACTCAAACTCTTCAGGGCAAGCTCACTTATGCGGGCATCGTCATTTCTGCGGTCGGTGCTCTTGGCCGTCTCTTCGGCCTCCATCTCCCCACGGACGAAGCTCAGGGCATGGTGGCCATTGCCGCCGCCAACTGGGACACCATTGCCGAGTTCGGTGGTCTCGCCACCGCCGCCTATGGTCGTGTGCGCATCAACTGGAGGAAGAAATGACCTCCGACTCTCTGGCAACGGCTGTCATGCGACAGGCGGGTCGGTTCATTGGCCTGCGTGAAGTAAAACCCAACGCCGACTGGGACAACCCCAGCACGGCTGGACCTGATCGCGCCCTGGTCGATGAACTGCGCTCGCTCATGCGCTCGTCTCCCTGGGAACCAGGCTGGGCGTATTGCGCCGCGTTCTGTGAAGGCATGGTGATTGCCGCGCTGCGCTCACTGTCTGCCACGCCGGAGCAGATCAAACGCTGGCAGTCGGTCATGACACCTCACTGCGTCACCAGTGCAGCCAACTTCGGCAAGCTGGGTCTGCTTTCTCCGACTGCGGCTCCTGGTGCCATCTGGCTGGCACGCCTCGGCGCTACCTCCAACGGCCATGCTGGCATCGTGACAGCCGTGCGCGGCGTTAGCATGTCCACCATCGAGGGCAACACGTCTCTCGATCCAAGCTCCGCTGCCAAAGAACGCGAGGGCGATTGGATCACCGCACGCATTCGTCCGCTGAAGGGGAGCGGCAGCCTCGTCACCCTTGGGTTCATCACACCAGCCTCCATCCTCAAGCTCATCAGTTCATGACTCAGCCACGTTATGATTCCACCATCAGCCTCGGGCATGTCGTGCAGATCCTGTCACTGGTCATCGCCGGTGCCACTGCTTGGGGCGTTCACACCAGCACCCTTCGCCACCTCGAACTGTTGCGCAACGAGGACCGGCAGCGACTTGAATCCCACGACGTGAAGATCCAACTCCTGGAGCGCAGCACGGATGTCGTGAAGACAGACGTGAACTACATCCGGCTCACCGTGGATGAGATCAAACGTGACCTGAAGGAACCAGCGGCTCGTTGACAGCTCACGCCCAAGCATGGCGCAAGGTTTGTTCACCGTCGGCTTCACGGTCGCAGAAGTTCTCAACATCCAGGCGAAAGCCAAGCAGATGCTTTTGGAGGGCAAGACCCTCATGAGCTGGGGCGACAGCGGCTCCAATGCTTCCAAGCAGTTCCCGATGACCGTGAAGGAGACGCTCGATGAATGCGTCCATGCACTGCGCGTTCTGGCTCCAACCACCTATGAACGTCGCCGCCGGATCACCACTTCCCACATCCGCCGCATCGCCCCATGAATCCACTTCTCCAATGGGTGAATGGCTGGTTCAAGCCCAGGGCCGTCAGCTCGATCTACGAATCCGCCAATCCATCGCCGCGCCGAGGTCAGGTGCCTGGCGCCTCCCCGCGTGATGCGAAGCAGGACCTCACGCCTCATGTTCATCGTGAGTTGGTGAAGCGTGCGCGTTACCTCGCCAAGAACTCCGGCTTCGTGCGTGAGATGGTCAGCAACATGGCGATCTATTCCACAGGAGATGGCATTCGCCCGCAAGCACAGTCGGATGACCCGGAATGGAACCGCAAAGCGGAAGCCTATTTCCGTGGCTGGTCAGCCCGATGCGAAGTCACCGGCAGGTTCAGCTTTGAGGAAGTGCAGTCGCTAGTGTGTCGCGGCATGGATGTGGACGGTGAATACTTCATTCATCTTACCCGCAGCCGACTTGGGCTTGCCGCGCTTCAGTTGATCGAGTCACACCGCATCGGTGATGGCAACACGGCCGCCAAAAGCTACCACGGCATCACCCTGGATGCCTGGGGAGCGCCGGTTTCGTATCGAGTGATCGAGGACAAAGGTGCGCGTGAGCTGCCTGCCCAAAGCGTGCTGCATGTGTTTGAGCCGGAGAACGCCACGAGCGTTCGCAACGCCCCGACGATCCAGCATTCCATCAATCACATCATCGACGAGATGGAGCTGATCGCTTTGGAAAAGCACGCCGTGAAGGACAACTGCGACGTGACCCGTGTGCTGAAGACGGAGACAGGTGATCTGAAGGATGATTCAGATTTTGCCATCGAAGGTGATCAGGCCGCCGCCAGCGAAGCTAGCAGCCCGGCCACCCTTCAGCAGATCACCGGCGGGAAACTGGTCGCCCTCAAGCCCAACGAATCGCTCGATTCCTTCGAGCCGAAGCGGCCCAGCCCGACGTTCACCGGGTTCCTGGAGCATCTGCGCCGTGACTCCGCGCTTGGCGTGCTGCCTTATGAATTCGCGGCAGACTCATCCAAGGTCGGTGGAGCAGGCGTTCGATTGGTCGTGGCCAAGGCAGATCGACGGTTCTCCTACCGCCAGATGATCCTCATCCAACGACTGATCAAACCCGTGTGGTTCTATGTGATCGGTGATGCGATTGCTCGTGGCGAATTTCCGCCCGTCCAGGGATGGTGGAAAATTAGCTGCGTGTGTCCGCGCAAGCTCAGCGTCGATGCAGGTCGTGAAGCGCAGCAAAACCGTTCCGATGTCGAGATGGGGCTCAAGACCATCAGCGATCACTACGAGGAACTGGGCGCGGACTTCGGTGAGGAACTCGAACGGCGTGCGCGTGACGCGAAGATGATCCTCGAAACCGCCACCAAATACGGGGTGCCTCTCGACATGCTGTGGAAGCCCAGCGGTGGCTCAGTCGTGCCTGCACCGCCACCTGCTGCTGTTGACACTCCAAACGGGGCGTGACCGCGCTCGATTCGCTTCTCTCCCGCCAGCCCTGGCTCATCACCTCCGAGGCCATGCACAGCATGGCAGCTCAAGCCATGGCGTTCTTCGATGCGCGTCTGACGCTGCCTGAGCCTTCATCGAACCCGCTTCTGTCCGTGGAGGATGGCGTTGGTATCATTCGCATCCACGGCCCGCTCATGCGCGACCCGGATCTGATCTCTTCGCTGCTTTTTGGTGCGACCGACATGAACCAGGTGGCGGAAGCGATTCAAGAAGCGGTCGCACGGGATGAAGTGAAATCCATCCTGCTGGACATCGACTCACCAGGCGGAACGGTCAATGGAACGCCCGAACTGGCCCAGGCCGTGGCGGATGCGGCCAAGCTCAAATCCATCCACGCCTTCAGCGCAGGCCAGATGTGCAGCGCCGCCTACTGGATCGCGTCCCAGTGCGATGCCGTCTATGCCACACCGAGTGCGCGTGTCGGCTCCATTGGTGTGATGTTGCCGTTCATCGACAGCGCCGAAAAGTTCCGCAGCCAGGGATTAAAAGTAGAAGTGTTTGCCGCAGGCAAGTTCAAGGGCATGGGCACGCCCGGTGTGTCGCTGAGCGAAGAGCAGCGTGCGTTGATCCAGTCCGACATTGAGGAAGTCGCCGCCGACTTCAAAACCGCCGTGCTCGCGCGTGGCCGCAAGATCCCGGACGAGGCGATGGAAGGACAGAGCTTTAGCGCCCGCAAGGCTCAGCGCTTCAACCTGGCCGGCACGGTCAAGAGTCGCGACGAGGTGATCGCCCGTCTGCGGTCCCTCACAGCCACCCGAGTTGACACGCCTTCCCGGACATCCACCCTGATGAAAACCGCCGAAGAACAACTCACTGATGCGCTTGCTCGCATTCAAACCTTGGAAGCCGATGCCAAAGCTCGCGAGAGCTTGATGACCGACGCTTCCGCCCAAGTCGAAACCTTCAAAGCCAGCCTCACCACCAAAGAGCAGGCTCATCAAACAGCCTTGCAGCAGGTCTGCACGGAACGTGACACACTCAAAGGCCAGCTCATCGCTGTTCAGGGTGATGTCGAGCGTCAGTGCAAGCGTGTGGGCGAACTCGAAACGCAGGTGCGTGACCTCAACGCCCGCGAGCAGGATCTCGACAAGCGTGCCGCTGCCAAAGCCGCGCAGATCGCCGCTGAAATGGGCACGCAGGTGCCCGCCAAGATCACACCCGCCGGGGACAAAGCGCCCACCACCGCCGCCGAGGTCTGGAACCGCCAGTTCGCCAAAGCCTGATCCATCCCAATCACACACCCTCAAGTCCTAGACCTCCATGTCTGTCCCCACCCTTCTCGACATCGCCAAGCTGGACGCCGGTATCGGCTACCCGCTCATTGAGGAAGCCGTGAAAATGGCTCCCGAACTCACCGTTGTGCCCGCCGATACCATGACCGGCACCACAATGGAACTGACCGTCCGCACCGGCCTGCCTTCCGTGCGTTTCCGCAACGCCAACGAGGGCGTGCCACGCAGCAAGTCCAGCTACGAAACGCGCACCTTCCAAACGCACATCCTCGATCACCAGATCGCTGTAGATGCACAGATCGTGGATGGTGCCCGTGATCCAGGTCGCCTGCTCGAAAACCATGCCTCGGGCGTGATCGAGGCCGCGATGCAATACATTGGCTCGCAGTTCTACTATGGCACGGGTAACGACAGCAAAGGCTTCCCAGGTCTGCTTGCGCAGATCAAAGCCGATGCCGCGCACCTGGTGGATGCCGGTGGTGCAGCTTCCAAATCCTCGGTCTGGTTCCTGCGCCTGGGCCGCGAGTGTGTCGAGTTTCTGTTCGGCAACGCACAGTCCATCCGCCTCCAAGACACCTGGGATCTGGAAACGGTCTATGATGCCGAAGGCAACCCCTACAAGGCCTACACCAACTGGATGACAGGCCGTATAGGTATGCGCCTGGCCAACCGCAACTGTGCAGTGCGCATCAAGAACGTAGAGGAGTCCGGCAACGGCAAAAAGAGCCTCAACGACGCGCTGCTCTACTCAGCCTACGAGAAGTTCACCGACTTCGGCTTCGAGCCGACGCACATCCTCATGAACGGGCGCTCCCGCGAACAGTTGCGCAACAGCCGCACGGCCACCACCGCCAACGGCACGCCCGCGCCACTGCCCACCGAGTGGGAAGGTATCCCGATCATCCGCACGGCCTCCATCGCCAACGACGAGACGTGATCAAAGCAACCCTCATCATTCATCATCCTTATGCACGCTCTCAAAGACGCTGAACTCATCCGCACGGTAGCCCTGCCTGCCGCTGCTGCCACGGCAACCATTGATCCGTTCAACCTGATCCAGAAGCCTCCCCACGAGTGCCACTTCGAGGTGGAACTCGCGCTTCCGGCCCTGCCTTCACTGGCTGACACGAAGAAGGCCACTGTCACCCTGGAGGACTCGGAAGATGGCATCACCTTCGCCACCATCGCTGCCCTTGCCTCCATGGAAGTCACGGGCGCGGGTGGAGCCGGTGCCGCCGCTGTCATTCGCAAAGTGCGCCTGCCATCTGATGTGCGGCAATACATTCGGGCCAAGGTCACCGTGGAAGCTGCCGGGGGTAACAACACCGCCAAGTCGCTCACCATGGCGCTGGTGTTTTAAAATTCTCGGGGCGTGGGCCTCGGGTTCGGGTGCAGCCCTCTTCGCCTTGTGCGGGGAGGGCTGCTTCGTTTTGACGTGAACCGCATGGCATGTCCATCCACGATGAAATCGCCGCCGACTTTTCTGAAATCCTCCAGGACTTCGGCAAGGTCATTTTCTACCAGGGGCAGCCCACGTTGGCCCTGATCTCCGAGCCCATGCTGTCGGGTGAGCTCATGCTGGGTGGTGAAGTCGATGAGGTGCGCTTCAATGCCAAGGTGCTACGCACTTCCATCCCGGACATTCCGCACAGCGGTCAGATCGTGCGCTGGGAGAACAAGGACTACCGCATCAAAGCCGTGATGAACCGTCCTCCTCACGCCATCGTCACCCTGGAACTCGGTCCTGTTGATCCCTGACATGCGCGTTACTGGAAAAGTCACGGGTCTCGACCCGATCAAGAAGCAGATCGCTCTCTTCCCCAAAGAAGTGCAGCGCCCGATGGACAAGCTGCTCATCCAGGAAGTCCGCACGCTGGCTGTGGAGAGTGCGCGGATCACGCTGCCGTTTGGCCTGACAGACAAACCCTTCAAGAAACTGGCGGCTCGCATCAAGGCGGACATCAACCGCATTTTTAAACGCGCTGACAACTTGGGCACAGCCTTCAAGCAGCTCGAAGCCGCTGATCCCGTGCTTGCTCGTGAATACTGGCGTGCCGACAAGAACGGCGAACCGGAAAAGGCTCGGCGCATCCTGCGCAAACTGTGCGCCAAGGCGGGCATTCCCATCGGAGCTATTCGCGCGGACCTCCACAAGAACGCCCGCACGGCGCGCTATGGCCGCGTGCCAGACAGTGCCAAAACACTGGCGGTGATTTCCAAGGGTGAGGCTCTTGATCGCTACATCACCAAAGTGCAGAGGCAGATCGGCGCGGTAAAAGCTGGCTGGATCGCAGCGGCCAAAACCTTGGGTGGCACTGTGCGCGGTATTCCCAGATGGGCGAACACCGGAGCCCACAAAACTTCGCAGGGCACGGCCATGGTGAAACGCGGCGACAAAGGAGCCAACATCGAGCTCCAGAACCAGGTGAGCTATGCGCCTGAAGCCTGCAACGATGCCCAGCTTCGCCAGGCGGAACGCCGGGCTCGAACAAGGCTTCAACATGCCATGGCTGAAAAACTCAAGGCCATGGCTGCCCGTGCTTTTCGACAAGGCAAGTAGGGCATGAATGACCAACCCTCGCTCGAATACAGACTCGCTAAACTGCTCGCTGATTACCTCACGCATGTCAGGCAGCAGAACGGACTGTCGACCACTCTGAACATCGGCATAGGCCTGGAAATGACCGCAAGGCAGAGGCCCTGCGTTTTCTGCCACATCGACATGTTGGAGTTTCCGCACACCAGGTTGATCGAGGCCAATGGCATCATGGTCCTGCACACCCATGCCGATGAAACCCCGGTGCTGATGGAGGCCATCTGGATAGCTTCACTGCGATCTGCACTGACCAATCGTGGAGCGTTGTTCGCATGGCTTGCCACGCTGCCTGAAGTTGATCGCACGGGTTGGGACATCCGCCGCCTGCGCATCACCCGCAGCGAGAGTGAACTCAATCGCGAGGATCGGACTCGCAGCCACACCACTCGGTTCTCGATCAGCGCGCAGTCCGCTGAATTGACACCCGCCGCCTGAGCACAGCCATGCCAGTGCAAGCCATCATCGAACACGGAACACGTCCTGCCTACGATCTCACCGACGAGACGGGCGTGCTGGTCACCAAGCTCTCCATCAAGCCGACACGCGAGTATGTGGAGCGCAAGAACAGCCAGCGCATGGTGTCCTACGTCCGCGCCGAGAACCCGCGCATCACCTTTGAGTTCTCAGGCATCATCGTCGGCAACAGTGCCACAGGCTTTGCCGATCAGCATCCCGGCACCGCCATCACAGCGCTCGCCAATTTCCAAAGCTCCGTCCACGGGTTCTCGCCCACTGAAGGCAAGATCATCTACAAGGACCCGACACGCGAACTGAGCGACACGGATGAACCCCAGGTCAGCTTCACCGCTGAAATGTTCCCAGGCATCGCACCATGATCGAAGGCTGGTGGCCCACTCACAGCCTGAGCTTGGCGTCCTGTCTGGGAGCCCTGGGGTTTCCAATCCGCACGGATGTGGTGCTTGATGATCGCACTGGCGAAGAAGTGACCACGTTTTATGTGGGCCTTCAGTCGCTCTGGAACTCCCTGACCACCGATGGCCTGAACAACGACTGGCATTCAGGCAGCCTGGAGCAGGCAGATCCGTTGCATCCCTTTCTGTGCAGTCTGCGCGCCTGTCACAACGCCAACATGATCGCATCTTCGTTGCGCAACGAAGATCGCATCCGGCTCACGTTGGTGGGTAATGATCACGCCACGATCTACACGGACGGCGATGAACTGCCGAGCCTGCGCGATGCGGATGAACTGATCGAAACCACCGATGCGGGGCTTGTTGCCGCCCTAGGCGTGATTGGCATCCCCATGATTGAGCATGAGAACGGACTGTTCCGACTGCCACGCTTCGGGCATTCGGTGAAGGCTCCGAGCGGTGAATGGATGCGGCCTGATGCTCAAGCACTCATCCAGCAGCTTCGTGAAGGTCGCCTGGAACAGAGTGAACCACAGCATCCGCTAGTCAGTGCCTACAACGCCCGATGTGTGCATGATCAAATCCTCCGGCATCTCCATGCCACAGGCCGGCGCGTGCTCTTGCGCAAGCCTCGCTCTCTGCGCTCCGCCTTTGTTTCTGAGCAGGCGAGCGATGACATGCTCGACCGGGTGCAACGCCATTTCCGAATCGCATGAAACCATCACCATCCAAACTCCGGCTCGATCCCGAGCCGACCAAGAAGCCATCACGAAAGGTCCACCGGGACGCTGTGCCCGAGGCAGTCCTCAACGCAGCTCAAACGGAACGTGAAAACGCCTTTGATGCCGAGCACACATGGCCAGTCTGGATCGAGCAGAAGGGCTGCTTCCAGCCCGTGACGCTTCATGGCTACAGTTCAGGACGCGAGGCCTTGTTCTACAAACTGCGTGCTGCCGATGGGGCGCTGCCGTTGTCCAAGACCTTGGAGCAGCTCACCACCTTCCTGGCGGACGCGATCAAGATCCTTTGGCTGTGCAGCCATGAGCCTGCCGACTGGCGGATGGTGCGTGCTGATCTGCCTCTGTTCCTGGAAACCATCGAAGCCTGGGGTGACTTGAACGTGCCACGGTCGAAGCATGTGGCGGCAGTGAATCTCGCCCTTCAGATCTTCAATGAAGCCGGCATCAACAAGGCCGTGCCCGAACCTTCCGAACGAGGCGACTTGGGAAACTAGCCCTGCCCGTGTCGGAGGCGCAATACATCACAGTGATTGCGCGCGGCACGGGCTGGACCGAAGATTACATCCGCTGGCAACTGCCGCTCTCCCGAGGGCGTGCCTATGTGCATGCGTTGCGCCTTATGGAGGGCGAGGCAATGCTGTGGCCAGACCGCATGCTGTCGGAAACAGGGCGCTGGTGGGAGCGGGTTCGGGCTGAACGAACTTTTTGAAAGCACGAATTTTTTGCATCACGTGGGGATAGTCTGTGATTGGTCCTGAGAAGATTGGCCAAGTTCCGTCTTTTTGTAAAAAAAGACTCTGACATTCTCGCTCTGGTGCGTGGCTGGACACAAAAAAGAAACAATGAAGTCCTGCAAATACGAAACGATAAACATTATGTCCCCAGAGTTTAATTCGTTCAGGCTGTGTGAATATCCCAGGCAGACTCGCATTATTACAATTGATGACTGCTAAAGTGCTGCCGTAAAGCCACGTGTCCCCTGGGTCATCAGCCAAAAGTAATGAAGCTAATTTTTCCGCGTGTGGACCAAGAATAACATGAGCGTAAAATGGGTGAGTCGAAATTCCCATCATCCACAATTGGAACATTGTGAAAAGTTTGATTGCTCGGTAGTCCAACCCATCAAGTATAACTGAGCCTTTGCTAAAACCCAGAGCACGGATGCGTCCAAATACAGCCTTTCGAGCAACGGACTCAAACTTTGATCGACGCTGCTCACAACAGAAACAAAGCAATTGCTCCTTGAAACCATCTTGTTGATGTCTCTGTGACTTCGCTTCGTCATTGATACAAAAAGCATCAAACTTTTTTTGCGCCCCAATTATCCCACTCAGTTTCCACAGAAACTTGGAAACGATGTGAGAATTTACAAGAGGTTGGTCGGAACCGCAAAGGCGACAGGGCATAAAGGGTGGTTGCCTGTCATTATGGTTCAAGTCCAAGGTTTGACAACCAGCCCTGCCTGCAATGGCAGCACCAAAAGTCGAACTTGGCTGGGATAACACGGACCTGCAGGCCGGGGCTGCAAAAGCTCAGGGTATTCTGTCAGGCTTTGCCAGTCGTGCCCGCAGCACACTGGGCAAGGCGATGAGCGCTGATGTGGTGGGCGGCTTCGGCCAGCTCGCTGCGGCCGTCGGTTCCCTGACAGGACTCAAGTCGGTCATCGACGACTTTGACCGGCTTAGTGATCTCTCCGTCCAACTCGATACCAGCGTCGAAAGTCTCCAGCGCCTGGGTGCCATGGCCAAGCTCTCAGGCAGCGATGTGGAAACACTCGTCGGCGGTGTCTCAAAACTCACCCGCTCATTGGCGGATGCGGAGAACAGTGAGAAGACGGCTGAGTCCCTGAAACAACTTGGCGTCAGCGCTTCCAAGCTACGCTCCATGTCGCTGGTGGAGCAGATCATGGCGCTTTCCGAAGCGTTCATCAGTGCTCGCGGGCGCGGCGAAGGGTTCGCGGAGGTGTTTGATCTCATGGGCCGCAACGGGGCCGAGTTGATCCCGCTGCTCATGCAGGGGCGTGAGGAATTGCAGGCACTCGCGGACACTCCAGTGCTGAGTGAAGAACAGGTCCAACGCCTGGCCGACTTCAATGATCAGCTCGATAGCGGCATTCTGAAGCTCAAGGCCTGGACGGCCGAATCGCTCCTAGGCCTTGCCGACTTCGCTGCGGTATCTGGTGTGGCTCTTTTCGGTGGCTTGGATGGCAGCTTCACCGAGCGCGTCGAACAGGCGGCAACTGCACTTGCTCAATCCAAACTCGAATCCGAAGAAGCGGCTGCCGCTCAGGAAAAGCAACGTGAGGCCGCGCGAGAAGCCGCCGACTGGGCCAAGAAGATTGCTGCTGCTCAGAAGGAGGCCGCCGAGAGCATCGAGAAGGGACAGAAGGAACTCGAAGCGCAGGAGAAGCGCATGCAAGGCATTCGCGAGCAGATCAACCAGACCAAGGATGGAAATCTGAAACAACAACTCACGCCCGATGAGAACCTCGAACTCGCCAAAGGCAACGTGGCCGAGATCGAGGCGAAGATGAAGGCGGCTCGCGACAAAGCCTACATGGAAGGCAAGGGCGGCCAGGACACTGAGGAGGTTCTGCAACTCGAACTTCAGCGTCAGAAATTGCTCGGCGACGTCCTCACGCTCGAACAACAGATCAGCGCGGAGAAGGACCGTCAGCAGCAGGCCGAAGCTGAAAAGACCGCACAGCAAAACCAGGCTCGTTCAGGCATGGCCAACGATCTCCAGGTGCTGGAGTTGCGTGCCCGTGGGCGCAACAAGGAGGCAGATGCTTTGGAGCGTCAGGCTCGCATCCAGCAGGAGGCAAGGCGCATTGCGGAAGAGACTGGCCTATCCCAGCAGGAAGCTCTCCGCATCGCCCAAACCAAGAGTGCTCTGGAAGAACGTGCGGCCAACCGGCAGGATGGAGGTCGCCAACGCATTCAGGGATATTCGGCTCTGAGCCAGGGAACTGCCGATGACGCGCGGAGTCGTGCGGAGCAGAGGATGGCCGACGCTCGTTCCAGAGTGCAGGATTCCTACGACCGCTTCATGCCGGGTTTGAAAGGCGGTAGTCAGGACAATCCGCTGGCCCAACGCGCTGCCCAGAACGCTGCCGTCGACAAAGCGCCCACTGAGAACGGCACTTCCCAGCAGGCCGCGCAGATGGTCGCTCAGATCCTGCCACAAATCCTGGAGGCACTGAAATGATCTCGGCCCCCTACATCGAACACGGACCGCGCATCCTGGAGATTGAGCCCGAGGATCTGGTGGTCCGTCCCTATGGACTGGATAGCACCGTGCAGGTTTGGCAGACGGATCGTGAAGACACGTTTCATCATGGGGGCGCTCCGCCACGGCGGACCAACATGCGGATCAAAGAGGTGCAGACCAAGCCGGATGGCCCGGTCTTCATCCATCGTCTTCAGTGTGAAGGGCTCGCCCGTGGTGCTGACAAGATCGAAGCCAATCGCATCCGTCTGCCTGAGGAGGGTTGGGATGAGGGACCGATTGATCTGCTGACCGTCAAACCAGATCAGTTCTCCCAAGGTGACCTGGCTCCGGGCTTTTCGGCCATGTGGATCGTCGGCATCGAGAAGGAAGATCTCAACGGCCATGTCTGGCGGCTCTCGCTGGACTGCAAAGGCATCCTGGCACCCAAAGCGCGCAAGCGTCGCATCACGGTCAATAATCAGCCGGTCAATTCATCCACTACGCTCAGCCTCACGGGCACCACCTTCACCAACGAGTTGGGCGTTTACACGGGCTGGGCAGATCAACGCTATACCAATCTGGACAGCAGTCGTGTCGTGGTCGTGGACACTTTCCTTTCCACCGATCCGCCGCCAACGGACAAGCTGCCCGGCCATCTCACGCCGCAAAATGCACCACTGGTGAAGGACATCTTCGCGCAGCCTTGGTATTCCAGCGCGGGCTTCACCTTTAATTGGCCTTGGGGTTGGTCGCTCAAAGGCATCCAGTCCGAACAACTGCTCGATAAGCCGCTCTGGCTCACCTCCATCACCACCGAATACGTGCCGCGTGCGGTCGTGCGCTAAACCTTAATGAGCCGACCAACCCCGAAGCCCTATGAATGGAAGCGCAGCAAAGGAGTGCTGCCAGCGTGGCTGCTTCGTGATTACGCCACCTGGTTGTTTCCGCAGCTCGGCCTCAAATGGGAGGCGAAGGGCGTCACTGACTTTTCCAAGTCCAACAAACGAACCTCTTCATCAGTAAAACCCTATCAGTTCCCGCGATCCACGGGCGTGATGAGGCTGCGCGAACTGCGCCACATGGCGGCCTATGTGCTGGGCGCTTTCGGGTCTGCGGTTGACAAGAATCCCTACCAGTGGCCGCGCATCAGTGGTCTGGCCTTCGTGCCCGACCTCATGAGCCTAGCCGAGTATTTCCAAGGACTGCTGGATCAACAACGCAAAGACGACTCATGAAACTCATCTTCGATACCGACACCTCACAGCTCATCGTCGCCGAGGGCTTCGCTTCTCCGGTGGCTCTGCTTGAAGCCAAGCGTGGCACAGGTGCCAAAATCCAACTCACACTCCTGCGTGATGGGCAGGCATGGACGGCTCCAGCGTTGTCGCAGTTCCGGTTCATCGTGAAACCCTGGGGCAAGTATGAGGTCGATCAAACCTGCGCCCTGGCCGAATCCTGGACGCTCGACAGTTCCCGAAAGGTCTATGAGGGGCGTATCAATTACGCCACCGACAAGCTCAACGAACTGCTCAAGGTGGCCGATCCCGCCGGCGAAAACACGGACACAGGCCGCATGAGTCTCATGGCCGAATTCGCCTGGCGTGAAACGGACAGCGTGCCCTGGGGAGATCGCTCCCACACGGTGGAGTTCGTGCTGCACAACAATGTCTGGCGCGGCACGGAAACTATCCCTGGAGCGCCAGCCTCGCAGGAGGGGCCAACGCTGCCTCTGCTCACCCCAATCACAGTGGCAATCACCAGCAATGTCATCAACAGCCACGCAACTGCGAACACGCTCCTCGATGTCACGGGGTTGAAGTTTCCGGTGCAGAGCGGCAAGCGATACGCATTCAAGTTCACCATCCCCTACAATGCCGCCGCCACGGCGACTGGCAGCCGCTGGAGCATCAATGGTCCGGCGCTTAGCCAGCTTCATTGCACATCACGTTACACACTCACGGCCACCACCGAGACGGTGAACTTCGCCAGCGCCTACAACCTGCCATCCGCAGCCAATCTGAGCAGTCTGACTTCCGGCAATCTGGCAATGATTGAAGGCACGCTCACCGCTGCGGCGGATGGTGAGGTGATCGCCCGCTTCGCTTCCGAAATCGCCAACAGCGCCATCACGGCTCTCGCGGGTTCTCATGTGACCTACATGGTGCTGCCCACGGTGTGATTGACATCCCACGTCAGGCATGGACCAGCAGCATCTCTGCATCAATGCAGGCACCGGAGAAGTCACGGCATCGAATGTGAGTTCGACGATGCCGTCGCTCAGCGGAATTCTGGGCACGCTGTTCGTTCTGCGCGTCACCTTCGAGCAGGACAACGTGCCTGTGGCTCTTCCCGCCAACACGACAGGGAAGCTGACCGTGAAACTGCCAGGTGCTGAGAGCGGCTCGCCTGTGTTGCTCGACACCTCGTGGACGGTGGCTGGTTCAGATGCGCAGACGAACTACACCTTCAGCTTGTTGGCAGATTCTGAGCCTTTGCGAGTCGCTCTCGCCAATAGCGCAGCCATTGCCCTGACCGCGCAGATCGAGTGGCAAATCACCAGCGAACTTCCTCATCCGCGCAAGTCCCTGGCTTTTCCGATCACGCTGCGCAATTCGCCTTCACGCCCCGGCGACACGGCCCCTGATCCAGCCGCCGACGCCGCGTGGGCCTGGATCAAGGCGAGGCTGGTGGCTGGATCGAACGTCACCTTCACCCTCAACGAGGAAACCAAGACGATCACTATCAACAGTGCCGGTGGTGCCAGCAATCCCACAGTGACCTGGTCGAACGTGACCAGCAAACCCACCTCCTTCCCAAGCTCCTGGAATGAGGTGACGGGCAAACCCAGCACATTTCCGCCGACCACGCACAGCCATGCCTGGTCCCAGATCACCAGTGGCACTCCGAGCGACAATGCCGCGCTCGTGGCCTTCGTGCAGAGCAATGGAGCCTCGGGACAGATGTTCGATCTGCTCATCCCTTTGCAGCTTAGTAGCCAAACCAGTTACGACTCGCTTCAATCCAGCTCGATCTTCGTTCTGCCGCGTGATGCGGTGATCACGCACATCGGCCTTGCGATGCGCAATGCGACTCCGCGAATGGCGGACAATTTCTTCCAGTCGAACATCATCGTTTATGGCACCGACGCGCCGAACTCTTCGTCCCCTGGCGGCCTGTATGCCCAGTCCTTCTGGTTTTATGAATACTTCCCGAACAGCGATGCCAAGGGCCTCGGCATTCCTCTTCTCGTCAATGGCGCTTTGACCATGCCTGCTGGGTCGAAGCTCGATGTCTACCTCGACACCGGCATGCCCGATGCCTACAGCACTCTGCCAACTTTCAACGGTCTGTGGCTGCGAGTCCGTGGGCGCTACACGAACTAACGCATGAAGCTCGCCATCATTACCTGTCACTACAACTGGTTCGGCTTTGAGCGGCCTCGGCAAAACCTGCGCCGCTTTCTGGAGTCCACCAAGGGCCTGCCCGTTTACGGGGTGGAGGCTCAACTGCCAGGGCATCCTCTGCAAACGACAGGAATGCCTGGCTGGCAGCAGATCACCGCCGACAATGACCAGGTGATGATGCAGAAGGAATGTCTGCTGAACATCGCAGCAACCATGGTGGTAGGCCACTTTGAGGCGCTTGCCTGGGTGGACGCAGACATCCTCTTCAGCAGCGAGCATTGGTTCGATCAAACCGCCCGTGCCTTGGACTTTTTCCCCGTCGTCCAGCCATTTTCCAAAGCACAATGGCTCGCGCACGATGACAGCGTGAGCATGGAACGCCCTGGCATCGGCAAGGAGCCTGATCTGCTTCATCGCTGCGTTGCGCATCCCGGTTTCGCCATGGCGGCAAGGCGTGCTTTGTGGACTCAACGACGCGGAGGTCTCTACGAACACCTCGTGGTGGGTAATGGTGATGTAGGCTTTGCCTCCGCTGTCCTCGACTACGACCAGCCCGGCCACATCGTCATGAACCCGGCTTTGCGCGCCCACTATGATGCCTGGGCCACTCCGGTGAAGGCTTGGATCAAAGGCCGCGCCATGGGCTGTGTTCCTGGCACGGCCAGTCACCTCTGGCACGGTGAACTGAAGGACCGGCGCTACCTGGAGCGCAACGATGTCTTGATCAAGACGCTCGATCCTTCCATCCACCTGACTCACGCCGATAACGGTCTGCTGACCTGGACACCTGCAGCACCTTTCGGACTTCGCTACGCGATCCGGTCCCATTTCGCCAACCGCCGAGAAGACGGCTAACTCCCATGATGACGATCACCTCCAATTCAGTTTCCATGACTGGCGATACGGCTCGCCAGTTCGCCCGCCTGTCCCTCGCCATGCGCCAGATGGGCAGGGGTTTGATCATGCAGCCGGGTGGCAGTTATGTCTCGGCGGATGGATCTCCACTTCCCAGCGAGGAGCAGATCACTGCCGCGCTGGATACCGCAGAACAGACTCGTCTCCGCGCTCGCCTGCCGGCCATCACCGCCCGGCAGCTACGTCTCTGGCTCCATGGCGCGGGCTTGCTGGAACAAATCCCAACGCTGATCGCAGCCCTGCCCGAGCCGCAACGCACCACCGCTCAGATCGAGTGGGAGTTTTCGAGCGACTATCATAGAGATCATCCACTCGTCATCCAGCTCGGAGCCGCACTCGGCATGACGAGCGCCGACATGGATCTCGCGTGGAAGCAGGCGGCAGGACTCTGATCTTCGTTGCGCAACAAGGCTCAACCCAAAATGGCATCGACGAGTTTCCTCTGGCGACGGGGCATGGGTTTCGGCTTCTTCGGCTCAGGCGGAACCCAGCCCTTGGCCGGCATGATGGCGAACCATTCCTTGGCTTCTGGTTCCGTGACTAATTCGCGATAGTGCTTGAAGATGATGTCTGGCGAGTTGCCCGCCTCCAGAGACACTTTGGCGGCGTCTTTGACGACGGCCAGACGGTAACTGATGTAGGAGTGCCGAAGCGCATTTCGAGGCCATTCCATGCCAAGCGTTTCCGCCAACTTGGTGAGATCAGGCGCAACCTTGCCAACCACCTTGCCCTCTCTTGGCAATAGCTCAATCCATGCCGCCAGATTATCACTGATCGGCACGATTCGCCGCGACGCCGTCTTGGCCTGATCCGCCCTCAAGGTGATGATTCGCCGGTCCAGATCTACCGCCTTCCAGTCCAAACGTTTGATCTCAGCCATGCGCAGCCCGGCAAATCCGCCAATGGCCAGGAGCGCCAACTCCTCCGATGAAGCTGCGGCAAGAAGCTTGGTCATCTCCGCTGGTTGGAAGATTTCCGTCTTCGTCTCGCCCTCCTTGGCAACCGGCACCAGTTCTGCCGCCGTTGCTTCCGACTGCGGCAAGTAGCCGCGAGACTTGGCAAAGGAGAAGAACACCTTGATGCAGCGATGCAACGAATTGCGAGTCACCGGGGTGTGATTGAGGCTGCGCAGCCACCGGTCAATATCGCCAGACTTGATGATCAAAATCTCACCAGGAAAGGCGGCGGCAAAGCGCTTCACGCTTCCAGATAGTTGGAACCGATAGATGCGGCTCAGATTGTCCTCCGCCTTTGCCTTCACAAACTCAGCAATCAGGTCCGGCACTTTCACCCCGAGTTGCACGCCTCGATTTCGCCGCACGAACTCCTGGATGGCAGCCATCAGTGGCACATCCCCGAGCAACTGTCGGCAGCGTGCGTATTCCTCAACCGCAGCCACCAGCGGCATATTGAAGGGAGCCATCAGACGTTCCGCAGCGAGATGGTTTTCTCGCTGAGCAGAAGTCAGATCGTTGCTGGAGGATTTACCTTCCTGAATCTTGCGGGCCATCAACTGAGCCTCAGCCTTGGCCTTTTCAAGACTGCCAAAGTTTCGCCGCACGCGCTTGCCATTCATGTGATAAGCCACGGTGTAGCAATCCCATCTGCGCACTCGGCCCTTGTAGATGGGCACCACCGCGCTGCCATGCTTGATCTTCATGAATGGCCGCCCTCGTTTCCGAGTGCCCTCCTCGCTTGTCCTAATTGTGTCCTGCATACCACCAGATGAGGTGTCAACCTCCAGCGATATGGCCCCTATAAACCCTTGATTATGTGAGGTTTGAGAAGTTTTCCCTTCGAGAAAAAAGGGCTCTATGATATAAGATTGGCAATCGAAGCGGTTTGAACAGGCCTTTGACTGCCAGCCTTCGAGGAACCCCTGGTTTTTCAGGGCTTTCACTGGCAGCCAATGCCTTCCGAGGCATGATTCGATTACCAATCGAATCTACATTGAGCATCCAGCCCTTCAGCAACCAAAAAACGGTGCGGATTTACTTCACGAACATGCCGCATTGGCGGCAGGAAGGATGCTCTTACTTCATCACCTACCGCATGGCCGACTCCATCCCGGCACGGGTGCTGAAGCATTGGGAGACGGAAAAAGTTCATTGGCTGAGCTTGCACGGCATCAATGTCGAAAAATGGCCCGAAGGCTTCGTTCTGCTTCCCCCGGAGAAGCAGCGGCAGTTCCTGAAACACTTCAACCGCAAGCTGAACTCCTATCTCGATGAAGGTCATGGCTCCAGTGTGCTGCGTGCCTCATCCTGCCAGCGCATCATTCTCAAGGGCTGGCAGCACTTCGATGGCATCCGCTATCAACTTGGGGATCTCGTCGTGATGCCAAACCATGTGCATCTGCTTCTGACGCCGCTGCCAGGTCAGGAATTGACGGACATCCTTCAAAGCCGGAAACGACAATCGGCACGCGAACTGAACCTGCATCTGAACCGTTCGGGCGACTTCTGGCAAAAGCACAGCCATGACCACATCGTCCGCAACGAGGTCGAACTGAAGGCCCTCCGGAAGTACATTGCTGACAACCCGGCCAAAGCGGGGCTCAAACCTGGCGAATCACTTCACCGCAGCTTCGATTGGCAATCGAAGCCTTCCGAGGCATGATTCGATTACCCATCCAATCAGCGATGAAAACACTGCTCGCCGCCCTCTCTTTTCTGCTTGTGCTCCCAGCCCTTGCGGAGGACTCGCCGAACCTTGAAGCCGTGAAATCCGCCGACAAGGCGCGCGTGGCGGCCATGCAGTCCGGCGACCGCAGCCAGCTTGACGCCTTCTTCTCCGACGAGCTTCGCTACGCGCACTCCAACGGCGTTGTGGACAGCAAGAAGTCGTTCATCGAGATCCTCGCCGGCGGAAAGACGAAGTATCTTGGCTATGACTACGAGGAGCAGAACTTCACCTTCCCCGCACCTGGCATCGCACTCATGACCGGCCGCGCGCACATCAAGGCGGATGCCGGTGGCACGATCATGGACGGCGTGCTCAGCTTCCTCGCCTTCTGGCGCGAGGAGAAGGGGCGGTGGCGTTTCCTCGCCTGGCAGTCCTGCAAGCTGCCGGCCGCCGCGAAGTGATGACCGGAAGGCCATGCGGACGCGGGATGGAACGAGTCAAGATCCATCATCCCAAAGTCATAAAGCGGGTGAATGCCGGTGCCCCAGGGATCGTTCAGAGCTTTCCCATGATGATCAAGCCACTGCTCAGCCTCCTGCTGCTTACCACGCTCTGCCAGGCCGCCGAGCCGCATCTGCCCGCCGGAACCCAGGCGCTGGCATCGGCGGCGCCTAACGGCCGCGGGCCGCTGGCGCTGGTGAATTTGAACCATCATGTGCTCGGGCATGCACGGGTGTTTGACGGCAGGCAGCCGGATCTTTTCGTGGCGGGTTATGGCGGGCCGCAGGCCGTGCATCTGTTCAAATGGGTGGACACGGCGGCAGATGGCGCGCCGGTGTTTGCGGAGCCGGTGGTGGTAAAATGCGCCTTCAAGGACAAAGGCACGGTGTTTCAGCAGCAGGACGGCATGATCCTCGGCCTGTGGATCGACAAGGAGGAGCTTGTCACAACGGAGTTTGTTCGGGAAAAGCTCGAGTTTCGCGAAACGAGGCGTGAACCGCTGCCGAAGGCCGTGAAGTCCCCCTCCAGCCTCGGCGTGCTGATCAACGGTCACGATTACGATCTCGCGTTTGAAATGTCGAACGGCGGCAAGGGTGCGGAGGGCAGCCCCAACACCGAGGAGTGGCGGCCGTTCAACTCCTCAGGCATCGCCGTGGGCGAGCTGCGGTATCGCTATCTCATCGGCTGGCCGGCGAAGGGCGAGGCGAGGCAGATCACGAAGACAAAACGGGAAGTGTTTTTCTCGATGCACGGCATCACGGGCATCGATCTCGGCCAAGGCCACGAGCGCGACCTCATCACCGGTTCGCGACAGGGCAATCTCATCCACTACTCCAACCAGGCGGCGAGCGGGTTTGATCTTGGAGCGAAGCGGCTGGTCGCTGGTGAGGATGGCAATGCGCTGCGGCATCCAAGCATCAACCCAAGCGTGGCAGCTTACCCGGGCGGCCTGATCGCCTGCGGCGAGGGCTCACTGTATTTTTACCGCTTCACCGGAAGATGGACGAAAGCCGGGGCGCCGGTGTTTGCCAATCCGGTGTCGGTCCTGCAGGAGCACGCCGACCTCTACGCGGGCACCCTGCCCTCGCCAACGACAGTGGACTGGAACGGCGACGGCGTGCTCGACATCCTGGCGGGCAATTCAGAAGGTTTTGTGCTCTTCTTCGAAAACATCGGCAGCAACGACGAACCCAGATTTCTGCCCGCGACGCGCGTGCAAGCCGGAGGGCGCGAGATCCAGGTGCAGGCGGGTTATTCGGGCAGCCTGCAAGGCCTGCAGGAGGCCCGCTGGGGCTATCTCTCACCGAACGCCATCGACTGGAACGAGGATGGCATGCCCGACCTCATCACCGGCGACATCACGGGTGATTACCTCATCTATCTCAATCGCGGCACCCAGACGCAGCCCAGGCTCGACGCTGCGCGACCGCTCTACTGCGACGGCATCGACCTGCATGGCATGTGGCGCTGCCGCCCTGCGGTGGCGAGGATCGGCGAGCGTATGGCCTTGGTCATCGTCGATGGCGACGACCACTTTCATCTCTACTGGCGCATCGACGACTTCAACGTCGAGGATGGCGGCAAGCTGAAGCTGGAGGACGGCAGGCTGATCGGCACCAGCGGCGGCGTGGGCGGCATGAGCGGGCGCTGCAAGCTCGACCTCTTCGACTGGAACCAGGACGGACACCTGGATTTCGTCATCGGCACCGGCCGTGTCGTCTCCATTCCTGACCGCGAAACCGGCTTCCCCATGGCCGCGCTGGGCCAGAACCCGGTCGTGGGCGGCCTGCTCGGCGGACTGGTGGACAAGGCCCTGCCCGTGAAACTCAAGAAGACCCTCGGCACGCCGCTGCTGATGCTGAACAAGGGCGGCATGAAGTTTTCCATGCCGACGCCGTTTCGTGACCACGAGGGGCTTGTCATCCAGCCGGGCGGCGCCCATGAAACCGGGGCCGTGGGCACGATGCTGGGCGGCGGCGGGCCTAACCTTCTCATCTGCAACGAGGCCGGACGGCTGTTCCTGATTCCAGGCAAGAGCCTCTAGGGGCGACATTCGTGCCGAAGTGCTTGTCCCTGCGCTCCTGCTCCGTGTAGCCTGCCGGGAATGTCTCCCAACCGCCGCTCCTTTCTAAAGCAGGCCAGCCTGGCCTCGTTCAGCCTGTGGCTTCCGCCATTCGCCACGGCAGCCACATCCGGCCGCCTTCCCCGCAGCACGCCGGAATCGCAGGGTGTCTCCGCCCAGGGCATCCTGGACTTTGTCGCCGCGGTCGAACGGGAGAAGTTTGAGCTGCACAGCCTCATGATATTGCGGCACGGACAGGTGATGGCTGAAGGCTGGTGGGATCCGTACGGGCCGGACCTGGTTCACACGATGTACTCGATGAGCAAGAGCTTCACCTCCACCGCGGTCGGGTTTGCCGTGGCGGAAAAGCGGCTGAGCGTCGAGGACAAGGTCATCTCCTTCTTTCCGGACAAGCTGCCGAAAAAGGTGAGTGAAAACCTGGCCGCCCTGCGGGTGAAGGACCTGCTGACCATGTCCACGGGCAACGAAAAGGAGCCGACCCAGGTTTGTGTGAAGTCGGAGGACTGGGTGAGCACCTTCCTGGCCCAGAACTTCGCCCACAAGCCGGGCACGCAGTTCATGTACAACAGCGCCGCCACCTACATGTGCAGCGCCATCGTCCAGAAGCTCACCGGCCAGACCATCCTCGACTATCTCACTCCGCGCCTGTTTGAACCGCTGGGCATCTCTGGCATGCGCTGGGAGACCTGCCCCCTTGGCGTCAACACCGGCGGCTGGGGGCTGAGCATCCAGACCGAGGGCCTGGCGAAGTTCGGCCAGCTGCTGCTGCAAAAAGGCCAGTGGCAGGACCGGCAGATCCTTCCTGTGGCATGGATTGACGAGGCGACCCAGTTTCACATCCAGCAGCCCGGCGGAGACAAGCCCGACCGGCCCAAGGCGAAGAACGACTGGCTGCAGGGCTACGGCTATCAGTTCTGGCGCTGCCAGGGGAGCGCCTTCCGGGGCGACGGCGCCTTCGGCCAGTTCACGATCGTTCTGCCGGAGCAGGACGCCGTGATCGTCATGACCAGCGAGAACAAGAACATGCAGGGCCAGCTCGACCTCGTCTGGCAGCACCTGCTTCCCGCGCTGGGCTCTCCCATGCCGGCCGCCGCCGACCTCGGCGTCCTGAAGACGCTTCGACTCCAGCCGCCGAAAAGCACGGCCGCACCCGCTGCGGCCTTCATCGGCGGATTCAAGCTGGAGCCTAACGAATTCGGCCTGAAAAAGGTCACGCTCGCGCTTGGCGACAACAGCCTGGTGTTCGAGGCCGACGGCCATCGCATCGAATGCGGGCTGAAGGGATGGCAGCTCGGTGAAACCCGCATTCCCATCACCCCGCCGCGCCTGATCTCCGGCGGCAGGCCGAAGGCGGGAACCGTCTTCAAGGTCGCCGCCGCGGCCTCCTGGAAGGACGAACAAACATTGCTTCTGACCTGGCGCTATTACGAGACCCCGCACAGCGACACCCTGACCTGCCGGCTTGAGGACGGCGGCCTCACGATCCGTTTCCTGGACAGCATCACCGCGATGAACCCCAAGGGCGTTGACCGCAGGCCCGCCCTCAAGGGCCGGCCCGCCTGAGGCCCGGGTTCAAGCCGGGCTGCGAGGATGTTCCGCCACGCTCCGTTGTCTGATCCCGATGCCACAACCCTCCCGCACAGAAGATCCCACGCCGCAGAGCCGCTGCCGCTTCGCCCTCGCCTGGAGTGACATCACGCCTCCTGCAAACATCTACCACCGGATGTGGGGTGCCGCGAAGCATGAACGCGCCACCGGCGTGCATCGCCCGCTGCGCGCCACGGTGGCGGTGTTTGCGCCGCTGAGCGGCGATGAACGGCAGATCGTGCTTGCGCTGGATCATTGTGTCATGGGGGCCACGGAACATGCCAACCTGGTCGCACAGGCGGCGAAGGTCAGCGGCGTGGCCAAGGAGGAGATCCTCGTCGTTTTCTCGCACACCCACGCCGCCGGCCTCATGGGCCTCGACCGTGCCCATCTGCCTGGAGGCGACCTGATTCCGCCTTATCTGGAATCGCTCGGTGCAACAGCCGGGGCGCTTGTGAAACAGTGTCTCGCCTCGCTGAAGCCTGCGGGCATCGTCTATGGCCGGGGCCGATGCTCCCTGGCCACACATCGCGATTTCTGGGACGGTCGGCAGTTTGTCTGCGGCCATAATCCCGGCGTGCCTGCGGACGACACCGTCATCGTCGCCCGCGTGAGTGATGACTCCGGCCGGACGCTCGCCAGCATCGTCAACTACGCCTGTCATCCCACCACGCTGGCCTGGGAGAACACGCTCATCAGCCCTGACTATGTCGGCGCCATGCGCGAGGTCGTCGAGACCGACACCGGCGCTCCCTGCCTCTTTCTGCAAGGGGCCAGCGGCGAACTGGGACCGCGTGAAGGCTTTGTCGGCGACACGGCCGTGGCCGACCGCAACGGTCGCGAGCTCGGTCACGCCGCGCTGGCTGCCCTCACCGCGCTTCCAGTCGCTGGAACCACGTTTGTTTACGCAGGTCCGGTGGTGTCCGGAGCCACGCTCGGTTCCTGGAAGCATCAGCCCATCGACCCCGCATCGAAAGCCATTTGGAAGCTCCAGCGCTGGCATGAACCGTTGAACTACCGTCCCGGCCAGCCCACGGCCGAACAAGTCCAACACGACCTTGCCGAGCTTCAACGCCAGGAAGCCGCCGCCCGTGCTGATGAGGATGAAACCCGCGCCGCCGACCTGCGCGCCCTGGCTGAGCGTAAAAACCGCCTGCTTCATCGCCTCGCCCAGCTTCCGCCCGGCGACACCTTCCCACTGCAAGTCGCCCTCTGGCACATCGGGGACGCCATCTGGATCGGAGTTCAGGGTGAAAGCTACAACCTCCTGCAAACCGAGCTTCGCCGTCGTTTCCCGGAAAAGATCCTCATCGTCGCCAGCATCGCCGCCGACTGGGGTGCCTCCTACCTGACGCCGCGCGAGCTTTACGACACCGGCATCTACCAGGAGAGCATCGCCATCGTCGCGGCAGGCAGTTTGGAGCAGTTGATCGAGGCTGTGGCGGAACGAGCGGATGAAGTTGTTGGGAGGCCCTGACCTGAATCTCCCCATGCCTCAGCGCATTGCATGCCGGGCGGCGCTGCGTTCGGTGTGCTCAAAGGCTTCGGCGAAAGCTTCGAGCTTGCGTTTGTCCATGCCGAGGCTGCGGCCGACCACACGCCAGCAGGAGACGGCGCCTTCGACCTCACGCAGGATTTTTTTGGCCTTCACCAAGGGCAGACGAAAGTAGGCGGTCACGGACATGAGCGCTTCCATGCTCGCCTCCGGGCCGGTCTCCTCGGAAATCCAGGTCTTCAGTTCTCGCAGTCGCTCGGGGAAGGGATTCAAATCGAAGGCCGGGGCGAGCTGCCAGTGGCCGTGGCCCTGGTGCAGGAAGCCATGGTTGTGGAGATGATCATCCACATTGGTGATGAGGATGGAAAAGGCGATCCGGCGCCAAAGCTCTTCAATATCCTCCTGGGCAGACGCACCGTGCCTGCGTATGGCATCGACAATCTCGGTGTAATGATGCTCACGGCCGCCGAGGATGTCCGCGCCGAGCAGTGTCGCCGCGGAGACATACATGAGCCGTGCGCCCTCAGGCGTTCGGTCAAAGCGGCGGATGAGGGCCACGGGCATGCCGGCGCTTTCAATGAGGCGTGCTTCAGCCACACGGATGCCGGCGTCCCTGGCAAGTGTCATGGCCAAAACCTCGCCCTGCGTCACGGCACGGTCGTCCTTCACGCTGGGAAACTTGCCAATCGAGAGGGTGCCATCGTCGTCCACGACCGTGCATTTCGGGCGCATGCCGCCAAGCGAGGTGCCGTTGCCACGCAGGTAAGCGAGGTCGGCGGCAGTCTCACTGTCCGACTCCAGCGCCTGCGTCGCCGCCAGAAGCCGGCCCAGCTCGACAAGCGGCGGCGCGGTGCGCCTTCCCGGCTCCGAAGCACGGCAAAAGCTGCCGCTCTCATCACGAAACCGCAGCGCACCAGCACGGCTGGCATCATCCACGGCGAGGAGAAAGTCCATGTCATTCAGCATGGCCGGCGGCGGCAGCCCGCCTGCACGACGTGCCTGCTGACGGCGCTTGGCATGGTCACGCAGAATCACACGCCTCGCCCAGCCGTCCGGCTCCGTGTCGGCGATGGCGGCGTGAAAAACGGAGCCGTCTTTTGGACCGGGATGAAACTGCGGACCGGCCACCAGCGGCAGCGCTGGGTCAATGGCAAAACGATCCGCACCCCTCAGCCAGGCTTCCGCATACTCAAACGCGGCACGCTGGCGCGCGCCCGCTGCATCAAAATGCAGCGTGCCGACACGAAGCGCCTCGTTTCCCAGGAAGACTTGGATCGTTCTCTTCATCGTGCTGCGGGCGTCTTTTTCACGCGGATGCGTTTGGGCAGACGCTCCTCATCCATCAGGAGGCCCGTGTCATCGCGGCGGGTGTCCGCCAGCTCGCCAAAGGCCTCCCCAAAACCCAGCACGAACAGAGCCATCGCATACGCGCCCATGGCAACGGCGGCATCTCCCTTCTCAAGGCGGGTGTAGGTGCTCTTCGCCACGCCGACGCGCTCCGCCATCATGGCAACGGTGAGATGGCGTCTCCTCCGCGCACGCGCCAGGTCGGCCCCGAACTTCGTCAGGGAACGACGCAGTGCCGGAGGAAGAATGTCATGTGTGTTGGACCGCATTTAAAATGTATAGATGATGTCTTATCTTGTTTTGCATTTCATATATAAAACTTTATTGGAACCATGTCGAACCTTTTTGGAATGTTCAGGCCTCTCCCTGAGACGCAGCTCATGGATGGATCAGCGCCCTGCCTGCGTTTCATCCATCCATCAAAGACGCTCTCCACCCCATGAAAATCACCGCCATCGAAACCCTTGTCTGCCATGCCCGGATGCGTAACTGGGTGTTTGTCAAAGTGGTCACCGACCAGCCCGGGCTCATCGGCTGGGGTGAGGCGACGCTGGAGTGGCACACGCGCAGCATCGTCGGCGCCATCGAGGACATGTCGCACCTGCTCATCGGCGAGGATCCGACACGGGTCGAATACCTGTGGCAGATGATGTACCGCCAGCATTTCTGGCACGGTCATGGCATCGTGCGCGCCACGGCCATCGCGGGCATCGACCTCGCGCTTTGGGACATTGTCGGCAAGGTGGCGAACATGCCGCTCTCCAAGCTTTTTGGCGGACCGGTGCGGGATTACGTCCGCACCTACTGCCATCTCGGCGGCGGCAAGATGGAGGATTTTTATCAGACACCCGCCGACAACGCGAAACGCTTTGCCGAGCTTGCCCAGGCCGCGGTGGCCGACGGCTACACCGCCTTCAAGAGCATGGCCGTGCCGAGCACCATGCCGATCGAGGGCATGAAGCCGGTGCGCGCCGCCGCCGCCGCGGTGGCAGCCATGCGCGAGGCCGTGGGGCCGGACATCGACATCATGGTGGACTGCCACGCTCGGCCCTCGCCGGCCATGGGGCTGAAGTTTGGCAAGGCGCTCGATGACTATGGCCTTTATTTCTTTGAGGAGCCCTGCTGGCCCGAATGCGTGGACGGCCTGGCGAAGATCAACGCCGCGCTCACCACGCCCGTGGCCAGCGGCGAGCGCGTGACCCACCTCGAGGCCTTCAAGGACCTGTTTGAAAAGCGGGCGGTGGAGATCTGCCAGCTCGACATCACGCACTGCGGCGGCCTCAGCGCCGCCAGACGCGTCGCCGCGCTGGCCGAGGCGCACCGCATCGCCCTGGCGCCGCACAATCCGCAGGGGCCGGTGAGCACCGCCGCGTCGCTGGAATTCGGCTTCTCACAGCCCAGCTACATCATCTGCGAGACCGTGCACAACGACGTGCCCTGGCGTCAGGACGTGGTGGAGGAGGGCTTCACCGTCGAAAAGCAGGGGCGCATCGTGCGGCCTAACAACAAGCCCGGCCTCGGCATCACGATCAACGAGGCGGAGGTTAAGAAGCACCCGTTCCAGCAGGAGATCGTGCTGCGCGAGTTCAGCCCCGACGGCGCGGTGACCGACTGGTGACGGCGGGTCAGACGACCTGGCGCACGCTTTCCGCGCTGCCCACCGCCGTGATGGAGCCGTCCGGCAGGGCGATCATGAGCCGGCCCTCCGAGTCGAGGTCCACGGCGCGGCCAAACAGCTCGCTGCCGTCCACCGTCGCGCGAATCTGGCGGCCGAGCAGCCAGCTGCGCTCCCGGGTTTCCGCCACGGCCTCGTGAAAGCCGTCCTCGATCCGCTGAAACTGGGCGTGCAGCTGCTGGAGAAGGGCGGCGGCGAGGGGATTGCGATCGAGCTCCGGAGTCTGTGCAAAAGGCATGCAGCTGAGCAGCGAGGCGGCGACGCCCTCCAGCTCCGGCGCAAACTGGCGCGTGTTCACGTTCAGCCCGATGCCAAGCACGAGCATCAGCCCGGACTTCGTGGTGACCACCTCGGCCAGCAGGCCCGAGACCTTGCGGTCGTTGACGTAAAGGTCGTTCGGCCACTTGATCCGCGGCTTCAGCGGCAGCTCGTCCTCGATGGCCCGGCAGAGGGCCAGGGCGGCCAGCGTCGTCATGCGCGGCCAGAGCGGCGTCGGTGCCTCCGGCTGGAGCAGCAAAGAGAACATGAGGTCCTTGCCCCTGGGTGCCAGCCAGCGGTTCTGACGTCGGCCGCGGCCCGCCGTCTGGCTTTCGGCAAAGAGCACCAGTCCCGGCTCCTCGCCCGTCATCGCCGCCTCGCGGACGGCATCACTGGTGGAGCCGACCTCATCGACCACGCGCACCCTCCAGGGCAGGGTGGAATCGTTCAGAAGGCCTGGATCCAGCACGGGCATCAGAGACGGTCGCCGGGGTGAAGCTCCTCATGATCGCCCTCGCATTCCAGATGCGTGGTGATGTGCACCGGGTGGCGGGTTTCGTGAATGACCGCACGCTCGATCTCCGTCGTCAGCCGATGGGCTTCACGCAGCGTGATGTCATCCGGGAAGAGAAAGTGCACATCGACATAATGAACCTGGCCGGCGTTGCGATGGCGCAGGGCGTGGAAGCTCACGCCGCGGACCGCCGTCTCGCGCACCAGCGCCGCATCCAGCTCCCGGGTCAGGGCGGGGTCGGCCTGATCCATCAAGCCCGCCACGCTCTGGCGCAGCAGGTCGTAGCCGGACACGAGGATGTTGCCCGCCATGAGCAGGCCGCAGACAGGATCCCACCAGGGCCAGCCGGTGAGGTGCATGAGGCCCAGGCCGACGATGGCGCCCAGGCTGGTCCATCCGTCGGTCAACACATGACGGCCGTTGGACTCCAGGATCAACGAACGATGCCGCCGGCCGGTGCGGATGAGGTAGAAGCCGAGCATGCCGTTGATGACCACCGTGGCGAGGGTGAGCAGCACACCGTCGCCCAGATGCGCGACCGTCAGCCCGCCGAGCCAGCGCCGCACCGATTCATAGATGATGAAGACGGCGGCGAGCACGATGAGTCCGCCCTCGATGCCTGCGGAGAAGAAGGCGATCTTGCTGTGGCCGTAGCGGTGGTTTTCGTCGGCGGGCTGGGCGGCGAGCCAGAGGCTGTAGGCCGCGAAGACCACCGCCGCGACATGCACCACTGACTCCGCCGCGTCGCCCAGGATGGCCGCCGAGCCCGTGAGCAGGTAGGCGCTCATCTTCAGCACCAGCATGACAAACCCGGCGGCGAGGGAAAGCCGCATGGCCCGGGACTGCATCTGGTCATCAGCGGTCATGACAGGAGAATCTCGCAGACACGGTCCGTGTCCGCCAGGTTTTCCAGGCAGGTCCAGGGTGAATGTGCCCGCAGGTCGGCGGCTTCAAAATTGCCCGTGCCGACCGCCAGGCAGCGCGCGCCGATGGCATGGGCGCAGGCGATGTCCTTGGGCGTGTCACCGATGACGATGACCTCGCTGGCCGGATAGGCGCGGCCCGTGGCCCCGGTCATGCGCCGGATGGCCACAGGACCGAGCAGGTTGCGGTCCTCGGCATCATCCCCGAAGGCCCCTTCCACAAAGTGTGCGCCGAGGTCAAAGCGGGCCAGCTTCATCTCCGCGCCGCGGCGGACATTGCCGGTCAGCAGGCCCAGGTCCGCCCCACCCGCCGCAGACAAGGCCTGCAGCAGCTCCCGGGTGCCGGGCAGCGTGCGGCCAATGAACTCCTGATCATGGAGGCGGCGTTGAAGGTGGCCGAGGTAGCTGCGCATGTATTCATCGACGGCGGCCGGCGTCATCTCACGCCCCACCTGGCCGAAGAGCTGCCTGACGATGCCGCCGTCCGTGGCACCGGCGAGATTCAGCGGCGGCAGCGATTCCCGGCGCACGCCATAGAGCTCCTCCACCGCGTCAAGCAGCGAGGCGCCGCCGGCTCCACCGGTGTCGAGAAGGGTGCCGTCGATGTCAAAAAGCAGGAGTCTGGGCATGGGGCCGCAGAGAAAGAACAGCTTTCACCGGCGGTCATGCTCTTTTTGCCGCGCCTCCAGCCTTTCACTCCTGCGTCACGCGTTTCGCCTTCGACCTCCCGCCTTGCCAGAGGTCATAACGTGGGTCGGCATGAGCCTGGAAGAAGCCGTCGAGCCTCGACTTCATCTCCCGGGTGATCTGCTGCAGGCCCGGCTGGCCGAACAAATTGAAGCGTTCCCGGGGATCCGCCTGCATGTCGTAGAGCTCATGGGGGCCGTCCGGATGTCGGTGCACATATTTCCAGCGTTCGCCACGCACGGCTCGGCAGGTCTCCATTTCATAGAAGACTGTGTTGTCCCAGGCTGCGGGCGGCCTGCCCAGCAGGGCTTCCGAAAAATCGCGGCCCGGCGGGCGGGGCTTGGCAGGCAGCTTTTCACGCAGGTCCAGGTAACCCAGCAGGCTGGGCAGGAAGTCGTAGTTGCTGACCCGCAGGTCCGAGGTTGTCCCGGCGGGAATCCGGCCCGGCTGGTGGAAGATCAGCGGGATCTGCATCATGAGCTCATGGGCGCCGATGGGGCGCGTGTGGTCGCCCATGCCCCAGATGCCGTTCTGGCCGCCCATCCAGCCCTGGTCGGAGGCATAGACGACCAGGGTGTCCTTCTCCAGGCCCAGACGCCTCAGCGCCGCCATCACCTCGCCAACGCCGTCGTCCACGCCGCTGACCTCGCAGGCCATGCGCCGCCTGGCGCGGGGGTCGTTGTGAAACTTTTTGTTATGAAACTGCCAGGGGTGCATGGCGTCGCGCGGGAAGCTCTGCAGCTCCTTGTCCGCATACCAGGAGGCATGGCGGTTCCGGGACTCGTTGAGCATGAGGTTGCCCAGCGAATAGGGGCCGTTGTAGGCCAGGAAAAGGAAGAACGGCCGCTCCTTGTTCGCCTCGATGAACTCGATGCCGCGCCGCGTCCAGTAGTCGGTCGTGTACTCCGCCACCTGGGTGATCCGGCCGTTTTCGATGATCTTCTGGTCATAGAACTCCTCGGTGCTGCCGTCCGGCTTGGTGACCCAGAAGGAGAATCCCTCGTTCGGCGTGAGGTTCGCCCCGAGATGCCACTTGCCGCTCAGCCCGCAGACGTAGCCCGCATCGCGGAGGATCTCGCCGACGGACGTGAACTCACCGAGGGTGTTGTAGGCCTCCGGGCCCATCATGAACTTCGGGTCGAGGAAGGAGTGCAGGCCGTGCTGCGAGGGAATCAGGCCGGTGAGGAAGGTGGCGCGGGTGGGCGAGCACACGGCGTTGCTGCTGAGCGCCTGGGTGAAGCGCAGCCCGCCGGCGGCCAGCGCGTCGATGTTCGGCGTGCGGATGTCCGGGTTGCCGTAGCAGCCGAGGGTCCAGGCGCCCTGGTTGTCGGTCAGGATGAAAACGACGTTAGGCCGTCGCGCCGCCTGGAGGAGGGCCGGAAGGGCGAGGAGCAGGACGGTGGCAAGAAGGCGCGGCATGCCGCTAAAACGCCGGCGGCGCCCCGGCCGTTGCAATCAGCGGCGCAGCCCCTGGACGCGTGACTGCATGTCCTCAAGGACAGGAGCCAACTCCAGCTTCTGCTTCACGCTGGCGTCGCGCAGGAAGAGCAGCGGATCCTCGGCCATCAGGTCCTCCATGAATTTGCGGTCCTGCTCGGCGAGGCGGTCACCCTCGGCGTTGCCGCCGCGCAGGTTCTTCAGGTCGCCGCGCATCCGGCCGATCAGACGCCTGCGGTCCTCGACCGGCATCACCTTCAGGCCGCGGTCAATGACCTCGAACAGCGGCTGGATGGTGCGGTTCACATAGTCCTTCTTCTCCTCCTCGGTGAGCGATTCGAAGAACTTGTCGAGCGACTCCTGGGCGTCCTCGCGCAGGCTTTTGCGCTGGCCGACATCCAGGCGCTGGTAGTTTGTGATCACACGCGCCAGGTAGCCGCGGCGTTTTTCATCGGACAGCTTTTCTCCCGCCAGCCAGGGTGCGTTTTCCACCAGTGCCTGCACCTTGCCAGGCCAGGCGACCAAGTCGTCCGTCTCATGCATGATGACCGCCACGGCCGACCAGAGGGCGGCGAGCAGGGCAAGCGTGGTGAGCCAGAGGCGCTGTCGTGACATGATTCAGGGATCAGCGTTTGAAGCGGCGGGAGACGATGCCGATGAATTCACCCGCCTCCTCGACGCGGAGCTTCTGGGTGACCAGGAAATAGGAGGCGGCGGCCACCGCCACCGTGGCGCCCAACGCGGCAACACGAAGCAGGAAGGCCATGTGCGGCCAGCCGGCCAGCAGGGTGAGCTTCGCGGCGAGGCAGACGGCGCCCATGACCGTGATGCCGACGAGCAGGCGAACCAGGCCCTGCACCAGCAGGCGCGTCTCCAGGCCGCTGGCACACCTGCGCATCGAGAGGTAGAGCGCCAGGAAGTTGACCGCGAGCCCCAGGGCCGTGGCCCAGGCCAGCGCGGTGTGGTCCCAGTGGAGGACAAAGACCGTGATGGAGTTCAGCGCCGCCGTCAGCGCGATGACGCCGAGGCTGACTGTCATGGGGACAAAGCGGCGTCCGATCGTGTAAAAGGCCGGCTGAAGCACCTTGATGGCGGAATAGAAGACCAGGCCGAAGGCGTAGGCCTGCAAGGGCGCCGCGGTCGCCGCCACATCCGCCGCCGTGAACTTGCCATGCTCGAACAGGATGGAGACGATCTCGTCCGCGAGCAGCGAGAGGCCGACCGCGCTGGGCAGGGTCAGGAACAGCACCAGCCTGAGGCCCTTGGCAAGCGCACCGCGAAAGGCGGGCGTGATGCCCTCGGTGGCGAGACGGGAGAGCATCGGCAGCGTCACGGTGGCGACCGCGACACCGAAGAGCCCGAGCGGGAGCTGCTGCAGGCGCTGGGCGTTGGCCAGCCAGGCGTTTGCCGCCTCGTGACCGGGCGTGAAGGAGGCGAAGATGGAGTTCAGGAACACACCGACCTGGGTGCCGCCCGCGGCGATGAGGGAGGGCCACATCAGGTGCAGCACCTCGCTGACGCCCTTGTCCTTCCATCCGAAATCCATGCCGAACCTGAAACCCACCCGGCGCAGGGAGGGAAGCTGGATGCCGAGCTGCATGAGGCCTCCGATGAGCGTGCCGATGGCAAAGCCCGTCAGGCCCTTTTCCGTGATGTGCCCTTCACGGAAGCCAGGATCGATCAGCCAGGCCACGGCGACGCCGCCGACAATGCAGCCCAGGTTGAAGAAGGCGGAGGCGACGGCCGGGATGAAGAAAACCTTCTTCGAGTTCAGCATGCCCATGACCAGGGCGGTCACGGACACGATGGTGATGAAGGGGTACATGATGCGCACCAGCCTCGTGCAAAGCTCCAGGCTGGCCGGATTCTCCCAGCCCGGATTCAGCAGCCGCACCAGCCAGGGCGCCACGGCGACCCCGGCGAGGGCGACCATGCTCATGAAGCAGACGGAGAGCGCGAGCATCTTCCTGCCCAGCACCCAGGCGGCCTCGTCGCCCTCGTTCTTGATCTTCTTGGTGAAGGTGGTCACGAAGGCCGTGGACAGGGCGCCCTCGGCGAAGAGGTCACGCAGCATGTTGGGCGTGCGGAAGGCGGCGGTGAAGATGCCGGTGAAGTGCGCGCCGAACAAACCATTCAACAACTGGTCACGCACCAGGCCGAGCAGGCGGCTGCATAGGATGGCGATGGAAACCACGCCCGTGCTCCTGGCCTGGGAGGAAGGTGGAGCGGCCATCCTGGCCGTCTCCTTGTCTGGCGGAGTTTCACTCATGCGAGTCAGGCACCCGGCTGAAGACGTGCTTCGTTTCAAAGCGGGCTTTTAAAGGGTTCTTGACGATGTATCTGGCGATGCCCCTAAGGGCTTCGGGGCTGCGGACAATGTGGTCATATCCCTCATGCTGCCACAGCCGGCCTTCAAGCCCCAGCTTTCGATGAATGCCCAGGGCTGTGAATGACTTCCACGAATGAAGAACCTTGTCGAGGGTGTGGGAGGCGGGCGTCACAAGGGCATGGACATGGTTCGGCATCACCACCCAGGCATGAAGCTCATAACGGCTGCCGTCAAAATAGCTGACCTGCGAGAAGATGCTGCCGGGCTCCAGTCGCATGACGACATTCAGGCTGCCCGGCTCAACCAACGGGCAAGCTGGAAGCTTGCTCCACCTTCGATTTAACCGCGGCGCGCCGCAGCTTGTCCATCATGGCGATGCCCATGCCGTGCTCGTGCATGGGCTCGGCGATGATCTCGTCCACGCCGAGCCGGTCGAGCTCGCGCAGGACGTAGAAGAAGCGCACGGCCGCCTCGGGCAGCTTGCCCTTGCCGGGGCTGAGGATCTGCACGTGCACCCAGTCGGTGAGGCCGACGTAGCCGTCGGAGGCGTCGCCCCGGTAGCTCATGAGGGCGTAGCGCTTGCCCGGCTCCGGCTTGAAATCCTCTGGGCTGCTGAGCAGGCGCAGCGGCGTCCGGGGAGCGTAATGGCTGGCGAGCTGGCCCGGCGCCTCGGCGGCCTCGTCCACCAGCGTGCGGCTGGCGTGCTTCACACGTCCGTAGGGCTTCAGGTCCTCGGGCGTGACCGGACCGGGGCGCAGGATGGTGATGATCGGCTTGGGCGAGCCGGGCTCAACCTTGATGATGGTGCTTTCCAGGCCGCAGAGGCAGGCGCCGCCGTCAATGATGAGCGGGATGCGGTCATCGAGCTCGGCGGCGACCGCGCCGGCGGAGGTCGGGCTGATGGAGCCGAAGCGGTTGGCGCTCGGCGCCGCAATGGGGCGGCCGAGGGACTCGGCCACGCGGCGGAAGACGGCGTTTTTGCTGACACGCACGGCGACGCTGGGCAGGCCGGCGGTGACGATGTCCGGCACGCAGGGCTTCTTGGGCAGGACCAGGGTCAGCGGGCCGGGCCACATCTTCTCGGTCAGCTTCTGGATGACCGGCCTGACGGCCTCGGGGATGTCCGCGACCTCCTCGAGCATCTTTTTGTTAGGCAGGTGGACGATGAGCGGGTCGAAGCTGGGCCGCTCCTTGGCCTCGAACACCTTCGCCACCGCCTGGGGGTTGAGGGCGTCGGCGGCCAGGCCGTACACGGTTTCGGTGGGCAGCGCCACCACCTCGCCGGCACGCAGCAGGCGCGCGGCCTCCTCGACGGCCTTGTGCATGAGCGGGCCGGTGTCGGTCTGAAGAATGGGTGTCGGCATGGTGGATGGGAAAAAGGATCAGGACTCCTTGCGCTTCAGCTGCGGGAAGAGCACGACGTCGCGGATGCTCTCGGCGCCGGTGAGCATCATGATGAGTCGGTCGATGCCGACACCGATGCCGCCTGCGGGCGGCATGCCATGCTCCAGCGCAAGAATGAACTCCTCGTCGATCTTCTGGGTCTCCTCGCCGGCCTGGTGCTCAAGGCGTTCGCGCTGGACGAGGGGGTCGTTGAGCTCGGAGTAGCCGGGGCTGATCTCCTGGCCGTTGATGACCAGTTCATAGACATCGACGACGGAGGGGTCCTCGGTGTTCTGCTTGGCCAGCGGCACCAGCTCCTTCGGGCAGTGGGTGACGAAGAGCGGGTTGAAGCTCTTCTCCTCGACCAGCTTCTCAAAGACCTTCTGGTCGAGCTCGTAGTGCTCCTCGTTGAGGTGGATCTCCTGCACGCCGAGGCTCTGGGCACGCTCGACCTTGGCGGCCTTGCTCAGGGTGAACCAGTCCTCTCCGGCGGCGCCCTTCACCAGCTCGCGGTAGGGGGCGCGCCTCCAGGGGCGGGTGAGGTCGATGGTCCGGGTGACATTGCCCTCCTCGTCCTTGTGCTCGATCACCAGCCCGCCGCAGAACTTCTCAGCGAGGTGGCAGATCATGCCCTCGACCAGGTCGGCCATCTGCTCGAAGTCGGCGTAGGCCCAGTAGGCCTCGAGCATGGTGAACTCCGGGTTGTGGCGGCGGCTCACGCCCTCGTTGCGGAAGTTGCGATTGAGCTCAAACACACGGTTGAAGCCGCCGACGAGCAGGCGCTTCAGGTACAGCTCGGGGGCGATGCGCAGGTACATTTTCTGGTCGAGCGCGTTGAAATGCGTTTCAAAGGGGCGTGCGGCGGCTCCGCCGGGCACGTCCTGCATCATGGGCGTCTCGACCTCCAGGAAGCTGCGGTTGTGCAGGTAGCTGCGGATTTCAGCGACCATGCGGCTGCGGGTGACGAAGACCTCGCGGCTGCGGTCGTTGGAGATGAGGTCGAGGTAGCGCTGGCGGTACTTGATCTCCCTGTCTGTGACGCCGTGCCACTTGTCCGGAAGCGGGCGCAGCGCCTTGGAGAGGGGTGTGAGCTGCTTCACATGGATGGAGCGCTCGCCCTTCTTGGTGATGAAGGTCTGGCCGGTGACGCCGGCGAAGTCGCCGATGTCCACCAGGTCGTTGAACAGCGCGTAGGCCTCGTCGCCGACATCGCTCTTGCTGAGGTAGCACTGGATGCGGCCGGAGATGTCGCCGAGGTCAAAGAAGGTGGCCTTGCCCATCACGCGGCGGGAGAGGATGCGTCCGGCGACGCGCACGTCGAGGCCTTCGGTGAAGTCCGCCTTGAGGGCGCCTGGGTCGTGGGAGACCTCGAACTTGCCGCCAAAGGCCGCGACGCCGCGTTTCTGCAGCTCGTCCAGCTTGTGGCGGCGGACTTGCAGAAGCTCGGACTCGGTCGGTTCGGGGGCGGCAGGCGTGTTTTGCATGGTTCTGAAGGCGGAATGGGGCGCAGTCCTTAGCCGGGCGGGCGGGTTTTGCCACCTTAAACCTTGGGCACCCGGCTTGAGGGGGGCAAGAATTGCCCCTTGCGACGCCTTCACGGCTGCGGAAGTCTGCCGCCTCAACCACCGAGACGCCCATGCTTCGCAAAAACTGGTACCTTTTCACCCCGCTGGCCATTGTGGGCCTGCCCGCCCTGATCCTTGCCTACTACATCCTCAGTTTTGGTTATTCGGTCAACGAGGCCGTGGAGGCCACGTCCCATTTCCTGCAGTCCAGCACGAGGTATGCAATGAAGTATTCGGACAACCACTTCAGCCGCATCAAGCCGGGCATGGACGGGCGCCAGGTCTTTGAGTGGGTGGGCGTGCCGTTTGAGCGCCGGAACAACGACGAGGAGTGGCTGTACTCGCTGCCCAACGGCCTGACCAAATATTATCACGAACGCAAGATCCTGTTCGCCCGTGACAAGAACAACGTGCCGAGGGTGAAGGAGGTGGTGAAGGCCTTCCATGCCGAATGAGCAAACCCGCTGAACGCATGTCCGCGGAAAAGGCCGCGCCCCTGCCCTGCCTGCTGGGACTGAAGCCTGAGGAGGTGGCGGAAGCCGTGGCCGCACTGGGCGAGCCGGCGTTCCGCGCCCGGCAGATCGTGGAGTGGGTCTTCAAAAAAAGGGCCGTGAGCATCGAGGCGATGTCGAGCCTCTCCAAGAGCCTGCGCCAGGCGCTGGCGGAACGATTTGTCACACGCAGCATGACGCTTTCGCAGGTCACCGGCTCCGCGGACACCACGCGCAAGCTGCTGCTGAAACTGCAGGACGGGCGCTATGTCGAGACGGTGCTGATCCCGGCCAACCCGGCCCTCTACGGAGGACGGTCCGACCGCCTGACGCTCTGCGTCTCCAGCCAGGTCGGCTGCGCCTACGACTGCAAGTTCTGCGCCAGCGGCCTGGCCGGCTTCACCCGCAACCTGACGGCGGCTGAGATCGTCGAGCAGGTCGTCCAGGCGGAGGCCATGGCGGCCGACCGGGTGGACAACCTGGTCTTCATGGGCATGGGCGAGCCGCTGGCCAACTTCAGCAGCCTCACGCGCGCGATTGAAATCCTGAACGCGGACTGGGGCGTCGGCATCGGCGCACGTCACATGACGGTGAGCACCAGCGGCCTGGCGCCGCAGATCCGCAGGCTGGCGGATTTTCCGCTGCAGATCCGCCTGGCGATCTCCCTTCACGGGGCCAGTGACGAGGTGCGCGAGCGCATCATGCCGGTGAACAAAAAGCACAACATCGCCGAGCTGTTCGAGGCCCTGCAATACTGGCGCTCGAAGCGCAAGCAGCGCATCACGCTGGAGTACATCCTCATCGAGGGCGTCAACGACATGCTGGAGCAGGCGCGGCTTCTGGCGAGGCGCGCACGGGCCATCGACGCGCGGGTCAACCTGATCCCCTACAACACCGTGGAAGGCCTGCCCTGGGAGCGCCCTGACGAGGCGCACTGCATCGCCTTCCGTGACGTGCTGGAGGCGGGCGGCGTCACCGCGACCCTGCGCCTGGAAAAAGGTCACGACATCTCCGCCGCCTGCGGCCAGCTGCGGCTGAAGCAGGAGACGGCCGAGGGCATCGTCGAGTCCCCCATCCCGGCCAGGCGCATCACGATCGGCGCGGGAGCCTCCGCCTGACCGGCAGGCTGTTGAAGAACATGCCGTTAGGCCAGCCTCAGGGCTTCTTCAGCGTCGCGATGAGGTATTCCACCGTCGATTTCGCCTTCACGTCGGTCACGCCGGGATAAAAGAGTTCGCAGGCGACCCCGCTGGCCTTGCAATGCTCCTGGAGCTTCACGCCAAAGTTGGCCGTGTGGGTCGGGTCCTTCTGTTCCTGGCCCAGGGCGGGCGGAGCGCTGAAGCTGAGGTAAACCGGCGGGTCATCGGAGCTGACCAGCGCGTAGGGTGAGTATTCGGCGATCCAGGGCAGGATCTTTTCACGGGCGGCGAGGAAGGCGGCGAAGTCCTTGTAGTCCTCCTTTTTCAGGAAGGCGTGCCCTCCGTAGCGGCTGTTCGGGGTCCATTCCTTCATCTGCCGCGGGTCCAGGGTCGTCTGGGCGCCATTGACCGCCGCACAGAAAAGACGGGAGGACTCACGCGCCACAGGGTCGCTGCTTTTCGGGTCGGCCATGTCCGGATGGAAGGCCAGCCAGAGGCTGCTGCAGGCTCCGGCGGAGCCGCCGCTGGCGCCGATGCGCACCTTGTCGATGTTCCATTCCGCCGCCTTGCTGCGCACGGTCTGCAGGGCGAGGGCCGCGTCATGGAGCGGCGCCTTCACGGGCGGCACCACGCCCTGGGCCTGGGAGATGTAGCGGTAGTTGATGGAGACGACGGAGATGCCCTCCTTGAGAAAGGGCTCCACGGCGATGCCCGCCTTGTCCCCGCCCATCCAGCCGCCGCCATGGATGTAAAAAAGCAGCGGCGCCGGCTTGTCGGAGGCCGCCTTCCAGAAGTCCAGGACGTTCCGCTCGTGCGGCCCGTACTTGAAGTTGGCCACTGTGGGGGGCGGATTTTTGGGATAGACCTTCTTGGTGGCGGCCTTGGGCTTGGCGGCGGCAGCGGGGGCCTTTTTGGGCGCCGCCTTCTGCGCCGGAGCCTCGGCGGCAAAGGAAATCGTGGCCAGGAACAGCAGGGACAGGGCGAATTTCATGGGAGCCATCCAACGTTCAGATCGCGTCCGATCTCACGACAAGCTTGCATCCGGAAGGCAAAGGCGGGCACTTTAGGTCCAGGAAGCCGCCTTGACTCCCCCGGCGGGCTTGCTTTGGGTGCGCGCCCGCTTTTTCCCAGCTGCTCATGGAACTGACCGCCATTGTTGAATCCCTCCTCTTCGCCACCCAGGAACCTCTGCCTCTGACGCAGATGGCCACGGCGGTGAAGGAGACGGCGAAGGACATCAAGGAGGCGGCCAACGACCCCGCCGAGGTGCCCGACTATGTCGAGGCGCTGCTGACGGTCGATGAGCTCTCCGTCCGTGAGGCGATCGACAGCCTCATCGCCCACTATGACAAGGACGGCCGCGCCTTCACCATCGCCGAACGTCCGCACGGCTGGCGTCTCTGCGCCAAGGCCGATTATGCCGAATGGTGCCGGGCGCTGTTCCCTGGAAAAAAGGTCCAGCGCCTCAGCCAGCCTGCGCTGGAGACCCTGGCGATCATCGCCTACCGCCAGCCGATCACCAAGGCCGGCATCGAGGCCGTCCGCGGTGTCAGCGTCGATGCCATGGTCCAGCAGCTGGTGGACCGCGGCCTGATCAAGATCGAAGGCCGTGCCGAACTGCCCGGCAAGCCGCTGCTCTACGGCACCACCGACTCCTTCCTGGACCACTTTGCCGTCAAGAACCTCGATGAACTGCCCAACTCCCAGGAACTGCGCCGGGTGAAGCTGCCCACGGCTCCGGAAGAACAGCCAGGCAACGCCGTCCCCGAGGAAACCCAGCTCTCCCTGGAACCGCAGCCCCAGGCTGAATCCAGCGACGCGACCGAGACACCCGCCGCCGAGTAACTCCACGCCGCATGTCCGACTCGCCTCCATCCCCCGGTTCCGAGGATCCAGCGGCGAGCCCGGCCAGCCTGGACCTGCAGGCCATCCGCACCGGGATTGACGCCATCGACGAGCAGCTCATCCGCCTGCTCAACCAGCGTGCCGACCTGGTCCTGCAGGTGGCCGAGGTCAAAAAGAGGGCCGGCCTCGACATCTACGTGCCCTGCCGTGAGGAGGCCCTGCTGCGCAAGCTCTGCCAGATCAACGCCAACCAGCACGGCAAGCTCACCGAAAAGGCCATCCGGTCCATTTTTCGTGAGATCATGAGCGCCGCGCTGGCCCTCGAGGACAGCCTGAAGATCGCCTATCTCGGACCCGCCGGATCCTGGACGCATCAGGTCGCCGTTCACAAGTTTGGCAACAGCGTCGAATACATCGCCGAGGAGGCCATAGAAGGCGCTTTTGACCGTGTCGCCTCGCGTGAGGTGGACTACGCTGTGCTGCCCATCGAACACAGCACCGAAGGGGCCGTGCACCACACCCTGGACCATCTGGTGGACTCGCAGCTGCAGATCTATGCCGAGATCCTCTGGAAGCTGGAAACCGTGGTGATGGCGCAGGACGACGAATCACCGCCCGCCGCCATTTACGGCCACCCGCAGATGCTCGCCCCCTGCCGCACCTGGCTGGGGCAGCGTTTCCCCGGAGCCCGGCTGGTCGAAAGCGCCTCCTCCAGCCTGGCCGCCACGCATGCCGAGACGGAAAAGGGCGCCGCCGCCCTCGGCACCCCGCTCGGGGCCGAGCTTCATGAGCTGAAGGTCGTCGCCGCCAGCCCGCGTGAGATCTCCAGCCGCGCGCGCTTCATCATCCTGGGAAGGCGCAGCGGCGGTCCGAGCGGCAATGACAACACCATGCTCATGGTCAATGCCACCGACCGGGTGGGCGCCCTGCTGGAGGTGCTGCAGGTGTTTGCGCGACGGAATGTCAACGTACGCCAGATCGAAAACCGCCCCGTGCCTGCTGACAATGCCGGCAACCAGGCCCGCTTCTTTCTGGAAATCAGCGGCCACCATGAGGAAGCCACGCTTCAGGAGGCCATTGAGGAGCTCAGCAGCCAGGGCTCCAAGGTCCAGGTCCTGGGCAGCTATCCCGCCCCGCGCTGGGTGGAGGAGCGCTGAAGCGGACGGCGGCAAAACAGACGGCGGGCGGACGCCATTCGCGCCCGCCCGCCGCAGATGAGCATCGTTTGGATCAAAGGGCCGCGATGATCGCGTCACCCATCTCACGTGTGTTGACCTTCCGGGTGCCGGGCGCGCCGCTGAAGATGTCCCCGGTGCGCAGACCGGCGTCGATGACCTTCTTGACGGCGGACTCGATGGCCACGGCCTCGGCTTCCAGTCCCAGGGCGAAGCGGAGGAGCAGGGCGGAGGAGAGGATCTGGGCGATCGGATTGGCGATGCCCAGTCCGGCGATGTCCGGAGCCGTGCCGCCGCTCGGCTCGAAGAGGCCGAAGTAGAGGCCGTCGCCCTTTGGCTTGCCCAGGCTGGCGCTGGCCAGCATGCCCAGGGAGCCGGCGATCATCGCCATCTCGTCGCTGAGGATGTCCCCGAACAAATTTTCCGTCACCAGCACGTCGAAGCTGCGCGGGGCCTTGATGAGCTGCATGGCGGCGTTGTCCACATAGAGGTGGGCGAGGGTGACGTCGGGATACTCCTTGGAGACCTCGATCATCGTCTCACGCCAGAGGACGGAGTTGGTGAGGACGTTGGCCTTGTCCACGCTGGTGACGTGCTTGCGACGGAGCTGGGCGGCCTTGAAGGCGACGTGGGCGATGCGGACGATCTCGCTCTTCTTGTAAACCATGGTGTCGATGACCTCGATGTCACCGTCAGGCAGGGTGGTGCGGCTTTTCGGCTGGCCGAAATACATGCCGCCGGTCAGCTCACGGACGCAGAGCACGTCAAAGCCGCCCTCGACGAGGTCGGCGCGGACGGGGGAGGAGCTGGTGAGGGCGGGGTAGCAGATGCCTGGGCGCAGGTTGGCGAAGAGGCCAAAGTGCTTGCGCAGAGGCAGGAGGGCGCCGCGCTCCGGCTGCTCATTGGGGGGCAGCTTCTCCCATTTCGGGCCGCCAACGGAGCCGAAGAGGATGGCGTCGGCCTGTTCACAGGTCTGGACGGTCTTTTCCGGAAGCGCCTTGCCGACCGCGTCGATGGCGGCACCGCCGACGAGTTCGTGGTGGTAGTTGAAACTGATGCCGGAGCGGCTGGCGACGGTGTCGAGGACGCGAAGGGCCTCGGCCATGACTTCGGGGCCGATGCCATCGCCGGGGAGGACTGCGAGGTTGTAGGAGCGGGACATGAGGGCGGCGTCTATGCAGGGGAAACCGGGCCGGGCAAGGACGGAGTCGAGGGAAGCTCTTCAACATCACATTGAGCAGGGCAGGCCTGAAAGCCGTCCAATGCAGGCAAAGGGCTGGCTATTTTAGAATTGCCTTCTTTCTGCCGTGTCAATACGCTGTGTTTACATATCATGAAAACGTTCCCCCCTTCTCTTAGGATTGCCGGCCTGATGACGCTGCTGGCGGTTCAACAGGCATCCGGACAGCTGGTACAGCTGGTGGAGGATCTCAACACCAACGCCCCGCCAGCGAGCAGTGAACCAGGAGGCCTGGCACTCGCGGCAGGTCGTCTGTTCATTGCGGCGGATGACCCGGTGGCAGGGTCAGAGCTGTGGACGCTTTCCGTGCCCTCCAGCTTTAACGCACCCGCAACCGCAGCCATGGACAGCAGCGGCAACATGTATGTCGCGGACACGGCCAACCACGTGATCCGCAAGATCACCCCGGCCGGGCTGGTGTCCATCGTTGCCGGAACGCCCGGTGTTGCGGGCAGCACCAACGCCGCAGGCATGTCCGCCAGGTTTTCATCGCCCGAGGGCATCGCCGTGGACCTGAACGGTGTCATTTACGTGGCGGACACCAACAACCACACGATCCGCAGGATCAATCAGGCGGGCATCGTCACCACCATCGCCGGGTCCGCAGGGGTGCAGGGGAACGCGGGAAACGCGGGCCCGAACGCACGCTTTCGCTTTCCCAGGGGCCTGGCTGTCAAGAATGACGGGACGGAGCTTTATGTGGCCGACTCTGGCAACAATACGATCCGCAAGCTTACCATTACATTCACCGCCGCAACGCCGACATCGGCGGAAATCGCGGCTGTTGTCGTCGGCCCAGTGGCGGGGGACGCAACCAACAGCACCAGTGGCTCGACCGATGGCGTCGGCCCGGCCGCGCGCTTCAACAATCCCCAGGGCATCACCATTGATCCAGCGAACACCTTTCTGTACGTCGCCGACACAGGCAACCACACCCTCCGAAGGGTGACTCCGGGCGGCACTGTCACGACACTTGCCGGCAGCCCCGGCAATCAGGGAAGCCAGAATGGCACGGGCTCCGCGGCGCGCTTCAAGGGACTGCGCGGTGCTGTCACGGATTCCACAGGAGCCAGCATTTATGTCTCCGACACCGGCAATCAGCTGCTGCGCAGAGTGACCTCCGCCGGTGTCGTCACGACTCTTGCGGGTCAGGATGGCGTGTCCGGCAGCGCCAATGGCAGCGGCACGGCGGCGAGCTTCAACTCACCGGGACGGCCCGCATTCCGCAACAACGTGATCTATCTCCCGGACACGGGCAACCACACCCTGCGCGCTGTGACGACAGCCGGCGCCGTCACTCTTTTTGCAGGTCAGAACGGTGTCGCCGGAGCGGATGATGGAACCACGCTGGCAGCCAGCCCCGCCGCAAGTCCCGAACTCATCAAGGATCTCCTGCCCGGCTCAGGCAGTTCAACGCCGCAGAAGCTGACCGCGTCAGGCAACCTTCTCTACTTCACGGCCGTGGACGGCTCGGGCACGCGTGACCTGTGGGTCAGTGACGGGACCGCCGCCAACACGAAGCGCGTGGGCAGCGCCGGCAGCTATCCCAATCCTCCCGCAGGCCCCGACAAGCTCACGGACGTCAATGGCACGCTGTTTTTCCAGGGTTATGACCCGGTGAACGGACTGGAGCTGTGGAAGGCCACGGCCAGCGGCAGCACGGTGAGCCTCAGCATGGTCAAGGACATCAATGCAGACTTCGGCAGCGGCTCCTCCATTGACCGTCTTTTCAACGCCGGCGGCACCCTGCTTTTCAGCGCCTACGACGGCTCGGACCCTGACAACAACGAAATGACGCCCGAAAACGGCGTCGAAATCTGGAAAAGCAACGGGACCCTGGGTGGCACCAGCCTGCTGGCAGACCTCTTCCCGGGCTCCACCAGCTCCGACATCGCCAACCTGACCTCGTTTGCGGGTTATTATTATTTCAGCGCCAACGGCGCTGCCGTCCTTTCTGAAGGAGCCGAACCCAGCCTGGTCGGCCGAGAGATCTTCAGAACCGACCTGAGCACCGTGGAGCTTGTCAAAGACATCGTGCCTGACGCAGGTGGATCCGACCCAAGGAACTTCAGGCTGTCTGGCTCAGACCCGGCCAGCGGGGGGCAGCTCTACTTCACCGCCACCACGACTGAAAACGGCAGGGAGCTGTGGGTGATGAATGGAACCACAGGCCTCAAGAATGCCGCCCTGGTGACAGACCTTTTCGCCGGAGTCGATGACGCCCAGATCGACAACCTCACCCCCATCATCGACAGCGTGAGGAACATTGACAGGCCCTATCGAGTCATCTTCACCGCCAACAACAACACGGACATCGGCATTGAGCTTTTCACCAGCGACGGCACGGTCACCGGCACCCTGCTCCTTGCCGATCTGACTCCGGGCTCCGAGGGCTCGATCCTGGACAATTTCAGGCAGATATCGCCCGGCCTCGTCGTGTTCACCAAGGCGGATTCAGAAGGGAAGCTGAGCCTGTACCGGACGGACGGCGTGACCGTGACCCTGGTCAAGGACTTCTCGGCGGACACTGTCAACCCCTTCAACTTCCGCTCTCCCGTGCTGGTCGGCGCGCAGTTGTACTTCCTGCTGGGAGAGGACGAGCTCTGGCGGACCAACGGCCAGGCTTCGGGAACGGTCCGGGTTCACAAGTTCCGCACGGGCACCGGCGGCTCCTTTGCCAGCGACTTCACACGGCTTAGCGATGGCCGAGTCATCTTCTCCGCCGTCACCGATGAGGAAGGCCGGGAGGTCTGGGTGACGGACCTCAACGGAAACAGCACGCGCATCGCCGACATTTACCCGGGCGCCACGGGCAGCGACCCCATGAATTTCACGCCGACCAACGACGGCCGGGCTTTCTTCACCGCCCAATCCTCGGACGAAAACCGGGAGCTTTACATCACTGACGGAGTCACCGCCAGCCTCGTGAAGGACATCAATCCCGTCGAGGGCTGCAATCCCGAAAACCTCTTCTGGCACCAGGGCATCCTCTACTTCTCAGCCCGCAGCTCCGGCATCAATGACGAGCTCTGGATCTCCGATGGCACCAACAGCGGCACCATTCAGCTCCTTGAGATCAACGACGGAACGGCCCCCTCCTCGCCGGGACCGTTCGCCGCAGTCAACAACACAGTTTATTTTGCGGCCAGCACCGCCGGCAATTCCCGTGAGCTCTGGAAGACGGACGGAACCTCGGGCAACACCACCCTGGTGAAGGACATCAGCGTCGGCCCGGGCGGCTCCAATCCCGCCGATTTCGTCGTCATGCCGCCCACGGGAGCCTCCGCCCGTCTTTATTTCGCCGCCACCGGCACCGGCAGCGGCATTACCGCAGCCCAGGCGACCGGTCGTGAACTCTGGATGAGTGACCCCACGACGAACGGAACCGTGGTGGTCAAGGATGTGGTGTCGGGCCCCAACCATTCGATGGACCCCGGTCTTTCCTCCCACCTCACCCTCGTCGGCAGCAACACGCTCTATTTCGTCGCTGATGATGAAAAGACCGGCCGTGAAGTCTGGAGGAGCACGGGTGCGGGGAACGCCACGCTGCTGAAGGACGTCTGCATGACCAGTGATGGCAATGGCGGCACCCTGGGATCCGACCCAACCGACCTGCGGAATGCCAATGGCAAGCTGTTCTTCATCGCCAACGACGGCGTGAACGGCAGGGAGCTCTGGGTCAGCAATGGAACCTCCGGCGGCACCACCCTCGTCAGCACCGCAGGCCGCACCGGCCTGGTCACAGGTGCAGGGGATGCTGGCATCCAGAACCTGACCGTAGTTGGTGATGTCGTCTGCTTCACGGCGGACGATGGCGTCCACGGGCGCGAAGTCTGGGTTTCCGACGGCACCACGGCCGGCACCTTCATGCTCATCGACCTTGTGTCGGGCGATCGTTCATCCGAGCCGGGAAGCCTGACAGGCCTGGGCACGAGCCTGCTCTTCGCAGCGGCGGACACCCTGGTGGGCAACGAGCCCCGAATCGCGGACCTGCCCGCCAGGCTGGTCGTTGAACACCCGGCGGACACCGGCCTCGTCAGCGGAGTCTCCACCGTGGACTTTGGCACGGCAGCCTTTGGCGGCGCTCCCGTCAACCAGACCATCCGGCTGAAAAACGTCGGCATCAACACGCTGAAAAACATCGCAGCCGCCATCAGCGGACTCCACGCAGCAGACTTCATCCTCTCAACGAAGCCCGCCAAGGAGGCGTCCCGCAATGCCTTCACGGACATGGTGGTGCAGTTTAAACCCAGGGAGGGAGGACCACGAAACGCAGTGCTCACCCTCTTCAGCAGCGATCTCGCCACGCCCCAGTTCATCGTCAACCTGACCGGGAATGCCACCAAGGATCCCACCATCACCACCCAGCCTCAGCCGCCGGGTTCGCCGGGATCCGGGGCTGTCTCGGTCATGGTCAAGGCAGGCACTCCGGTCACCTTCACCTCGGCCGCCACCGGCACCCCGCCGCTGAGCCTGGTGTGGCGTAAAAACAACGGCCCGATCAGTGATGCAATCGCCAACCCCTTCTACCTCTGGAGCGCCCAGCTGAAGGACGCGGGCGCCTACACGGTTCAGTACCGCAACGGCACCAAGCCGACTGGAACCGCCCTGAGTGATGTCGCCCAGCTCGGCGTGGTGGAGGATTATTCACCCGCCCGCACCCTGGCCGCGAGAAACACCACCGCCGTCAAGATCACTGTCAACGCCGCCGGCAACGGCCTGACTTACCTTTGGAAAAAAGCCGGAGGCGCCCTCGGAACGAACGCCAGCGGCACGACGACCAAGACCTTGAGCCTTGCCAACGTAGGGTCTGGCGACAGCGACACCTATTTCTGCGAAGTCACCGGCCCCGGCGGCATGGTGGTTGGCGGAACCACCGCGTTGAAGGTGTTTGGCGCCGCCCCCATCATCAACCCTGCCCAAAACATGCCCAATGGCGTCGTCGGCGCCTTTTATCAGTATCAAATCCTGATTGACCCTGCGGCAAACAACGCCGCCACCGCTTACGTTGCCAAAAACCTTCCCGCAGGGCTCAAGCTCGACACCAAGACCGGACTGATCAGCGGCCGTCCGACCAAGGCCGGCACCTACACCGTTCTGCTGGGGGCGACGAACGGCAGCAAGCCTGATCCCGCCCTGGAGGACGCAACCTTCAAGGTCGTGGACATGCCCACGGACCTGAACGGCAGCTACACCGGCCTGGTGGAACGCGAAGCCTCGATCAATGGCAGCGCCGGCGGCCGGCTGGACTTCACGGTGACAACCACGGGCGCCTTCTCCGGCAGCCTGACCCTCGCGGGCGTGAAGACGAGCATCAAAGGCAACCTGAACTTCGACATCGACAACACGGTCAATCCCCCCGTCGCCAAAGCTCCTTTCGGCGCCTCGATCGTTGTCCCCCGCAAGGGCATCGCGCCGCCCCTGACCCTGGCCTTTGAAATCAAGTCCGACAGCAAGGACCGGCTTGAGAATGCGACGATCACCTCCGTCAGCTCCGCCGGTCCGGTCAGCGCCGCAGTAGTGGGCTGGAAGGCGGCAACCGGAACCACCATCCCCCCCTACGCGGGCCTCTACAATCTTGGCATCCGCCTTCCCTCCGGCAGCACGCTGCTGGGCGAAGATGCCATTCCCCAGGGCGCCGGCTTCGGTTCCTTCACCGTCAGCAGCAAAGGGGCGCTCACCATCGCCGGACGCACGGCGGATGATGAGAAGATCACCTGCGCCACCTTCATCGGACCTGATGGCGAAGTGCTTCTGCACCAGACGCTTTACTCCACGGCACGCAAGGGATCGATCCAGGGCCTGCTGAAGATCGCCAAGGGCGCCGACCTCGACGACTTCAGCGACAACACCCTGGACGAAGATGCCAGCTTTGATTTTGACTGGACCCGCCCGCCCGCCACGGCCGTCGTCGGCACGGCCACCAACACGCGCACCTACCGGGCCGGCTTCGGGCTTGACGACACACCGGCCGCCACCACGCCGGTGGTCCTGGACGCCTTCGGCGGTTTCTATGAGGTCCCCGCCGTACTTCTGCAGGTGACCGCCCCCTCTGAGATAACTGACAATGCCAGCCTCGCATTCACCGAGGCGAACGTACCCACAGCCCGGGTCGATGCGCCGCAGATCGCCATCAACAGCAAGAGCGCCATCAAGCTGCTGGCAGTCCCCCAGGGGGCCACCAAGATCACCGGAGCTCTGAAGACAGGTGTCTTCAGCGGCAGTTTTGTCCTGGAGGACGACGACGTCACCACCACCAAGGAGAATACCAAGGAGGTCAAGCGCACGGTCAAGTTCCAGGGGCTCATCGTACCCGAGGCGGGCAACCATGCCGGCGTTGGCTACTTCATGCTGCCGCAAATCCCCCTGGCACCCACGGATCCGTCCGCCAAGCTGCAGTCCATCCTGTCCGGCAACGTGGACTTCGACAACGACTGACGAGCCGGCTCAAATTCCGTCCGGAAAGGTGGGAAGCTTCCTGGCAGCCGCCTCTTTCCGGACAGGACAGGACCCGACCCGATCGAACTTTTGGATGGCCGCGCGGTCTGACCGCTGCCTATGCCCGTGATCAACCTTCTAGCCGTGACGGTCGCCGCCTGTGCCTGGTGCCTGACGATCCTGGGGTTCCGCATTTCCTCGGCGGGAAACCTCCAGTTCGCATTCCTGTCCTGGAACCTTTTCCTGGCGGCCATCCCGCTGGGACTCGCCCTTGTGCTGCATGCATCTTCCCGCACAGGCCGCTGGAGCCTTGGCCTTCCGCTCGTTGCCGGCTGGCTCCTGTTCTTCCCAAACGCCCCCTATGTGCTGACCGACCTGATCCATCTGAGGGCAAGAACGGGTGTCCCCCTGTGGTTTGACCTGCTGATGATCCTGTCCTTCGCCCTCGTATCCCTTTGGATGGGCTTTCAATCCCTTCATCTCGTCCAGGCCTGGATCGCTCGCAGGACATCCAGACGCTTGAGCTGGTGTTTCGCCGGGGCCTGCATGCTGCTGTGCGGCTTCGGCATCTACCTCGGGCGTTTCCTGCGCTGGAACAGCTGGGACATCGTCAGCCACCCCCTGCCCCTGCTTGCAGACATCTGGTCACGTGTTTCGGAGCCCGCCTCCCATCCGCAGACCTGGGGGGTCACGCTTGGATTTGGCGGCCTGTTGATGCTGGGTTATCTGTTCTGGCTGTCCCCCGCCACCCGCACGACTTCTCCGCTTCATGCCGACTGAATCCCGTCACCTTCTGCTCTTTGACGGTGTCTGCCATCTCTGTGACCACACCGTTCAATGGGTGCTCGCTCATGACCGAAGGGGCCTGGTTCATTTCTGCCCCATCCAGTCAGAAACCGGCAGACGGCTCTACAGCCAGCACGGGCTCGACCCCGAGCACCCCGGCTCCATGCTGCTGCTCACCCCCGGAGGCGCCCTGGAAAAAAGTGATGCGGCCCTGGAGCTGGCCGCCCTGATGGGCCCGCCCTGTTCCTGGCTCCGCCTGCTGAGGATCATCCCCCGCCCTCTGCGTGACGCCGTCTATGACCTCGTTTCGAGGAACCGCTACCGCCTCTTCGGCAGGAGGGAAGCCTGCTGGCTGCCCCGCCCCGAATGGAGGCAGCGCTTCCTGGATCAGGCCTGAATCGTGCTTTTGGGCTGGCAGCCGGGACAAAGCCGTGCAACCCCCTGGGATCTGCCATGGTCCTGAAAATTGTTCGTTATCCCGAGCCCGTCCTTCGCGCCAAATGCCGTGACATCACCACGGTCACGCCGGAGGTGCACAAGCTTTCCGAAGACATGATCGAGACGATGCACGCTGCCAACGGCGTGGGCCTCGCCGCACCCCAGGTCGCCCAGGACGTTCAGCTTGCCGTCATCGACGTCTCCCACAATCCCGACTGCATCAGCTACCTGCGCATCAACGGCCAGGAGGCCGACATGGTGGCGCACATGCCCGTCATTTTCCTCAATCCCAGGATCGAGCTGGGCAGGGACAAGGAGATCGGTGAAGAGGGCTGCCTCAGCTTCCCCCGCCTGCGCGGCGACATCCGCCGCAGCGTCTCCGTGAAGGTCAGCTTCCAGACCCTTGAGGGCGAAACCCAGGTCTGGGAGACGGACGGACTCCTGGCGCGCGCCTTTCAGCATGAGATCGACCATCTCAACGGCGTGCTTTTTATCGACCGCATGTCCGCCACCGCCAAGGTCACCCTCAAGCGCAGGCTGGCCCGGCTCATGGAAGAATGGGCGGAAGACGATGCCTGACCGCCATGGCCCGGGTCAACCCATCGCACCCGTTCCTGCCCGTCGTCGACCGGGTGCATCAGGCGGCGGAAATCACCGCCTTTGGGAAAACCCGCAACGCAGCCTTTTACGAAGCCTGCCTGCAATACGCCCAGTCACTCTGGCAGGAGGGCCTGCCTGCCAGAAGCATCCTGGCCCTGAACCGGGCGCTGAGCTGCGCGCTGCCACTGGATGAACCCGTTCTAAAGCGGTACCCGCTTCCCTATCAGGCGATCGCCTGGATCCTGCTGCAGCGCCCCCCTGGACAGTTCATCGGCAACCCGCGCCGCCACTGGCAGCACCTCGCCACCCGCATGGTCGAGCCGAACAAGGAACTGCGAACCTGGCGGGCCTGGGCCTGTGGCTGCCTGGCCCGGGACATCCTGCCAGAGCTGGAGTTCCCGCCCGACATCCGCCAGATGCGTGAAGAAAGCCTCTGCGAGCCGCGGCGGGATGAAATTGCCGAAAAACTGGCCGCCTTTTCTCCTGCGGATGATCTCAGCCGGTGGCAGGCTGCGCTGACCTGGACCGCCGGGCAGCTGGGCAGGCCGGCAAGGGAGCCTGTGACGACCTGCCGCATTCGCCGCATCAACGCCCAGGAGCTGCCTGTGGTGCAGAAGCTCGCCCAGCGCATCTGGCCGGCCGTTTATCCAGGCATCATCAGCCCGGCCCAGATCGACTACATGCTGGCAGTCTGGTATCATCCCTCCGCCATGGCGCGTGAGATGGAGCTCCGCGGCACCTGGTTTGCACTCATTGAAGCCGCAGGCCATGGGCCTTCGGGCTACCTGTCCTTTGAAAGATATCCGGACACCGACATCTGCTTCATCAACAAGCTTTACCTCCTCCCGGACATGCACGGCCAGGGGATCGGTGCTGCCGCCCTGGACTGGGCCGCGGAACGCGCCCGGGAACTGGGCTGCCGACGGCTGCAGCTGCGGGTGAACAAGGCCAACTCACCCGCCATCCGCGCCTACCAACGTGCCGGCTTTCAATTCATCGAAGACGTCTGCACAGACATCGGCAGCGGCTTTGTCATGGACGACTTCCGGATGGAAAAGCCACTCTGACCCGCACATCAGCCCACCAGGTCCGAACGTGTGTAGGCGGCAACCACCGGGTAGCCCCTGCCTTCGATGTTTTCACGACCGCCTTCCTGACGATCCACCAGGATGAGGGCAAAGGCCACCTTGCCGCCCTCCTCTTCAATGGCCTGGATGGCCTTCAGCGTCGATTCACCCGTGGTGATCACATCATCCACCACGACCACCGGCTGGCCGGGGGTGAAATTGCCCTCGATGCGCTTGCCACGGCCATGGCCCTTGGGCTCCTTGCGCACCACAAAGGCCTGCACCGGCTTTTCGTCACCCGCCAGGCTGGAGGAAATGGCCACCGCCAGCGTGATGGGATCCGCCCCCATGGTCAGACCGCCCAGGGAGCCCACGGCAATGCCACGTGCCACCTCCTCCCTGCGCAGCAGGTCATGCAGCACACGCCCCACCAGCACGGCGCCGCGGGCGTCCAGAGTCGTCACCCGGCAGTCCACATACAGGTCGCTTTCCTTGCCGGAGGCGAGGGTGAACCTGCCGGTCTTGACGGATTTGCTGCGGAGGATCTGGGCGAGTTCGGCGCGGTCGGATTCGAGGGACATGACACCAGCGTTTAGCGGAAGCCGGGGAGGAAGCAAGAAGCCGTTCACGGCTCAAAAATGCTCAACTCCAGTTAATGACTTGAGCAAGGCCCGTAATCCAGGACATTTCACGCCGGTCATCCCATGCCCTTCCGCACCGCCCTGCTCAATCTCGCCATCACCTTCATGCTCCTGCTGGTGGTGGTGCTGGCCGGCGTGATCATGCGCGAGCGCCGCCCCGCCCCGCAGCCGGCGCTGAAGATTCCCGTGGCAGGCATCCCCGGCTACAGCAGGCCCGACGAGGGCGGCGTTCCGAAGCAGACGGTGGAAAAGTTTCAAATCCTTCCCTCTCCAGCCCTGGTGGAAAGCAGCGGCAATGAAGCGGACACCCTGCGGATCCGCTACGGCGGTGAAGAATATGTGTTCGTGCTTTATTATGTCGACGCCCTTGAGACGAGCATGGATCACCCCCAGCGGGTGGCGGAGCAGGGCCGCTGGTTCCAGGTTTCCGAGAAGGACGTCGTCGAAACCGGCAGGGACGCCGCGCTCTATGTCAGCCAGCTTCTGAAGGACAATCACTTCAATGTCCTCACCCGCTGGGAACGCGTGCCCAACACAGTCCGCTATTACGCCGTGATCAAGGTTCAGCAGCCCCAGGGCCCCGTCTATCTGGCCGATCTTTTGGTTCGGCGCGGCTATGCCAGGGTCGGCAGCCTGATGACCGAGCTGCCGGATGATCACCGCGACCAGGCAGGCTATCTGGCCGAACTGAAGACCCTGGATCAAAAGGCACGCCAGGCAAAGTCCGGCATCTGGGCCAGGTCGTCGAACCTGGACGCTTCACCAGGTGCCGAGGCCCGCAGGAAGTAAGCCGCCTAGTTTTGCGGAGCCGCTCCAGGCGTCAGCTTGCCTTCCTTCAAGCGGCTCCTGAGCTTGCTCCAGAAGTCCTCGTCATCATCGGACGGGCCGGCTGCAGGCAGCCTGGAACGATCCACGCTGGGAAGCGAGGGCACCTGGATGCCGGCACCACCATCGCTCCGCGCATCCGCCAGGGCCCGGCCATAAGGGGCAAACAAGCCGGTCGGAACCGGGTATTTGGTGAAGCTGGTCTGCAGAACCCGGTGCTTGTTGATGAAGTCCGTCGGGCTGTAATAGTTGCTGTTGTCCCGCGCAAACTGGCTGCGATTCATGCCAATCCGCAGGTTCTTCCGCATCTCGAAGTGGAGATGGACGAAATACATGCCGTTGTTGCCGCCCATGCTGCCCACCAGCTGACCCTTCTCGACCACCTGCCCCACCTTGACCACGCGCTGATGAAGATGCGCGTAAAGGCTGTCCACCATGTTGATCTTGCCCGTCTCGTCACGGTAGGGATGGCGCACAATCACGCAGTTTCCCCAGCCCACTCCGACGTTTTCAGAAATGATCACCACCCCTCGGGCGGTGGAATAGATCGGCGCTCCAAGGTCACTGTCGCCCCCCCCCCTTCCGTTCCAGTCCTCGCCCAGATGCCCGTTCGGCCAGTAGCCGCGCGACTTGTAGTAGCCGTCGGCATTGGGTTTGCCGACGGGATAATCAAAGCCGTCGGCGAGCTGGCAGCGGATAAATTCAGCGCCCTGGGAGGGAACGACGCTGGCGCCCATCATCAGGACCCCCAGCACCAGCATAAACCACTGGCGCAGATGCTTGGGCGGGGGTTGGAGCAATCCGCCGGGCATGGCAGGTCAGGCTAACTCTTGATGGAGGAGGTCCTTCGCAGGGTGACTTGGCGAAGGACGGGGAAATCAGGGCTTTTTCGTCTCGGCCGCCGGTGCTGCGGCCGCCGGGGTTGCCGGAGCAGCCGCAGGTGCTGGAGCCGGGGCCGCCGCAGGCTTGGCCTCACCGGGTTCCTTCATGGCCGGAACCGCAGGAGCAGGAGCGGGAGCGGGCTTGGGAGCTTCGGTCTTGGCGGCACCTGCCTTGTCATCCGCCTTGGCCTTGGCCGGGGTGGGAGCCGCCGGAGCGGCTGCTGGTGCCGGTGCTTTTTTCTCATCCGCAGCAGCTTTCTTGGCGTCGGCCGGAGCGGCAGGCGTTGCGGCCGCAGGAGCAGGAGTGGCAGGGGCTGCGGGAGGCGGAGGCGGTTCGTCAAAGACCTTGGTGCCCGCCTTGGCCACCTGCTTGCGCGTGGTCAGCACGGCCAGGGCCAGGGTCAGCACAAACAGGGTCACGGCCAGATAAACGGTCCCCTTCTGAAGCACGTTGGTCGTCTGCGCACCCACCAGCTGGGTCATGGCGGAATCCCCAAAGGATGCACCCAGGCCCTCCTGGCGGGGGCGCTGCATGAGAACGATGAGGATGAGGAGGAGGCAGACGATGACTTCGACCACCGTGAGAATTCCAATCAGGATGTCCATAAGGGGGCGCGAATATGGGGGCGTGCCCCTGTTTGGCAAGTGGCTTCTCAGGCCTGTTTTCCGCCCGCCATCCCGGCTTTTTCAGCCTTTATCCTGGCATTTTGTAGATTTGAGCCCGCAGAAGCGTTGATGCCTCCCCTTTTTACCCATGTCCTACCAAAAGAACGCCGAAGCCCAGGGAATCACCTTTGAAAAACAGACTCCCGGATACCTCAACCTCTGCATCCGCTCGGGCAACCAGCTCATCACCTCCGGCCATGTCAGCGACCTCAAGGGCAAGCTTGGCGCCGGTCTGACGGTGGACGAAGGCTACAAGGCCGCCCGCAATTGTGCGGAAAAAATCCTGCGCTCCGTCTGGAACACCCATGGCACCCTCGATGGCCTGCGCGTCATCAAGGTGCTCGGCTGCGTCAACTCGACCCTGGAGTTCACGGACCAGCACCTGGTCATCAACGGCTGCTCCGACCTCCTGCATGTCATCTTCGGCAAGGAAGGCGACGGCTACCATGCCCGCAGCGCCCTCGGCTTCGCCCAGCTGCCCACCGGCGCCGCCGTGGAGGTCGAGGCCATCTTTGAGATCGTTGGCTGACCGCTCCCGACACCTTCAATCACCCCGTTTTTCAACCCCCTGCCGCGTCAAGCCGCAGGGGGTTGTCATTTACGGGGTGTGACGAGTCGCTGTGGCTACTTTGCTGCGCCGGATCGCCGATGATGGGTTTACGAGCCAGCCCTTGCAGCCCCCACCGGGCAATGAGCCGTTCGGCACACACGAACAAAGCACGCCAGCCACGATGCCATGACAGATGTCGATCAGCGCTAGCAGAGCAGCCATCTTGCTCCGCAAGATGAGCGAACGGCTGGCGCAGACACGCTCAGTTTTCGAACTTCAAAAACGCCCGCCTCGGCACACCCCCAAGGCTCATCTCGACGGAGCGAGATGGCTACTTTGCTTCGCCAGATCGCCGATGA
>JBIIRD010000079.1:0-22046 GCA_044341745.1 Prosthecobacter sp. | reverse complement strand
CGCTTCCATCAGCAGCAGGAGCAGCAGCAGCAGCAGGGACTTTTTCAATGAAACGACCTGGATAAGGAGGGGCTGGACGGGAAAATGTCCAATGTCCGGGCTCCAATGCTCCCCAAAGTAGTCATGAGCTTCAGCTCGTGACCGTGTGGGAGGCCGTGGGGTGATCGTTGGCGGCAGCGTGAGAAAGGCGGCGTGGATCGCATGCTGGCCGGGCTGCGCAGCGCTTGGGTTGATCGCGGGTGGTGACGGGCTGAAGCCCATCACTACTTTGCAGGCACGCTGCGAAAAAAGTAGTCATGAGCTTCAGCTCGTGACCGTGTGGAAGGCCCTGGGGAAATCGTTGGCGGCAGCGTGAGAAAGGCGGCGTGGATCGCATGCTGGCCGGGCTGCGCAGCGCTTGGGTTGATCGCGGGTGGGTGACTCACGACTTCTCCCGCTCGCCTTTCTGATTCGAGGCTTGGGTTTTCCATGGTCATTGCCTTCCTGGTCCATGGCCAATTGCTCCCTGCCCCTGAGTCATTCGCGTTCAGGCCACCAAGGACCTCGCCATCCGCCGACGCGACGCAGCTCGGCCAAACCAGCCCAGCCCTGCAAGCAGCACCATCAGCGCCGTCCCAGGCTCAGGCACCGGAGTCGGCGAGACGGAAAAGGAAAAGTCGTCGAAGTAGTTCTTGAACCCCACGGTGCCGACCGCCGACCACTCCAGCGTCGCAAGATCTGCCGCGGCAAACCCGATCGACTGATCGCTGAAAAGCCCGGTGGTCGGCCCCAGAAGGGAGGTGTTGTTGTCAAAACCGGCGGCGGAAAGACCGACCGTGTCGACGGCAGTGTCGATCTGGAGGGAGATCATCGACCAGCCCTGGGTGCCCATGTTGATGGAGGTTGTCTGCCAGCTCGCAGCGCCTCCGATGCGATATTGAAGAAAGTTGTCCCCCGTGTAGCCGACCTCCAGAAGAGTCTGACCGAGGGAATCCTTGATGGCCATGCCCAGCACATTGATGGATTCCGTGTCATCATAATCGGAAGGACAGGCCCAGAAGTTCAGGCCAATCAGACTGCTGCCCGTCAAGGAGGGAGCGATGCCGTTGAAGTCCCGGTCATCGAACTGATAGGCGTATTGAAGATCTTCATCCGTCGCCAGCACATTGAGCACCTGGCTGCCGGTCCTGGCGTTGGAATACCCGTAGGCAGCCACATAATCACGCCGGAATGTGTTTCCCAGATATAGCGGAGCCCCCAGATCCTCATTCAACCGACCTCCGCTCAAAGCTTTCCAAAGCCCGGAATTGTCAGCGATGTCAACGGCCGTTCCGCCCGGTCCACCCAGATTCGTTCCATACTGCCCGGCGTTGTAGCGGCTCACATCCGCTCCGTGCGTCATGTCGCCCAGGGTGTTGGGAAAAGCGCCCGGAGCAACAACGCCCGTGTAACCATTGGCAGAGTTGTTGCCGAGGTAAAACTGGGCGTCACCAGGCAAGAACTGGGACACAATCAGGCCCGTGCCGGGAATGCGGTAACCATCTCCCTCCTCCAAGCTGCCCAGAAAAGCCAAACTCATCCCAGGCCACCCCAGAAAGAGGCAGGCTAAGAAAATCCGTGAGGCTGAAAGCTGGCGAAACATGTTCGAACAGCCACAAAACTGGACCCAAAAACAATAATATCAATAATTATTAGATAAAAAGGCAGTTCCATGCCTTTGAGAACCAACGCCATCCGCAATTTCGGGCTTCGGGCTTCGGGCTTCGGGCTTCGGGCTTCGGGCTTCGGGCTTCGGGCTTCGGGCTTCGGATTTCTTACCGCCTCTTTTTCTTCCTGCCGTGGAGGATGGCTCGCGCCTTGTCCTCCTCATCCAGCACCGTGGTGTACTTGTAGCTGAAACCGGGCAGCTTCTTGCGCTCGATCTTCTGATTGATGAGCCTTTCGATGCTGGCCACATACGGCAGCTCTTCGGCCGAGAAAAGGGTGTAGGCGTCGCCTTCCTTCTGGGCGCGCCCGGTTCTTCCGATGCGATGCACATAGTCCTCCGAATTCTCGGGAACCATGTAGTTGATGACGTGGGTCACGCCGCTGATGTCGAGTCCACGGGCGGCAAGGTCGGTGGCGACAATCATTTCAAACTCACCATCACGAAAACCCTTGAGGGCCTTTTCACGATCTTTCTGGCTGATGTCGGAATGCATCACGGCGACCTTGTATTCACCGCTCTGATTGAGGGACGAATAGAGCTGGTCGGCCTGGGCCTTGGTCCGGGTAAAGACCATGAGGCTGTTGAAATGGGTCTGCTTAAGGATGGCCAGCAGCAGTTCCTCGCGCTGGTCACTGGCGACCGGGTACATGTAATGGCTGACCGTTTCCGCGGGGGAGAACCGGATGCCCACCTCAACGCTCAAGGGATCCTTCAGGGCGAAGTCCGCAAGATTCTTGATCTGGGGAGGCATGGTGGCCGAGAAGAACAGCGTCTGGCGGCTCTTCGGCGTGGCCTCGACAATGCGACGGACATCCGGCAGGAAGCCCATGTCCAGCATTCGGTCCACCTCATCGAGCACGAGCACTTCCAGGTTCCGCGTGTCAGCTGTCCTGTCCTGCATGAAGTCAAGAAGACGTCCAGGCGTTGCGACAACGACGTCAACCCCCTCCTGAAGGGCCTTGCGCTGCTTTTCATAGCCAACGCCTCCGTAGACCGCAATGACACGCAGGCCCGTGTGCTTGCCGTATTTCTCAAACTGCTCCACCACCTGCAGGGCCAGTTCACGCGTCGGTTCGAGCACCAGGCAGCGAAAACCTCCCGGGGCGCCGAGGCGGCTCAGGGTCGGCAGGGCAAAAGCAGCCGTCTTGCCGGTGCCAGTCTGTGAAGCGCCGATGACATCCTTGCCTTCGAGCACCACGGGAATCGCGCGCTGCTGGATTTCCGTGGGCTTTTCATAACCTGATTCGCGAATGGCTGCCAGAACCGCCGGAGCCAGTCCCAGGGCCTCGAAGGCCTCCGGATAAGGACCTTCGGGAACAGGAGGCGCCGGGGGAGGCGGCTGCGGATCGTAATTCTTGATCGGAGCGCTTTTCTCCTCGCTGCGGCCGCGGCGTGACGACGAGCCGTCACGCTCACGCCTGCCACCACGATCCCGGCCTTGATGACGGCCGTCTGTCCTGCCGCCACGGGGCCTGTCAGAAGTCCGGGGGCGTTCTTCACGTTCAGGTCGAGGCGCGGCTGCAGCTCCAGATCCTTCTGAACGCCGGCGCTGGTCATGCTCCTGCTTCGAATGCGGGTGCATCTTGGCGGGCGTGTGCTCCGCAGAATGCTCCTGGTGGGGAGCCTTCTTTTTTCCACCCAGTCCAATGACCTTTTTAATCCCGTCCTTGAGGCGACGGAGGATGGATTTCTTCTTGGGGGTCTCGGTTTGTCGGGAGGCGTTCACGCGATGCTTCGGGGAAATGTTGGACAGGCCAGCCTATCGGCCAGTTTGCGGGGGATTGCAAACAGCAGCCATTTCCCATCATTTCAAAGCGACCCTCAAACAGCTTTGGTCGACGCTGTTTGGTGGAGCATAGCGGGTTCGAACCGCTGACCTCCTGCATGCCATGCAGGCGCTCTACCAACTGAGCTAATGCCCCGGAAAAGAAAAACCGGCTCCCCTGGTTGGGGGAGCCGGAGACTAGCGGGCTTCGATGTTTTGACAAGCCGTTTTTATATCATTTCGCAGATTCCGCCGAGGGCTTATTTCTTGCTGCCACCCTTGCTGCCTTTGCTGGCAGGAGCAGCGGCTTCGGCGGCCGGCTTCTTCTTGCTGTCGTAAATCTTCTGACCTTCGGCAACTTCGTCGGACTTCATGTTCTTCTTGAGCTCGTCGCGGTACTTGACGGCCACTTCCGCGTTCTGGGAGGCATCGCAGGCCATCATGGCATAAGCCAGGGCGCGAGGCAGGTTGGGGTTGGTCTTGCCATCCTTGATGTTCGTCAGGCCACGCTCATTGAGGCTGGCGAGGCGCAGCATGGCGAGAGGCACGCCCTGTTCGGCGGCGGACTCATACTGGCTGGCGGCGGCCGTGTAGTCGGGGGCGCCAATTCCGGTGCCGGTTTCAAACATCTGTCCCAGAGCGAGCTGCGCAGGGGCGAAGCCGGCATTGGCGGAGCGCTGGAACCAGGCCAGGGCGGCCACGCTGTCCTGCTGGGTGCCACCACCCTGCTGATAAAGGCCGGCCAGGCGGAACTGGGCCTGGGGAACGCCGTTGGTGGAGGCGCGCATCAGGAAGCCGAAGGCCTTCTCCAGGTCCTTGTCCACCACCGTGCCGGTTTCATAATAGACACCCACGTTGTAGAAGGCTGCGGCGGAGCCGTTCTGGGCGGCCATGCGGTAAAGGTCGAGGGCGCTCTTGGGATTGGGCTGCACGATCACCTCGGCTTTTTCACCTTCACCATCACGCAGGCCTGTCTCGAAGTAGTTGCCCAGGCGGAACAGCGCCTCGGCGTCATTGCCGTTGGCGGCCTTGGTGTAGTATTCAACAGCCTTCTTGGGGTTGCGGGCGTTGCCACCCAGTCCGTTTTCATAGATGGCGCCAAGCAGGCGGCTGGCTGCGGCGAAACCGGTGCTGGAGGCGTCTTCAAACATCTTCATGGCCTTGGCCGGGTCCTTCTGAACGAGCGGCTTCGAGCTGCCGCTGGCAGGATCACCGTCAAACAGGCGGGCGGCGTAGGTGCTCATCGCCACGGCGTTTTTCTGCTCGGTGGCCTTGATGAGGTAGTCGAGGGACTTCTGGTCGTCCTTGGCCACTCCGGGAACTCCGGCGGCATAAAGCTGGCTCAGACCGAGGGTCGCCTCTCCGTCGCCGGCGGCGCTGCCTTTTTCCAGAAGGGCCCTGGCCTTCTCCACGTCCTGCTTGATGCCGACGTTTGGCGCACCGGCCAGCGTGAGGTTGGCAAGCAGACGGCGGGCAAGCTTGTTGTCAGCGGCCTCGGCTTCCTGGATCAGGGTGACGGCCTCCTTGGCGCGATCCTGGTCCTGGGGGAATGCCTGAAGAAGAACCTGGGCCAGCTCCACCTTCGCCAGCACCTGCCCCTGGGAGGCCGCCTTGCGGTAAAGGTCGATGATCTCGGAGACGTTGCTGTTGCTCAGCACGCCCCAGTGCGCGAGCACATACTGGGCATTGGCATCATTCTTGGCCACCAGCTCACGCACCTTGGTCAGCGCGTCATTGAAAGCCTTGTTCACGTCAGGACCGGCAGTCTTGTCCTGAACGGCCTTCTGGGCGGCGGCCTGATCGTCGGCCAGGGACTGAAGCGCTGAGACGAGGTCGGAACTCGGGCTGTTCAGTTCGGCGGTGTCAATGCCTGCGACTGCCACGAGGGCGGCCAACTTAAGTTTAAGTGCGGTGATTAGCATATGGGGTTGGAGATGAGGAACTCGGTCAGACCCGTCTCAACGGGAAGCGCTCATTTTTTCATAAGCAGCCCCTTCAAATCAAGACATAACAGGCAGTTTTTCAAAAAAACACCGCGCCTTTTTCTCGCTCATGCGAGCGCGATCAGGCTTATTTTCCGGGCCTGGCATTCAATCTCCAGCTCCTCACGGCCTAACAGAAGGGTCTTTCCCGCCTCGATGGCGATGACGTCCACGCCCGCCTCTGCCGCGTTCCGAACGGTGTCCGGCCCAACCACAGGCACGTCAAAACGCATGTCCTGACCGGGCTTGGAAACCTTCACCATCGTGGCCCCGCCCCGCCCCATGGCCCCGCCCCGCCTGACCGCCTCGTTCGTCCCCTCAAAGGCCTCGACCGCCAGCACCGTGCCGTTCTTCACCACCACCGTCTGGCCGATGTCCATGCGGCTGGTCTCCTTGGCGATCTTGTAGCCATATTCCGCATCCTCCCAGCGCCGCTTTTTCGGCTGCGGGCCGGCCACGTGTCCCGGCCCGGGCATCAGGTGCTCCAGATAGGTCGTCGCGGGCAGCAGGGTGATGCCGTCCTTCGCCAGCTCGGCGGCGATCGCGCCGAACAACGTTTCCGCATTCCGCCGCTTCAGCCTCGCCAGCATCAGCAGCGTGCGGAGGTCCGGCCGCAGGTCGAACAGGTTCTTCGGCGCAATCTGTCCCACCATCACGGCCTGGGTGACCCCCTCGCGCCTGAGAAAGGCAATCATCCTGCCCAGCTGCCCGACACGAAACCAGCCGATGGCGTCCACCTTCCCCGCCAGCTCCGGGCGGGTCTCGTTTTCAAAGGCCGCCGCCACCAGCCGTCCCACGCCAGCGCGTTTTGCGGCCGCAATGAAGGTTTCCGGATAAAGGCCGCTGCCGGCGATGAGGGCGATGGATGAAGGCGCTGCTGACATGGGGTGTGGCGCCGCCGATTATGACGAGAGCACGCTCTCTGTCCACATGCCGAGATCACGCTCCAGCGCGGCATGGTCATCCAGCCGGTACAGGTGCGTTTGAAAGCCCAGCCGCCTCGCCGTGGCGATGTTGGCCTCGAGGTCGTCGATGTAGAAGGTCTGCTCCGGCTCCAGGCCAAGCTCCGCCACCGTCTTTTCAAAGATCACCGCGTCCGGCTTGCTGCACTTCGCCGAATAGGAATACACCCCGCCCTGGAAATGCCTGAAGATGTCGAAGGTGCCCAGCAGGTAGTCCTTGTGCATGCCGCTGGTGTTGGAGAGCAGGAACATCGCCAGCCGTCCGGTGAAGGCCGCAAGCGTGCGCTCCATCGCCTGGTTCTCGGTGAAGATCTCGCACCAGATGCGGCGGAACATCGCCTCATCCCCGCCGAACTCGAGCAGCCTCATGGCCTCGCGCACAAAGGTGGCGTCATCCATGTCACCATTCTCATAAGGCAGCTTGATGGAGTCGAGACGCGTGAAGAGCTGCTCCGGTGGAAACGGGCACAGCTCGGCGGCACGGCGCGCGGCGATCTTGAAGTCAAAGGCGACGAGCACGTTGCCGATGTCGGACAGGATGGCGGGGGAGGACATGACGCCCGATGCCTCATGGAGGCCGCTTTGCAATCCCGGATGACTTCGGAACTGTTTGCAGCCATCCGCATCCTCCGGCAAGAACGGCATCCCCCCTCCCGGCCACGCCCCGCCCTTCCAGTGTTCACAATCCGCTACCCCGAAGACCTGCCCATCACCGCACGTCGCGAGGACATCCTCGCGGCGATCCGCGGCCATCAGGTCGTGGTCCTCGCCGGCGAGACAGGCTCGGGCAAGACCACCCAGCTTCCGAAAATGTGTCTCGAGGCGCTGCAGGAGCCGGATCCCGGCGAGGATCATGAAGGCCATGCGCAGCGGTCCGGCCGACGCCGCGGCATGATCGGCTGCACCCAGCCGCGCCGCGTCGCCGCAATGTCCGTCTCCCGGCGCGTCGCCGAGGAGCTGAACGTGCGCTGGGGCGGCCTGGTCGGCTGCAAGATGCGCTTCTCCGACGACACCAGCGCGGAGACCCGGGTCAAGTTCATGACCGACGGCATCCTGCTCGCGGAGATTCAAAGCGACCCGCTCCTGCGGTCCTACTCCATGATCATTCTGGACGAGGCGCATGAACGCTCGCTGAACATCGACTTCCTGCTCGGCTACCTCAGGACCCTGCTGCCCAGACGTCCCGACCTGAAGCTGGTCGTCACCTCCGCGACCATCGACACGGAGCTCTTCAGCCGGCATTTCGGCGGTGCGCCGATCATCGAGGTCTCCGGCCGGCTTTACCCGGTGGAAATCCGCTACCGCCCCGTCGGCGAGGATGACGAGGACCCCACCCATCTCGACGCCGCCATCCGCGCCACCGAGGACGCCCTGATCGAGACCACCGACGGTGACGTGCTCGTCTTCATGCCGACCGAGCGCGACATCCGCGAATGCCGCGACGCCCTTCAGGGACGCCTGGGCGGCGGCTACGAAGTGCTCACGCTGTTCGGGCGCATGGCCTCCAACGAGCAGCAGCGCGTTTTTTCACCCGGCCCCAAACGACGCGTCATCATCGCCACCAACGTCGCTGAAACCTCGATCACCGTGCCGCGCATCGCCGCCGTCGTGGACACGGGCCTCGCCCGCCTCAGCCGCTACAACCCAAGGACGCGCACCAAGCGCCTGCCCGTGGAGGATGTCTCGCAAAGCAGCGCGAACCAGCGTGCAGGCCGCGCCGGGCGCGTTCGCGACGGCCTGTGCATCCGGCTTTTCAGCGAGGAGGACTTCCTCAAGCGACCCAAGTTCACCCAGCCGGAAATCCAGCGCAGCAACCTCGCCGAGGTCATCCTGCGCATGAAGGCCTTCAAGCTCGGCGAGATCGAGGACTTCCCCTTTCTCCAGCCTCCGGGCAGCTCATCCATCCGAGCCGGCTATGACCTTCTTCACGAGCTCGGCGCCCTCGGCGAAACCCATGAAATGACCGAGCGCGGCCACGAGCTCGCCGCCCTGCCCCTGGATCCGACGCTCGGACGCATGCTGCTTCAGGCACGGCAGGAGGGCTGCCTGGAGGACATGCTCGTCCTCGCCGCCGGCCTCAGCATCCCCGACCCGCGCGAACGTCCCGAGGACAAGCGCGAGCTCGCCCAGGCCGCGCACAAAAAGTTCGCCAGTCCGGAAAGCGACTTCATGTCGCTGCTGAAAATCTGGGGCGCCGCGCCCGATCCGCTCGCGGGCAGCAAGAACGGCCTGCGCAAGTTCTGCCGTGAGAACTTCCTCTCCTTCACCCGCATGACGGAGTGGCGCGACGTCTGGCGGCAGCTGGCCGAGATGTTTCGTGACACCTCGGCCACCGCGCCGGCGCGCCCGTCAGATCCAAAGCCGGAGAAGTCCGCCGGCCCTCAGGACGCCCTGCACCGCTGCATTCTCTCCGGTCATCTGGGCCACATCGCGCTGCGTCAGGAGCGCAATCTTTACAAGGCCGGCGGCAACCGGGAGGTCACCGTCTTCCCAGGCTCCAACCTTTATGAGCGCCGCGAAAAGAACGCCAAGCCCGGCCAGGAGAAAACCCGGCAGCCGCTGTGGATCGTCGCGGCCGAGATCGTGCAGACCTCGCAGCTGTTTGCGCGCACCATCGCCGGCATCAACCCCGAATGGGCCGCCGAGCTTGGCGCCCATCTGATCGAACGCAGGCACGCCGAGCCCCACTGGAGCGCCAAGGCCGGCCGCGTGCTGATCACCGAACGCCTCATCCTGCACGGCCTGGAGGTGTCGCGGCGCAAGATCGACTTCGGCAGGCTCGACCCGGCGGCCGCCACGCAGCTCTTCATCCGCGGCGCCCTGCTGGAGGAGGGCGCGCACGTGCCGCATCGCTTCTTCGAGCTGAACCAAAAGCTTCGTACGCGGCTGGAGGCGGCGCTCACCCGCGTCCGCAGCTCCCGCGTGCATGCCATCGAGGAGAGGCTGTTCGAGTTCTACCGCACACAACTTCACGGCACGCCGGTCTCCTCCGTCCATGACCTCAACAAGCTGGTGAACGAACGCGTCCGCACGCAGCCGGACTTCCTGGTCGCCCGCGAGGCGGACCTCACCGGCGGCGAGGATCTCAGCGCCGACCTTCAGCAGTTCCCCGACCAGGCGCAGATCGCCAACAGCGTGCTGCCCATCACCTACGCCTACAAGCCCGGCCAGGAGGATGACGGCGTGACCCTCCAGGTGCCCCTGCCCGTGGCCGGCCAGCTCACCAACGCCGAGCTGCAGTGGATGGTGCCCGGCCTGCGCGAGGAGCTGGTCACCACGCTGCTGCGCGCGCTGCCCAAGCAGAAGCGGACCGCATTCATGCCGCTGGAGGCCAGCGCGCGGAAGATCGTGCGCGAGTTCAAGCCGGGACGCGGCGACTTCCTCGAGGCCCTCGCCCGTCATCTGCAGGTCATCTTTGGCGCGGACATCACCGTCGGTGACTGGCCCGCCGACTGCATCCCGCCGCATCTCAGGCCCAGGCTCGAGGTGATCGCCGGGGACAGGAAGACCAGGATCGCCAGCCGTGACCTCCGGGAGATCCAGGCCCAGGTCCGCAAGGAGGCGCCGAAATCCGGCGCCTGGGAGCGCGCCGTCCTGGCGAACGAAAAGTATGACCTCAAGGGCTGGACCTTCGGCGACCTGCCCGCGTCCGTCCTGGTCGAGGAGATCGCCGGAGCCCCGCTGCACGGCTTTCCCGGCCTCAGCCTGCGTGAAGGGCGGGAGGTCGACGTCCGCCTGTTCCGCACGGCGGCCGAGGCGCTGAAGTCCAGCCCGCCTGCCATACGTGCGCTGGCAGCGATGGAACTGGGCAAGGACATCGCCTGGCTGCACAAGGAGCTGCGCGGCATGGACAACGGCCGCGCCATCGCCATGCCGGCGGCGAAAGGATTCGGCGCCCTTGACCAGCTTCAGGCCCAGGCCCGGCCCGCCAGCGTCTCCCCCCTCTCGCAGCAGGCGCATGAGCACATCCTCGCCCACACCCTGCGGATGGACCCGGTCATGCCGCTGAACCAAAAACGTTTCCAGGCCATGTGCGAGGCCGCGCGCCGCGACTTCCCGACCCTCGCCCACCGGACCCGCGAGCTGCTGAAGACCTGCGAGGACCTGAAGGCCAGGATCCTCGCCGCCCGGCACCGCTATCCGGAGCTTGAGCAGGACCTCGCCCGCCTGCTGCCGCCCGATGTCCTCCTGGTGACGCCGCACGCCCAGCTTCAGCACCTGCCCCGCTACCTCAAGGCCGTCCAGGTGCGCGCCGAACGCGCCGCCAACAACCCGGCCAAGGACCGTGAGAAGGCGCTTGCCATCTCCGACTTCGCCGACTGGCGACGCGAGGTTTCCGAGGCCAGCCGCGAGGCCTTCCGCTGGCTGTTCGAGGAGTTCCGCGTCTCCATCTTCGCCCAGGAGCTCGGCACCGCCCAGCCGGTCAGCATCAAGCGCCTGGAGGCGCTTCTGGGCTGAGCATGCAATCATTCCCCGGAATGTCGGCGAACGGCGCGCCCATGAAGGTTCATGCACTCACGCCAGGATTCACCCATCCTGTGAATCATGAGAATCCTGTCAATCCTGTATCCAAAACCTTGCCAGGCTGGGTTCGCAAGCCCTGCCCAGGACCTCGCCAAGCCGGGTCCGTTTCGTGATTGAATTCATGGTTATCCACGCCCACTTCTCCGGCCCAGCCATGAAAATCCTCGCCCCGTTCCTCTGCCTGCTCACGGTCATCGGCCTCGTCTTCGCCGCCTCGCCCGCGAAGAAGCCTCGCATCCTGTTCTTCACCAAGTCCAGCGGCTTTGAGCACAGCGTCATCTCCTGGAAAAAGGGTCAGCCCAGCCATGCCGAAAAGGTGCTGATCGAGCTCGGCGCGAAGCAGGGCTGGGACTTTGAGTTCACCAAGGACGGCTCGAAGTTTTCCAAGGACTACCTCGCCCAGTTTGACGCCGTCTTTTTCTACACCACCGGCAACCTGCTCGAGGCCGGCACCGATCAGCAGCCGCCCATGACCGCCGAGGGCAAGCAGGCGCTGTTTGATTTTGTGAAATCCGGCAGGGGCTTCATCGGCACGCACTCCGCCAGCGACACCTTCCACACCAACAACGAGTCGAAGAAGGGCCCTGACCGCTACCTCAACCATGGCGGCCAGGCCGACGCCTATGTGCGCTTCCTCGGCGCGGAGTTCATCAAGCATGGCGCCCAGCAGGTCGCCCGCAACACGGTCACGAACCCGAAGTTCCCGGGCTTCGAAAAGGTCGGGTCCGAGTACTCCTTCCATGAGGAGTGGTACTCCCTGAAGGACTTCAGCCCGGACATCCATGTGCTCAGCGTCATGGACGCCCCGGCGATGAAGGGCGACGAGTACAAGCGGCCTGCCTTCCCCAGCACCTGGGCGCGCAAGGAGGGCGACGGCCGCGTCTGGTACACCGCGATGGGCCATCGCGAGGACATCTGGACCAACCCGGTGTTTCAGGACATCCTGACCGGCGGCATCCGCTGGGCGCTCGGCGAAGTGCAGGCCGATGTTCCCGCCAACCTCAAGGAAACGGCGCCCGGCGCCTACACCAACCCGCCTTACGTCGAGCCCAAGGCTCCTGCCCCGGCCAAACCAAAAGTGAAATAAATCGCCGTCTCAGGCGAGGATCTCCTTCACCACCCGGCCGCCCTGCAGACCCGTGAGCCGGATCCTCCGGCCGCCGCTGACGACGGCCAGGTTTTCATGATCGAGCCCGAGCTGGTGCAGCAGGGTCGCGTGCAGGTCGCGGAAATGAACCGCGCCCTCCTCGACCAGGCTTCCGTCATGGTTGGTCAGGCCGTGCACATACCCGGCCTTCACACCGCCGCCCGCCATCCAGAAGGTGAAGGCGCGATGCTGATGCCCGGTCTGGTCCTTGTCCTTGCCCGGAGTCAGGCCGGGACGGCCGAACTCACCGCCCCAGACCACCAGCGTGTCCTCCAGCAGGCCGCGTTCGTCCAGGTCATCGAGAAGCGCGGCGATCGGCGCGTCCGTGGTGGCGCAGTTCGCGGTGAGGTCGCGACGATGGTCCGTGTGCTGGTCCCAGCTCCCGTGAGTGATTTCGATGAAGCGCACGCCCGCCTCGCAGAAGCGCCGCGCCAGCAGGCACTGACGTCCAAAGTCGCTGGCCTTGCAGGTGCCGGCCGCGTGATTTTTGCCGACGGCATAACGCTCCAGAACCGCTTTCGGCTCCTGACTGAGGTCGAGCAGTCCGGGGGCCTCGGACTGCATGCGGAAGCCGAGCTCCATCGTCTGGATGACGCCCTCCAGACCGGCGTCATCCCCGCGCAGGCTCAGATGATCCCGGTTCATCGCCTGGATGAGGTCGAGCTGACGCCTCTTCACCGGCTGCGGCAGATGATGTCCGGTGATGTCTCCAATCGTGGCCCGGCTCATGTCCTCGCCGTTCACACCAATCGGCGTGCCGCCAAACACGGCGGGCAGCTGGGCGGCGGCATATTCGGCCGGCTTGGCCGTGTTGAAGCTGATGAAACCGGGCAGGTTCTGGTTCTCCGTGCCCAGGCCGTAGGCCACCCAGGCACCCATGCTGGGGCAGGGCCGCAGCCGGTCGCCCGTGTGCAGCTGCAGCATGGACTGCGCATGAATGCTGGTGTCGGCGGTCATCGAGTTGATGATGCAGAGCTTGTCGGCATGACGCGCCAGGTTCGGCAGCAGGTCCGAAACCCAGAGCCCGCTGGCGCCACGACGCCGGAAGCTGGCGACGGATCCTGCATGGGGGTTCTTCCCCACCTGGGGCTTGTGGTCAAAGGTGTCGAGCTGCGCCGGGCCTCCGGCCATGTTGAGGAAGATCACCCGCCTGGCCCTTGGGCGACGCAGGGAGGGCCTGTCTTCAAGCCCGGGAGCCGCGGCACCGGCGAGTCCTGCCAGGGCGACATAACCCAGGCCGCAGGAAGCGGTGCGCAGCATCTGGCGGCGGCTGGTCAGGTCCGGGATCATGGTCTTCATCATACGGTTGCCTCAGTCCACATATCGCAGCTCACTGGCGGACAGCAGCGCCTGGCAGTAGGCGGCCCAGGCCTCTGTGCCGTCCTTCGTCTTCGCGGTTTCGCTGGAGGCCAGCAGAGCTCCCGCCTCGTTCAGGAAGTCGAGGGCACGCCGCGTTTCCGTCGGCGAGGCGGCACGGCCCAGCGCCATCCGGTGGGCCTGGTCCACACGCCGGACGTCATCGCCCGGAAGCCGGAGCACTCGGGCGGCGAAGCGGCGGGACTGCTCGATGACAAACTCGTTGTTCAGCAGGTAGAGCGACTGCGTCGCCAGCGCCGAGCTGTCGCGCCGTCCGAGCACCGTGGTCGCGTCGGGCAGGTTGAATGGCGTGAGCTCCGGCGGCATCGAGTTGCGCAGCATCAGCAGGTAGATGCTGCGGTGCGGGCTGGGCTGATGGAGCGGCGGCAGCTCGTTGATGAGCACGTCGCGGTGCTGGATCAGCGAGCCCTCCCCAGGCCGTCGGTCCAGGTCGCCCGAGGCGAAGAGCATGACGTCACGGATCGACTCGGCATCCAGGCGGCGCAGGCGATGCTGGCCGAACAGCGCCAGCCTGGCCTCGCGGGCCTGCGGATCCTTCAGGTCATCCGCCTTCGAGCTGAGCTGGTAGGTCCGGCTCAGAACGAGGCTGCGGATCAGCCTTTTGACGGACCAGCCTTCGTTCATGAAGCGGGTGGCCAGATGATCCAGCAGTTCCGGATGCGACGGACGGCTGCCGGAGAGACCGAAGTCATCGGGCGTGCTGACGATGCCCTCGCCGAACAAATGTTGCCAAACACGGTTCACCAGCACCCGGGCGGTGAGAGGGTTGCGCGGACTGACCAGCCAGCGTGCGAGTTCAAGACGGCCGCTTTGCTTTGCTCCCGGCAGCCCCCCAGGCTCCACGCTTCCACAGGCGCTCAGGAAACCGCGCGGGATGGCGGCGCCCAGCTTCTTGGAGTCGCCGTCGATGTTGAGCTTGCAGTCCGTGATCGTTTTCGCCTCACGCAGCCCCATGGCCAGGGGCGCGTCGGCGGCGTAGCTGTGCGCGGCCTTCGCCGGTGACTTGCGCGGCTTGTGCGCGGCGATCACGGCCGCGACCTCGACCCGCGGCCGGATTCTCGGGGCAGCCTTCAGCTCATGCAGCGCCGTCTGCGGGGCCGTCAGGCCTTCACGCGCCGCCGCGCCCCACAGGGTCTCGGAGCTTCGGAAGATGCCGGCCAGCGCATAGTAGTCACGCGTCGGGATCGGGTCCGTCTTGTGATCATGGCAGCGTGCGCAGCCCACGGTCAGGCCCAGGATGCCGCTCCCGATGACGTTGATCTGATCGGCCACCACATCCATTTCAAAGTTTTCGTTCATCGCCTTCGCCGGCTTGGCGCCCAGCGCCAGCAGCCCGGTGGCGGTCAGCTGACGGTCGCGCTGGGCCGGCGAATCCGCCGGCAGCAGGTCACCCGCGACCTGCTCGGTGATGAACCGGTCATAGGGCACGTCCTCGTTGAACGACCGGATGACGTGATCGCGGTAGCGCCAGGCATGAGGAAAGCTGGGGTTGCGGCTGAGGCCGTCGTTGCCGTTCGACTCGGCATAACGCGCCACGTCCAGCCAGTGACGCCCCCATTTCTCGCCAAAGTGCGGGCTTTGCAGCAGGCGGTCCACATAGGCCGGATCCGTCGGATCCGACCTGTCCTGAGGGTCCGGCGGCAGTCCGGTGAGGTCCAGGCTCAAGCGTCGGCGCAGCACGTCCTGGGAGGCATCCGGCGCCGGAGCCAGGCCCTGGTGTTCAAGCCTGGAGAGAATGAAGCTGTCCACCGCCGAACGCGGCCAGGCGGTCAGCAGGACCTGCGGCGGCCTTGGATCAGAGACCGGCTTGAGCGACCACAGCGGCTCCTGCGGACGGCGCTTCACGGTTTTGACCGGCTCCGTCCGCGGATCCGGCGCGCCCATCTTCACCCATTCGATGAAGTCCTTCACGACCGGTTCGGGCAGGCGTTTTCTCGGGGGCATCTCAAGGCCGTCATAACGCACCGCCTGCACGATGAGGCTTTCGTCCGGCCGTCCAGGAATCACCGCCGGGCCCGACTCCCCGCCTGCGATCATCTCCGACGGCGCGTCCAGCAGCAGCTTGCCGCCCAGCTTCTTCGACGTCTGCGAGTGGCATTCGTAGCACTGCTTCACCAGCACGGGCCGGATGCGGTTTTCAAAGAAGGCGCGCTGGTCCGGCGTCATGTCCGCCGCAGCTGCGGAGGCAGCGGCAGTCCAAAAAGCGGTCGTGAAAATCAGCCGGCGCATGTCGGGATCGGGAGGTCGGTGACAGGTGACTACGTCGGCTCCAAAGCCGCCTTTTCCCCACAGCAAAGATTGTTGGGAAACGCCTGCGGGCTCAGGGGCCCTCCACGATGTTCACTGCCTCGTCCAGGGCCGCATTCCATCCCGGCCTCGACCTGCCCTTCACCAGTGTTTGCTCCATGCAGACTTCGAGGCCGCCATGTCCTGCGCGACTTCCCTGGCCAGGGTTCTGGCCCGTGGCGCCCGGGCGCCTTCGACCTGAAACAACCTCATCCAGCGCCGCGCCTCCGAATCAGGCAGCCAGGCTTCTCCCCGGGGCAGGCTGGCAAGCATTCTTCGACATTCCGGGCGATAAGTTCTTCCCATCCTTCGCAGCACCCACTCCTCGTAGTCGAGCATCCAGCCTGCAAAAAACTGCGAGGCCGCCAGGACATCGGCGGTGTCGTGGCTCAGGGATTCCGCCGGGTAGCTTCCAGGCACCACCGGTTCATGCAGATGATGGGCGGCACAACGACGTTGCTTCCGCACAAACAGCAGCCCAGGCCTTCCGCCATCGGTTCCCGGATACCAGCCTGCGCAGGCTCCATGCAGCTCGATCAAGCCTTCCTCATGCCTGATGCGGTAGCAGCTTGTCCCCTTGAGACCGGGAGAGGGCAGCTTCTCGAAGCCTCGCTTCAGCAGCAGGTTGCCGCCGCTCAGCACATCCCGGCCCCAATAGTACATCTGCTGGCTCAAGGCGGCGGAAAAATCCGCCAGCAGCACGCGCTTCCGTGAGAGCGGCACGACGGTGGAAACCGTGCTGCCGTTCCTGGACACGATGGTCTGCAACTGTGGCTGCTTGGGAAACAGGAGGGTTAACATGCAATTCATTTGCATTATAAACAGGACGCCTTATTTGCAAATTCTTTGCATATAACCCCTTGAGTACAACCGTCACCGTCCTCTCTGGCTTCCTGGGCTCCGGCAAAACCACTCTGCTCCGGCGTCTTCTGCGTTCCACCGGCCCCTCCCTGCGCCTCGGGATCATCGTCAATGACATGAGCGAGCTTGAGGTGGATGGTGACCTTCTCCGCCAGGCAGGAAGCTTCAGCGAGGCACTCGGCAATTTCGCCAGCATTCAGGCAGGCAGCATCAGTGCCGGCCAGCGTCCGGCCTTTGCAAAGCTGCTGGATGCCTGGCAGGACCGGAACGACCTCGATCATATCATCATCGAAACCTCCGGAAGCACCCACCCCTGGCCCCTGGTGCAGGAGATCAGCCGTCGCCCCGGCTTCAAACTCGACACCTTCGTCACCCTGATCGACGCCAGGGCCTTGCTGGAAGATTTTGGGGCAGGTCGCCTGATTCGCGACAACGCCCACCCGCAGGCCTCGCTGATGGCGGCGCAGATCCAGATGGCCGGCGTCATTCTGCTCACCAAGACCGAGCCGCTGACGCCGCCCAGCCTCCAGCTCATCGCCAGTCATCTACGCGCCCTGAATCCTCAGGCCGTTCTGTACTCGGTGACCTACGGAGGCATCTCCGCAGCCAAAGTGCTGGGCACCGGCGGCTTTGACCTGGAACGCGCCCGCGCTCTCGCCGCGTCATGGCCGCAGGCGGCTCCGGATGCAGACACCACAACGAGGCTGGGCAGTGCGGTGATCCAGGATCCACGCCCGCTTCATCCCCGGCGGCTGTGGGATTTGTTTCGTCATCGCCTCGGCACGGGCATCCACCGCAGCAAGGGCTTTATCTGGCTGGCCTCCCGCGACCGCGAGGTCCTGCTCTGGAACCAGGCCGCCGGCAGCCTCGGCCTGGAGCTGACCGCCTACTGGAAGGCCGCCCTGGTTTCCAACCCCGACGGCAGGCTGCTCCCCGAGGAGGTCGCCCTGCTCCGCCAGCAGCTTCAAGGCTGCCACCCCTGGTTTGGTGACCGCCGCTGCGAGCTGACCGTCCTTGCTCCCGAAGCCGACCTTGCCGTCTTCGTCCCGGAACTCCGCCAGTGCTTCTGCACCGACGATGAAATCGCCCGCTGGCGCGAAGGCGCCGCCTTTGACGACCCCTGGCCCACCTCCCTGCTGCGGCTCTGAATCACTGATTTTACCCCCATGAAAACCACCTCCGCCAAACTCCCCGTCACCGTCCTCTCCGGCTTTCTCGGCGCCGGCAAAACCACCCTGCTCAATCACATCCTGCGCAACCGCGAGGGCCGCAGGGTCGCCGTCATCGTCAATGACATGAGCGAGGTGAACGTCGATGCCCAGCTCGTCAAAAGCGGTGATGCCAGGCTTTCCCGCACCGAGGAAAAAATGGTCGAGATGAGCAACGGCTGCATCTGCTGCACCCTGCGCGAGGACCTCATGCAGGAGGTCTCCAAGCTCGCCCGTGAAGGCCGCTTCGACGCCCTGCTCATCGAGTCCACCGGTGTCTCCGAACCCATGCCCGTCGCCGAGACCTTCACCTTCACCGACGACTCAGGCCGCAGCCTCAGCGACCTCGCCCGGCTCGACACCATGGTCACCGTCGTCGACGCCCGCAACTTCCTCGATGACTACCACAGCACCGACGATCTCATTGACCGCTCCATGGGGCTCAATGACGAGGATGCACGCAGCATCGCCAGCCTGCTCACCGACCAGATCGAGTTTGCCAACGTCATCCTCATCAACAAGACGGACGCCGTCAGCCCCGATGAACTCGACCGCATCCAGGGCATCGTGCGCGCCTTGAATCCAAAGGCAAAGGTCCACCTCACCCAGCGCAGCGAGGTGCCGCTCGGCACCGTCCTCGAGACCGGCCTCTTCACCATGAGCGAGGCCGAGCAGTCAAACGGCTGGCTCGACAGCCTGCAGGGCCACACGCCGGAGACCGAGGAATATGGCATCAGCAGCTTCGTCTACCGCACCCGCCGCCCCTTTCATCCACAACGCCTCCATGAACTGCTCAGGAAAAACTGGAACGGGGTCATCCGCGCCAAGGGCATGTTCTGGCTGGCAACACGGCCGGAGATCGCCGGCTATCTGTCGCAGGCCGGTGTGCTGCGCGACACCCGCGCCCTCGGCTTTTTCTGGAGCGCCGTGAGCGAATCCGAGTGGCCGCAGGATGAAGCCAGCCAGGCCGAGATCCGCTCCTTCATGCAGGGACCGCACGGCGACCGCCGCACGGAGATTGTCCTCATCGGCCGCGACATGGACAAGGCCGCCCTCACCGCCCTCTTCGACACCGCCCTGCTCACCGACGAAGAATTCGCAACCGGTCCAGAAGCCTGGCGAAACCTTCCCGACCCCTTCCCGCAGTGGCTGCCGAACGAACCCCAGGCGCATGAGCACCCCTGAAGGCGCGCCGCATTCAGCGGGACCGATGCTTGTTCATCCAGCGTTTGGCGCAGTCTGTCTGCTCGCGGGTTTCCAGGCAGCATTTCCGCCGCGCCCGGATCCACCGCACCGGATCCTCTCCCGCCGGGATGAATCCCGCCCGGGCGCACCAGGCCACGATGAACTGGCCCGTGCGTCCGCACCCCGCCACACAATGCACCGCCACCGCCTCGCGCGCCTCGTGATGCTCGTCCATCAGCGACAAGAAGTGCTCCATCTGCGCATCCGTCGGCACCCCATAGTCCGGCACATCGATGTGATGATAGACAAACCGGGCCGGCACATCCCTGCGGTTGTCGAACTCACAGCAGTTCACCACCGCGCGGATGTTGTTCTCCGCATAGAGGTCGAAGACATAAGAGTCCGGCCACCACGAAGCCGCGATCACCCCCTCCACGATCCAGGTGAAAGGCTCGGTGCGTTCAGGCTGACCACGTTCAGGCCAGTACCAGGGTCGAATCAATGAAGGCATGATGGAATCCCCCGCCCCTGCACTCCGACACACCGGATTTCAAGCCGGGTTTGCGGGGAGGGTTGGATCGGGAGCAGCCATTCCACAAGCTTCTTCACCGCTAGGCCACTTTCTTGGCGTCTTGCAGCGCCAGAATGCGCAGCACCGCCTGGTTGATCCGGTCGCGCTCGCGTTTCCCCTCGGGGTCAAAGAACTTGACCAGGTTGCTCAGGTTCTCGACGAACTCCAGGTTGCCGTAGATGTCAGTGTGAAAATGGCGGATCCGGGCTTGCCCACAGGCTACTTCCAGTGATCCCTCCAGACGTTGAACTCGGAAGGACGGATGCGGAAACGGGCGAAGTTGCCTTCGTGCAGCCCGGCAAGCTCGCTTTCAGCCATCTCTGCAAAACGACGCTGATCTTCGCTCGGTGACAGTTTCATGGCGGCTTTTCTCACTTGTTGGGCGGCCTCCTGTTTGTTCAAGACCTGCCGCACAACATCCGAAACCACTTCGCTCAGAAGTGCCCGGTATTGCTGCCGGAACACGTCGGGCTCCCCAACGGTTTGCCGAATAGCCGCGTAGCGGGCGCAGGACCGCTCGTAAGCCCACAAAAACACCTCCCGCAGGAGTTCGATCCGATTCAACTCATACACCCCCAGCAGCCCGTCCACATAATCGCGCTGCGGCACATCCACGAAGGAAAGAGGGGAAAGGTTCATGCGGATGAACGGGATGTTCGCCGCAAGGCGCGACACCCGCTTGTTCACGTCCTCAAAGGGCTGGAGATAAGGCAGATGCACCATGCTGAAGAACGCCTGCTCGAAAGGGTTCTTGATCGCCTGAGCCTTCTTCAGCAGCAGATCAAACATCTCCTCAATGCGCTGCGGGCCCTCAATAGGATGAAACACGCTCCTGTCGATGCCCACAGCCATCTCCCTCAGCCTCCCGGCGGCGTTAGGATTCGCCAGAAGATTTTCAGCCAGAGCAGCATGGAGATTCAGCAGCGTGTAGCGGTTGAAACCAATCTCCGCCGCATCCTGCACCAGCAGTTCAATCGCCCGCTTGTGGTTCAGAATCATCTGCGCCTCCCCAGCATCCTTGCCCTCCACCGCCGCTCCGAGTTGCAGCAAACGCTCCGTCTCCAGCAGGGAATAGGTGTTCCCCTCCAGACGACTGGAGTTCCAGGAAAGGTCAATCAGCAGGCGGTCCAGGATCTCTCTCGCATGTGTGCCCGCCGGTTGCCCCTGCTTCCAGGAAACGCCGATCTCCGCCAGATGCTGCCGCATCGCTGAAGGCAGGTAGAACGTGCGGTTGGGACGGTAGGTCTTCAGGAACTCAGGGTCATAACCCACAGGTTTCCGCTGGATCAGTGGACGGCGGACCAGATGGCGCACCTGTCCGGCATCGGTTGACACCACCAGCTCAGCGGGCGTTGCAGCCACCACCGCAGATGATCCATGGCGGGGTGCTGGCATTTCGCCTGTCAGAGGCAGGCGGTAACGGGCCATCCGCCCTTCCCCATCCTGGATCAGCTTCCTTTCGGCCACTAGCAGCGCCAGCCATCGTTGCAGACTTCGTGTCGCAGGCGGCGGACGCAACGCGCCCAGCACATTCGACAGCGAAGCCCCATCCGGGAACCGGGCCACGGCTCGCTCGACGGCTTGCAACTGCTTGGATGGGAGAGGGCGGGGCATGACGAACGGGGGGCAGCGTGAATACGCCACTCAAAGCCTTATAGTGGCGCAATGACTGTCATGGCGCCACTATGAAAATTCCCTGATTCAGCAAGGAACAGAAGCAGTGATCGCCGCGGCAGAGCCATTGGTAGTGGCGCATAAACAGCCATTGCGCCACAAAAACGAGCGTAGTGGCGTGGTGCGTCTCCTATCCGTCTTTCCACCGCTCGATGCACGCCCCCTCGGCCTCGGCGTAGCGTGGGTTGAACACCCGCACCTGGGCATCGATCAGATCATCGCAGAACAGAGAGACCCCCGTTGCTTTTGAGGCATCCGCACCTGACCGCCGTAGCCCTGATGGCGAAGGAGGTTCAAACCCACGCCGCTGCTCGGCTTCCTCTCTTGAAACAAAAGACCACCCGACTTCCTGTGCGTAGGCAAGGATGCGAGCTTGAACGGTCTTATGTTCTCCGGGGGTGCTCATCTTAGAATGTAGAAACCTACCTGTCCGCCATAGCCCTTGGCGAAGGCGGATGAGGAAGCGGAGAACTTTCCGTCACGTTACTGAAACGCCCCCTCCATCCCTCCCCCCACCCGGCTCTTCCATGACATCTGCGACATCTGCGGATGCTGGTTTACGGACCTCATTGCCACAGGTTCCGATCCAGGGAGCGGTAGTTGACGGCTTCGGCGATGCTGTCGGCCTCGATCTTTTCCTGGCCGCGCAGATCGGCCAGGGTGCGGGCCACCTTGAGGATGCGGTCGTGAGCGCGGGCGCTGAAGTTCATCTCGCCCATGGCGTGCTCCAAAAGGCCTGCGGCCTCCGGGCCGATCTCGCAGTGCTTCTTGATCAGACGCGGTGTCATCGCGCTGTTGGTGGGCACGCCCCGGATGC